>NZ_WXTX01000025.1 GCF_009848685.1 Andreprevotia sp. IGB-42
CCAAGCCAAAACAAAGCAGATCAACAGCAACAGCAAGATCAAAAGCAACACCGAACAGCAACCCAGCCCCTGGCCGCTCCGCGGCAGGGGCTGTGCTGTTTGGGAGTGCGAAGAGTTCAGTGTCAGCACCGCTTCTGGACATGGCAGCATTACCCCATGGAACAAAGCCCCCGTCGCGTCGCGATCAGGGGCTTGTTCTATAACATGGTTCTTCGCTGTCGGCGTGGGCACCGCCCACGCGGCAATGTTTATTTGGTCACCACCAGGCGCTTTTCATCCGTATACAGCGTGTGCACGGGCAGGTCATCAGCCTTCATTCGCTCGTACGCCGGCTGCTCCAGCACGGTTACGGGTGCGGCTTCAGCGCGCCAGCGTTGTTCAAATGCATTGAAATCGATCAGCTTGTCCGGTTCGGCTTGTTGCCCGAGCTTGAACTCGTCCTGGTAGTCGACCAATTGAACTGTCCGCTGCAGATAGAACGGCAGGGTCTGATCGTAGTTCTGCACGCTGTAGACGGTGCTGCCGGTGGCAAGCAAGGGGCGCACTACGCTGGCCAACTGGTAGCTTGATTTGCGCGTTGCGTATTCCTCGTGGCCGAGCAAGGGGAGCTGCGCGGCGAGCAGGCCGCTCAAGGCCAGCACTGCAATCAATGCGCCGCGCTGTTGCTTGCAGTGCAGCCATGCGGTGACGGCAGCCGCCAGCAGCAATACCGCGCCGGTTGCATACAGCCAGATGGCGTAGCGGGCTTCTATCGTGGCCACACCGGCAGCGTCGGCACGCGATGCCAGGTGAGGGGGGCGAGCAATACGGCGATGCCGGCCAGCAATAGCGAGCAGACGATACCCCACACCGTTTTCTTGCCCATGCCGGGCAGGAGCGGGGCAGCCAGCATGGCCAGCGCGGGAAACATCGGCAGGATATACGCTGGCAGCCTGGAGCCGGAGATGGAAAAAAACACGAATACAAATCCTGCCCAGGCCAGCAGCAAGCGCTGGATCTGGAATTGCGCCGCGGGCTGCTTTTGCCAACCTTGCCAGCATATGCCCGGCAGCAGTGCGCTCCATGGCAGCAAGCCGACCAGCAGGATGGGAATGAAGAAATACCACGGGCCGATGCGTTGTGCCTCATGCGTGGCGTAGCGCTGGAAGTGTTCGTGGATGAAGAAGAAGTGCGCAAATTCAGGACTGCATGCGGATACCCGTGCAAACCAGGGCGCGGCGATGACGAGGAACAGTGTCATGCCCATCACCGGATGCAGCCTGCGCCAGATTGCCCAGTGCCGCGTCCACAGCGTGTAGATCAGCAATGTGGCGCCGGGTATCACGAGGCCGATCAGCCCTTTGGAGAGGGTCGCCAGCGCAACGGCTGCCCAGCAGGCCAGCATGGCGAGGTGGCGTTCGCGCACCGTGCTGTCGTCCTGTTGTGCCCGGACGAATGCACACAGCGCCATGGTGAGGAAAGCCGAAACGCCCATGTCCAGCGTGAGGAAGTGGCCATTGCCTATCCACCATGCGCTGCTGCCCAGCAGGGCCGCGCCACCCCATGCGATGGTATCCCGGTCGGGTGCGTGGCGATACAGGCGGCGCAGCGTGCAACAGGCGCGGCAAAGCCGGTCAGCGCGGGCCACAGGCGGGCCGCAAAATCCGTTTCCCCGAACAGCCTGAAGCTGCCGGCGGTTGCCCAGTATTGCAGTGCCGGTTTTTCGAAATACTTGATGCCGTTGAGGCGGGGCGTCAGCCAGTCGCCGCTATGCAGCATTTCCCGGGCGATTTCCACATAGCGCCCCTCATCCGGTGTGATGAGCTTGCGGTACCCCAGCGTACCAAACCACAACATGGCAAACAGCAGAACCGCGAACCATCTGGTCCAGCGGGAAGTGGCAAAGGTGGACATGCACGCATCTGAGGTTGCGGAAACCCGGCGATTCTGCGAGCGGAAGCGGGGGTTTTTGTGATGGTTCTGTCCGCCTTTTGTGAATGCGGGTTGGTGGCTGCCAAGCGCCGATCAGCTGGCGCGGCTGAGCGGTGCAAGTGCCTGGTGGCACGACGGTTATCCGGCCAGCCGATGGCCATGGTTTACGCGAGGGTGTTGCGGCCGGCCATGGCCTGGACTGCGCCCAGGCAACCCAGCCCCGCCAGCGTAGCTTCCACCGCCTCTTCCAGCGGTGTATGCGGCTCGGTACCCAGTATTGCCAGCAGATGCGTGTTGTCCATCAATACAGGCGTGCGCCACAGGTAGCGCATCTCGCGCATTTCCCGCAGCGTGGTCACGAATGGCGATGCCAGCGTAAGCAGCCACCATGGCAGCGCGCTCACGTTTGGTTGCTTGCCACCCTGCTTGCTGACCACCTTGCGGATGGCCGTGGTCATTTGCGTACCATCCGTATCCCGATGGCCAGCCATATGGAAACGGGCAAACGCCGACAGCGTGGCGCGCTTTGCGAGCAAGGCCACCATGGTGCGGGCAACGTCCGGCAGATATGCCCACTGGTGTGCAACGCCAGGCTGCCCCGGATAGCTGATGCTGCGGACTGGTTTGCCGGGCTTGATCAAGCCTTGCGAGAACCAGTTGTTGCCGGCCCTGGGGCCGAAGAAATCACCAGCGCGCACGATCAGCACACGGGCCCCTTGCTGGCTGGCCTGTTGCAACCGCTGCTCCATGGTGACGCGGATGGCGCCCTTGCGTGTCAGCGGCTGTTGCGCCGCCTCTTCCATCAAGAGCGGAAAGGCATCCGGCCCGTAGTTGTAGACGGTGCCGGGCAGCACGATGGTGGCATTTTCATGAATGGCCGCGGCGATGGTGTTGTCCAGCATGGGCAGCACCAGCTCGGCCCAGCGGCGGTAGCCGGGCGGGTTGACCGCATGCACGATGACCGAGCAGCCTTTTGCCGCAGCCAGCACATCCTGGCGGTTCAGCGCATCGCCCCGCAACCAGGTGATGCCATCCCTGCATTCGCTGGCCTGTGCAGCACCACGCTGGAGTGCCACTACCGCCCAGCCGGCATCACGCAGTTGCCGCGCTACTTCACCGCCGATGCCACCGCTTGCGCCCAGTACCAGTACCTTCTGATTGTCTGCCATGTTGTTGCCCCTTGTTGATCGCCGTTGCAGGCTGTTGGCCTTTGATCGGCGGGTTGTCGATGACTGTATTCTGCGCGGGGATCACTTGGTTTAAAATTGCCGTAAATAAACCATCGGCTATGCATTTTTGTATGACTGAACAAGTGGCTTGGGAGTTGTACCGTTCTTTTCTGGGCGTGCTGCGGGAAGGATCGCTATCTGGTGCAGCGCGGGCGCTGGGCATTACGCAACCCACGGTGGGGCGGCATGTCGTGGCGCTGGAGCAGGCGCTGGGGGTGACCCTGTTCACGCGCTCGCAAACCGGCTTGCTGCCGACGGAAACCGCACTGGCCATGCGTGCCGATGCCGAGGCGATGGCCAATATGGCTGCTGCACTGGCACGCTCAGCCAGCGATCATGGCAATGGCGTGAGCGGCGTGGTGCGGGTGTCGGCCAGCGAGGTAATCGGGGTGGAGGTGTTGCCGCCCGTCCTCGCCCGGCTGCGCGAGCAATATCCGGCGTTGCAGATCGAGCTGGTACTGAGCAACCGGGTGCAGGATCTGCTGCAACGTGAAGCGGACATCGCCGTGCGCATGCTGCGGCCCGAACAGGCGCAGCTGCTGGCGCGCCGCATCGGCGAGATCGAACTGGGCCTGCATGCACACCCGGTTTACCTTGCCCGGCACGGTGTGCCACAAACAGTGGCAGATCTTGCCGCCCATGCCGTCATCGGTTACGACCAGCCGACCGCGTTCATCCGCAAGCTGGGCAAATCGGTGCAGGCGTTTGACCGGGATACGTTCGCACTACGCGCCGATAGCGATCTGGCACAGCTGGCGTTGATCCGCCATGGCGCCGGCATCGGCATGTGCCAGGTGGCGCTCGGCCGCCGAGACGGCCTGCAGCGGGTGCTGCCGCAAGCCTTCTCGCTGCAGCTGGAAACCTGGATCACCATGCACGAAGACCTGCGCCACAGCCCACGCTGCCGGGTGACTTTCGATGCGCTGGCAGAAGGACTGATGCTGCACCTTGCTGGCTAGGCTGTGCCGCCTGTTGGGCGGATCAAGCCTCAGGCATCGCTGCCAGATCATCGCCAATCTGCAGCATGCCAGTCAGGCCGATTTCATCCAGAAACCGCTGGCTGTGCGAAACCACCAGCAGCGCACCCCTGTATTGCCGCAGCATGTGTACCAATGCCTGCAGGCTGGGCAGGTCCAGGTGGTTGTCCGGTTCGTCCAGCAACAGCAGGCGCGGCGCGGGGCTGGCGTATAGCTCGGCGGCCAGTGCCACTTTCAGCCGCTCGCCACCGCTCAGTTGCGCGGCAGGCAGCAGAACCCTTGCCGGGTCGATGCCGATTTGCGCCAGATGCATGCGTGTCGCCGTATCGCCGAGCGTGGGGTTGCATGCCTGCAGCCAGGCCAGTGCGGTGCGGGCCGGGTATTGCAAGCCGGCATGCTGATCGAGCCAACCGATGACCGCTGGCCGGATGACCCCGCCCGCGCTGGCCGCCAGTTGCCCGGCAATCACCCGCAGCAATGTGGATTTGCCGCTGCCATTACAGCCGGTAACGGCGATGCGTGCCGGGCCGGTGAGTATGAGGTTGATGGGTGCTCGCTGGCCATGCGGCAATACCAGGTTGTGAAGCTGCAGCACCGTGCTGCTATCGGGGATGCTGCTTTCCGGTGGCAGCAGCAGGCGCTGCAATGGGGGCGTGTATTGCTGCCGTAGCGTGGCCAATTGTTGCTGCAGCTGTGCCTGCGCGGCGTGCTGCAGCTGGCGCAAGCGGCCCTGGCTATGCTCGCTGCGTTCGTGGGCAGCATCGATAAGCAGTTTTGACTGGTTGGCATCGCGTGCGGCGCGTGCACCGTGGGCGGTACGGCGGTGCTGGCGCTCCCGCTGTGCAATCAACGCGCGCTGTGCACGCCGGGCAGCGGCTTGCCCTGCCGCCAGGGCATTGCTGGCCGCCTGCTGCTGCGCGGAGTGCATGGCTGCATAGTGACTGTAATTGCCGCCGTAGCGCTGCAGGCCATGCGCATCCAGCGCGATGATTTCATCGGTGTGTTCGAGCAGATCGCGGTCGTGGCTGATCAGCAGCAACTGGCCCGGCCACTGATCGATCTGCGTGGCCAGTCGCTGCTTTTGCCCCCTATCGAGGTGATTACCCGGTTCATCCAGGATGAGGAAGTCCGCGCCGGATAGCCAGGCACCCAGCAATGCCACACGCTGGCGCTCGCCGCCGCTGAGATCTTTAGTTGGCGCATCCGCGTGCAGATGGGGCAGGCCGGCTGCGGCCAGCGCGCCATCCAGTTGTGCTGCGCAATCCCAGCGCTCCGCCACGCAGGTGTAGTCGGCTTCGTTGAGGCTGCCGCTGGCAATGCGTGCCAATGCGGCCAGCACGGGAGCGACCCCCGCCAGCGCAGCAACCGTGGGGTATGTGGCAGGATCCGGCTCTTGCGCAACGTGATAGATGCGGCCGCCGCGTAGTACCTGGCCGCTTGTTGGCGCGATATCACCGGCAAGCAGGCGGCCCAGCAAGGTTTTGCCACTGCCGTTGGGGCCGATCAGGCCGGTGCGGCGCGCGGTGAACGTATGGTTGAGCGTATCGAGCAGCGCTCTGCCATCCGGCAGCGTGAGCGACAGCTTGCGCAGCGCCAGCATTGGCGTGTGTGTGGGCGCGTGCGTGCTGGAAAAGGCGGTGGTGCCGGATGGCTGCACCGGCATTGCTGTAACAGCGGGGATGGCGCGCGTGGCGCCGGGAGGGGAACGATGCGGCATGGATGCTCCTTGTGGCAAGGCTTGGGCCCGCTAAGGCGGGATGACAAGGCCGTGCACGGCACGGCGGCATCAATGGCGCATGGTGAAGTGTCCTTGAATCGGTCCCGCTATTCTAGAACCGGGGCGGCGTTGCGGCGACGGAAAAAATGACAGTAACGCCAGGGCTCGGGCGGCAATGCTCATTCGGGCAAGGTGTTATGGTCACCATGCCGGATGCACATGGTGGCCACAACGCGATGGGTCAGCTTACCGGGTCAGGCTATGGATCAATCCCCCTGATCCTCCACGCTCAGCCCCGGCACATACGAGCGGGCCAGGCGGAAGCCCATGGCGGGATTGCCATACTCGGGATCGACCGGTGCGCGATCGGTAATGTGCATGTCGGTGCCGTTATCCCAGCTGGCGCCACGCAGGATGCGCTTGGGGTCCGTACCGGTGCCGACCGGGTTTTGCTGTGCTGCCGTGGTAAACACGCGCTCCTTGTCGGTTGTCCATTCCCACGCATTGCCGGACATATCGTAAAGCCCCAGCGAGTTGGGCATGAAACTGCCCACCCGTGCCAGCCGTGGCACGCCGTCGTTTACCGTGGCCCATGGCGTGATCCAGTCCGGTAGCGCGCCCAGCAGCGCTTCGAAATACGTTTTGAAGCTGGCATCGGCAATGTTGGCCGCCGGTTTGCCATTGATCAGCGGCACGCCATTGCCCCAGGCATTGATGATGTCCTGGCCGCGATCACGCGCCGCGTATTCCCATTCGGCCTCGGTAGGCAGCCGGTAGCCGATCACCTTGCTGATGTCGGTGGTGGTATTGCCGGCGGCATCCAGCAGATCGCCGGTGGTTTCGTTGTAGGCCTTGGGCCAGCCTTTTTGCTGGTTCAGCCAGTTGATGTACTCGATGGCGGCAAACCACGAGATATTGACAACCGCGTGTTCACCGCGCCCCAGCTCGGTGTCGCCCAGGTCGAGCGAGCTGGCCGGTGGCAGTTGCGCGGCGCGGGTATAGCGGTCGAACTGGCGGAAGGTGACTTCCGTGCTGCCGAGGTAAAAGCTCGACAGCGTAACCGGGTGGATCGGATATTCGTTGGGGTAATTGACCGGGCCCGCAATCGTGGCGCCCATGATGAAGGTAGCACCCGGTACCCGCACAAACTGCTTTTGCTTCACACCGGTGCCCAGTGTTTTCCAGGCCGCTTGCGCACTACCCGGCGTTTCGCCCTGCGTCCACCACTGCGCCTGGTAGAGCTTGCCGTTGAACAGCACCACCGCGCCGGCTTTGTATGCGCTTGCCGCTTGCCACGCGCCAGCACCGGTTTCGTCTGCAGCGGGCTGCCAGGCATCGGTGGCGCTGCCGGGTGCGTTATCCCGTGTCCACCAGCGGGCTTGCCATTCCTGGCCCTGGTGGCTGACGATATCGCCCTGCGCATAAGCAGTGCCGGCTTGCCATGCTGCCGCCATGGCGCCATGCATGCCAACGGCCAGCAGCGCGCCGATGATCAGTTGCTGTAGCCGCTTGTGCGCGGGTTGGCCATTTGCTGCATTGTTGCTGTGTATATGTTGATCCATGATATTACCTCCAGCTTTGGTTATTGGACCCATAGCCGATCATTGCCGACTTTGCGGGAAGAAAACAGTGTGCATGGGCAATATGCCGTGCACGATTTTTTATTCATCGGGATATTGGGGATATCGGCTAATTATCATTGCTTGATAATATTCTCCTTTCGTGATGGTTGATGAAATCAAGTTGCTATCGAATTGCTTGCGCGCAGCAGATTTCCTACGCCGCTGAATGGCGTATTCAGAGGTCATTGATAATGGTTAAGCCGGTATGTTTTCCGGAAACATTAACCAGTTATTACTTCGGGCGGCAAGCACCACATGCGCATTGCGGCTTTAATGCAAACTCCGATCGAAAGCCGGCTACGATGACATGGATGCATTGGTGTCAGCAAAGCGGAAAAAGGTGCTTCCTGCATGCACCTTGTGGTTTGTCAGCTTACTCTGTTGGGGGGCGGGCCATTTGCATCCGTGGTAACGGCACGGAGCAAGCCACGAAAAGAGCAGCATTCATCGTTCGCTGTATTGGCGATGGATATCCATTGAATCGATACACGGTGTCTGGCGTTTTCTGGAAGGGCAGAATTGGATTGGCGGAAACATTCCAGACCGGGCAGATGCCGGGGTTCATATAAGCATGCCGGAATATATCGCTGCTTTGCAGTTGATCTGATCGGTTCGGGCTTTGCGTGTAGCGGATTTTCCGGGGCGAAGCACGGCAAAATTAACTGCCATGTCACTGCTATTTGGCTGGGGAGCGGTGCATGTGCCGGCTATAACAACAGGCGGAGCGCTTTTCATGGCCTTGGTTGATTTGCCTTTGCACACGACAGAGTTTGATTCCTCGCATTACCCCGACTGGAGAACTGGAATGACCATTACCGGCAGTTGCCATTGCGGCAAGACCGCTTTCCGTATCAATGGCGAGATCCCGGCGCAGCTCACCCGCTGCACCTGCTCTTTTTGCGCCAAGCGTGGTGCGTTGTACGCGTATTACGCGCCGGAGCAGGTTGAGGTGACCACCCCGGACGGCGATGCCCTGTACCGCTGGCAAAGCAATATGGTTGCGCATCACTTCTGCCAGGTATGCGGCAATGCCACTTACTCGGACAGCCCGGCGTTCGAGATGGATGGCAAATGGGATGGCAAAACGCGCCGCATCGCCGTCAATGCACGGCTGTTCGATGAGTTCGATGCCGCAGAAGCCCCGGTCACCGTGATCGATGGTAAAAACCTCTGGTAGCTGAGCGCAAAGCCATTGCCCGGGAGGCAGCATGAAAACCATCGGCCTGATCGGCGGCATGAGCTGGGAATCCACGGTGCCGTATTACCGGCAGATCAACGAGGTGATCAAGGCACGGCTGGGCGGTTTGCACTCTGCAAGGCTGGTGCTCTACAGCGTGGATTTCCATGAAATGGAGCGCTTGCAACACGCTGGCGACTGGTCTGCGGCCGGCGCATTGCTGGCCGAAGCGGCTGTCGCGCTGCAGCGGGCCGGCGCAGACTTCCTGGTGCTGTGCACCAACACCATGCACAAGGTGGCGCCGGCAATCGAGGCGGCGGTGGCTATCCCGCTGTTGCACATTGCTGATCCCACTGCTGCAGCCATCCGGCATGCGGGGCTATCGACGGTGGGCCTGCTGGGTACGCGCTTCACCATGGAGCAGGATTTCTACACTGGCCGCTTGCGTGGTATGCATGGCATGCGCGTGCTGACGCCGTCCGAGCCAGACCGGGCGCTGGTGCACCGGGTGATTTATGAAGAGCTGTGCCTGGGCCGGGTGCTGGCCGATTCCCGCCGCCAGTTTGCCCGCATCATGGCTGAGCTGGCCGACCAGGGCGCGCAGGCGATCATTCTGGGCTGCACGGAAATCTCGCTGCTGGTGGGGCAGAGCGATGCAATGGTGCCGCTGTTCGATACCACGGCGATCCATGCGCAGAGTGCAGCAGAATATGCGCTGGAAGACAGCAAGCCACCCGGTGGCTGAGCCCGCCTAGTTTTGGGGCGGCAGGCAATGCTGCACGCCGAAGCGGTCCCCTACATGGCTATACGCGCTTGTCCTATACCGGCCTGCATGCAGCTCCGCAACAATGCCCTATCGTTGCAGGAGAGCCGATCATGTTGCCGCAGACCATCCCCGATTTCATCCTCATTGCCCCCGCCCGCCGTGGCATGCCGCCGCGCTGCATCCTGAAGCCACGCTGGCTGGACGAGGCCGAGCCGCAATGGCAGGAAGAAGAGCAACTGGAAGCCGCGCCGGCTTCCACACTGCATTGATTGCTTGAACACATAAGCGGGTCTGCAGCAGGCTGAGCCCGCATCAGGGCAAAGCCCGGGTCTCTCCCGCACTGATGAGGAGAGATGCCATGCCTGTTTCCATGCCTGCATTGTTGAATCGCCGTATCTGTACCGCGGCCGTGCTGGGTGCCTGTGTGGCGCTGGCCGCATGCGGGGGCAGTAGCGACGGTGATGCCGTCACACCGACCCCGGTTCCGACGGCCGTGCCGATCACCCCGACGCCCGCACCCACACCGGCACCGCCTATCGCCTCTGTGACCGTACTGGTGGAGGCACCCGCAGGTCTGGACGGCGCGCCGTTCAACGCGCCGCGTACCGCGCTGGTGCCGCCAGGTTTCGGCTTGCGCGTGGTCGCGCGTATCGACGGTGCACGCTTCATGGCCGAGGCGCCCAACGGCGATCTGCTGGTGTCCAAACCGGGTGACGGTACCATCCAGCGTGTAGTGCCATCTGCTGCGGGCAGTACCGTCAACCAGTTTGCCAGTGGCCTCAAGCAGGGCCACGACATGGTGTTCCACAGCGTGGGCAACACGCAGTATCTGTACATCGGCGAGACGGACCGCGTGAGCCGGGCGCAGTATGTGGACGGTGACAGCGTGTTGCGGACGCGCAGCACCGTGGTGGCGGATTTACCCGACAGCTCGTTACCGGAACTGAACGGCAGCTATGGCCATGCGCTGAAGAACATTGCATTTGCCGGCAGCACGCTGTTTGTCTCCATTGCATCGGCTACCAATGCCAGCCCGTCCGACATCCAGGCCAACCCCAAGCGCGGCGCCATCTACGCGTATCAGGAAGACGGCAGCGGCATGCGGCTGTATGCACAGGGCTTGCGCAATGCCGAGGGGCTGGCGATCCACCCGAGCACCGGCGAGCTATGGGCGGCGGTGAACAACCGCGACAATATCCGTTACCCGCTCAAAGACGGCCGTTTCCCGTACAAGGCGCTCGATGCCGCGTATTACAACGATAACCCGCCGGAGCCTTTCACCCGGGTGCGTGATGGCGGCAATTACGGCTGGCCGTACTGCAACCCGACCGCCGATGCCGGCAGCAGCAATATGCCGTTCTATGCGGATGTGGAAAACAACGAAGATCAGCTGGTATTTAATTGCGGCAATGCAGACCGCATCAGCAAGGGCCTGCCCGCGCATTCCGCGCCGCTGGGCATGAGCTTCTGGACGGGCAACAATGTACCGGCGACTTGGCGCAATGGTGCGGTGATCGGCTTGCATGGCTGCTGGAACTGTACCGAACCGCGTGGCTACAAGGTGGTGTACCTGCCGCTGCGGGCCGATAACAGCTTTGGCGATCCGCAGGACCTGGTAACGGGTTTCCTCACCAACCCGGCCAATATCGCCAGCCGCTGGGGGCGCCCGGTGGACGTCATTCCCAACCGGGCTGGCAATCTGTATATCTCGGATGACTATGCGGGTGCGGTGTACGAGCTGTACCGCAAATAGGGATGACATAGCTCGGCGGCGGGCGGGGCGGTGATGCCATTTGATGGCTGCGCCGCTCCCGGCTGTTCTGAGCTGTCCTGTTCTGCGTTGTCTAGGCCGGGCGGACTACCAGTTGTTGATCAGCCGCACTGCCGGCGCTACATCCACCGCATTGCCGATACGCTGCAGCGTGCCGATCATGGCCACATCGTCCATCGGGATATTGCGGCCCAGCGGCGCGGATAGCCGCTGGTAATTGGCCTCGCCCAGCAACTGGCTGGCCTGGAAATCCGCTACTTCATTCACGCCGTCGGTCAGTACGTCCACCAGCTTGGGCGCCCACTGCGCCAGCCCCCAGTTTTCCTCGCCATCGATATGCGTATTGCTGGTGCCAGTGCCCAGCGACAGCATGCGCAGCGACGACAGCGGGATGGTGGGATGGCGGTTTTCAACCGGCGATCCTGCGTTTGCGCCAGCGCACACATGCTGGGGTTGTTGGCGAATACGCCGCCATCGACAAAGCCATCGTAAGAGCCGAAATAGGTTGGGGCGGCCGAAGTGCGCATCGCCACCCGGTAGGCGATTTCGCCGCCGTCATCGCTGCCATCCACCGTGGGCAGGTTGTGGAAGACCTTGGCACGCCAGCGGCGCTTGGCCGGATCTGGCTGCATGCGGTCGTCCACATCGAAAGACGCAATCACCACATTGCCCTTGCTGCCGTCGTCGCTCAGGTAATCGCGCAGCCGGGCGTTATCCAGCAGGCCATGGCAGACGTCCTCGCGGTTGGTACTGTCGTACTTGGGGCCGGTGAGCTCATCCAGCGTGGTGACTTCTTCCCACAGGCTGCGCTCGAAAATCATCCCACACTTGCGCAGGTACACATCCATGATGGCCGCCGGTTCCATGCCCTTGGCCAGCCCTAGTGCGATTAGCGCGCCGGTGGAAGTACCGGCATACATATTGATGCCGCTGCGCCAGCCGGGCACGGCCTTGTCGATGTTTTCCAGTATCGCCAGCGGGATGATGCCGCGCAGGCCGCCGCCGTCGATGGACAGGATGCGGTATGGGGCTGGGTCGGGGGTCTTGGGCATGCGGGGCTCCTGCCGGTATGTTGTGATGAGCGTATTGCCGCGGTCTGCCTGCTGCTGGCCTGCATTCAGGGGGCGGCGATCCAAATACCGGGCAGTATAGGATGGCTTGCTCATTGCTGCCGTTTGCCACGAAACGGCTTACTAGTGCCTTTGTTTTCAGCTATTGCCGGCGCGGGGCACTTGTGCCAGTTCGCCTCCGCGATCACAAGACGTTGCTGGCGCAGCTGCAATACCCTGCATTGCATGTGCAATGGCGGCATCGACCGCATAGCCGGCAGGCAACAGATCAGGCGTGGCGGTGGCCAGCTGGAATGCGCCCGTCATCAGCGCCAGCAGACCTGCGGCAATCTGCGTGGCAGCGGCGGGATCGCGCTGCTGCTCAAGCAATGCCTTACGCAACAGCGTGGTCAGCGTGGCCAGTTCCGCAGCCATTGCCTGACGGTACACGGTGCGTACTTCCGGCTGGCGCACAGCCTCAGCGCCGATCATGACCCAGGCGGCAACCAGCGTCGGGTCGGCGCCGTCGCCCAGTCCCAGCCTGGCATGCAGATAGGCCCTTAACAGTTCGACCGCATCGTTGCCTGCTGGCTGCCCCTGTCCGGCACCGCTACCGGCATGCTGGCTGGCTGCGCGCTGGCTGGCGTAGTCGCTGATCGATTGCACCAGCGACACCAGGATTTCCTGCTTGTTTTTGAAGTGATAGTGGATCAGCCCCGGTGCCAGCCCGGCTTGCCTGGCAATCGCCTGTATCGTGGCTTTTTCATACCCCAGTTGTGCCAGAACCGGCTGCATGGCTGCAACGATTTGCGCGCGGCGTGATTCGGTATTGGGTTGGCGCGGCATGGCGCTGCCTTAATTGGTTGGTCAACCAAATTGTAGTTGTAAAACCGGGGTTGAAGGTGCTAGTTTTGCAAAATTGGTTGATTGACCAAAAAATCGGAGGCTCACCATGCCGACCAGCTTGTTCTGCCGGCTGCTTGATCCGGCCGCAGCAATACCACGTTGCGAGTTGACGGAAGCGTTGCCCGGCCAGCCATTGTTTTGCCAGGTGATCAGCCATTTCCTGAGTGCTGCCGAATGCCGGGCATTGATTGCCGCCAGCGAAGCGCGTGGTTTTGCCGGTGCGGATACCGATTATCCGCCGTCTTACCGCAACAACGCGCGCCAGGTGGTGGATGACGCGGACCTGGCTCAACGCCTGATGCAGCGGCTGCGCGCATTTGCGCCAGCCACGCTGCAAGGGGATGGCGTGCAGTGGCGGCTGGCGGGCATCAACCCGCGCTGGCGTTTTTGCCGCTACCAGCCCGGCCAGCACTTTGCGCTGCATCAGGATGGCGTGCATCACCACACCCGGACAGTGCAAAGCCGGCTCACTTTCATGATCTACCTCACCGATGGGGCCGCGTTCGATGGGGGCGATACCGTGTTCTATTCGGCAGGCCCCGGTGGCGATGCCACCGGGCAGCCCGCGCGCGAAATCGGCCGTGTGCGCCCGCGTGCCGGCAGCCTGATCGTGTTCGACCACGCGTTGTGGCATGCCGGGGCGCCGGTCAGCGCTGGCGTAAAGCACATCATGCGTAGCGATGTGCTGTATCAGCGTGCGGATGATGTGGCGCCGGATGACGGCGTGCTCAACCGGCATGCTCAGCCATTTCAGCCTGGCCACAAGGGCTATGTGTGGGCGCTGGCTGCGCTGGGCGATCAGATCGCCAGCGGTGGGCGTGATGGCGTGATCCGTATCTGGACTTCCTCCGGCCGGCCATTGCGGCAACTGGCCGGGCACGTGCAATCCGTGCTGGGGCTGGCATGGCTACCTGATGGCAAGCTGGTTTCCGTGTCGCGCGATCGCAGCATGCGCTGGTGGGATGCCGCATCTGGCCGTTGCCTGCACACCGTGCAAGTGCACCAGGCGGCGGTATTGAGCGTGGCGGCCTTGCCTGGCGGGCGTATTGCCACCAGTGGTGCCGATGGCTTGCTCAAGCGATGGGATGGTGCCGGGCAGTTGCTTGGCAGCAGCACCGCCCATGCCGGCTGGGCCTGGGTGGTACAAGCCTTGCCGGATGGCGGGCTGGCATCTGCCGGTGAAGACGGCAGTATCCGGCTCTGGAACGATGATGGCTGCCTGCGCGCAGCCATCACCGGCACGCAGCCGCTGCAGGCATTGGCGGTGTCGGCCTGCGGGCAGTACCTGTGCAGTGGCAGCACTGCGGGGCAGATTACCGTGTGGCAGGCGGGGGCGGGCGGTTGGCGGCAACGCGCGCAGTGGTCCGCGCATAGCGCGGCCATCCGCCGCTTGCGCTGGCTGGATGCGGCCACGTTGGTGAGCACCGGCGAAGACAACTGCGTCTGCGTATGGGCGATGCCCGGCCAGCAGTTGCAGTACTGCGCGCGCCACGGCAACTTCGCGACCGACGCCATATCGCTGGCCGATGGCAGCCTGCTCAGCTGCGGCTACGATGGGCAGATCCGCCGGCATGAATGGCGGCGGCCGCCCGGGGCGAATGCGTTGTTGCATCAAGATTTGGCGGTCACGGCATGAATCATTCCGCAGACACCACCCTCTTGGCTGGCGAGTGCATCGACTGGCAGGCTAACTGGCATCAGGCATGGTCTGCACTCGGCTGCGTGCCGGATACCGCATTGTTGCCTGCGCTGTTGCAACGTTATGGCGAAGTGCACCGTCATTACCACACGCTGCAGCATCTGGCGGAATGCCTGGCGTGGTGGCAGCAGGTGCAGCACCTGGCCGAGCGCCCGGCGGAAATCGCCATCGCATTGTGGTTTCACGATGCCATCTACGCGCCACGCCGGCGGGACAACGAGCAGCAAAGTGCCGACTGGGCGCGGGCCGCCGTGTTGGCTGCCGGTGGCAGCCTTGCCATTGCCGGGCGTATCCAGGCGCTGGTGATGGCCACCTGCCATCATGCGCAGCCGCTTTCGCACGATGCACATCTGCTGGTGGATATCGACCTGAGCATCCTGGGGGCGGGTGCGGTGCGGTTTGCCCAGTACCAGCAGCAAATCCGCCAGGAATATGCGTGGGTGCCGGCGTTGGTATTCCGCCCCAAGCGGCGCGCGGTGTTGCTGGGGTTTTTGCAGCGCCCGCAGCTTTACGGCAGCGCGTATTTCAACGCGCTGCTGGAGGAGTGCGCGCGGGCCAACCTGCAGGCAGCCGCCCGGTGGCGGAGCGCATGATTGGTTCTGTCATCAAACCCGTGGCAGTCTGCGTTGATGGCATTGAGGTCACTACACGGGAGCAGAGCATGGGCGCGTGGGCGGTTGATTCTTTTGGCAATGACGATGCGGCAGACTGGCTGTATGAACTGGCCGATCAGCAGGATCTGCAACTGGTCCGCGTGACCATCGGCCAGGTGCTGGCAGCAGAAGGCTACCTGGATGCGCATCACGCGAACACCGCGCTGGCCGCAGCCGAAGTGGTGGCCGCAGCGCTGGGCCACGCTACTGCGGCCACTGCCGGGCATGAAGAGATACAAGGCTGGCTGGCCCGCGCGCAGCCCCTGGCCGGGCCGGCACTGGTGCTCGATGCCATCCACGCGATAGACCGCATCGTTGGCGCACAGTCCGAAGTACGCGAGTTGTGGGCGGAATCCGAACATCTGGCCGCCTGGCAAACCGAAGTGGCCGAGCTGCGCGCCACGCTGCAGATCTGCTATGCGGAAGTGGCTGCGCGCATGCGCTAGGCGCGGTGCTTCGAGAGCCGTTGCTGTGCCGGGCGGGCATGGGTATTGCATTCAGGGCGAATTGATCGCGCGAGCCATCAATTCCTTCTCCAGCAAGGCTTTTTCCGATGTACACCGCCCGCGTGCACTGTTTGCAATGGCCTGCCGATTGGCCAAAACCTGGTGCTATCGAGGCGCTCAGGCGGCTGCTTGTTCCGGCATGGCGACAGTGCGGCGCCGCATGCGGTTTGCCAGCATGATTCCCACCAAGCCCACACCCATCAGCGCATATGTTTCAGGCTCCGGCACAGCAGGCACGGTATCGGCATCCGTATAGGTGGTCAGCGTGCCGGTCCAGTTTTGTGGGTACTTGTTCAGCATGAAAAACGCGGAATAGCCCACGGCGTAGGGCAGATCAATCGTTCCCTTGAACACCGGGCCTGTAAATCCATCAAGGAGAAAGGTTGACCACCTGTATTCGCCATTGCCTGCCAGCACGACATTCAGGTTCCAGAATTTGCCCGGTGTCCATCCGGTATTCGAGGTCAACTCGAAGTTCAGTACGCTGGCAGCGCCGTTGCTGTTGTCGATATCGACCCATTGCAGCGGGTATTTTGCCGGCTCCAATTGGATGGTGGTGTAGGTGGCGTGGCTGCAGGCGGCGAGGGCGAATAGCGCTGCGCCAGCTAGTGTTGCGAAAAGGCGGTTCATGAATAATCCTTGTTGGTTTGAATGCAAACAAGGCACAAGTAAGCCCTGTGTCTTGTGAGGAGCATGATCACCTAGTTGGATAGTTTACTGATTTTTCATTTCAAATGACTGACACAAGTTGAATGAAATTTATGGCGTGCGCTGATAGAGGGGCTGCCCCAACTGATCGATGTTGCAGATTCACCACCCGCCTGGATCGATCTGAAATGTGATGCGGCATCAACTGATGCTGTCAGGCAAACTGCATCGGCATCGGTCTGGCATCGTGCCGGGCAGTAACGCGTTGCTTGCGGCGCCCAGCCAGCAATGCTCCTGCCAGCCCCATGCCTGCCAGCGCCCAGGTTTCCGGTTCCGGCACTGGCGGTACTTCCGGGCCGGGTGGCACGTAGTCGGGGTCGGGGTTCAGGCTCAGGTACAGGCTGCCGCGTCCGGTTTTTCCCGGGACCCCGTTGTTGAACAGATAGTGATACGTTTGCGGTCGGTTATCCGTCAGGAGCATCGGGCCGAACGTGCAGATCTCAGGTCATGCGGCCACGGGCAGCGCCAGCCGCTGTGCTTGCGCAGCATGGCGCTTGCGGCGTGCTGCCAGCAGTGCGGCACCAAGGCCGATGCCCATCAGTGCCCAGGTTTCCGGTTCCGGTACCGTGGGGCCGATATTGATGTCGAAGTTGCCCTGCCAGTTGGCATTGTTCAGGTAAACCGCATAGGCGGCGTAACCGTATGAATTGGGCACGTAAACACCCCCGTAGCCGCTGCCGGTGTTGCCATTATTGGCATTGAAGCCCACCCAGTGGGCATTGCTCCATTGGGGGTCGAACGGGTTGAAGGCTTCTATATACACGCCGATGATATTGTCGAGCGTCCAGCCGGCGGCAGGGGTGATGCGAAAGCCGGCAACCGCCGGGGTGGGCGAGCCCCAGGTGTTGAAATCGGTGAGGTAGCGATCCACGCGGACGGCATTGGCGGCTTCCGGTGGCAACGGGTCGTAGACGGCGTGGCTGCAAGTGGCTGCAAGGGTGAATGCGCTGGCTAGCAGTGTGCTGATCAGGCGTTGCATGGCTGTGCTCCTTGAGAGATTGCGTTGGGGGCTTGCGGGTAAACCAGTCGGGCTGCCGCTACTTGCCGCAGCCTTGCTCGCATGAAGGGCATGGCGATGCAGCCACCATACCCCGCAGAGCGCTTTAAGCTGCGATCAGCCCTGCAGTTTGCTGTGCAACAACTGCTTTTTTGCCAGCACTTTTTTTGCGACGGGCCAGCAATGCGCCAGTCAGGCCGATGCCCATCAATGCCCAGGTTTCCGGCTCTGGTACCGGCGCTACTTCAAGTGCCAGCGTGCCTTGCCAGTCATTGCTGGCGGTGATGCCGAATGCATACCAGTATTTCTGGTCGCCCATGTAGAGGGGCAACGAGAAACCTTGCACATTGCCGCCATTGCTCAGATCGCTACGAAAAGTTTGTTCGCTGGTCGAGCCGTCAGCGCGGAAGGCGCCCCACCAACTGGTGACTTGGCCCGCAGTGGTATTGAGGAAGACGCTGGCGATATGGTCGTTGTCATAGCTGAAGGTAAACGAGCCAATAGCTGTCTGGCCCGGCGTAATGGCAATGGTTTGCAGGTTGGCCGGATTGTAGGCGGCCTGGCTGATACCGGCGGTTGCCACGAGGGCAAGTGCCAGCAGGGTTTGGGTAAAACGCATGGATAAAACTCCTGTTATGGGATGGTTATGGCCAGGCAGGGGGCAGATGCGCCCCTGCAGGGTTAACGCCAGCGCACAAGCGGTTCTGGCCATGGAGGGACTTGGTCTGGCGGGGGTGCCTGGTTGCTTGTTCTGGGACTGCCTGGACGGCGCAATTTCAGGTGGCCAGCGCGGCCTGGCCACCTGAGGACTGTGTGACAAGGGTGTTTTTCTTGCGTCTGCGTGCCAGCAGCGCACCGGTGAGGCCGATGCCCATCAATGCCCACGTTTCCGGCTCGGGCAGCGGATAGGTATTGGCGAGATTCAGGCCGCCAGTCCAGCCCGGTGTGGCCAGGATGCGGAACGCATAGGAATAGTGACCGCGGTCCACGGGGACAACGAAGGAGTAGCTGGTGCTGCGGGTACTGCCTTCTGCAAAGCTTTGTGAGAAGGTTTGTTGTGTATCGCTGCCGTCCAGCCGCAGCACCCCTTCAAAGCCCAGGATGGAGCCAATGGCATTGGCGTTGCTCCCCAGGGATGCATGCATCGAGCCCGTATGCTGGTTGTCGTAATGATTGAAAGACAAGCCCGTATTGCCCACAACCCATGCAACACCGTTGGTTGGCACTACGTTGAAATGCTCGAATACCGTCGGGTCGCCGTTATACCAGGCATGGCTCAAGGCAGCTGTACCGGTCAGGATCAGGGCGAACAAGGTCTGGATGATGCGCATGGTTTGGCTCCTGGAAATCGCAGTCGGCAGGCGGAACGGGGCGTACCGTGCCTGGCTCAATTCCGGTATCCGGAAATAGCGCAGCAGGCCTGCATAAGCAATTGTTTATTTACAGTGGGCTGATATTCCGATGACGAAAATCATCGGCATCGCTGGGGCCAAGCATGGCATTCCGATAAATGCACGACAATCCGCCGTGATTTCCGTAAGCATTTGTAGTGGACAGGAATCACCCCGCAAACACGCAAACTTGCTGGCATCGGCCGCCGGAGAAGCGGCGCAGATATGCCATGTCATTTTTTACGATGCGCTTTGGTAATAATCTGTTTTGCGAAAATGCAGGGCCATTGCTATGGAACGACACCGAAGCCGTATCGCCAAAGCCGCACAGGCGTTGAATTGGCTGGTTTTTCAGGGGTATTGCACTGATGGATGTGCGAGATGGGTGGTGCCGATGCCGGGTACTGGGATTGAATCCGAAGGGGCGCAATTGCTGGTATTTGCACAGCAGGTGCAACATCCGCGCCACATGAGGCGGGGTATTTTGCTTTCAATTTAGAAAGAAAATGTAATTTTACATGAAAGAATCATATTCAAACCGGGCACCTGCCGCGCTGCAGCCCGCGTCAATGCTGGGATCGTCTGATGCATTGCAGCATGGACAGGTCCATGCCATGCGAATATCCCGACCATGCTCAATGCGCTTTTTTCGGCGCCATACAGCACTTGGGTGTACCTGCGGGATGGCTTGCCGCTTGCGTGCCGCCTTCAAGGAAGCGGAAAATTTGCCACGCCGGCAGGCTCACACCGGCGCTTGAGTCACCGTAAAAAGCGGCAAAGCCAGATCGGGTGGGGTAACAGCGCGGTGTGCTTGCGAAGTCCGCCGCCCGGCACGGTGGCCGGGAGGCGAGCGTCAGGCCCCAGTGTGTACGGTGTTGTTGCGCCAATGCCCGCCAATCCCGCTTCGGGTGCAGGCCGATTTGCAGCAGCCATTTTTCTATACCCGTGTACAGCGCCCATGGTGGCAGCTTCTTGCTGCCATACCACTCAACCTCCGCGCATTCCAGGCAGATCACCATGCTGCTGCGCAGTGCGGCGCCCTCATAAAAGCGGAAGGTTTGATGCGGGTTGAAGATGCAGGCGCTGAACATATCCTGCGTCGGTGTCGGCATGGCTTCCGCCATCGCCAGCAATTGCTGTTTTTGCAAGGCATCAATCGTGAACTGTGCATACACCGGGATCACCGTGCCCGGCAGTAGCTCACCTTGTCCGTCCCCAGCTTCATTCTCATTGGCATTGGCATGCTCCAGCACCCCGATCCGGCTGGCGCTGCGTATCGCCTGCGCCAGCGCATCCCGGTATTGCCGGCCGTCGTTGGCATATGGATCGGCGGGCTTGGCCTGCGCCCACCAGCACAGCGCACCAGCGATGGCGCAGGCGAGCATCAGCACGGCAACGAGCAGCAAGTTTTTTTTGCAGGCATGAACGGGGTAGCGGAGGCGATGGCGTGCGAAGGGGGGGTGATGATTTGCTGACAATGTTCTTGTCATGTGTTGATTTCAATTCAAATAAAATCTTACCATCATTGAAAATTAATTTGATCGTAAGTTAAGCGTCCGGTATAAAGCCGGGGGCGTATACCTTGCCCGCTTTCTGCCAAGGCAGGTGTTGCGCCCAGCGTTGACGCTGCCCGCATCCGCTCGCCAGTCAATCTACCCAGGTTCAAGCACCCATGCTGTCCACATTGTTCATGCCGATTCTGTCCCGCTTGTTCAGCCTGCTACCTGAGCGCGGGCGCTTGCTGCAGGCGGCGCTGCTGAGCGGCGTGATGGCGCTGGCGCAGGCAGGGCAGGGGGCGCACTGGGAGGTCAAATCAACCAACACCGACGATCCCTACTTTGACCAGATCATCGGGTATACCCCGCCGGTTGCATATAACGAGGTGGGGGGGTATGCGGGCTTGGTTCTCATGCAGACATTCCCCCCAGGCGGCAATATCATACGAATCGATGGGGGCGGGGATGGTGGGAATACAATTGAACAAGGTGGTTTTCTCAGCTACTACTACTATCGCGATGCTGCTGGCTATCTGGGCGTATATGGCCATAGTTGGGAGGCTTCCTATGTTGGCAACTGCCCTACCGGCCAGTTCTTCGGCCCGGTCAGCCACCGCTGCCGCCCGATCTGCAGCGCTGGCAACTACCTGAGCAAAAGCTTCGGCGGCTGCCGCATCCGGGCGCAGTGTGCCGCCAATCAATCGTGCGATACCGAAGACGTCGATGACGACCAGGGCCAGCGTTGTCCTCTGACTGCCAACCCCGTCAACACCGCCACCGGCAACAAGTTCCAGATCGAACCGGATCTGACTTGGGCACCCGGCCAGACCTTCACCCGTTATTACAACAGCGGCAGCCGCATCGACCTCGGCCTGGGGCTGGGCTGGCGCCACAGCTTCAGCCGCCGCATCATCCCCTCCACCGACATGGCCCCGGTCATCGCGGCGCAAGTCCCCGATATCGCCG
>NZ_WXTX01000026.1 GCF_009848685.1 Andreprevotia sp. IGB-42
TGTCGCGGATGGGGCGGGTACTGGCGAGGAAATCAGGGCGCTGGCCGGCGTCGAGATCGGCCTGACGCAGTACCCGTGAGGCCAGCAATTCCTGGCGACGGCCATTGAACTGGCGATGCAGCCTGGCCACGAATGCCAGTGCTTCGGGGGTGAGGATGTCGGCGAACTCAGGTGTGAATTCGCCGTGGATCTGGATGCCATGGGGCAGGGCGGTCATGGTTGGGCTCCGGGCGGGGTGAGCAGATGGCTTGTGTTGTGCGTGCTGCACGGCAACCGGCCGGTGCAGTAATGCCTTGCATGCGGTGATCAGGTGCGTTGCCGGCCCGGGAGCGTGGTCGGGCCGGCTTGCGCGGGGTGGCGCCCGCCGCCTTGTGGGCAGCGCTCGCCAGGTAAATCGTTGTGCGCTGTGGCGCTTAGTGGAATTGCTCTTCCTCGGTCGAACCGGTCAGCGCGGTGGTGCTCGACTGGCCTTGCTGGATCACCTGCGTAACCGAATCGAAGTATCCGGTACCCACTTCACGCTGGTGTTTCACGGCAGTAAAGCCCTTGTCTGCGGCGGCAAACTCGGCCTGCTGCAGTTCCACGAATGCGGTCATGCCATTACGTGCATAGCCATGCGCCAGATTGAACATGCCGTAGTTGAGCGCGTGGAAACCGGCCAGCGTGATGAACTGGAACTTGTAACCCATGGCGCCCAGCTCGCGCTGGAACTTGGCAATGGTGGCGTCGTCGAGGTTCTTTTTCCAGTTGAAGCTGGGCGAGCAGTTGTACGCCAGCATCTTGTCCGGGAATTCGGCGTGGATGGCCTCGGCAAACGCCTTGGCATAGGCGAGGTCCGGCTTGCCGGTTTCACACCAGATCAGGTCTGCGTACGGCGCGTAGGCCAGACCGCGCGAGATGGCCTGCTCCAGCCCCGGCACGGTACGGAAGAAGCCTTCCGGCGTACGCTCGCCAGTGCAGAACGGTTTGTCGTTGTCGTCCACATCGCTGGTGATCAGGTCTGCAGCTTCCGCGTCGGTGCGGGCGATCAGGATGGTGGGTACGCCCATGATGTCGGCCGCGAGGCGGGCTGCGGTCAGCTTTTCCACCGCTTCACGCGTCGGCACCAGCACCTTGCCGCCCATGTGGCCGCATTTCTTCACCGATGCCAACTGGTCTTCGAAGTGCACGCCGGCGGCACCGGCCTCGATCATCGCCTTCATCAGCTCGTGCGCGTTCAGCACGCCGCCGAAACCGGCTTCGGCATCCGCTACGATGGGCGCATAGAAATCGATGCTGTCATCGCCTTCGGCATGGTGGATCTGATCGGCGCGCTGGAAAGCGTTGTTGATGCGGCGGACCACGTTGGGTACCGAGTTGGCCGGGTACAGCGATTGATCCGGGTACATCTCGCCGGCGATGTTGGCATCTGCCGCCACCTGCCAGCCGGACAGGTAAATGGCTTTCAGCCCTGCCTTCACCTGCTGCATGGCCATATTGCCGGTGAGCGCCCCCAGCGCATGCACATACGGCGTATCGTGCATCAGTGCCCACAGCTTCTCGGCGCCGCGGCGGGCCAGCGTGTGCTCGATTTGTAGTGTGCCGCGCAGCCTTTCAACATCTGCGGGCGAGTAGGTACGCTTGATGCCTTTCCAGCGTGGATTTTCGCGCCAGTCGCGTTCCAGTGCTGCGATACGTTGTTCTCGAGTGCTCATGGCGTTCTCCCGCAAGAATATTGGCTTTCAGGCCATTTGAGTGGTGGTGTATTGCCGTTTCTGTTGCGCTGCAGAAAATTTTGCGTTGCACCATCAGTTTGTAGTTGGTTTTTTTTAACTACAACTTGGGGATTGCCTGTATTTTGACGTTGGGTCGTTGCTGCGATGCAAACGGCTTTGTATTCAATGATCTAAGCCGGCTTCCAGACTAGACCGGATTTGCGTTTCCGGCTTGGGCAATGTTTGCATCGCCCGATTGGCGCACTGCAGGCCGAGTGTTGTTTTTTGCTGCAAATGCGTGTTTAAAGCGCCCTGATTGCTGCTTATTGCATGCTGGAGGGCGCTGCTCTCTTGAAAACCCTGCTGCCAACCCCACTTTTCGCACTGACCCGGATTTTGCGAGGTGAAACCATGAGCAACGAAAACATGCAAGACAACGAAAATATTCAGGACCTTCAGGATGTCGCAGCTGAGGGCGTGGCAACGCCGGCCGTGGACGAACAACTGACCGCAGTGATTGCCGAGCTCGACAAGGCCCGCCAGGATGTGCTGTACGCGAAAGCCGAAATGGAAAACGTGCGCCGTCGCGCTGCCGAGGAAAACGACAAGGCCCGCAAGTTTGCGGTAGAGAAATTCGCCCGCGAGCTGCTGTCCGTGAAGGACGCGCTGGAGATGGCCCAGCTCGACAACACCGGCAATTTCGAAGCGCTGAAGATGGGCATGGATCTCACCCACAAGGCACTGGTATCGGCATTCGAGAAATTCGAGCTTACCGATATTGCACCGGCCGTGGGCGACAAGCTCGATCCGCATCTGCATCAGGCGATTTCGATGGAGCCTTCCGAGCAGGAAGCCAATACCGTCGTGCGCATCCTGCAGAAAGGTTCGGCGCTGGCTGGCCGCGTATTGCGCCCGGCCATGGTGATCGTGGCTGCCCCTAAATAGAGCCCCCGGCAAACCTGATCAGCCCCGCGCAGGGCCTGATTGCATGGGCGGTGTTACAGCCGACTTGAAATGGGTGCATACATCCCCACTTTCCCATCAAGGTTATTGAACAATGTGCGCTTGCCCTTGGCAAGCGACTGAAATGAAAGAGGAAATCAGAAATGGCAAAGATTATCGGTATTGACCTGGGTACCACCAACTCCTGCGTGTCCGTGATTGAAAACGGTCAGCCCAAGGTGATTGAAAACGCCGAAGGCACACGTACTACCCCGTCGATCATTGCATACCAGGATGATGGTGAAATCCTGGTGGGCGCACCGGCCAAGCGTCAGGCTGTGACCAACCCGCGCAATACCCTGTATGCAGTGAAGCGCCTGATCGGCCGCAAATTTACCGACAAGGAAGTGCAGAAAGACATCGATCTGATGCCGTACAGCATCGTCAAGGCCGACAACGGCGACGCATGGGTATCGGTGCGCGACCAGAAAATGGCACCGCCGCAGATCAGCGCCGAAGTGCTGCGCAAGATGAAGAAAACCGCCGAGGATTACCTGGGCGAAGAAGTGACCGAAGCCGTGATCACCGTGCCGGCCTACTTCAACGACAGCCAGCGCCAGGCCACCAAGGATGCCGGCCGCATTGCCGGCCTCGACGTGAAGCGCATCATCAACGAACCGACTGCTGCTGCGCTCGCGTTCGGCATGGATAAGCACGAGAAGGGCGATTCCAAGATTGCCGTGTATGACCTGGGTGGCGGTACGTTCGACATCTCGATCATCGAAATTGCCGATGTCGATGGCGACAAGCAGTTCGAGGTGCTGGCCACCAACGGCGACACCTTCCTCGGCGGTGAAGACTTCGACCAGCGCCTGATCGACTACATCATTGGCGAGTTCCAGAAAGAGCAAGGCATCAATCTGAAGAACGATGTGATGGCACTGCAACGCCTGAAGGAAGCCGCTGAAAAGGCCAAGATCGAGCTGTCGTCGGCAACGCAGACCGAAATCAACCTGCCGTACGTGACCATGGATGCGACCGGTCCGAAGCACCTGGTGCTGAAGATCACCCGCGCCAAGTTCGAGTCGCTGGTGGAAGAGCTGGTAGAGCGCTCGATCGAGCCGTGCCGCGTGGCACTGAAGGATGCCGGCCTGAAAATCACCGACATCCAGGACGTGATCCTGGTGGGTGGCCAGACCCGCATGCCGCTGGTGATGGAAAAGGTGAAGGAGTTCTTCGGCAAGGAAGCACGCCGTGACGTGAACCCGGATGAAGCCGTGGCCGTTGGTGCCGCGATCCAGGGCTCGGTGCTGTCGGGCGACCGCAAGGACGTGCTGCTGCTGGACGTGACCCCGCTGAGCCTGGGTATCGAAACGCTCGGTGGCATCATGACCAAGCTGATCCAGAAGAACACCACGATTCCGACCAAGGCATCGCAAGTGTTCTCCACCGCGGACGACAACCAGAGCGCGGTAACCATCCACGTGCTGCAGGGCGAGCGTGAAAAGGCGGCTGCCAACAAGAGCCTGGGCCAGTTCAACCTGGGGGATATCCCGAACGCACCGCGCGGCGTGCCGCAGATCGAGGTGACCTTCGATATCGATGCCAACGGTATCCTGCACGTGGGTGCCAAGGACAAGGCGAGCGGCAAGGAAAGCCGTATCACCATCCAGGCTTCGTCGGGTCTGTCCGAGGACGAAATCAACCGCATGGTGAAGGATGCGGAGCTGAACGCCGAGGAAGACAAGAAGTTGTCCGAGCTCGTCGGTGCGCGCAACCAGGGTGATGCGATGATCCACTCGGTGAAAAAGTCGCTGGTTGAATTCGGCGACAAGATTGCTGCCGATGAAAAGGCCGCGATCGAAGCAGCGATCAAGGATCTGGAAGCCGTGGTGCAGGGCGACGACAAGGAAGCGATCGAAGCCAAGACCGAAGTGCTGATGCAGGCATCGCACAAGCTGGCTGAACAGATGTATGCACAGCAAGGCGGCGACGCCGGTGCTCAGCAGGCTGGCGGCAGCAGTGAAGCAAGGCAGGATGACGGCAACGTTGTTGATGCCGAGTTCACCGAAGTCAAAGACAGCAAGTAATCAGCAGCGCACCTGAAAAGGCACGCCGGTCTGCATCAGCAGGCCGTTGTGCCTTTTCGCATGAAAGTGCCTGTCCATTTCATCTTGTCGCGCGGCATGAATGCGCGACGCCGTTTGGGAGCTGCGTGCGCGGAATCCCGGTTTACGCATGTAAACTGCGGATTCTGCACTGCTTGCCTCGTTGAGCGCCGCTCGCGATGGATGCTGCTAGGCCTTGGGTAAAGAATAATGGCAAAAAAAGACTTTTATGAATTGCTCGGCGTCAATGCAGACGCCAGCGATGACGATATCAAGAAGGCATATCGCAAACTGGCGATGAAATACCATCCGGACCGCAATCCGGACAGCAAGGACGCTGAAGCCAAGTTCAAGGAAATCAAGGAAGCCTACGAGATCCTGTCCGATTCCCAGAAGCGGGCTGCTTACGACCAGTACGGCCATGCCGGCATCGATCCGCAATCGGGCATGGGCGGTGGTGGGGGCGCAGGCGGGTTCTCGGACGCGTTTTCCGACATCTTTGGCGATATCTTCGGCGGTGGCGGCCAGCGTGGTGGGCGCTCCAACGTCTATCGTGGCGCCGACTTGCGCTACAACATGGAAATCTCGCTGGAAGAAGCCGCACGCGGCGTCGAGAAGCAGATCAAGATCCCGTCGCACGAAGAATGCGAAGTCTGCCATGGCAGTGGCGCCAAGCCGGGTACGGATGCCAAGACCTGCCATACCTGCGGTGGCCATGGCCAGGTGCGGGTGTCGCAAGGCTTCTTCAGTATCCAGCAGACTTGCCCCACCTGCCATGGTTCGGGCAAGTACATTCCCGATCCATGCCGCAAGTGCAGTGGCACTGGCCGTGTGCAGACGCACAAGACACTGGCGGTGAAGATACCGGCGGGTGTGGATGAGGGCGATCGCATCCGCCTCTCAGGCGAAGGCGAGCCGGGCGTGAATGGCGGCCCACCGGGCGATCTGTACGTGGTGGTGCACCTGAAGGCGCACAGCGTGTTCCAGCGCGAAGGCAACGATCTGCATTGCGAAATGCCGATCAGCATCACCATCGCGGCGCTGGGCGGCGAGATCGAGATTCCCACGCTGGACAACAAGGCGCGCATTTCGATTCCTGCCGGCACGCAGACTGGCCAGGTATTCCGCCTGCGCAGCAAGGGTATCAAGGGCGTGCGCAGCGCCATTACCGGCGACCTGATGTGCCATGTGGTGGTGGAGACCCCGGTCAGCCTCACCAGCCGCCAGAAAGAGCTGCTGAAGGAATTCGAGGAAATCAGCCAGGGTGAGCCGGGCAAACATAACCCGCGTGCCAAGTCCTTCATGGACAAGGTGAAGGATTTCTTTGCTTCGTGAATGCGTGTGCCGGCATATGCCGGCAAGCCGCAATGAAAAAGGCGACCATCAGGTCGCCTTTTTCATTGGCTGAGGCCGCATTCGATCAGCGTGATAACCGCTTACTTGATCAGGCGGATATTGAACGGCAGACGGTAGCCGCGTACGCCATTGCTGGCATTGATGGCGCCGAGAATGCAGAAAACGAGGTGCACGATACCGACCAGTGGCCAAATCAGGAAACCGATCAGGATCACGGTTGTCATTGCACCGATCATGTAACCGATCAGCGACACGATGGACCAGTTGAGTGCTTCCTTGGCTTGATCGGTGACGTGCTCATCATCTTTCTTCACCAGGTAAACGATCAACGATGGCACAAAGCTGAAAAACAAGGTGCCCAGCCACACCAGCAGCACGATATTGTTGGATTCCTTGTTGCTGGCTTCGGTGGTCTGCGGTTGCAGGTCGCTCATGATTCTATTTCCAATGTCATAGGATGGCGCCATCTTAGGCTCTACCGCATGTACGGGTCAATTTGCCGTCAGTGATGGGTGATGGCGCTAACAAAAAACCGGCCATCGGGCCGGTCTTCTGCGGTACGGGCTTGCGCGTCAGCGCGTCAATGTGCCGGTCGGTGACACCATCGTCAGGTCGATATACTTGCTGCCAAGGCGGTTTTTTTCGTCAAAGCTGATGATGAAGCCACCCAGATCGTAGTGTTTCATGTCGGTCAGCGCCTTGTAGACGCCCGAGCGCGTTGGCGCCTTGCCGGCGCGCTTGATGGCGTCCACCGCCAGGCGGGCCGACAGGTAACCTTCGAACACCGCATAGGTCGGGTACTCGCCACTGCGCAGCACGGCGTCGGTGTCCTGCTGGAATTCACGGATGAACTTCACCTGTGCGTTGCCGGGGTAGGGATAAACCTGCGAGATGCCCAGGCCATGCGCGTATTTCTTGCCCACGGCGGCGATCACGTCCTCGAACTGGATGGGAGAGAGACCATACAGTTGCGATGTGCCGCCCAGCTCCTTGAATTTCTTGATGAAGGTTGCAGCTGGCTTGGAAATGGCCACCAGCACGACTGCCTCGGGATTCAGCTTGGCGGCCTCCTGTGCGGCCTTGACGGTATTGCCGTCGTTGCGGTCGTACCAGTATTCGCCCAGCAGGGTCAGGTTGCGCTTTTGCAGCGCGGCTTTCAGTTCACCCACGCCCGATTCGCCGTAGGCATCCTTCTGCGCCACAACCGCCACGCGCGTTACACCCAGATTGCTGGTCAGCAATTGCACGATGCGTTCGATTTCCTGCTTGTAGCCGGCGCGGGTCTGGAAAATGAACGGGCTGCCCGGATTGCGTACCGACTCTGCGCCGCTATGTACGCCGATCAGCGGAATGCCGGCGTTATCGAGCACCTTGGATCTGATCAGGTCCAGCGTATTGGTGGTGCCATAGTAGGACACCAGCGCCAGTGCGCCTTTCTTGTCGATCAGCTCCTGCGTGTTGGCGATGGTGCGCTTGGGATCGTAACCATCATCAAGTACCTGATGGTCGATCGGCTCACCGAATACACCGCCGCCAGCATTGACGCGGCCGAAATACAGCGAAGCCCCCAGCGCCAGCGCTTTGCCGGTACTCGCGGCAACGCCGGTGGTCGGTACGGATTGACCGATCACGATGTCTGCATGGGCGGTGGCGAGGGTCAGGCTCAGGCAGGCGAGCAGAGGTCGTAGCAAGGATAGGCGCAGCACGATGGGTCTCCTCCCGATCTTGTGTTGTCGGGGCATCTTAAATGAGCATGTGCTGACATACAAATCGGCCCGTGTGCGCCGCACAAACTGACTGGAGCGCAATGGTATAGTGGCGGCGTTTCCATTGTTGTGGGCGGCCACCATGCGGCGCGGCGTTTATGCAGGCAGTTTCGATCCGGTGACCAACGGGCATCTATGGATGCTCGAGCACGGCGTGCGCATGTTCGACGAAATGATCGTCGCAATCGGTGAAAATCCGGACAAGAAATACACGTTCAGCGTGGAAGAACGCGTGGCCATGCTGCGCGAAACCACTGCCCACCTGCGCAACCTGCGGGTGGAAACGTTCCAGAACCGTTTCCTGGTCGATTACGCGCGCGAGCAGAACGCCGATTTCATCTTGCGCGGCATCCGCGAAGCAGCGGATTACGAGTTCGAGCGCAAAATGCGCTACGTGAATGCCGACCTGGCGCCGCACGTGGATACCGTGTTCCTGATGCCGCCGCGCGAGATCGCCGAGATCAGCTCCACCATGGTCAAAGGCCTGGTGGGGCCGGATGGCTGGGAAATGGTGGTGGGCAAATACGTGCCGGAGCCGGTTTTCCGCCGTTTGCTGGCGTGGCGCGCCAGCGGGACCGAAATCTAGGGCCAGTTCGCACCCGGATAGGAGTGCTGCGGGCGAGCGGACATCAAGCCCCCGGCAAAGCCGGGCCGCAATGACATTGGCTGGTGAAGCGCCGGCCCTGCCTGCTTGATTCCACACCCCCGCCCTCGCCGTCGCGAGGGAGCCTCGCTGCCGCTCGTTCCCGGCATGGCAGCCCTGGTGCGCCGAAAAGCCCCTGGCGGGCGGCAGCCGCTGTAAAATAGCGGTTTGATTCAAAGACCTGCCCCATGGCCAACCTGCAAGACTACAAAAACCGCCTCGCCAAGAATGCCAAACACTGGGCGAAGTGGGCGCGCCGCCAGAATACCCAGTGCTACCGGGTGTACGACCGCGACGTGCCGGAGTTTCCGGTAATCGTCGACTGGTACAACGGCCGCGTGCATCTGCAGGAAGTGCGTACCGGCTGGGTGCAGACCGAGGAAGACCACGAAGCGTGGCTGGCGGAAATCTGGTTCGCCACTGGCGAAGTGCTCGGTATCTCCGAAGAGCAGGTGGCGCTGAAAATCCGCAACCGCCAGCGCGGCGACGCACAGTACGAGAAAACCGGCGAGGAAGGCGAAGAATTCATCGTTGAAGAAGATGACCTCAAGTTCATCGTCAATCTGGATGCCTATCTCGATACCGGGCTGTTTCTGGATCACCGCAATACGCGCCGCACCGTGCGCGCCGAGGCGGCCGGCAAGCGCTTCCTCAACCTGTTCTGCTATACCGGAGCATTTACCGTGCATGCCGCAGTGGGCGGCGCACGCTCCAGCGTATCGGTGGACATGTCCAACACCTATCTGGAATGGGCGCGGCGCAACCTGGAAATCAACGGCCTCGATACCCCCAATCACGAGCGTATCCGTGCGGACGTGTTCCAGTTCTTTGCGCAGACCGGCCATCAGCTGGAAAAATTCGACCTGATCGTGCTCGACCCGCCATCGTTTTCCAATTCCAAGAAAATGGCCGGCATCCTCGATGTGCAGCGCGATCACCGCTTTTTGGTGGAATCAGCGCTGGAGCTGCTCAATCCCGGCGGCGTGCTGTATTTCTCCACCAACTACCGCCGTTTCAAGCTGGATGAAATGCTCGAGCCGCTGTGTGCCGATATCTCCGGGCAATCGGTGCCGGAGGATTTCCGCAACAAGCGCATCCACCAGTGTTTCCGCTTCGTGAAGGGCTGACTGGCCAGCATGGATAACCGGTATTTCAGCGAGCCGCTGGTTCTGGTCGATCTGGAAACCACCGGCGCCAATGCCGCACTCGACCGCATCACCGAAATCGGTATCGTACAGATCGATGCGGACGGCGTGCGCACCTGGTCCAGCCTGGTGAACCCGGGCCGGCCCATTCCGCCGTTCATCCAGCAGCTCACCGGTATTGACGACGCCATGGTGGCAGACGCGCCGGCATTTGCAGCATTGGCTGCCGAGGTGCTGGGCAAGCTGCAGGGCCGGGTATTCGTTGCCCACAACGCACGCTTCGATTACGGTTTTCTCAGGAATGAATTCAAGCGGCTGGGCATGCCATTCCGCGCGCACGTGCTGTGCACGGTGAAGCTGTCGCGCCTGCTGTACCCGAATGAATTCAAGCACAGCCTGGATGCGCTGGTAGCGCGCCACGGCCTGGTGCTGGAAGGTGAGCGGCACCGCGCGCTGACCGATGCGGTGTTGCTGCAGCGTTTCCTGGATGCCGCACAAAAAGATCACCCGGCCGAGGCCATCCAGCAGGCGATCGCCGAGCTGATCCGCCAGCCCAGCCTGCCGCCCGCGCTGGACCCCAACCTCATCGATGATCTGCCCGAAGCGCCCGGGGTATGCGCGTTTTACGGTGCCGGCAATCAGGCGCTGTGGGTAGGCAAGCATGGCAACCTGCGCAAGGGCGTGCTGGCGCTGTGCAACCCGGGCCGCAAGGCCACGGCGGCACAGCTGCAGCTGCCGAAGGAAGTGCAGCGTATCGATTGGGAGCAGACACCGGGCGAACTGGGCGCGTTGTTGCTGGAAGTGCGCTGGCGCAAGGCGCTGCGGCCCAGCTACAACCCGCAGCCGCGCCGGGATGCCGCGCCCTGCCTGCTGCGCCTGAGCGAACAGCAGGGCGTGCTGCTGCCGCAGGTGTGTGGTTTTGACGATATCGAGCCGGGCGCGGACGGGGCGGATTTCCTGTTCGGCCCGCTGCGCAGCAAGCGCGATGCCGGCAACCTGCTGGGCAAGCTGGCCGATGGTCAAGGCTTGTGCCGGCAACTGCTGGGCCTGGAATCCCGCCCGGCCAACGGCGGCGGCGCTTGCCTGGCCGTGGCGCTGGGCAAATGCCGCGGTGCATGTTGCGGGCGCGAGCCATTGGCCACGCACAACGCCCGCGTGCTGATGGCGCTGTCGAAACATGCTTTTTCACGCTGGCCTTATGCCGGCGCGGTAGGCGTGAGCGAAGGCGGCAGCTGGGCGCCGCAATTGCACGTGCTGGATCAGTGGATCTATCTGGACACGATTGCCGACATCGCCGATTTGCCCGAACTGCTGGCCACCCCCCGGCCGGCGTTCGATTACGATATCTACAAGCTGATCAAGAGCGAACTCACGCGGCTGGCCGGCAAGGTCACGCTGCTGACCTGACTGAGCATCGGAAATGCTCAATGCCGCAAGCCCGCCCGGGCGGCCAGTCCGCTGGCAAACGCATGCCCGGCATCAGCCGATACGGCTTTCCAGCAGTTCGGAGACGAAATGCCAGCTGCTGTCCACGCAACTGCGATCGGAGAACATGTTGGCGTTCACGATCATGCCTTCCAGCACGATCAGCAAGTGGGCAGCCAGCAGGTCTGCATCCGCCAGATGTGCTGCCTGGAGGATGTCTTCGAGCATCTCCCGGATATGATCCTTGTGCTGGCGCGAGATGCGACGGATATCCGTGCTGTTGTCGGGAAATTCTTCCGACGCCTTGATGAACATGCAGCCGTGGAATTCGCCGCGGGTGAACCACTGGTCGTGCCAGTCGAAGATGGCCTTGATCTGTGGAATACAGCCCTGCCGGGCAGCGACCGCCCGCCCCAGATCATGCCGGAACATTTCGTCGCGCTTGAGCAGCACGTTCTCGATCAGCGCCTCCTTGGTGGGGAAGTGCTTGTACAGCGTGGTCTTGGATACGCCGGCCTGATCCTTGATCAGATCCACGCCCACGCTGTGATAGCCGTCTGCGGAAAAAAGGGCCAGCGCGGTATCAAGGATGATGTCTCTTTTTTCTTTCATAGGTTTAATCAATCACTTACATTTAGCTGATTAAAAACTTTTTCTTCGCGTGGGTGCGCTACCGGTGTACTGTACAGACCGGTCTGTACAGGTGTTTGTGCCCGATAGGTGCACTGACCGGTCTGTACATAAATCATATAAGGAAAGATCATGGAACGCATCCTAAATAAGGTACGAGGCAACGGCACGCTGCCGGCCCGGCCTGGCCTGTGGCAAATCCTCAATGGCCTGATCGGTGGTGCGCTGGGTATCGGCCTCGTGGCCACGCTGGCCGAGTTGCAGCACCTGCCGCTGCTGATGGCGCCGTTCGGCGCAACCTGCGTGCTGCTGTTTGCCGCGCCCGATACCCCGCTGGCGCAGCCGCGCAACGTGATTGGCGGGCATCTGGTATCCAGCCTGGTGGGGCTGCTGTTCCTCAAGTACGTGGGCACCAGCCCGCTCGAGATGGGGCTGGCGGTCGGGCTGGCGATTGCGCTGATGCAGCTGACCCGCACGTTGCACGCCCCCGCAGGTGCCGATCCGCTGGTGGTGCTGATGGCCGGCAAGGCCAGCTGGGGCTTCCTGATTGCGCCGGTACTGGTGAGCGCAGTGCTGCTGGTGCTGATCGCGCTGGTGGTCAACAACGTGGGCCAGGGCAAGCAGTGGCCCAGGTACTGGATGTAGCCGCCGTACCGCTTGCCGTGGCCGCCGGGCCTTCATGGCCTGGCGTTGCTGCGCGCCCGTTCTGCAAGACATCGTCATCAGGAGAACGCAGTGCCCATCATCACGCTCAAGACCAACCAGACGCTGGCCGTCGGGCGGCTGGCCCACTTGGCCCAGCAGTTGACGCAACTGACCAGCACCATCCTGGGCAAGGATCCGCAGTTGACCGTGGTCAGCATCGAAACCAGTCGTGAGCAGGCCACGTGGTTCGTCAACAGCGAACCCAGCCGGGCTGAAACGCCAGTGGCGGAACTGTCGATCAAGATCACCGCCGGCACCAATAGCGCCGCCCAGAAAGCGGACTGGATCCGTGCCGGCTGGGAGCTGCTCAAGGCCGAGCTGGGTGATTCGGTGGCGCCCAACTACCTGTCGGTAATCGAGCTCGATGCCACATCGTGGGGATACAACGGCCTGACCCAGGGCTATCGCAAGGGGTTGAACAAATGATTGCCGAAAAAATGACGGTGGAGCGCGATGCGCTGGCCAGCTTCGAAGGCATCGATTTTCCGCAGGACAAGGTGCTGAAGCTGAAGATCGGCGATGTAGAGCTGCCGGACATCGATTTCGTGCCCTACCAGCCGGGCCTGCGCGAGAACGTCGATATTCACCTGCTGTTCGACAACACCCGGGACGACCCTCAAGGATCGGATGCCGCATTGATCCGCTACCAGCCGGGGGCATACGTGCCGCGTCACCTGCACATGGGTTACGAGATGGTGCTGGTGCTGCAGGGTGAATACGTCGAGAACGACATCCTGTACCGCCCCGGCTCGCTGATCATCCGCGCTCCGGGTACCACGCACGAAATGCGCTCCGATGTGGGCTGCACCATCCTCGCCATGCGCGATATCCCGGTGAAGCAACTCACCTGAGGGTTTCCCTGGCGGGGGCGCACGGCCACCGCCACCCTGCCACTCCTTTTTTGAATCGACCCATGAAAATCATCACAGCTAGCCAGGCCGCCCAGTACATCCAGGATGACTGGTGGATCATTGCTGGCGGGTTCGGCTGCTGCGGCCACCCGGACAGCCTGACGCAATCGCTGCGTACGCGCTACCTGGAAACCGGCCGGCCAAGAAGGCTGAACCTGCTGTTTGCATCCGGCGCCGGCGACAAGCGCGGCAAGGGGGTGGATGCGCTGGCGCTCAAGGGCCTGATCAGCACGGTGATCGGCGGCTTCTGGGGATTTTGCCCGGGGCTGGTGAAAATGGCCCGCCAGGGCCAGATCGAAGCGCATAACTGGCCGCAGGGCGTGATCTGCAAGCTGTTTTCGTCCATTGCCTCCGGCGCGCCGGGTCTGCTCAGCAAGGTGGGGCTGGGTACCTTCATCGACCCGCAGTTCGACGGTGGCGTGATCGATACGCGTGGCAGCACGCCACGCGTGGAGAAGCTGCCGTTCCACGGCCAGCAATGGCTGTTCTACCCGTCACAGAAAGTCGATTGCGCGCTGCTGCGCGGCACTGCGGCGGACGAGCTGGGCAATATCTCGTTCGCCGACGAAACCTCGTTCATGGATGCCCAAGCCCAGGCGCTGGCGGTCAAGAACAGCGGCGGCACGGTGATCGTGCAGGTCAAGCGGCTGATCGCTGCTGCCGAAATGCGCCCGAGCGACGTGAAGATTCCGGGTTTTCTGGTGGACTACGTGGTGCTGGCCGAGGACGCGCATCCGCAAACCTACGGCAAGCAGCATGAAGCGGCCTATACCGCGCGCGCGGCGCCGTTACCGGCGCGGGTACATACCGACATGCCGCTGGCCAAGCAGATCATCGTGGCCCGCGCGGCGCTGGAACTGGAAAAACACCGCGGCGCCAACGTCAATCTGGGTATCGGCATTCCCGCCTTGCTGGGCGCCAAGGCAAGGGAGCTGGGCATTGCCGATTACACGCTGACGATCGAATCCGGCCTGGTTGGCGGCATCCCCGATGAAGGACTGTCTTTCGGGGCTTCGCTGAACCCGCAGGCGGTGATGGATCAGGCGGCGTTGTTCGATTTCTATGACGGCGGTGGCATCGACGTGTCTTTCCTCGGTTTTGGCGAGGTGGATGTCGCAGGCAACGTCAATGTCAGCAAGTTCGGCAACCGCATCCACGGGGCTGGTGGCTTCGTCAACATCTCGCAGTCGGCACGCAAGATCGTGTTCTGCGGCACCTTGACCGCGCAGGGGCTGGAAGTGGCGATGGCCGGCGCAGGACTGAAGGTACTGCGCGAAGGGCGTACCCGCAAATTCGTACCCGCGGTCAGCCACCTGACCTTCAGCGGCCGGACATCGGCCGAATCCGGGCAGGAAGTGCTCTACATCACCGAGCGAGCGGTATTTGCGCTGGTGGACGGCCGCCTGCTGCTGCGCGAGATCGCGCCGGGCATTTCGATCAGCGAATTGATGGCAGCGATGGATTGTGAATTTCTGGTCAGCGACAGCCTGTTGCTGATGCCCAATTTCGTCCGGCAGGAAGCCGGTCTCTGTCTGGATCAGGCTGTGGCTTGAGGCCACTGCGATTACCGGTCTGCCGGATGACGAACACCGGCATTCGGATCATCTTCTCTGGGAGTGGATTAAAGTGAACGAGGTCATTGCAATCATCGGGGGCGGCTCAACAGCCGCTTCTTTTCTGTATAACTACCTGCAGTCGGTCGATGCAAACAATGCGTTGCCGCGCACCATCTACTTGTTCGAGCAACGCAGTGTTTTCGGCCCCGGCGCCGCATACGAGCCTGACCTGAGCTCGAACATCCTCAATACCAAGACCGGTTTCATCACGCCGTTCCATGACCGGCCCGGCGATTTCTTTCACTGGCTCAAGGCCAACCTGCCGCTGTGGCAACACCGCTTTCCTGCATTCCACCTGGATGAGCACAGCTATGCACCGCGACCGCTGTTCGGCCTGTATCTGCAGGCGCAGTTCCAGTCGCTGGTCAAGCAGGCTGCGGCACGGCAGGTGAACATCATCCAGATCCAGGCCGAGGTGAACGATGTGTTCCGCTCGGGGCATGGTTGCGTGGTGGAAACCGGCTGCAACCTGTTCCTGAAAGCGGATTACGTGTTTTTCCTGTGCGGTACGCTGCCAGCCAAGCGTCAGGGCATGCAGGCGCTGTCAGATCGCGTACTGGCCACGCCATACCCGGTCAGCAGCCTGAAGAGCCGCATTCCGCATGATGCGGCAGTGGGCATAGTCGGTGCGCGTCTCAGCTGCATCGATGCGGTGATTGCCCTGGTCGAGCAAGGTCATCAGGGCCCGATCACCATCCATTCGCGCAGCGGTTATTTTCCGTCGGTGCGCGGCACGCAGGGCCGCATCGTTCCCCGTTACCTGACTGCCGAGCAAGTGGAGACGCTGGTTGCCGCCAAGGGCAAACTCAGGCTGCGTGATCTGGTCGACCTGGTGCAGCGCGAAATCGCCTGGATCAGCGGCAGCAAGATGGGCGGGCTATTCCAGCTGCCGCTGCCACCGCACGACCTTGCCACCTTCCTGCGCAGCGAGATCGCCGCGGCCGCGGGCGAGCGCGTGTGGCAGGCGGTGCTGTACTCCACCAACCTGATCATCGATCAGTTGTGGGCGGCGCTGCACGAGGATGACAAGCATGATTTTCTCGAGCGCTATTTCAGCATCTTCATGGCGTACCGCGTATCCATCCCGGTGGAGAATGCCCGCAAGATCCTCGGCTACCTGGAATCGGGCCAGTTGCAGTACCGCGCCGGCAGCTTCGATGTGGGAGCGGATGCATACGGCGGGCTGGTGGTTACGCAGCAGCACGATCGCAGCAGCCATCAATACGATTACCTGATCAACGCTACCGGCAGCCCGCGCGTGGTAGACGGGCTCGATTCCGAGCTGATCAGCCGCCTGATCAAGCGTGGCATCATGACGCCGCACAAGCTCGGTGGCGTGCAAGTGGATACATACAGCTACCAGTTGCTCAGCGAAAGCGGCCAGCCCAATACCCGCCTGCGTGTGGTGGGCGAGCTGACTACGGGCGCGTTCTTCTTTACCAGCGCGCTGGACATCAACGCACGGCATGCGCGGCAGTGCGTGACGCGCTTTGCCGACTTCATGCGCAACCGTCAGCACCCACAGCATGCCGTTGCCGAACGGGCGATGGCGTAGCACCGCACCAGTCAGACATTTATCGTCATACCGCGCCCGCCTTTTGGCGGGGCGCTTACCCGGAAAACATCCATGACCCTGCCCCAAGGCGTGCAAGTGCACGCCGAAATCACCCCCGCTTTTGCCGACATCCTCTCGCCCGAAGCGCTGGCATTCGTGGCCAAGCTGCACCGCAAATTTTCCGGCCGCCGGCATGAGCTGCTGGCCAACCGCACGCTGTGGCAACAGGCATTCGATGAAGGCCAGCGCCCTGATTTCCTCGCCAGTACCCGCTCTATCCGCGACA
>NZ_WXTX01000027.1 GCF_009848685.1 Andreprevotia sp. IGB-42
GGCTAAATTCCTTCAAGTTCAAAATGAGTTTGGATGGCCCGGCGCGTGGCGCCAGGCCGTCTGATTACTTCTTGTTGGCAACGATCGCTTCGGCGATGTGCTTCGGTGCTTCAGAGTAGTGCTTGAACTCCATGGAGTACGTAGCACGGCCCTGCGACATCGAGCGCAGCGTGGTCGAATAACCGAACATTTCCGACAGCGGCACTTCGGCTTTCACCATCTTGCCACCGGCCGGATTGTCATCCATGCCTTGCAGAATACCGCGACGGGACGAGATATCGCCCATGATGTCGCCCATGTATTCTTCCGGCGTTTCGATTTCGACAGCCATCATCGGCTCGAGCACAACCGGCGAAGCGCGACGCATCGCTTCCTTGAACGCCAGCGAGCCGGCCAGTTCGAAGGCGATCTGCGACGAGTCAACGTCATGGTAGGAGCCGAAAGTCAGGCGAACCTTGACGTCCACAACCGGGAAACCGGCAACCACACCAGCCTTCAGTGTGTTCTGGATACCCTTGTCGACCGACGGAATGAATTCACGCGGAATCACGCCACCCTTGATTTCGTCGACGAACGAGTAGCCATTGCCTTCGCCAGCCGGTTCCAGCGTGATCACGCAGTGACCGTACTGACCCTTACCGCCCGATTGCTTGGCGTGCTTGCCTTCGACATCTTCAACGGTCTTGGTGATCGTTTCGCGATACGCCACTTGCGGGGCGCCGACGTTGGCTTCAACGCCGAATTCGCGCTTCATCCGGTCAACCAGGATTTCCAGATGAAGTTCGCCCATGCCCGACATGATGGTCTGGCCGGTTTCTTCATCGGTACGCACGCGGAACGACGGATCTTCCTTGGCCAGGCGGTTCAGGGCAACGCCCATCTTTTCCTGGTCGGCCTTGGTCTTCGGTTCGACGGCAACGTGAATCACCGGCTCCGGGAAAACCATGCGCTCGAGAATGATCGGATGATCCGGCGAACACAAGGTTTCACCGGTAGTCACATCCTTCAGGCCGATACCGGCGGCGATGTCACCAGCGCGCACTTCGTCGATTTCCTGACGATCGTTGGCGTGCATCTGCACGATACGACCCATGCGCTCTTTCTTGTCCTTGACCGAGTTCAACACGGTATCACCCGAGTTGACCACGCCCGAGTAGACGCGGAAGAAGGTCAGCTGACCGACATACGGATCGCTCATCAGCTTGAACGCCAGTGCCGAGAACGGCGCGGTGTCGGACGCTTCGCGGGTTTCTTCCACTTCTTTCGGGTTCACACCCTTCACCGCTTCAACTTCGAGCGGCGACGGCAGGAAATCGATCACGGCGTCGAGCATGCGTTGCACGCCCTTGTTCTTGAATGCTGAACCACACAACATCGGCTGGATTTCGCCAGCGAGGGTACGGGCACGCAGACCGGCCATGATTTCAGCTTCAGTCAAATCACCTTCTTCAAGGTATTTGTTCATCAGCTCTTCGGACGATTCGGCAGCCGATTCGACCATCTTTTCGCGCCACTCGGTGGCAACGTCAACCAGGTCGGCCGGGATTTCGCCGTATTCGAACTTCATGCCCTGGGACGCTTCGTCCCAGATGATCGCTTTCATCTTGAACAGGTCGACCACACCGGTGAAGTGTTCTTCAGCACCGATAGGCACAACGACAGGAACCGGGTTTGCCTTGAGGCGAACCTTCATCTGTTCGACCACGCGGAAGAAGTTGGCGCCTTGACGGTCCATCTTGTTCACGAAGGCCAGACGCGGCACCTTGTACTTGTTGGCCTGACGCCACACGGTTTCGGATTGCGGCTGTACGCCACCGACCGCGCAGTAAACCATGCAGGCACCGTCGAGCACGCGCATCGAGCGTTCGACTTCAATGGTGAAGTCAACGTGGCCCGGGGTGTCGATGATGTTGATCCGGTGTTCCGGATACTGGTGCGCCATCCCCTTCCAGAAGGTGGTGGTGGCAGCAGAAGTAATGGTAATACCGCGTTCCTGCTCTTGTTCCATCCAGTCCATGGTGGCAGCGCCATCATGCACTTCACCGATCTTGTGGTTCACACCGGTGTAGAACAGAACACGTTCAGTCGTGGTGGTCTTGCCTGCATCAATGTGAGCAGAAATACCAATGTTACGGTACAGCTCAATGGGGGTCTTGCGAGCCACGATTGTTTCCTTAAACGGATTGCTGGATTAGAAGCGGAAGTGGGCGAATGCCTTGTTGGCTTCGGCCATGCGGTGCACTTCGTCACGCTTCTTCATCGCGCCGCCGCGGCCTTCAGCCGCATCAAGCAACTCACCGGCAAGACGCAGATCCATGGACTTTTCACCACGTTTACGGGCGGCATCACGCAACCAGCGCATCGACAATGCCAGGCGACGGCTAGGGCGGACTTCGACCGGAACTTGGTAGTTTGCACCACCGACGCGACGGCTCTTCACTTCGACCATCGGCTTTGCGTTACCGATGGCAGTGGTAAAGACTTCCAGCGGGCTTTTGCCGGTTTTCTTTTCGATCTGGGCCAGTGCACCGTAAACGATGCGCTCAGCAACGGCTTTCTTGCCGTCGATCATGACCACGTTCATGAATTTGCTCAGTTCTTCCGAACCAAACTTCGGATCCGGCAATACGTCGCGTTTCGGTACTTCTCTACGTCTTGGCATAATTCTCTATTCCTAATGTGACATTCAGTCGGAGCGCGCCACAGTGGCGACTCCACGGCCGTCCAGCGGGACGACCACTTACTCGACGGTCAGCAACATGCTGTTTCCGCCGACCACGGCAAAACGCCTTATTTCGGGCGCTTTGTACCGTACTTGGAGCGCGATTGCTTGCGGTCTTTCACGCCAGCAGTATCGAGCGAGCCACGCACGGTGTGGTAACGCACACCCGGCAAGTCCTTCACACGGCCGCCACGAATCAGGACGACGCTGTGCTCTTGCAGGTTGTGGCCTTCACCACCGATATACGAAATGACTTCGAAGCCGTTGGTCAGACGCACCTTGCAGACTTTACGCAGCGCGGAGTTCGGCTTCTTCGGTGTGGTGGTGTACACGCGGGTGCACACGCCACGCTTTTGAGGGCAGGCCTCGAGCGCTGGAACCTTGCTCTTGACCACTTCCTTCAAGCGGCCCTTGCGGACCAGCTGATTGATAGTTGGCATTGTTTACTTTCCGTTCGATTAACAAAACCCCCACCAGGGGGCCTTTCCATGGCCTGCCGCAGGGCGAAAAACGCCATGCAACACGCCAAATGAAGCCGGCGACGCACGGATTAAAGCCCGGGCGTCGCCAGAAAAGACTGCGATTCTAAGAAAATCAAGTGCTTGTCGTCAAGCCTGACCGACAATCAGCAGCAAGCCAGCCCACCGGGCCGGCTCTTTTTGCTGCTTATTCTGCTGCTTCGGTAGCCACTTCCTGCACCAGCGCATCCGAGCTGGATTCGATGCCCGCCGCCGCACGCTTGCGCGAACGGTGATAAGCCAGACCTGTACCGGCCGGGATCAGACGACCCACGATGACGTTTTCCTTCAGGCCGCGCAGATCATCGATCTTGCCCATGATGGCCGCTTCGGTCAGCACGCGCGTGGTTTCCTGGAAGGACGCCGCGGAGATGAACGAGTCGGTCGACAGCGATGCCTTTGTGATACCCAGCAACACGTTGTCGTGCATGGCCGGCTGCTTGCCATCGGCAATCAGCTTGTCGTTGGCAATCAGGAACTCGGCGCGCTCGACCTGCTCACCCTGGATGAAGTCGGAATCACCGGAAGCCGAAATCACCACGCGGCGCAGCATCTGGCGCACGATCACTTCGATGTGCTTGTCGTTGATCTTCACACCCTGCAGGCGGTAAACCTCCTGCACTTCCTGGACGATGTAGCGCGCCAGTGCCTCGATACCCTGCAGACGCAGGATGTCGTGCGGATCGATCGGGCCGTCAACAATCACTTCACCGCGGTTCAGCACCTGGCCGTCGTGCACCAGTACATGCTTTTCCTTCGGAATCAGATACTCGTGCGCGGCGCCGTCCAGATCGGTAATGATCAGACGTTGCTTGCCCTTGGTGTCCTTGCCGAACGAAACGGTACCGGTCACCTCGGCCAGCATGCCGGCATCCTTCGGCGAACGGGCTTCGAACAGCTCGGCCACGCGTGGCAGACCACCGGTAATGTCGCGGGTCTTGGCCGATTCCTGCGGAATACGCGCCAGCACTTCACCGGTACCGACCTGCTGGCCGTCCTTCACGGTAATGATCGCGCCCGGCTGGAAGCCGATGGTCACCGAGGTATCGGTGCCGGCGAGCTTCACTTCCTGACCATGATCGTCGATCAGCTTCACCAGCGGGCGCACGCCCTTGGAACCAGCCTTGGTCTTGGGGTTGATCACGACCAGCGTCGACAGGCCGGTCACGTCGTCCACCTGCTTGACCACGGTCACGCCTTCCTCGACGTTCTCGAAACGCACTTGACCGGCGTATTCGGTGATGATCGGGCGGGTGTGCGGATCCCACGTGGCCAATACCGAACCGGCCTTGATGGGATCACCATCCTTGACCAGCAAGGTCGCACCGTATTGCAGCTTGTGACGCTCGCGCTCGCGGCCGGTATCGTCCAGCACCAGCACTTCTGCCGAGCGCGAGATGATGATCAGCTCGCCCTTGGTGTTGGTGACATAGCGCATGTTGCCGGCGTAGCCGATCTTGCCGTTCGACTTCGATTCGATCTGGCTGGCCGAGGCTGCACGCGATGCCGCACCACCGATGTGGAAGGTACGCATGGTGAGCTGGGTACCCGGCTCACCGATCGATTGCGCAGCGATCACGCCCACTGCCTCGCCGGCGTTGACCATGTGGCCACGACCCAGATCGCGACCGTAGCACTTGGCGCACAGGCCATAGCGCGTTTCGCAGGTCAGCGGAGTACGGACCTTCACTTCGTCGACGTTGGCGGCATCGATTTCATCCACCAGGTCTTCGGTCAGCAAGGTGCCCGATTCGATCACGGTTTCCTGCGTTGCCGGGTCGACCACGTCGCCCTGCACCACGCGGCCTAGGATACGGTCGCGCAACGCTTCGATCACGTCACCGCCCTGTACCACAGCCTTCATGGTCACGCCGTTCTTGGTGCCGCAATTGTCTTCGGTCACCACCAGATCCTGCGTCACGTCGACCAGACGACGGGTCAGGTAACCCGAGTTCGCGGTCTTCAACGCCGTATCCGCCAGACCCTTACGGGCGCCGTGGGTGGAGATGAAGTACTGCAAAACCGTCAGGCCTTCGCGGAAGTTGGTGGTAATCGGTGTTTCGATGATCGAACCGTCCGGCTTGGCCATCAGGCCCCGCATACCGGCCAGCTGGCGGATCTGTGCAGCGGAACCCCGCGCACCGGAGTCGGCCATCATGTAGATCGAGTTGAACGATTCCTGATCGACTTCCTTGCCTTCGCGGTTGATCACCTTCTGCTTGCCGAGCTGATCCATCATCGCCTTGGCGATCTGGTCACCAGCGCGACCCCAGATGTCGACGACCTTGTTGTAGCGTTCGCCCTGCGTCACCAGACCCGAGCTGTACTGCTGCTCGATTTCCTTGACTTCGGCATTGGCGGCGGCCAGCAGCTCGATCTTCTTGGTCGGCACCAGCATGTCGTCCACGCAGATCGAAATACCGCCGCGTGTGGAGTAGCTGAAACCGGTGTACATCAGCTGGTCGGCGAACACCACGGTCTCTTTCAGACCGCAACGACGGAACGATGCGTTGATCAGCTTGCCGATTTCCTTCTTCTTCAGCGACTTGTCGATATGGCTGAAGTCGAGGCCCTTGGGCAGGATTTCGGACAGGATGGCACGACCGACCGTGGTTTCACGGCGAACGAACTTCGCCTGCCACTCACCGTTGTCGTCTTTCTCCCATTCCTTCAGGCGCACGGCGACACGGGTCTGCAGCGTCACAGCCTTGTTTTCGTAGGCGCGGATCGCTTCCTTGACGTCAGCGAAGGCCATGCCCTCGCCCTTGCCGTTCACGGCTTCGCGCGTCATGTAGTACAGGCCCAGCACGATATCCTGCGACGGCACGATGATCGGCTCGCCGTTGGCTGGCGACAGCACGTTGTTGGAGGCCAGCATCAGCGTGCGGGCTTCCATCTGCGCTTCCAGCGACAGCGGGACGTGGACAGCCATCTGGTCACCGTCGAAGTCGGCGTTGAAGGCCGCGCAAACGAGTGGGTGCAGCTGGATGGCCTTGCCTTCGATCAATACCGGTTCAAACGCCTGGATACCCAGGCGGTGCAGCGTCGGCGCACGGTTCAGCAGGATCGGATGTTCGCGGATCACGTCTTCCAGGATGTCCCAGACCACGGCTTCCTGGGATTCGACCATCTTCTTCGCGGCCTTGATGGTGGTCGCGAGGCCCAGCACTTCGAGCTTGTGGAAGATGAACGGCTTGAACAGCTCCAGCGCCATCAGTTTCGGCAGGCCGCACTGATGCAGACGCAGGTACGGGCCCACGGTAATGACGGAACGGCCCGAGTAGTCAACGCGCTTGCCCAGCAAGTTCTGACGGAAACGACCGCCCTTGCCCTTGATCATGTCGGCCAGCGACTTGAGCGGACGCTTGTTGGCGCCTGTCATGGCCTTGCCACGACGACCGTTGTCCAGCAGCGAATCGACCGATTCCTGCAGCATGCGCTTTTCGTTGCGCACGATGATTTCCGGCGCGCGCAGCTCGAGCAGACGCTTCAGACGGTTGTTACGGTTGATGACGCGGCGATACAGGTCATTCAGGTCCGACGTAGCGAAACGGCCGCCATCGAGCGGTACCAGCGGGCGCAGTTCCGGCGGCAGCACCGGCAGCACGTCCATGATCATCCATTCCGGCTTGATGCCGGACTTGGAGAACGCTTCGAGCACTTTCAGGCGCTTGGCGATCTTCTTGATCTTGGTGTCGGACGAGGTCGATTCCAGCTCGGAACGCAGCGTGGTGATTTCCTGCTCGACGTCGAGGTTCTTCAGCAGCTCGCGCACCGCTTCGGCGCCCATCAGCGCGACGAATTCGTCACCGAACTCTTCAACCTTGTTGAAGTAATCTTCTTCGGTCAGCAACTGGCCACGGGTCAGCGGGGTCATGCCCGGCTCGACCACGATGAAGGCTTCGAAGTACAGCACGCGTTCGATATCGCGCAGCGCGATGTCGAGCACCATGCCCAGACGGCTAGGCAAGCTCTTCAGGAACCAGATGTGCGCGACCGGCGATGCCAGGTCGATGTGGCCCATGCGCTCGCGACGCACCTTGGACAGCGTGACTTCAACGCCGCACTTTTCGCAGATCACACCACGATGCTTGAGGCGCTTGTACTTGCCGCAAAGGCATTCGTAATCCTTGATCGGGCCAAAGATACGGGCGCAGAACAAGCCATCGCGTTCCGGCTTGAAAGTACGGTAGTTGATGGTTTCCGGCTTTTTGACTTCGCCGAACGACCAGGAGCGAATCTTCTCGGGCGATGCCAGCCCGATCTTGATCGCATCGAATTCTTCTTCTTGCGTTACTTGCTTGAAGAGTTCGAGTAAGCCTTTCATATTAATTCTCTCCTGTGAGGAGTGAGGTGGCGGGGCACGCGGTTGCGTACCCCTCACGCCTCACACAGATCAGTTGGTTTCCAGATCGATATCGATGCCCAGCGAGCGGATTTCCTTCACCAGCACGTTGAAGGATTCCGGCATGCCTGCGTCGATCCGGTGGTCGCCCTTGACGATGTTTTCGTAGACCTTGGTACGGCCATTTACATCGTCCGACTTCACCGTCAGCATTTCCTGCAGCGTGTAAGCGGCGCCGTAGGCTTCCAGCGCCCAGACTTCCATCTCACCGAAGCGCTGACCACCGAACTGCGCCTTACCACCCAGCGGCTGCTGGGTAACCAGCGAGTACGGGCCGGTAGAACGCGCGTGCATCTTGTCATCAACCAGGTGATGCAGCTTCAGGTAGTGCATGACGCCGACGGTGACCTTGCGCTCGAATGCTTCGCCGGTGCGGCCATCGTACAACTGCATCTGTGTCTTGCTGTCATTGAAGTCAAGACGCTTGGTGCGCTCGTCGTCGTCCGGGTAGGCGAGTGCCAGCATGTCGGCAATTTCGCTTTCCTTGGCGCCGTCGAACACCGGGCTGGCAAACGTCATGCCGTTGCGCAGACCTTGTGCCAGCGTGATCACTTCCTTGTCGGTAAAGCTGGCGATATCTTCTTTCTTGCCACTATTGTTATAGATCTTGTCCAGGTAGCTGCGTACATCGGCCGTGTTCTGCTGCTCGCGCAGCATCTTGTCGATGCGCTGGCCGATACCCTTGGCAGCCCAGCCCAGGTGCACTTCCAGGATCTGGCCGATGTTCATCCGCGACGGCACACCCAGCGGGTTCAGCACGATATCGACCGGGGTACCATCGGCCATGTACGGCAGATCTTCCACCGGCAGGATCTTGGAGACCACACCCTTGTTGCCGTGACGGCCGGCCATCTTGTCGCCCGGTTGCAGGCGCCGCTTCACGGCCACGTACACCTTGACCATCTTGATCACGCCCGGCGGCAGTTCATCGCCCTGGGTGAGCTTGCGCTTCTTGTCTTCGAAGCGCAGGTCGAACTCGGACTTCATCTGGGCGATCAGGTCCTTCATCGCTTCCAGCTGGCGTGCGCCTTCATCGTCGGACAGACGGATGTCGAACCAGTCGTGCTTGGTCGGCAGATCAGCCAGGTATTCATGGGTGATCACGGTGCCCTTGGCCAGCTTCAGCGGGCCACCATTGGCTTTCTTGCCAACGATCTGGCGCTCGATACGCTCGAACAAGTCGTTTTCAACGATACGCAACTGATCGTTCAGGTCGGTACGGTAGCGGCGCAGCTGATCGTCGATGATGTACTGGGCGCGCTTGTCGCGCTCCACGCCTTCACGGGTGAACACCTGCACGTCGATGACGGTACCGGACATGCCGGACGGCACGCGCAGCGAGGTGTCTTTCACGTCGGACGCTTTTTCACCGAAGATCGCACGCAGGAGCTTTTCTTCCGGCGTCAGCTGGGTTTCGCCCTTCGGCGTCACTTTACCTACCAGCACATCACCCGCTTCGACTTCGGCACCGATGTACACCACGCCGGATTCATCCAGGCGGCCGAGCATGCGCTCTGCCAGATTGGAGATGTCACGGGTGATTTCTTCAGGGCCCAGCTTGGTATCGCGGGCCATCACGTTCAGTTCTTCGATATGGATCGAGGTGTAGCGGTCGTCTGCAATCACCTTTTCCGAGATCAGGATCGAGTCTTCGAAGTTGTAGCCATTCCACGGCATGAACGCGATGGTCATGTTCTGACCCAACGCCATTTCGCCCATGTCGGTCGATGCACCGTCAGCGATCACGTCGCCCTTCACCACCTTGTCACCACGCTCCACAACCGGCTTCTGGTTGGTGTTGGTGTTCTGGTTGGAACGGGTGAACTTGGTGAGATTGTAGATATCCACACCGGTTTCACCAGCAACGGCTTCATCGTCGTTCACGCGGATCACGATACGGTTGGCATCGACGTAGTCGACCGAGCCGCCACGCAGTGCGGCAACCGCAGTACCCGAGTCGATCGCACATGTGCGTTCGATACCGGTGCCCACGTAAGGCGCAGTGGCACGCAGGCAAGGCACGGCCTGGCGTTGCATGTTGGCACCCATCAACGCGCGGTTCGCGTCATCGTGTTCGAGGAACGGAATCAGCGATGCAGCAACGGAAACGATCTGGCTCGGCGCCACGTCCATGTACTGGACGCGATCCGGTGTCGCCACGATGGTTTCGCCCGCTTCACGGCAGGTCACCAGCTCGTCGATCAGCAGGCCGGCTTCGCTGATTTCAGCGTTGGCCTGCGCAATCACGTACTTGCCTTCTTCGATCGCGGACAGGTACTCGATCTGGTCGGTTACCTTGCTGTCGATCACCTTGCGGTACGGGGTCTCGAGGAAGCCGTACGAGTTGGTGCGTGCATAGCACGACAGCGAGTTGATCAGGCCGATGTTCGGGCCTTCCGGCGTTTCGATCGGGCAAACGCGACCGTAGTGCGTCGGGTGCACGTCACGGACTTCAAAACCGGCACGTTCACGTGTCAGACCGCCCGGGCCCAGTGCCGATACACGGCGCTTGTGGGTGATCTCGGACAGTGGGTTGGTCTGGTCCATGAACTGCGACAGCTGCGACGAACCGAAGAATTCCTTGATCGCGGCCGATACCGGCTTGGCATTGATCAGGTCGTGCGGCATCAGGTTGTCGCTCTCGGCTTGCGAGAGGCGTTCCTTCACGGCGCGCTCGACGCGCACCAGGCCGGCACGGAACTGGTTTTCCGCCAGCTCACCCACCGAACGCACGCGACGGTTACCCAGGTGATCGATGTCATCGACGTCGCCACGACCGTTACGCAGCTCGACCAGGATGCTGATCACGGCCAGGATGTCGTCGACGGACAGGATGCCTGCACCTTCGACGCCATGCGGGCCAGTACGTTCGTAGAACTTGCGCAGCCAGCCCGGGGCTTTTTCGTCGTAACGATCCGGATAGGCGCGGCGGTTGAACTTCATGCGGCCCACAGCCGACAGGTCGTAACGGTCTTCGGAGAAGAACAGGCCGTTGAACAGCGCCTCGACTGCATCTTCGGTCGGCGGCTCGCCCGGGCGCATCATGCGGTAGATGGCCACGCGTGCTGCGTACTGGTCGGCCACGTCGTCATTGCGCAGCGACGAGGCGATGTAGGCGCCCTGGTCGAGATCATTGACGTACAGCACCTTCACTTCCTTGATGCCGGCGTCTTCGAGCTTGTCGAACAGGTCTTCGGTGATTTCTTCGCAAGCACGTGCAACCAGCTCGCCGGTTTCCGGCTTCACCACGTTGTGCGCAAGCAGGCGGCCGAAGATGAAGTCGGACGGCACCGGCAGCGACTTGATGCCGGCTGCCTGGATGTCACGGATGGTCTTGGCAGTGATGCGCTTGTCTTTCTGCGCCAGCACCTTGCCGTCGTCGGCCAGGATGTCGAACTTGGCGACGTCGCCCTTCAGGCGTTCCGGCACCAGCTCCAGCGACAGGCCGGCATCGCTGATTTCGAAGCGGTCTGTATCATAGAACTGTTCGAGGATCTGTTCCGGGTTGAAACCCAGCGCCTTGAGCAGGATGGAAACCGGCATCTTGCGACGGCGGTCGATACGGAAGAACAGCAGGTCCTTCGGATCGAATTCGAAATCGAGCCAGGAGCCGCGGTACGGGATGATACGGGCGGAGAACAGCAGCTTGCCCGAGCTGTGCGTCTTGCCCTTGTCGTGTTCGAAGAACACGCCCGGCGAGCGGTGCAGCTGGGACACGATCACGCGTTCGGTGCCGTTGATGACGAAGGAGCCATTGCGTGTCATCAGCGGGATTTCGCCGAAGTACACGTCCTGTTCTTTCACTTCCTTCACGGTCGGCTTGGCCGCTTCGCGGTCCATGATCACGAGACGCACGCGCGAACGCAGTGGCGCAGCGTAGGTGATACCACGCTGCTGGCACTCGATCACGTCGAAGGGCGGTTCGCCCAGTACATAGTGGACGAATTCGAGGCGGGCATTGCCATTGTGCGATTCAATCGGGAAGATTGAGCTGAACGCAGCCTGGAGGCCGTTGGTTTTTCGCTCCGAAACCGGCGTACCCAATTGCAGGAACTCGTTGTACGAGTCGATCTGGGTCGCGAGGAGAAACGGAACTTCCAGCACGCTCGCGCGCTTCGCAAAACTCTTACGAATGCGTTTCTTCTCTGTGAACGAGTAATTCATACTCAAAAGCTCTCCATGGAGGGGCGCAAAAGACAAACCGCAAAATGCCGGTCCTGATGGCTACGCTACGAGCCGACACGGTTTCCGGTTTGTCGCCTGCTAGGGGCAACGGATACAAGCAATACTGACAAACGCAAAAGGGCAGGCGGATTCCTCCGCCTGCCTATACTGCAAAGCTTACGTGATTACTTCACGTCTGCAGTAGCACCAGCTTCAACCAGCTTCTTCTGGATGGCTTCGGCATCAGCCTTGGCAATCGCTTCCTTGACAGCCTTCGGTGCGCCGTCAACCAGATCCTTGGCTTCTTTCAAGCCCAGGCCAGTCACTTCACGCACGACCTTGATCACGCCAACCTTGTTGGCGCCAACGCCAGTCAGGATCACGTCGAATTCAGTCTTTTCTTCAACAACAGCGGCAGCGCCAGCCGGGCCAGCAACGGCAACAGCAGCAGCGGAAACGCCAAACTTCTCTTCGAAAGCCTTAACCAGGTCATTCAGTTCGAGAACGGTCAAGCCAGCTACGGCTTCGAGGATATCTTCTTTGGACAGGGCCATTTGGTATTACTCCTGAAATTCGGGATATGAATCGGGTTCGGATCAAGCAGCTTCGGCTTGCTTTTTCTCGGCCAGAGCGGCCAAGCCACGGACGAAGCCGGAAGCCGGTGCCTTCATCACGTACAGCAGCTTCGACAGCAGTTCGTCGCGGCTCGGGATGCTTGCCAGCGCGCCAACTTCAGCAACACTCAGCAGCTTGCCGTCGTACGAACCAGCCTTGATGACGATCTTGTCGTCTTTCTTGGCGTAGTCGTTCAGCACTTTGGCTGCAGCGATCGGGTCAGCAGACAGACCGTAAACCAGCGGGCCAACCATGTGGTCGGCCAGCTCGGCAAACGGTGTATCCTGCACAGCGCGACGTGCCAGCGTGTTCTTCAGAACACGCAGGTATACGCCGGACTCACGAGCCTGCTTGCGCAGTTGAGTCATGCTGCCGACCCCGATCCCGCGATACTCGGCAACGACGAGCGTTTGAGCTTTGGCAACTTCTGCCGAAATCTCTGCTACGACGGCCTTCTTATCTTCGAGATTGAGACTCAAGGTCTACCTCCATTTGAGAGATGGTGTGGTGCAACCTGCGCTGCACCCCCAACAAACGGCGACCATAACCTTCAGGAAACCGCCGGTCTTGCAACCGGCAGGAAAAATCAGGATTGGGGCACACCGTCTGCGTAGGCCGCCTGGCGGACCAGACAATTAAGCCAGGGAGCGAACTACCCCGGCGCCTACGGTCTTTGACAACCCCGCATCGGCCTTTCAGCCGGCACGGGCCCAAAGTTCTTTATTGCGCGACGCTTTGTGTGTCGACGCGAACGCCAACGCCCATGGTGCTGGACACGGCGATCTTCTTGAAATACACACCCTTGCTGGAAGCCGGCTTGGCTTTTTGCAGTGCGTCGAGCAGTGCAGCCAGGTTGGCCTTCAGATCAGCGGCTTCAAACGAAGCACGGCCGATGGTGGCGTGAACGATACCAGCCTTGTCGGTACGGTACTGGACCTGACCGGCCTTGGCGTTTTTCACGGCCTCGGCAACGTTCGGGGTCACGGTGCCAACCTTCGGGTTCGGCATCAGGCCGCGCGGGCCGAGGATCTGGCCCAGCTGACCGACGATACGCATTGCGTCCGGCGATGCGATCACGACGTCGAAGTTCAGGTTGCCGGCCTTGATCTGTTCTGCCAGATCTTCGAAGCCAACCACTTCAGCGCCGGCAGCCTTGGCGGCTTCGGCGTTTGCGCCCTGTGCGAACACAGCGACGCGAACCGACTTGCCCGTACCCTTGGGCAGCACGACCGAACCACGTACAACCTGGTCCGATTTACGTGCGTCAACACCGAGGTTGAACGAAACATCGATCGATTCATTGAATTTTGCGGTTGCAGCAGCCTTCACCAGCGCGATGGCTTCATCGGCGGCGTACAGCTTGTTGCGATCAACCGTTGCCTTGAGCGCGGCGAGACGCTTGGAAATCTTGGCCATTTACACGCCCTCCACTTCAAGACCCATCGACCGTGCGGAACCGGCGATGATACGCACGGCAGCATCGAGGTCAGCAGCTGTCAGATCAGCCTGCTTGGTCTTCACGATTTCTTCCAGTTGTGCGCGCGATACCTTGCCTACCTTGTCGGTATGCGGCTTCGGCGAGCCCTTCTGGATACCGGCAGCCTTCTTCAGCAGAATGGTTGCGGGCGGCGACTTCATCACGAAGGTGAAGGACTTGTCTGCAAACGCAGTGATCACGACCGGGATCGGCAGACCCGGCTCGATACCCTGGGTCTGCGCGTTGAACGCCTTGCAGAATTCCATGATGTTCAGACCACGCTGACCAAGCGCCGGGCCGATAGGCGGCGACGGGTTTGCTTTACCAGCGGGCACTTGCAGCTTGATATAGCCGACAATCTTCTTTGCCACGATTTAAACTCCTGAAAACGGGTCAAACGCGAAGCTTGCGCCTCGCTCCCCAACAGCACCGCCTTTCAGCGGTGCCAGCCAACACCCAGATCAGGCCTTCTCGACCTGGGCAAAATCCACATCAACCGGCGTGGCGCGACCGAAGATCAGCACCGACACCTTGAGGCGACTCTTGTCGTAATCGACGTCTTCCACGGTTGCAGAGAAATCCGCAAACGGGCCATCGGTTACGCGCAGGGTCTCGCCCACCTCGAACAGGATCTTCGGACGCGGCTTTTCCACGCCTTCCTGAATCTGCTTGAGTACAGCATCCATTTCACGCGGCAGCACCGGCGTCGGGCGATTGCCCACACCCCCCAGGAAGCCCGTCACTTTCGGCGTCGACTTCACCAGGTGCCACGATTCGTCGGTCATTTCCATCTCGACGTAAACATAGCCCGGAAACAGCTTGCGCTCGGTCAGCGCCTTGCGTCCCGCCTTTACTTCAACCACCTCTTCGACCGGCACCAGAATCTGGCCAAACAGGTGCTGCATCGCTTCGCGCTCTATGCGCTCTTTCAGCGCCTTCTGCACATTCTTTTCAAAACCCGAATAGGCATGCACAACATACCAACGCATTCCCATACCCTTCTCCTTGACCGTTTACTTAGCCGCGACCGAGGATCAGATCGTAGAACACCCAGGCAAGCCCGGAGTCGACCGCCCACATGAAGAGCGCCAGCACCCCCACAAACAGAAAGACCACGCCAGTCACCTGCCAGGTTTCCTTGCGGCTGGGCCAGACAACCTTCTGCGCTTCCTTGATCGAATCGCGTGCGTAATCCACGAATTCGCGCCCCGGTTGCGAGAACCAGAGCACCGTTGCCGCCAGCAACAGGCCGGCTACGACTGCCAGCGACCGCAATACGCTCTGATCGGCCGGCAAGGCATAAAAGCCAGCCACACCGAAACCCACCAGCAGCAACGCCGCCGCGACCTTGATTTTGTCGATGCTTTCCATGCGCCCTTCGGGATCAAAAAATGAAACAAAGCCGCTTCCCTGCGGAAACGGCTCTGTATATAAACCGTGGCAGGCGAGGAGGGTCTCGAACCCCCAACCCCCGGTTTTGGAGACCGGTGCTCTGCCAATTGAGCTACTCGCCTACGGGGAGCGCAACACTATATCTGTGTTACGCCTTTTTGTAAATCTTCTTACTCGATGATCTTCGCAACAACACCGGCGCCGACGGTACGACCGCCTTCACGGATGG
>NZ_WXTX01000028.1 GCF_009848685.1 Andreprevotia sp. IGB-42
TCACCAGCACGGTTGCACATGGTTCGCTGGTGCTCAATACCAATACCGGCAGCTATGTGTATACGCCGGCCAGCAACTACAACGGCGCAGACAGCTTCACCGTGCGCGTCAGCGACGGCAAGGGTGGTACCGTCGATTCGGTGGTGAGCATCAACGTTACCCCGGTCAACGATGCGCCGACCACCGCTGATCAAAGCAAGACCACACCGGAAGACACCGCCGTAACCGGCCAGATCGTCGCCGCCGATGTGGACGGTGATACCCTGAGCTACGCAGTGCAGAGCGGTGTTGCCCATGGTTCGCTGGTGCTCAATACCGTTACCGGTGCGTATACCTACACGCCGGTCAGCAATTACAACGGTGCGGACAGCTTCACCATCCGCGTCAGCGATGGCAAGGGCGGTACCGTCGATTCGGTGGTGACGATCAACGTCACGCCAGTCAACGATGCACCGGTCACTGCCGACCAGAACAAGACCACACCGGAAGACACCGCCGTTACCGGCCAGATCGTCGCCAGCGATGTGGATGGCGATACGCTCAGTTATGCGATCAAGACCACGGCTGCGCACGGCACGTTGACGCTCAATAGCAGCACCGGTGCCTACACCTACACGCCGGCCAGCAACTACAACGGTGCGGATAGCTTCACCGTGCGCGTCAGCGATGGCAAGGGCGGCACCGTGGATTCAGTGGTAACGCTCAATGTCACGCCGGTGAACGATGCACCGGATGCCGTCAATGATCCGGCTACCTCCACCGGCTTGCGTTCCGAGTACTACGCGTACAGCGAAGGTACCAGCGGCGACGGTGCGAACATCACCTCGCTGGCCATGGTGAATGCGTTCATCGCATCGCACAGCCCATCGGCGCTGTTCACCGCCAAGAGCGTCAACTACAGCCTGGCGGATGGTGACCTGGGCGGTAACGGCAACCTGCAGACCTTCCTGGGTACGGATGCCGCATCGCTCAATGCCGATCCGGACAACAGCTCCGATGCCATCATCAACATGACCGGCAACATCACGCTGGCAGCGGGCAGCTATAACTTCAAGGTACGCGCGGACGACGGCTATGCGATTTACGTCGACGGCGTGAAGGTGGCCGAGGTCGACAAGAACCAGTCGCCTACCGGTACCGAGCATGCATCGTTCACCGTTGCCACCAGCGGCGTGCATACCATCCAGATCCTGTACTGGGATCAGGGCGGCCAGGCGGTGTTCCAGCCTGAACTGCGCCTCGGCAGCGGCAGCTACCAGTCGTTGTCGGCCTATACGCTCACCAGCCAGGTACCGTTCTCCACGACGGAAGACACCGCGCTGACCATCAGCAAGGCCACGCTGCTGCTGAACGATACCGATGCCGATGGCGATACGCTGAGCATTACTGCAGTCCAGGATGCGCTGCACGGCACCGTGGCGCTGGTGGGTGGCAATGTGGTGTTCACGCCGGATGCCAACTACAGCGGCCCGGCCAGCTTCACCTACACCATCACGGATGGTCACGGCGGCACCGATACCGCCACCGTGTCGCTAGTGGTGACTGCGGTCAACGACGCACCGGTTGCCGTCAACGACAGCCTTTCCACCGCCGAGGACGTGGTGCTGACCGTCAATACCAGCACGCTGCTGGCCAATGACACCGACGTCGATGGCAACACGCTCACCGTGACGGGTGTATCGGCTGCCACCAACGGTACGGTCAGCCTGAGCAATGGCGTGGTGACCTTCACCCCGACAGCCAACTTCAACGGCCAGGCCAGCTTCACTTACACGGTATCGGACAACCACGGTGGCACCACCACGGCGACCGCGAACATCACGGTCACACCGGTGAACGATGCGCCTGTCACAGCCAACCAGAGCAAGACCACGGCGGAAGATACCTCTGTCACCGGCCAGATCGTTGCCAGCGATGTCGATGGCGACGCGCTTGTCTACACCATCAAGACCGGCCCGCTGAATGGTAGTGTCACGCTCAATGGCAATGGCAGCTACATCTATGCGCCGAATGCCGATTACAACGGCGCGGACAGCTTCACCATCCGCGTTAGTGACGGCAAGGGCGGCACGGCGGATTCGGTAGTTTCGGTCACTGTCACTCCGGTCAATGACGCACCGACCACCAACAACGCAACGGCTGCCGGTACCGAAGACCAGGCCGGCCGCATCGCCGTGGTGCTGACTGGCGCCGATATCGACGGCACCGTAGCCAGCTTCCGCCTGAGCAACCTGCCCGCCAACGGCACGCTGTATACCACCGCTGCAGGCAATACCCAGGTAGCAATCAACAGCGATCTGGCGGCAACCGGCAACAGCCTTACCGTGTACTTCAAGCCCAATGCAGACTGGAACGGCAGCACCACCTTCAGCTTTGCCGCCAAGGACAACTCGGGCGCAGTCGACGCCACGCCGGCGACAGCCACCATCAGCGTGGCTGCGGTGAACGATGCAGCGGTCATTGCTGGCACCACCACCGGCACCGTGCAGGAAGACACCAAGCTCAGCACCACCGGTACGCTGACCATCACCGATGTCGATGGCGCAGCCGAACGGGCGTTCACGCCACAGTCCAGCAACGGTACCTATGGCCAGTTCAGCATCAACGCCGCAGGCAGCTGGACCTACACGCTGAACAACGCGGCGGCCAACGTGCAGGCGCTCAACACCAGCGATCACAAGACCGAAACCTTCACGGTGACGTCGGTGGATGGCACGCAGAAAACCGTCACCATCGATGTGCAGGGCCTGACCGACAACACCGCACCGGTTGCAGACAGCCACAACGTCACCGCCAAGGAAGGCGTGCCGTTCGCGCTTGGCATCACCGCACCGACCGATGCCGATGGTGATGCACTCACCATCACTGTGACCGGCCTGCCCACGCAAGGCCAGGTGCTGCTGGCTGATGGCACCGCCATCAGCAACGGCCAGACCCTGACCGCGGCGCAGCTCACCGGTGCGCAATATCTGTTGCCGCCGGGCATCAGCAGTACCACCAGTGTGGGCCAGTTCACCTACTCGGTCAGCGATGGTACTGCCAGCTCCAGTGGCAATATCGGCATCACTGTCACCAACAACAACAATGCCTACGAGGGCTTTGGCGGCAACGATACCTTCCAGCTCACCAAAGGCAACGGCAACAATGCAACGCTCAATATCTCGCTGACGACCTACATGCTGCCGGGTGGCGGCTGGGCGGATGTGGGTGCCGGCCCTGGCGCGGGTGTGACCAAGCAGGTGGCGGTCACGCTCGATACCGATCTGGTCGTGGCCAGCGGTGGCAGCAATGATACCGTCGACCTGGGTGTCAGCCATGCCAACAACGTGGTGTTTACCGATACCTCGCTGCCCAACTCCAACGGCCCGCAGCCGTCGGTGGCAACGCTTTATGCCAGCAAGTTCATGACCGATGCAGTGATCACCGATGCAGATGGTGCATTGCTGACCAGCACGCAGGCACCGGTACAACCGATCACCGACACCATCAACGTCGGTAGCGGCAATGACACCGTATACGGTGCCGCCGGCAACCAGGCGGTATTTGGCGGGGCAGGCAACGACAAGCTGTATGGCGGTGCCGATACCGATGCGCTGCGTGGCGGTGCCGGCGACGACCTGCTGGTAGGGGGCAAGGGCAGCGACGTGTTGCGCGGCGACCTTGGCAACGATACCTTCAAGTTCGTACTGGGTGACCAGAGCAGTACTGCGGGCTCTGTTGCCGCAGGCAACAGCAATGGGCTGGGGCTGAGCGCCACCACCAAGCTGGTAGCAGGCGCCACCGACGTGATCATGGACTTCCACGCGGTGAACGGCGACAAGGACGTGCTGGATCTGCGTGACCTGCTGCAAGGTGAAGGCAGTGGTACGCTGGATAAATACCTGCACTTCCAGAAGGACGGCAGCGATACGGTGATCCACATCAGCCACGACGGACAGTTTGTTGCGGGGCTCAATGTGAACGCCACCACCTATGCGTTCGGCAAGGAAACTGAAACCATCGTGCTCAAGGGCACCGATCTGATCGGTACCGATACCACTGATGCGCAAGTGATCCAGCACCTGCTGCAAAGCGGCAAGCTGATTACCGACTGACCGCTATTGCAATGCAATTGAAAAAGCCCGGCAGATGCCGGGCTTTTTCATGGCCGTGACGCTGGCGACAGCCGGCATGACACTGTACTTCGGTACACGCCTTTTGACCCCAAGGTACAGTATTTTCCGTTATGACCACGGCGTAAGGTGGAGCAGTCATCAATCCTGCTTCGAAGGGGCCTGCCATGGCCAATGCCGCCCAAGCCACGATCGTGCAACTGAATGGTCAAGCATTCATCCGCGATGCCACGGGCAGAATGACCCCGCTGCAACCGGGGCAGAGCATCGAGCAGGACCAGGTGCTGGTTACCGCGCCGGATGGCGAAATCATGCTGCTGCTGCCCAATGGCGACATGCAGACCATCGGCCCGGATCGCTCGGTACTGGTGGACGCACAGTTCCTTGGCGCCAGCGTGCCCGATACCACCGATGCGGCGATTGCCCCCGCAACCGTGCAGGGCGGTACCGCGCAGATCGACCAGATCATTGCGCAGGGCGGTGATCTCTCCACCGATCTCGAAGCCACAGCGGCAGGTCTTGGTGGTGGCGATGGCGGTGAAAACGGCGCACACAGCTTCATCCGCGTTGGCCGCATCGACGAACAGGTCGGCTCCACCCAGTTCGGCACTGCCGGCACCCCGGCCCCGGCATTTGCTGCGGCCCAGGAAACCGATCTGAATACCCCGCCCGTCGCCGTCAATGACAACAGCACCGGCGCCGCCAACGATGCGCTAGCCACGCCGGAAGATACGGTACTGACGATTTCGCCACTGGCATTGCTCGCCAATGATGTCGATGCCAACAACGATGCGCTGGTCATTTCCAGCGTGCAGAACGCGGTGAATGGCACCGTTGCATTGGCTGCAGATGGCCGCGTGGTGTTCACGCCGGACAGCAACTACCATGGCCCGGCCAGCTTCACCTACACCATCGACGATGGTCGCGGTGGCACCGCCACGGCCACCGTCAACCTCACCGTCAGCCCGGTCAACGATCCGGCCACCGTCAGCAGCGATGCCGGCACCGTGCAGGAAGATACCCCCGCCCAGACAACGGTCGGCGGCACGCTGGTGATCACCGATGTGGACGCCGGCGAGCAATTCGTCGTGCCGCAGAACGTAGCCGGTGCATTCGGCACCTTTACCGTCGATGCCGGCGGCAACTGGAACTTCACGCTCGACAACACCAGCCCCACCGTGCAGGCGCTGGGCGCCGGCCAGACCGAAATCGTCACCTTCCCGGTGAGCAGTGTGGACGGCACCGGCGAAGGCACCGTCACCATTACCGTGGTCGGCACCAACGATGCTGCACTGATCGTTGCCAGCCAGCCGGGTGACGACGCCGGCGTGGTCAAGGAAGACGCCATACTCGTCGCATCCGGCAACCTGGATGTGAGTGATCCGGATGCCGGCGAGGCCGCCGTGGTGGTGCAAACCAATACCGCCGGCACCTATGGCAGCTTTTCCATCGATGCGGATGGCAACTGGAACTACGTACTCGACAATGCCAGCCCGCTGGTGCAATCGCTCAATGAGGGAGAGTCGCGCACTGAAACCTTCAATGTACAAAGTGTCGATGGCACCGATACCCACACCGTTACCGTCACCGTGCTTGGTACCAACGACCCGGCCGTGATTACCGGTAGCGATAGCGGCACTGTCAAGGAAGACACCACGCTGGTCACCGGCGGCAATCTGGTGGTACTGGATGCCGATGCCGGTCAGGCAGAACTGGTGCCAACCAGCATTACCGGTACCTATGGCTCGTTCAGCATCAACGCAGCCGGTAACTGGAGCTATGTGCTCGACAACGCCAACCCCGTTGTACAGGTGCTCAACGACGGTGACACCCGTGTTGAAACCTTCAATGTGCAGAGCGTGGATGGCACAACCCACGCCGTCACCGTTACCGTGCTGGGTACGAACGATGGCGAGCAGATCCCGCCACCGCGGATTTCGGTGTCGCTCGGCGGCGAAGGCGATACGGTATTCGAGGGCAACTACGCCGTCTTTACCGTCAACCTCTCTTACCCCAGCAGCGGCCCGGTCAGCTTCACCCCGACATTGCATGACGGCAGCGCTGTTGTCGGCACCGACACCAGCACGGTACTGGAATACTGGAATGGTAGCGCTTGGGCCACGGTCAGCGGCGATATCACGCTGGCAGCGGGCCAGACCAGCGTGCAGGTCCGCACGCAGACCCTGCCCGACCAGGTGGACGAGCCCGATGAAACCTTCCAGCTGCAGGTCGACGTGACCGCTGGCAACACCAGCAACAGCAGCGCTTCGGCCACGGCCACCATCATCGATGGCGACAAGCCGCCTGAAGTGTCGGTATCCGTTTCCGGTGAAGGCAGCACGGTGCCGGAAGGGAATCACGCGGTATTCAACGTGCACCTGTCTGCCCCCAGCAGCGGCGCAATCAGCTTCACCCCCAGCCTGCACGATGGCTCGGCTACCGTGGGTACCGATACCGGCACTGCGCTGGAATACTCGTTCAATGGCACTGACTGGTTTGCCGTCAGCGGTGATATCACCCTCAATGCCGGTGTGACCGATGTGCAGGTGCGCACCACCACCGCCCTGGATGGCGTGTTCGAAGGGCCGGAAACCTTCTCGCTGCAGGTCGATATCAGTAGTGGCAGCACCAGCAATAGCACCGCTTCGGCCACGGCCACCATCGTCGATGCCGATAGCCCGCCCACCGTATCGGTTTCGGTGGCCGGTGAAGGCACCACGGTACCGGAAGGCGACTACGCGGTATTCAACGTGCACCTGTCCGGCCCCGCCAGCGCGGATGTCACGTTTACCCCGGCATTGCTCAATGGCACCGCGCTGGTCGGCACCGATACCGGCACCGCGATGGAATACTCGTTCAATGGCACAGACTGGTTCGCCGTCAGCGGCGATATCACGCTGGCAACCGGCACCACCGATGTGCAGGTGCGCGTCAGCACCACGGTTGATGGCGTGTTCGAAGGCGCGGAAACCTTTTCGCTGCAGGCTTCCGTCACCAGTGGCAACACCAGCAATCCCGGTGCTTCGGCCACGGCCACCATCATTGATGCCGATAGCCCGCCTGCTGTATCGGTGTCGGTGTCCGGCCAGGGTACCACGGTGCCGGAAGGCGATTTCGCGGTGTTCAACGTGCACCTGTCCGGCCCGGCCGGCGCGGATGTTACCTTCACGCCCACGCTGCTTGATGGTACCGCCATCGTCGGTACCGATACCGGCACCGTGCTGGAATACTTCAATGGCAGCAGCTGGGTAAGCGCCGCTGGCGATATCACCGTGGCTGCGGGCCAGACGGATGTGCAGGTAAGGGTTGCCACCATCGTGGATGATGTGTTTGAAGGGCCGGAAACCTTCTCGCTGCAGGCTACGGTGACCAGCGGCAACACCAGCAACCCAAGTGCATCGGCCACGGCCACCATCATCGATGCCGATGGCCCGCCAGCGGTATCCGTGTCGGTCTCCGGTGCAGGCAGCACGGTGCCGGAAGGCGATTTCGCGGTGTTCAACGTGCACCTGTCCGGCCCGGCCGGTGCGGACGTCACCTTCACGCCCACCCTGCTTGATGGTACCGCCATCGTCGGTACCGATACCGGCACCGTGCTGGAATACTTCAATGGCAGCAACTGGGTGAGTGCCACTGGCGATATCACCGTGGCTGCGGGCCAGACGGATGTACAAGTACGGGTTGCCACCATCGTGGATGGTGTGTTTGAAGGGCCGGAAACCTTCTCGCTGCAGGCCACCGTTACCAGCGGCAACACCAGCAACCCAAGCGCTGCAGCCGAAGCCACCATCATTGATGGTGATAGCCCGCCCGCGGTGTCCGTATCGGTTTCCGGTCAGGGCAGCACGGTGCCGGAAGGCGACTTTGCGGTATTCAGCGTGCACCTGTCCGGCCCCAATGGTTCGGATGTCACATTCACCCCAACACTGCTTGATGGCAGCGCCATTGTCGGTACGGATACCGGTACCGCGCTGCAATATTCGTTTAACGGTACGAACTGGTTTGCAGCCGGCCCGGATATCACGCTGGCCGCCGGCGTTACCGACGTGCTGGTGCGGGTCAGCACCACGGTGGATGGCGTATTTGAAGGGCCGGAAACCTTCTCGCTGCAGGTCGACGTCACCAGCGCCAACACCAGCAATACCAGTGCAGCGGCCACCGCCACCATCATCGATGGCGACCGCCCGCCGGAAATCACCGTCTCGGTGGATGCGCAGGGTAGCCTGGTGCCGGAAGGCAACTATGCGGTGTTCACCGTGCAACTGTCCGGCCCGAATAGCTCGGCAGTCAGTTTCATCCCGACGCTGCAAAGCGGCACGGCCATCGTGGGGGTCGATACCGGCACCGCGCTGGCGTATTTCAATGGCTCCAGCTGGGTGCCGGTTGGTGCCGGCATCACGCTGGCGGCGGGTGAAACCAGCGTACAGGTCCGCGTACTGACCACCAACGATACCTTCTACGAGGGCAATGAAAACTTCTCGCTGCATGTCGCCGTCACCAGTGGCAACACCAGCAACCTCAGTGCCGATGCCACGGCCATCATCATCGACAACGACCCGATGCCTACCGCGAATGCCGATACCTACACGGTGGCGGAAGGCTCGTCGTCCACGCTGGCCAGCGTGCTGGGCAACGACAGCCCCAGCGGGCTCGTGGTCAGCAGTTTTGCCACCGACAATACCGGCAGCGGGCAAACGGTCAATGGCACCAACACGGTCGCCACCGCGCTGGGTGGCATCGTCACCATGCTGGCGGACGGCAGCTTCCACTACGTGGCGCCGGTGGTCGACAACTCTGGCCCGCCGGTGGTCGATTCCTTCTACTACAAGGCCACCGATGGTGGTGCGCAAACGGGCTGGACCAAGGTCAGCCTCACGCTGACCGATACGGTATCTGTCGCGCACAACGATGTGGTTGATCCCACCACGGTATCGACTGCTACCGTCAATCTGGTGCTGGTGGTCGATTCGTCCGGCAGTATCAGCACTACCGAGCTCAACCTGATCAAGGCGGCCATTTCCAACCTGATGGATACCTACGGCACCGCGCTGCAACGCGTGATGCTGGTGGACTTCGACGACAATGCCCGCGTGTTCCATGTGAACACCGATGGCAGCGGCAGCGTGTGGCTTACGCAGGATCAGGCGGAAGGCAAATACGGGTCGATTTCGTCGGGCGGCAATACCGACTACGACGATGCGCTGACCGCCGTGCAGAGCAACTTCGGTACTCAGCCGGTTGCTGACAAGACCTATGTGTACTTCCTGTCTGACGGCGAACCGACCGAGAGCGACGGCAGTAACCCCAACACCATCGAGCCGTCCGAACGGACTGCCTGGGAAACCTTCCTCAATGGCAAAGTCGATGAGGTATACGCCATCGGTATCGGTTCCGGGGTCAGCCAGACCGACCCGGATCTGCGCGATGTGGCCTGGTCATCCACCGGTGCCCACAACGACAACGTGATCCTGATTTCCAGCGCCAGCGAGCTGGATGGCACGCTGACCACCATTGCGCTTTCCAACGGTGATGTCACCCTCAACGACAGCTTCGGCCTCGACGGTAGCAGCGGCACGCATCCCAAGCTGGTATCGCTGTCCTACGATGCGGATGGCGCCGGCGCAGGGGTGGCCACGGTCTACATCTTCGACAGCACGCACCACCAGTTCACCATCGACTTGGGCGCCGGCCGCGGCACGCTGGCCATCCACGAGGACGGCACCTACACCTATACCGCCAGCAGCGGCAGCAACGGGCTGCCGTTCAGCGTCGAGTACACGATCCGCGATGCCGATGGTTCGCTGTCCACCGCCAGCATGCTGTTCGACCCGAACGCCAGCCCGGTGGCCGCCAGCGACAGCTACAGCGTGAATGAAGACAGTACGCTGACCATCAGCGCGGTCCTCAGCGGGGTGCTCGGCAACGACACCGATGCAGACGGCGACAGCAAGACCGCCACGCTGCTCGCCAACCCGGGGCACGGCAGCGTTACCTTCAACAGCAACGGCACCTTCGTCTACACGCCGACCGGCAACTACAACGGCACGGATTCGTTCACCTATACGGTAGCCGATGGCCATGGTGGCACCGCCACCGGTACGGTCAACCTGACCGTCAACCCGGTCAACGATGCGCCGACGATCACCGATCTGGCCAGCAGCCTCACCTATACCGAGGGCACGGCAGCCGGCACCGGTACGCGGATTGACAGCAATGTCACCGTTGCGGACATCGATTCGGCCAACTTCAACGGGGGGACGCTGACGGCGGCCTTCACCGCCAACGGCACTGCCGGCGATCAGCTCAGCGTCGTCAACCAGGGCAGCGGCAGCGGGCAGATCGGCGTCAATACCACCACGCATGTGATCAGCTTTGGCGGCGTGGCCATCGCCAGCTATACCGGCGGCGACAATGGCAACCCGCTGGTGTTCACGTTCACCAGCAATACGGCTACCCCGGCCGCAACCGAGGCATTGATCGAGCGCATCGCATTCTCCAATAGCTCGGACAACCCCAGCACGCTGGATCGTACCGTCACCTTCACGCTCAATGATGGGGACGGTGGCAGCAGCACCAGCAGCAGTGCCACCAGCTTCCACGTGGCCGGCACCAACGATGCGCCGGTGGCCATCGATGACCTGGTGATCACCAATGTATTCGGCAGCACCGTCACCGTGCCGTCCGTGGCCCTCGTCTACAACGATACGGATGTCGATGGCGATACGCTCACTGCTACCCCCACCAGTTTCACTACTGGCTGGCTGGCGCGCGGCAGTGATTTCAGTGCCGGCTCGTTGCAGACGGTCGATTTCGACAGCAACAACGACAATGCCGAAACCATCAGCCGTGCCAGCTTCACCAAGGTGGGGCAGGCGGCCAATACCGCGGTGCTGGTGATCGATGGTTTCCTCGATACCATCGGCAATACCTATGGCGGCAGCCAGCCGGATGATCTCGATACCCTCACGGTCACGCTGAAGGCGGGTGAAACGCTCAAGCTCGATCACAACCTTACTGCGGCGGATGTGTCGCTGGGCTGGCATGCCGGCACGTCAGGCGGCTTTACCGCGATTGCCGATGGCGGCACGTTCACCGCCAGCGCAGACGGCACCTACCAGATCCGTGTCACCAATCTGGATGACAATGGCGCCACCAGCGGTGGCACCGGGTCGGAAGACTATCTGCTGACCATGACCATCAACTATGCCAATGCTGCGGATACCACGCCCAATGTCACGCAGAACTACACCGTCAATGATGGCCACAGCGGCACGGATACCGGTGCTGTCACCATCCAGTATCAGGCCGGCAACGCGCTGACCGGCACCTCGGCCAACGAAATCCTGCAGGGTGGCAGCGGCAACGACACGCTTCGGGGCGGTGGCGGGCACGATCAGCTGTATGGCGGCGCCGGTGCGGATGTATTCCGCTGGGGGGCGGGTGATCAGGGCACGGCAGCAACGCCGGCGCACGATGTGGTCCGGGATTTTGCCAGCGCCGGTGCAACGCACGATCAGCTCGATCTGCGTGACCTGCTCGGCAGCGTGAACTGGACCGTGGCCGGGGCGCATACCACCAGCGTGCTGGCCACCGAGCTCGATGGCCTGCTATCGGTTACCGAGAATAGCAGCACCACCACGCTGACCATCAAGGCTGGCAGTGCATCGGTCACCCAAACCATCGATCTGCAGAACGTCACCGATCTGGTCGATGGCACGCATACCGTATCGCACGATGTGATCGTGCACATGCTGGACCATGATCTGCTCAAGCACGATTGAGCCCCTCGGGGCGGCAGGTGAGAGATCAACCGGCAGGCAGGGCCGGCCGGTTTTTACTTTTTATCGGAAGTGGTGTGCACACACTGGCTGTGTCAGGGGCTGCGTTGCAGCGTCTCCCCGGGAATCATGGCCAGAAACGCAAACGCCCGGCCATGGGGCCGGGCGCAAGCGAATATGGATCGACTGACGTTTTTATTGTTGCGTCGGTGGTGATACCACGGGTGGCCACTTGGCCGCCGGGCCGGTATAGCCGGTCACGCCCAGCTTCTGCAGCGTTTCCCATTCGGCGGCGGTCTGTACCCGCTCGGCAATCACCTGCAGGCCATGGCCGCCGGCAATGCCGGCAATGGCTTTCACCAGGTCCTGGTTGCCGCTGTTCTGGTCGATGTCCTGCACGAAGCTGCCGTCGATCTTCAGGTAATCCAGCTGCAGTTCATACAGTTGCGGCAGGCTGCCGAAATAGCGGCCGAAGTGCTCGATGCCCAGCTTGCACCCATACGGGTGGACGCGCTGCGTGAACGCCGCCAGGGTTTCCAGCTCATCGCGGAAACCGAACTCGTTGACCTCCATCCACAGCCGGCTGCTGTGCGCTTTATGCTGCTCCAGCAAGGCCAGCAAACCGTTGACGAACACCGCATCCCCCAGCGAGCTGGGCGACAGGTTGACGGCAATCGCATCGCTGGACGAAACCAGCGCATCACATGCCAGCTTCACTGCGGCCAGGTCCACCTGCGCGGTCAGGTTGAAGCGCGATACGAAGGGCATGAATGCACCGGCGGTAAACACCTCGCCGGTGGCCGGGTGGCGCAGCCGCAGCACCATCTCGTGATGCAGCAGGCTGTTGTCGCTGCCCAATGCCGGAAAGCTCGCCATCTCGAAGCCGCCGCGCGCCACAGCATCGCGCAGCAGTTGTTGCCAGTCCTGCGCTGGCAAGGTGCTACCGCTGCCGCTGGCCACCACGCCCACGCCGTTTTCGCCGTTGCCTTCCGCCTGCGCCAAGCCCTGGTCGCAGCGCGACAGGATGGCGCCGATCTTGTCGCCCTTCTGGTAATTGGTGACGCCGATCGCCGCAATATCGCTCACGTCCACATGGCCTTGCTCGCGCAGTTCGCCCAGCTTGTCGTGGATCAGGTTGCCCAGCGCGGTGGCGTCTGTAGCTGCCTTGCCCGGCGCCAGCAGCACGAAATCGGCACCGTTCAGGCGTGCGGCAATGGCATCGGCTTCGGTGCTGGCAATCGCGGTCAGTTGGCCTGCCAGCAGTTGCAGCAGCCGGTCGGTGCCGATGCGGCCCAGCCGCTGGTTGATGGTGCCCAGGTCTTTCAGCCGCAGCATCAGCAGCAGCCCGTTGGGTGCGGCTTCTTCGTCCTCCAGTGCCTCGGCCAGCCGGCCCATGAAGAAGCCGCGGTTTGGCAATTGCGTGAGCGCATCACGGTTGGCCTCGCTGCGCAGCGCATCGATGCGCGCGGCCTGTTCGGCAAACATCGTCTTCACGCGTTCCACCATGGTATTCATCGCGCGCACCACGGGCTTGAGCTCAAGGATGCGTGGTTCTTCCAGCGTGACGAAATGCCGGTCCGAAATCGATTCCGCCTGCCCTACCATCTGCATGATCGGCCGCTTGATCCAGCCCAGCACCAGTTGCAACAGGAAACCACCGATCAGGCCGCCAGCCAGGATCCACACGCCCAGCGCAATGGCGTTGTCCCACAGTGCCTTGTAGGCAAAGCGCGAATGCGCAATCACGCTGACCGTGCCCGATTGCTTCCAGCCGTCGCTTACCTGCGCGTGGCCTACCGCCACCCGTAACGGAAACGCCTGCATGAACCAGTTGGGGACGTCATCCGAAATGGTGTGGTTGCTGCGCTCGACCACGGTCTTGCCATAGACGTTGCTGAAGCGCACCAGTTCGAAGTGGCCGGTATCGAACAGCGCCGAAACCTGCAGTTCGACCATCGCCGCATCCTTGCTCTGCTGCGACATCGATAGCGCCAGCGACGATGCATTGTCGTTGCTCTGCGTGGCCAGCTGCGATTCCAGATAGTTGCGCGCATTGTGCATGCTGATGAAGAAACAGCCGGTAAAGGCCAGAATGGTGGCGATCACCGTCAGCAGCCACAGTTGCCGGAATAACGACATGGAAATCCCCCTTATCTTATGCGTTTCATGGGCTGAAGCCCTCGGCCTGAGCGCGCAACAGCAAATCCTTCCAGCGCGATAGCCGGTCTATCGATGCGGTGGCTTGGCTGCCACCGGTATATACGCCGCCCGCATTGAAGCTGAACACCGGCTGCAAGTCGGTGCGCCGCGATGCCGGGCGGATATCGGTAATCAGATTATCCAGCACCAGCGGTTCGGCATCCGGTGCCGGGTAGAAGGTCAGCACCATGTGTGCCTGCGTGACCGTGCTGTCGGCGCCGCCGATGCGCGCCTTGGCGTAGGTCAGGCGTAGCTTCTCTTCCGGTATGCCCATTTCTTTCAGGGTAAAGTACTTCACGATGGTGAAGTCTTCGCAATCACCGGCGTTCTTGCCTATGGTCTCCATCGGTGTTGCCCAATAGTCCACCTGCTTCCAGACCTGCATATCATCCAGGAATGAAATGCGCCGGTTGAAAAATTCGTTGGTACGTTTAAGTTTGTCTTGTTCTGAAAGATTTTTTCCGGCAGCGATCAAGGCCAGCCAGTCCTGAAACGTCTTCTGGGGCGCATCCCCGTAGTGTTGTGTAAGTAATTGCCGAAACTTCTCTGTATTCAAAGCTGAATATACTGGCCATGCTGACAGTGCCAATGTCATGAAAATACAATAGAATGCACGCCTTCCGGCTTGGCGCACCTTAGCCATGGCAACGCCTGCTGGCGTAAGAATAAGTATTACATGATGGTTTCATGATGTTTCGGCCAGCCACAGCTCGTCGGCTCGTTCTGCAATAGATACATAGTTGTCTAGCATAAAATCCGGTTGTAAGTGATTAGCTGACTGCCGTGTAGTCCGCATCTCACATTAGAACTTCAAAAAAGTTTCAAGCCTTAGGGGATCTGCCATGGATCATAAGCAAGCAAAGCTGCGTACCACAGCCTATCTGATTGGATTGGCGCTGTACGGCCTGACCACCCACGTTTTTGCCGAAACGCTGAACGAAGCCACGGCAAAGGCTATCAGCAAACATCCGGAACTGCGCTCGCGCTATTACGATTACCGTGCCGCCGGCGAAGACCAGAAAGCCATCAAGGGCCGCTATCTGCCGCGCGTCGATGTGGCCGCATCGTACAACAAGGAATGGCAGACCCGCCCCATCGCCGGCTCCTATGATTTCAACCATCCTGGCGCCTCGGTCGAGCTGCGGCAGATCCTGTTCGATGGCCTGTATACCCAGAGCGAATCGCGTCGCTTGGGCTACACGCGTGAAACCCGGCTGCAGGAAGTGCAGGCCGCCAGT
>NZ_WXTX01000029.1 GCF_009848685.1 Andreprevotia sp. IGB-42
ATTTGCGGAGTTCCTGACCTTGCCGCTGTATGAGCAGATCTGAACGGGTTCATCAGCAATGAAAAACGGCAGCCCGCGGGCTGCCGTTTTTCATTGCCTGTTCATGACCAGGATGCGAGCCGGATGCGATCAGGCCAGCACGGCCTTGATGTCATCGCTATCGCTGATGGTGAACTTCTGGGTCGGCTCTTCGATCTGGCTGCCGTTGAAGCGTGCCACCTTGTAGATGGTGCCGAAGCTGAACGTCGGCGCAGCAGCGCCCTGGCCGCCACACACTTCCGCGCCACGGCGCACATTGTCTGCCATCCAGCCCGGCAGGCGCAGGTGGTAGGGATTGCGGCGCACTTCTTCCACGTGGCAGGCCAGCGCGGCGATCAGGTCGGCGGTATCGACATTGTTGGTGGCGATCAGCGCATTTGGGCCATCCATCTGGCGCCAGAATTCGGACAGACCCAGCACGCATTCGTGGCCGGCTTCCTTCAGCGCGTCGACCACCAGGTAATGCGTGCCGATGTGCGCGGAGTGGTAATCGTTGTCGTGCGGGAACACACAGACGGCAGGCTTGTGCTCGGCAATCAGCGCGGCAACCACGCTCACTTTCTCTGCCCATGCCACCGGATCGCTGTCGCGGGTTTTGGTGGTCACGCTCATCAGGCCGCCCGGAATGGTTTCCAGCAGGCCCCAGCCGAGCAGATCACATGCGTTTTTCAGTTCAGCCCAGCGTTCCGGCTGGCGCTTGAGATTGGAGCCTTGCGTAACGGCCACGTTGATGACCTTGAAGCCGGCTTCGCGGCCCAGGCGCAATGGCAGTGCGCCGATGATGCATTCATCGTCCGGGTGCGGGGCAAAGATCATCACCACCGGCGCATCGGCATCGGTGTTGACCGGGCTGGGCGTCAGGCCGGCCAGATCGGAAAACAGCGGCGCATCCGCCTTTTGCAGCAGCGCATCGTGGGATTTGACGAGATCGAGATAGGGATTGCTCATGCAGGGCTCCGAACAGGGAACGAAGGCGGCGTGCGCCGGAAGATGCGGGAAGTATAGGCGGACTCGGCCTGCCACTCCAAGCGGGCAGGGCGGCCTGCCGGTAGTCAGCGTTCGCTGGCAAAGCCCGCTGCTGCCGGTGATGGCGCGCCGGGCCGCTCAGAGCTTGTCGACGAACTGGCCGCTGATGCGCCGCAGCCGCTGCGACAGGATGCGGCTGATCTTCAGCAGCAGCTTCACGCCGATCACCGGCCGCTCGGAACAGATGCGGTAGAAATTGTCGCGGCTGAGCACGGCAATCTGCGTGGGCTCCAGCGTGGCGAGCGTGGCGGAGCGCGCTTCCTGGTCGAGGATGGCCATTTCACCGAATACCTTGCCCGGGCCCATCACGTACAGCTCGCGCGCGTCGCCCGCCAGGTTGCGCTTGCTGACCCGTAGCCGACCACGCAGCACGATACCCAGGTAGCCGGCGGGGTCGCCCTCGTTGAACAGCAGATCGTTGCCGGGCAACTGGTACACGCGTACATAACCGGTCAGCACGTCGAGCTCGGCAGGCTCCAGTTCTTCGGCCAGCGGGATGGCCACCAGGTGCTCGCGGATCACATCCTTGAAGGCAGCACCCAGGCCCACCAGTTCGCGTTGATCGAGGCTGTTGTCGTATCGCATGCATCGCTACCTCCTGAATGCTTACATCCAGTATCGGCCTGATGGCGATGAACACGAGGCTGCATCAGGGCATAATGACCAACCGCTGATCGGAAACTCCCATGCTCCATTACTTTCGTAGCTCGCTGATCGTCACCGTCATTGGCCTGGTGCTCGCCGGTGTACTGGCGGGCGGCACCGGCGTATGGATCGCCTTCAACCTGGCGTTGCTGGAAACCAGCCTCAGTTTCGACAACGCGGTGGTCAATGCGTCGGTCCTTAAACATTGGGACGAGAAATGGCGCAAACGGTTCCTGCTGTGGGGCATGCTGGTGGCGGTGTTCGGCATGCGCATCGTGTTTCCGCTGGTGATCGTGGCGGTGCTTGCCGGCATCGCGCCGCTGCCCGGCCCGGTATCGCTGTGGGACTGGCTGAGCTCGGGCGCCTGGCCTGGCACCGATGTGCTGTCGATGGCCGTTGCCCGCCCGCATGAATACGCCAGCACGCTGCAATCGGCGCATATCCAGGTCACCGCGTTTGGCGGTGCGTTCCTGATGCTGGTGTTCCTCAACTTCTTCCTGGATCGCAACAAGGATGAACACTGGTTCGTGCCGGTGGAAAAAATCCTGGTGCGCATCGGCCGGCTGCAGATGGCTGCACTGCTGCTCAGCCTGCTGGTATTGCTGCTGGTGACGGGCCTGCTGCCGCAGCACGACGCGTATGCGTTCCTCGTTGCCGGCCTGTGGGGCGTGGTGGCGTACAGCCTGGTGGATGGCCTGGGTGATCTGATCGGTGATGAAGGCGCGGCCGCCAAAACCGGCTGGAGCGGCTTCATTTACCTGGAGCTGCTGGATGCGTCGTTCTCTTTCGACGGCGTGCTGGGTGCGTTTGCGTTGACCAAGAATATTTTCCTGATCGCCATCGGCCTGGGCATCGGCGCGATGTTCGTGCGCTCGTTCACCTTGCTGCTGGTCGAGAAAGGCACGCTGTCCACGCTCCGATACCTCGAGCATGGTGCATTCTGGGCCATCGGCGCGCTGGCTGCAGTGATGCTGCTGGCTGCGCGCTGGCATATTCCCGAGGCAGTAACGGGGGGCGTGGCAGCATTGCTGATCCTGCTGGCCGGCCTGCATTCATGGTGGGATCTGCGCCGCACGAAGGCATCCGCCACGCGGGTATAATCGGCGTTTTGCACCGCCGTTGCCGCCATGCCCCGCATCCAGGTCTTATCCGATACGCTCGTCAACCAGATCGCCGCTGGCGAAGTGGTGGAACGCCCGGCCAACGCGCTGAAAGAGCTGCTGGAAAACAGCATCGATGCCGGCGCGCAAACGCTGAACATCGAACTGGCGGCGGGCGGCAGCAAGCTGATCAAGGTGATCGACGACGGCAGCGGCATCCAGAAGGATGACCTGGCATTGGCGCTGCACCGGCATGCCACCAGCAAGATCCGCGATTTCGACGACCTGCAGCGCGTGGGCACGCTGGGTTTCCGTGGCGAAGGGCTGGCCTCGATTGCCTCCGTTTCACGGCTGGTGCTCACCAGCCGTTACGACGACGGCGATGGTGCCAGTGACCATGCATGGCGCGTGGAGGCCGATCATGGCCGCCTGGCCGAGGCAGAACCCGCTGCGCTGGCCGTGGGCACCAGCATCGAAGTACACGACCTCTATTACCAGTTGCCGGCCCGCCGCAAATTCCTCAAATCCGACAGCACCGAGTTTGCCCATTGCGCGGAAATGGTCAACCGGCTGGCGCTGGCCAATCCGGACAAGCAATTCACGCTGCTGCATAACGGCCGTGCGTCGATGCGGTTGATGCGCGGCGATGTACACAAGCGCTGCGCTGCGGTGCTGGGCGATGAATTCGTGCAGTCCGCGGTGGCCATCGACGAGCGCGCCGGCCCGCTGCGGCTGTGGGGGTTGGCGGGCTCGCCCACGCTGGGCAAATCCAGCCGCGATGCGCAGTACTTTTTCGTGAACGGCCGCTTCGTGCGCGACAAGGTGATCCAGCATGCGCTGCGCGAGGCGTACCGCGATGTGCTGCACCATGATCGCCATTCCGCGTATTGCCTGTTCCTGGAGCTGGAACCGGAAGGGGTGGACGTCAACGTGCACCCCACCAAGATCGAAGTGCGTTTCCGCGAAAGCGGCGCCATCTACCGTTTCCTGCTCACCAGCCTGACGCGTGCATTGTCCGCCACCAAGGCCGGCGCAGCGCCGGCAGGGGTGGACCCGGAAACCGGTGAGGTACTGGCTGTCGGTGCCGTTAATCCGCTGGCCCAGCCGGCCACTGCTGCCTATGGCGCGGCCGGCAATGGGTACCAGGCGCAAAGTCATGGCAGTGCCGCGGCACGCGGCGCCTATACCCAGCAATACATGCCGCTGCCGGTTGCCAATGAGCCGCTGGCGCTGTACGACCGCATGTTCGGTGACCTGCGCCGCGATGGCGATGCACCCGCCGCCACGCTGGAACGACCGGCAATGGTGGCCGGCACTGCGGCAGCGGTGCCGTTCCCGGCCGACCGCGACGGCATCCCGCCGCTGGGCTTTGCCATTGCGCAACTGCATGGCGTGTACGTGCTGGCGCAGACTGCAGAGGGGCTGATCGTGGTCGACATGCATGCCGCGCACGAGCGCGTGGTGTATGAAAAGCTCAAGACCGCGCTGGATCTGAACCAGATGCCGATGCAGCCACTGCTGATCCCGCACGTGTTTGCCGCAGACCGGCTGGACGTGGCCACGGTGGAAGACCATGGGGATGCTTTGCGGCAGATCGGCTTTGATCTTTCCGCAGCATCGCCCACGCAGCTGGCAGTGCGCGCGGTGCCGCTGCTGCTGAAAGATGCCGATGCGATCGAGCTGGCCAAATCAGTGCTCAAGGATATCCGTGAAGTGGGCGCCAGCCAGGTGATGACCGGGCGGCGCAACGAGCTGCTGGCTACCATGGCCTGCCACGGCGCGGTGCGCGCCAACCGTGCACTGACCATTACCGAGATGAATGCGCTGCTGCGCGAGATGGAAGTGACCGAGCGCTCCGGCCAGTGCAATCACGGCCGGCCCACGTGGTTCCGGCTGACGATGAAAGAGCTGGACGGCCTGTTCATGCGCGGCCAGTGATGAACAGCGTGATCGCGGTCAAGCTGCTGGCCGGGCCGCTGGTGATCTCCGCTGCCAGCATCGCCGGCAAGCGCTGGGGGCCGGCCGCCGCCGGCCTGCTGGGTGGTTTGCCCTTGATCGCCAGTTGCGTGATCGCCGCGCTGTGGCTGGAATTCGGTCAGGACTACGCGGTAGCGGTTGCCAGCGCCGCCCCGGCCGGCTTGTGGGCCAATATCGGCTACATGCTGGCACTGGGCTTTGCCTGTCGTTACTTCGAGCAACGCCGGCTGGGCTGGCTGGGCATGTTGTTGTGCGGCTGGCTGGTGTACCTGCTGCTTGCCATTGTGCTGGCTGCAGCCAATCTGGCGCATAGCGTGCCGGCTGCATTGCTGGCCTTGCCCGGGCTGCTGCTGGCCGCGCGTTTCGTACTGCCCAAACCGCAGGCGCCGCCACGCATCGTACGCTTGCCGCGGGTGGAGCTGTTTGCGCGCATGGCCGCCGCCTTGCTGCTGGTCGGTACGCTCACCGGCCTGACCCGGCTGCTGGGCCCCGGCGTGACGGGTATCCTGTCGCCTGGCCCGGTCGCCGCTACGGTGATCCCGGCCTTTACGCTTGCCAATGCCGGCAGTGATGCGGTGCTGCTGCAACTGCGCGGCTTCCTGACCGGGCTGATCGGCACCGGGGTGAGTTTCATGTGCCTTGCGCCACTGGCCGCGCAGATGGGGGCCTGGGCGGTATTGCCAGCCACGCTGACCGCGGTTGGCGCAGGGCTGGCGGCCAACTGGCTGATGCAAAGAAGTACACAATGAACCCTGCCATATTCCTGATGGGCCCCACTGCTTCGGGCAAGACTGCCAGCGCCATCCATCTGGTCGAATCCGGCTTGCCGGTCGAGCTGATCTCGGTGGATTCGGCACTGGTATTCCGCGACATGGACGTGGGCACCGCCAAGCCGACCGGTGAAGAGCTGGCACGGGCGCCGCACCACCTGATCGATATCATCAGCCCCGAGCAGAGTTACTCGGCCGCGCAATTCCGCAGCGATGCGCTGGCGCTGATGGCGGACATCACCGCACGCGGCAAGGTGCCCGTGCTGGTGGGGGGCACCATGCTCTACTACAACACGCTGCAGCATGGCATACACGACCTGCCGCAGGCCGATGCGGCATTGCGCGCGCAATTGCATGAAGAGGCCGCGCGAATCGGCTGGCCGGGCATGCACGCGCGGCTGGCCATGCTCGATCCGGAGACGGCGGCGCGGCTGGCACCCAACGATCAGCAGCGGGTGGAGCGTGCGCTGGAAATCTGCCTGCTGGCCGGGCGGCCGATGTCGGCGCTGCTGGCCGAGCCTGCTTCGCCGCCGCTGCCGTACCAGCTCAGCAAGATCGCACTGGTGCCTTCAGACCGCGCGGTATTGCACGAACGCATCGCATTGCGCTTCGATACCATGTTGCAGCATGGCCTGCTCGATGAAGTGGCCGGCTTGCGCCAGCAATACACGCTGTCGCTGGATCTGCCGTCGATGCGCTGCGTGGGCTACCGGCAAGCGTGGGAATACCAGGATGGCCTGATCGATGCAGCGGGGCTGCGCGATAAAGGCATTGCCGCCACGCGCCAGTTGGCCAAGCGGCAGCTCACCTGGTTGCGTGGCATGGATGATGTGGAAAGCATCGACTGCCTGCAAGCCGGCCTTGCGCGCACGGTGCAAGCCTATGTGCAAGCCGCGCTTGCCAACTGACCTGCAGGCGGTGCGCTCTGGTACCGGGCGGCAACTGTTGCGGCGTCAGTGCGGGGATGATTCCTCGCTGCCGGCTGCGTTCAGCAGCGGCAACGGCGTGCCTTCGTAGATCACCACGCAGTTGCGGCCGGCGGCCTTGGCGTCATAGCACGCCTCGTCGGCTTGGCGCAGCGTTTCGGAAATATGGTCCAGATCGCTGCCGACCTGGGCAATGCCGATGCTGGCGCTCACCCAGTAGCTGCGCCCCTCCCATTCGAATTCGAGCGCGGCGATGGCGATGCGTACCTTCTGCGCTACGCCGGCAGCCTTGGCCACCTCGCAATGGTTGAGCAGAATGGCGAATTCATCACCGCCCAGCCGCGCCACCACGTCACGATCCCGCACGAAGCGCGGCATCAGCGCGGCAATCTGCATCAACAGTGCATCGCCGGCTGCATGGCCGCCCAGGTCGTTCACCGGCTTGAAGTGATCCAGATCGATCAGCAGCAGCGCGGATGGAATATTGCGTTGCTGCGAGCGCACCACCGCGCTGGCCAGCTGTTCCTCGAAATCGCGGCGGTTGGATAGCCCGGTCAACGCATCGTGGTAGGCCTCCCACTTGGCCTTGTTCGCCAGTTGCCGCTGGCGGGTCACGTCCTGCATCACCAGCACTACGCCCACCACCTTGCCATTGGCATCGTGAATGGGAGCGGCGGAATCATCGATGGCCACCATGGTGCCGTCGCGACGGCGCAGCAGGCATTGCGTATGCATGGAGACCGGGCGGTTGGCCTTCAGCGCCTGCTCGATCGGCGATACAACCGGCTGGTCGGTTTCCTCGCTGATCAGATTGAACACGATATCGAACGACGCACCATGTGCATCGCTCATCCGCCAGCCGGTCAGCCGCTCGGCTGCCGGGTTCAGGTATTCGATCCAGCCATTGGCATCGGTGGTGATCACCGGGTCGCCAATCGAATGCAGCGTGATCAGCAGCCGTTCTTTCTCGGCATGCAGCGCACCCAGCGTGCGCGCGCGTTCTACCATCAGCGCGTTGAACGCATGGGCGACGGCACTGACTTCATCATCGCCAGGCAGCACGATGGGCTCGAAGCTGTGCGGTTGCGCCTGCTGACGCTCGATGCCGTCGCGCAGCCGCATCAGCGGTGACAGCAGCCAGCGCAACAGCAGCCATACACCCACCGCGATGACCACGCTGGCCACCAGGATGGACATCAGCAAGCGCCATTGCGCCAGCCTGATCGGCTCCAGCGCTTCTTCCGCCGGCAGGATGGCGACGGTAATCCAGTTGACCACTTTCAGATGCTTGAAGCTGGCCAGCACCGGCACACCCGGGGCGTTGTCGCCCTCCACCGAGCCTTCGAAGCCGGTCAGTGCCTTGTTCATCACGCCGTCCGGCTGCGATGGGTCGACCCGCACTTTCTTCATGATGCGGCGTTTGTCCGGGTGCGCCACCACCACGCCGTCCTGCGTCATCAGGTACAGGTGGCCGGTCTTGCCCACGCGGGTTTCGCCCAGCGTACCCAGCATGTTGCGGTTGAGCAGGTTGAAGCTGCCGCCCAGCACTGCAACGATCTTGCCTTGCGCATCATGGACCGGCATGGTGATCATCACTTGCGGCGTCAACACCTGGCGCGCGAGATAGGGTTGCGAGACCACCGGCTTGCCGGTGCTGATGGTATCGGTGAAATAAGGCCGGTCGCTGATGTCCACGCCGATGCGCTCGGGCTTGTGCGGGTAGTCACCGACGATGCGGCCTTCGGGCGAGAAAACGAAGACGTAGTCGAAGATGGTGGCCAGCGCCGGGCGCTCGACCAGAAACGCGGTGTAATCGACCGGGCCGCGCGCCAGCTGGCGCGACAGCAGCGCACCGGCACTGCCCAGCAGCGCTTCGTTCAGCAGCAGCTTCTGGTCGATGTCATCAGCCACCTTGGAAATCAGGCTGAACTGCTGGTTGGCTAGCCCTTCGGTCATTTCGCTGCGTATCAGGCGCAGCTGGAAAATACCCAGCAGCAATACCACTGCGATGCTCAGCAGCGTCAGGCAGACAGTGATCCTAGTTTTCAGGTTATGGCGCAATTGCATCGTGAGCGGAGACCCGGGCTGAAAACGCGCTTCCCGCAGTCAGGGAAGTCACCCGCATTGTAGTCAGGAAAGCACCGCCTGCGTGCAACCGCATCAGCTGCGCGGCATGAAGGCCGGGTCGTGCAGCAGGTCGCTGGCGCCATTGATGAGGAACTGTACGCCGATGCAGATCAGCAAAAAACCCATGATGCGCGAGATGGCATTGATGCCGTTCTCACCGAGGAAGCCATACAGCCGCGTGGAAGCACGCAGCGTCATCCACGATAGCCACGCGGTGATGATGATGCCGGTACTCACCGCCAGATAGCCCAGCCACACCGGCAAGCCGCCCACATGGCCATGCACGCCGGACGACAGCGAAATCACCACGGCGATGGAGCCCGGCCCGGACAACGATGGCATGGCCAATGGCGTGAACGAGATATCGCGCTTGGCCAGCGCCTCTGCCTGCGCGGCATCGGGCAGCGCGCCGCTGTCGCTGGGGAATAGCATGGTGAAGCCGATGTACGCCACCACCATGCCGCCGGCGATGCGCAAGCCCGGGATCGAGATGCTGAAGAAATCCATGATCAGCGCGCCGGCCAGCAGGAAGGTGATCAGGATGCCGGCCATGTAGTAGCAGGCGCGCCGCACCTGGCGCGTACGTTCCGCGGCGGGCAGATTGGCGGTCAGCCCGGGCAGGATGGTAACGGCAAACAGCGGGTTGGCAATCGGCAGCAACGCGGCCAGCGTGGCCAAGATGGTCGAGAGGATTTCAAGCAGCATTGCCAAGTCAGGTACCTGCCGGTCGGGTAGGGGTGACCAGGCACAGCGGCATGGTCAACGGATGCAGATGGCGTTGCCATGCATGACCCGGGCGTGTGGCTGGCAACCAATGTGCATGGCGCGCGCAATCTGGCATCAGGACTTCCTTGCGGACGGGGTTACTCCGCATTAAAGCCCGGCAAACGCGGTGTGACCAGTTCAAATTGCCAGTTGGGGTAGGCGGGCAGTCCGTCGAGGAAAGGCGGCGTTGCCTCGCCCTGGATCAGCGGTGCAAAGTATTCACGCCCGGCAGCGGACAGATGCATGCCGTCGCTGCTCAGGTACGCCAGCGGCAGCGGTTTCTCGCGGTTGGCCACCTCCAGCAGCGGCACCGGCTCCAGTCGCCAGCGGTACGGCTCGCTATCCTCGCGCACGATGGCGGGCATCACGCTTTTCACCCCGGCCAGTGCATAGGTGACTGCGGCTTCACCCACGGCGATGGCCTGTGCCAGATCGGTGGCGCTGGCCAGGTGGCGTGCGGCGCGCTGCAGGTAATCGGCCACTGCCCAGTGGCATTTGTGCCCCAGTTCCACCTTGACCATATTGGCCAGCAGCGGCGCCACGCCGCCCAGCTGCGCATGGCCGAAAGCATCGGTACTGCCGGCATCGGACAGGAACACCCCGTGGGTATCGCGCAGCCCCTCCGATGCCACTACCGCGCAATAGCCCACGCTGGCCACGGTTTCCTGCACCGCCTTGAGAAAGCGCCCGGCTTCGAACGGCACCTCCGGCGTGAGGATCAGGTGCGGGGCGGCCTTGGCATGATTGGCGGCGAGCCCGGCCGAGGCGGCGATCCAGCCGGTATGGCGGCCCATCACTTCGAGGATGAAGACCCTGGTCGACGATGACGCCATCGATGCGACATCGAGCCCGGCCTCGCGGATCGACGTGGCCACGTATTTCGCCACCGAGCCGAAGCCCGGCGAGTTGTCGGTCAGCGGCAGGTCGTTGTCTATGGTTTTGGGTACATGGATCGCGCACAGGTCGAAGCCCTGGTATTGCGCATATTCAGCCACCTTCAGGCAGGTATCCGCCGAATCGCCACCCCCGTTGTAGAACAGGTAGCCGATATCGTGTGCGGTGAAGATCTCGAACAGCCGCTTGAGTTCTGCACCGTGCTTGAGCTTGTGGCGGCAGGAGCCGAATGCGCCGCCCGGCGTGGTCTTGAGCAGCGCCAGCTGCGCATCGGATAGTTGGGCCGTATCGATCAGGCGCTCGTTCAGGATACCCAGTACGCCGTTTTCTGCCGCATAAACCGTGCCGATGCGGTCGGGGTGCTGGCGTGCAGAGTGAATGATGCCAAAGGCCGATGCATTGATGACAGGGGTGACACCGCCCGACTGGGCGTACAACGCATTCTTCGGCATGGTGCTTTCCTGATGAGGCGGTTGCTGTGATTTTGCGCGATGCAGCACCGGCAGGCATCGGGATTTTCCGCTAGGGGATAGCGGCAGTGGCGTTGCTTCGTACAAGGGGCGTGCCTGCCGCCGGGTGTATTCCCGGCTATGAAACAGACAGGTGACGATAGCCGCAGCCGAATACGCACTAACCCCTAGGGTGCTGATTGTTACAGCCCGCTATGCTGGAAAGGCAAACACAAGGGAGAACAAACATGGCAGAGCGCCGTTCGAAAAAAGCCATCGGCAGAGTCGAGGATGACTATGCGCTGCGTATCGTGTCGGATGTGGTATTGAAACTGTGGGATTCGGTGGACGAATTATCGCGGTTGCGCCCGGCTCATACGCCGGATTATCACGTGACGATCTTCGGCTCCGCGCGCATCGAGGACAACACGCCGTCGTACGAGGCCGTCAAGCAACTGGCATCGCAACTGGCGGCCATGGGTTGCCGTATCGTCACCGGCGGCGGGCCGGGGCTGATGCAGGCAGCCAACGAAGGTGCCCGCCAGGGCGCGCCGGATAATCTCGAGGCGTCGGTCGGCATCCGCATCGACCTCGATTTTGAGCAGAACGTGAATGATTTCGTAGGCCGCACCTTCGAGCACAAGACGTTCTTCTCGCGGCTGCATCATTTCGTGCAGCGCTCGAATGCGTTCATTGTCACGCCCGGCGGCATCGGCACGCTGCTTGAGCTGTCGATGGTGTGGCAGCTGCTGCAGGTGCGCAAGCTGTATGGCACGCCGCTGATCCTGGTGGGCGAGATGTGGCATGAACTGGTCGACTGGGCCAGCCGTTCGATGGTGGATAGTGGCGCGGGCCTTGCCAGCCCGGTGGACATGGAAATCCCGGTGGTGGTCGATACCATCGAAGACGCGGTACAGCTGATCCGCGAGCACCACGCCAAATGGCAGGCTGAAGGGCTTTCGTTCGACGACGAAGAATAGGCCGGCATGATGCCGCTGCCGTATGGTGTTTGCATCATACGGTGGCGGTCAGGGTTGAGTTTTTGGGGTTAATGAGTTGAAATCAGGTGCTTTCTTTTAACTTTCACCCTGAGATCGCTCGATGCAATGTCCTCAGTGCAACCATGAAAACAAGAGCTCGGCCAAGTTCTGCCTCAATTGCGGCGTGACATTGCAGCTCGCCTGCCCGCATTGCGGTGCCGCCAACCCGATTGCGCGCAAGTTCTGCAATGGCTGCGGCAAGGCCATGGGTGCACTGGAAACCACGCCGGAAGAACCGCCGATCAATGACCTGATCGACCAGTTCATTGCCGAGACACCGATCCGCCACCTGCAACCGCGCCAGCCCGGTGCAGGCGCCGCGGCGCCAATACCGTCCGCTACGGTGCAGGATATATCGCGCGACGTTGCAGCCGCCCAGCCCGATCAGGATGACATAGATCGTATCCTGGCCGCCGCATATATCGCCCCGGCCACCACGCCTGCCATCCCGGCTGCCCAAGCCGCCGAAGCCGAAGCCGGTGATGCCGCCGGTGATGCCGCAGCCGAAGCGGCCCCGGCCAGCCCGGTTGAACCGGCACCCGCGGTGCTGTCCACCTACGCCGCTTATGCGGTACTTGCTGCGCAAACCGCACAGGCTGCCCGACCCGACGATGAGCCACCCGCATCGTTGGCTTCGGCTGCAGAGCCAGCCCCGGTGCTGGAAACGCTGCCAGTGCCCGTTCCGGATCCGGTCCCGGAACCGCTGCCGGTTCCCCCGCTGCCGACATCATTCGAGCCCGCTGCGCCATTGCCCACAGCAGCCGAAGCCATCGCACCGGATGGTGTACCATCTGCGCCAGTTGCCTCGCCAGCGGCACTGCCGGCGGCGGGTACCCGCGTAGCTAGCCCGCAGCCCGACGATGTTGCAGCATCCCTGCCGACGCCGACCGCCAAGGTCCCCAATACCGCGGGCACCGCTGGCGAGCAGCAGAAGCCGCAGTTCAATACCGGCGTGCTGATCGGGGCCATCGTGCTGCTGTTTGTCGTGATTGCCGGTGCCGCGTACTGGTTCTACGCACGCAAGCCGGCAGAGCCCGCGTTGCCGCCAGTCGCCTCTGCGCCGGCGGTCACCATTACGGCAGCACCTGCGGCCACTGAGGTACCGGAACCCACGCAACCCGCAACGCCAGCGCCCACCGAAGTGCCCGTCACCGAGCCATCGGCAACCGTGGCGCCCACGCTGGCTGCCAAGGTCAAGCCAACGGCCAAGCCCAAGGTCAAGGCGACGCCTGTACCTACCGTGCGGCCCAGCCAGGCACACGCGGCTACGCCTGACCGGC
>NZ_WXTX01000003.1 GCF_009848685.1 Andreprevotia sp. IGB-42
CCACGAAGCGGCCCGATAACGGGTGGAGCAGCTCGAAGGTATGCGGATGACGATGCGGCCGCACATAGGTGCTCGGCTGCATGGCAATGGCAAGGCGCTGGATGGGGTCATCCAGCTGCGGATGGAAATTGTGATTGGCACGCAGGCGCGGGGAACTGCGGGCGTTGTCAGCCAGCTGAAACAGTGCAGCGGTATCCAGTTTCTTCATGGCGATTCCAAGGGGCATCAGCCACGCACCCTAGCGCCAGCCACACCATTGCACAAGCGCATCCACCACGCCATCCATTAGAATTCCGCCATGACGACACTCAACCCGGCCATTGCACTGGAAAACCTGCTGCCCTCGCTTGCCGACCGCACGGTGCTGCGCGACCTGATCACCACGGTCGTTTTCATGGTCGTCTTGCTGCTGCTGCGTACGCTGGTTCGTCGCGCCATCCTGCAACGTAGTGACCTGTCGGCGGAAAACAAGCGCCGCTGGCTGGTGACTGTACGCAATCTAGCGCTGGTGCTGGCGTTCATCGGGCTGGTGCTGATCTGGGCGCACGAGCTGCAGACGCTGGCGGTTTCGCTGGTTGCCATTGCCGCAGCCATCGTGCTGGCCACCAAGGAAATGATCCTGTGCATGATGGGGTCGATCTACCGTACCAGCACGCATGTATTCAGCGTGGGTGACCGCATCGAGATCAACAACATCAAGGGCCAGGTGATCGATACCAACTTGCTGTCCTTCACCATTGCCGAATCCAGCCACGCGCAACCGCACAAGGGCACGGTGGGGCGCGGCATCACGCTACCCAACAGCCTGCTGCTGTCACAACCGGTATACAACGAAACCATGCTGGGCAGTTTCGTGGTGCAGACCATACATATCGCCATAGACCGGCAGGCAGACTGGCAGCGCGCAGAGCAGGTATTGCTGGGTGCAGCAGAGGCCGTTGTGGCCGAATACAACGATGAACTGCAACGCCATGCGCGCGAGCTGGCCGCCGGTTACGCACTGGAAACCCCCACCTTGGCGCCACGGCTGCGCATCGCGCTGGAAGACCGCGAAGAGATCGGCCTGCACCTGCAACTGCCGGTGCCCTTGGGCCAGCGCGCCAAGGTGGAGCAGCGACTGCTTCGCGACTTCCTGACAGGGATGCAAGCCAAGACCGAATAAGCGGGCTTTTCAAGAAAAATCACAAAGCTGTTGCGATGTCGCGACAGTTTGTGCATAATGCGCAGCTTCAACCCGTGTGGCACTACTGAACACGGGGTTTGCATCGATACCTGACCTTCTCTCCGGTACAGCTTCACCAGGCGCTTTTGAACGCCGGGATGTGCGCGGTTCTTGCTGGTTAGCGTCGATGTCCTGCCGCGGAATTGCTCCGCCGAGATGTTGCGGGATTGGATTGCGACCAGCGCTGCTGCCCTATTCGAAGCACAGCCATTCATTCGTACTTCGCCCTCATTTAGACCTCAGGCCTGTTTGCTTACAGCGCCACGGGATGCGTATTGCCTGTGCAATGCGTGACTCTACATGTCTGACATTTTCGGCTTCGCTTGCGGCTTCACCTTGCAAGGAACGCACGATGTCCCAAATCGAAAATAACGAAAACACCGCCGTCAACACCCTCGACACCATCGTCGCCAGCGTGATTGAAACCGCTGCCGCCGAAACCGCTGCACCTGCCGCAGTGGAAACCGCTGCCGCACCGGCCGCAGATACAACCGGCAAAGCCTTTGTGCTGCTGGGCCTGTCCGAAGAACTGGCTGAAGATGTCGCACGCCAGGGCATCAGCACCCCGACACCGATCCAGGCACACGCCATCCCCATCATTCTTGAAGGTCACGATCTGCTGGCATCCGCCCAGACCGGCACCGGCAAGACTGCCGCCTTCCTGCTGCCTGCCATCCACAAGCTGGCCAAGCCGGCAACGCACCACAGCCGTGGCCCGCGCGTGCTGGTACTGACCCCGACACGCGAACTGGCCGACCAGGTTGCCAAGGTGGCCACCCAGTTCGTGCGCCGCATGCCGCGTTGCAAAGTCGTGAGCGTGGTGGGTGGCGTACCTTACCCGGTACAACACAAGCAACTGGCACAGCCGTTCGAAGTGCTGGTTGCCACCCCGGGCCGCCTGATGGACCTGATGCGCGGTGGTCGTATCGACTTCCGTCGCCTGGAACTGCTGGTACTGGACGAAGCCGACCGCATGCTGGACATGGGCTTCATCGACGACATCAACACCATCGTTGCCGAACTGCCGGTTGAACGCCAGACCGCGCTGTTCTCCGCCACGCTGTCCGAAACCATCCAGCGCTTTGCGCTGCCGATGATGCGCGACCCGAAAAAGGTCGAGCTGGCAGCAACCGGCAACCCGACCGACAGCGTAGAGCAGTCGATCCACTTTGCCGATGGCTACGAGCACAAGCAAAAACTGACCGAAGCACTGATCAAGGCTGCACCGGGTACACAGGCCATCGTGTTCACCGCCACCAAGGTTGATGCCGATTCGGTTGCCGACTACCTGCGCATGCAAAGCATCCGCGCCGATGCACTGCACGGCGACCTGCAGCAGCGCGTTCGTACCAAGGTGCTGAACCGCCTGCGCCACAGCGAAATCGACGTGATCGTTGCCACCGATGTGGCAGCCCGCGGGATCGACGTGGCCGGCATCGGCCTCGTGATCAACTTCGACCTGCCGAAGTTTGCTGAAGACTACGTGCACCGCATCGGCCGTACCGGCCGTGCCGGCCGCGAAGGTCGCGCCATCTCGCTGGTAGGCAAGAACGATTTCCATCTGCTGACCAAAATCCGTCGCCGCTACAACATTGCGCCGGCGACCCTGGCTGTGGAAGGCCTGGAAGCCCGCTTCAACCCGAACGACCGCGCTCCGCGTGAAGGCGGCGGTGGTGGCTATCGCGGTAACCGCGATGGCAACCGTGGCGGCTTCGGCGGCGGCAACCGTGATGGTGGCGGCTACCGCGGCAATCGCGACGGCCAGAGCCGTGGCGGTTTCGGTGGTGATCGCCCGCAGGGCAACGGTTACCAGGGCGCCCGTCCGGAAGGCCAGCGTGACGGCGGCAGCTTCAAGCCGCGCGAAGATCGCGGTGGCTTCGGTGGCGAGCGCAGCTTTGCCGACCGTGCACCGCGCACCGACCGCCCGCAAGGCGACCGTGGTTTCGGTGACCGCGCACCGCGCAGCTTCGGCGATCGCCCGCAGGGTGACCGTGGTGGCTTCGGTGGCGAGCGCAGCTTTGGCGACCGTGCGCCACGTACCGACCGCCCGCAGGGCGACCGCAGCTTCAGCGACCGCGCACCGCGTAGCGACCGCCCACAAGGTGATCGCAGCTTCGCAGACCGTGCACCGCGCAGCTTTGGCGATGCCCCGGCCCGCGAGCCACGCACTTTCAGCAGCGACCGCAAGCCGGCTGACGGCAACCGCGGTGGTTTCGGCGGTGGCCGTGAAGGTGGCAACCGTGAACGCAGCTTCGGTGGCGGTGCCGAACGTCGCGAAGGCGGCTTCGGTGGTGACCGTCCGCGCAGCTTCGGCGACCGTGCAGACCGTGGTGGCTTTACTGCTACCGACAAGCCGGCCCGCAAGTTCCGCTAAGTCGTCAGCGAGTCGATGTAGGTTAGCGCCGCACTGGCATCAGCAAAAAGCCCGGGGAACCGGGCTTTTTGCTGTCCGGCACGCAGGCGTGGCTGTTGCGGGAGAACAGGCAGACCAGGATGCCATCCTCGATACCGGTGTACCCATCCCCGGCGGCAATCACAGCGAGCACTATTCACGCACGGCGCGCTCGACTTGCCTTGCTGCATGGCAGCAAAATATCGCCCCATCCCCGACTTTGATACCGATTGACCATGCCCGACACCCATCCCGCCACTTTCAGGCAAGCCATGTCCATATGGCAATGATCCCGCGCTCCCGTATGCCCGCATTGGGTTGCTGGCTCTTTGCCGCATGCCTGTGCGCGGTGTTGCTGCTGGCACTGATGCCCCCGACAGGCGCGCCTTCTACCGGCTGGGATAAAAGCAACCATTTCCTGGCATTTGGTACGCTTGTCGTGCTGGGCAGGCGCGCCTTTCCCGGCCACGACGGGCTGCTGCTGGAGGGGTTGCTGGCCTTTGGCATTCTGATCGAGATATTGCAGTCTTTCACACCCGATCGCTCAGCAGACTGGGCAGATCTGGTGGCGGATGCCGCAGCAATTGCCATGGTATGGAGTATGGATGTAGTGATAAGCCGGGTATTCAGGCAAATCCGCAGTTGATTCCGGCAGATTCGCAGTTATTCGGGCGCGATCACCAGTTGCGGCAACCCGTGCCTTGATCGCGCGCGGTTGCACGCGCTGGAGAATACGCCCACCTCGGCCAGCGGTGCGAACTCACGGCATGGATTGGGGCGCTCACGATAGATACCGCAAGCCACCTCCTGGCCAACCTGTCCGATCAGCGCAATGCAACGGGGTTGTGCGTAGTCGGTGCCGCGCAAGCGCCAAGTGCGCCCCGCCTCGGGATCGGCAAGGCTGTCGGGCACGCAGCCACCTGCCGATTGCAGCTCGGATTCATCGAAACTCACGCGAAACGCCGCGCAGCAGGCACCACAGGATAAACAGGGATTCATGCGTCAGGAAAATGGATTGCCGGATGGCGGCGTATTTTATCGCCTTGCCGCCAACAGGTGAAACCGCTAAGCTCTTTCCCCTCCGAATAGATTGCAAGATGCTGTTTTGAATCACGATTTCATTACCATACGCGCGCTGGATCACAACGATCTGGATGCCGTCTGCGCCATCCAGACTGCGTGCTACCCGGCCGGCTTCCATGAATCCCGCGCGGTGTTTGCACGCAAGCTGGCGGTATCGCCCGATTCGCACTGGCTGGCCGAACACCGGGGCGAACCGATCGGCTACTTCCTCACCCACCCATGGGCTGGTGATGCCCCACCCGATCTGGATCACGAACTTGCGGGGCTGCCCGCAGCGCCCGATTGCCACTTCCTGCACGATCTGGCACTGCACCCGGTTGCGCGTGGTAAAGGGCTGGCACCCCGCCTGATCGAGGCCGCGCTGCAGTGGGGAGCGCAGCAAGGCTATGCGCGCACCATGCTGGTTGCGGTGCAAGGTTCGGTGCCATTCTGGCAGCGCTGGGGTTTCAAACCGGTAGCCGCCGCAGCGGCTTACGGCAAGGATGCCGCATTGATGCAGCGCGGTTAAGCCGCGAGAGGGTAAAATGGCGGATTGATCCTTGGAGTCCGCCATGCTGAAACGCAATCGCCCTGCCCGCCGCGGCCGCACCACTGCCGACGAAACCGAGCTGATGCGGCTGGCGAATGGACTGGCTGATTCTTCCAGCCGTGTCGAAGACAGTTTCTGGGAAGCGCTACTGACCCACAAGATCGCCACCTTGCTGGCAGAGCGCGAAGAAGACGTGCTCAACAGCGCGCTTGATGCGGTATCCCAATCCGATGGCCGCGCCTACGAGGCACTGGCGGACATGATCGAAGGCGCTTGCGAATCCACCCGCATCGTCGTGGACGGCCAGAGCTGGGATGCGCTGCTGATTGCCGCACCGGCGCTGGCCTGGTCACGCTGGCAGATCAGCGGTGGCAGCATCAATCCGGATACGCTGCAGAACCTGAAAGTACAACTTGGCGCACACACGCTGGCCAAGGGCACCAGGCTTGCGCTGGCAGACTTCCTGTTCAGCCCCGACCAGTTGCCGCGCGGCTTCACCACCACCGCCGAGCTGACGCAATTTCTGACGGAAGCGGCGCTGGCCGGGCAGCACCTGCATGTGGACACCACCGGCATGCCGGAAACCAGGATGTTTCTTGCGGATACCCGTTATCTGCTGGGCGTGGTCGCCGCGCCTGCCGGCCAGCCGTTGTTCCGCTGGCAGGAAGAGGACGGCGAGCGCGAGACAGCGTTCGAGCAGTGGCAGAAACAGGGTAGCGCGGTGATGCAGGGTCTGCTGAACGGCTCCACCTTCGAGCTGGCCATGCCGGGTGCCTACCACAGCGCCTGGCGCGAGGCTGATCGTTTGTCCCGCGGTTATTCCATCCAGGCCACGGTGGCGTTCCTGACCATCACGCTGGGCCTCGAGCCGCGGCAGCTGCAGGCAGTGATCGGGCAGTTTCATGGCACCCAGCTGGAAGAATACCGCGTGGGCTTCAGCAAGTTCGGCGAGGATACCGTCTTGCACGGCGTGGTATGGCCATTGCTGGATGGCGAAGACGTGCACACCGACTGCATTGCGGAGATGGAGGCCATTCTCAAGGAAATCGGCGTGACCGCCGTGCACGTACACGAGCAGGATTTCCCGCTGGAGTACTGCGACGATTGTGGCAGCCCTTACTACCCCAATCTGGACGGTGAACTATTGCACACGGAAATGCCCGAAGAAGAAGCGGGCGTGCAGCCGGCCACATTGCACTGATCCAGCCCGCAGGCGCCGACGCCTCGCCCGTGTTCCGCAGCACCGCATCCTTGCCTTGCTGCGGACCTCTGCTTAAATGCATGGAAAGGGGGAGCCAATACCGCATGACAAGATTTAACCTGCGCACCGCTCTGGGTATCGCCTTTGCCGCGGTATCCATATTGATGGCAGCATCCGTTTCCGTCCTGCTTGACCGGCTGGCAACCACCAGTGCCAAACAGGATATCGGCGATGCGCTGTATGCGTTATCGGGCCGCATGTACGATGAATTGCAGAATGGCCTGGCGGAGCGCTTGCGCGACGTCACCATCATTGCGCATCTCAAGCAGTTCCGCGATGCCGATACACCGAACGAAGACAACCGCGCGGTGCTGCAGCAATTACGGCAGAACTACAGCGAATATGCGTGGATCGGCGTGGCCAAGCCCGACGGCAAGGTACTGTACGCTGCAGATCACTTGCTCGATGGTGCCAACGTGCTGGAACGCCCCTGGTTCAGGGCCGCATTGATCGGCCCTTTCATCGGCGACGTGCACGAAGCCAAGTTGCTGGCCAAATTGCTGCCAGCTCCCGGTGACGGTGAACCGTTGCGCTTTCTGGACGTCGCCTCGCCCATTTACGATGCCAAAGGGCGCTTGCTGAACGTGATCGGCGCCCATCTTTCCTGGGAATGGGCGCGTAATGTCGAGCGCAAGGTATTCGGCCCGGTCAGCGCAGGCGGCGTTGAAACCTTCATGCTGTCGCAAAGCGGCAAGGTGCTGCTCGCGCCAAAAGGGCTGGAAGGAATCAGCATCCCGCCGCTGCCGGCGGATGTGCAAAGCAGCGTGATCCGCTGGCCGGATGGCAAGGAGTACCTGACCACGATCAGGCGCTCACAGCAAACCGGCCCGCAGGATCTGGGCTGGCAGATCGTGGTACGCCAGTCCACCGAGCGCGCGTTTGCCCCGGTGCAGGCGCTGCGCCATGCGATCCTGTGGACGGGGGCGGGCTGCGCGTTCCTGTTTGCCTGCTTGGGCGTGCTGATTGCCAACCGCATTTCGCGCCCGCTGCAGAAGCTGAGCGACGCGGCCGATGCATTGCGCGAAGGCAACGAGGCCGTGGAAATACCGGTGAGCAATGCCTACCAGGAGGTGGGGCACCTGAGCCACTCGCTACGCGAGCTGATCCTGGCGCTATCGAGCAAGAGCGAACAGCTCACCACGCTGAACAACACGCTGGAAACCATGGTGGCTGCGCGCACCCAGTTGCTCAATACCACCAACGAGAACCTGATGCAGGTACTGGAAGAACGTAATGCGCTGGTAGCGCAACTGGAAGAACTGGCCAATACCGATGTGCTGACCGGGGTTTCCAACCGCCGCGCCTTTTACGAGCAGGCACAGCAGGAACTCAAGCGCATCGAACGCAATGGCAAGCCGCTGTCCGCTGTTGCCATCGATATCGATTTCTTCAAGCGCATCAATGATCAGGAGGGGCACGATATCGGTGACGAGGTGCTGCAGCAGATGGCTGCCACCTGCCGCGCCACACTGCGTGACATCGATATCTTTGCCCGCTTCGGCGGCGAAGAGTTCGTGGCGCTGCTGCCGGATACCGATGAAAGCGGTGCTGCGCTGGTGGCGGAACGGCTGCGTGCGGCGATAGCCAATATCGTGATCAAGCGGCCGGATCACCTGTTGCAATTGACGGCCAGTTTCGGTGTAGCGCGGCTGGGCAGCACCGAAAAGCTCGAAGCGCTACTGACACGCGCGGACAAGGCACTGTATGAGGCCAAGCATACCGGTCGTAACCGCGTGGTGATCGCCCCGGCGCTACCCGAGCTGATCTTGCCGCCAGCTACGGAAAACCCTTGATACGCATCAAGGGAAGCACAAGAGTGGCCGCAACCGGGATATAGTCCGGCTATGCTGCACAAAGGGCACGCTGCCCGCACGGAACAGAACATGTTGACGCCCCCTACCCGCGAATTTGACTTCAACCAGCAGGATTTCGAGAAAGTCCGCAAGCTGATCTATGACTACGCCGGCATCGCCCTCTCGCCCGCCAAGCACGATATGGTTTACGGCCGGCTGGCCAAGCGCCTGCGCGCGCTCAACCTGAAAACATTCGGCGATTACCTGAAGGTGCTGGAGCGCGGCGATTTCCGCGAAATGGAGCTGTTCACCAATTCGCTGACGACCAATCTCACCTCGTTTTTCCGCGAATCGCATCATTTCGACATCCTGGCCGAATACATGGCGGCCAATCGCCAGGTGGGCACGCTCAACCTGTGGTGCTCGGCATCCAGTACCGGCGAAGAGCCCTATTCGCTGGCCATTACCGCCTGCGAAGCGTTCGACAGCCTGCGCGCCCCTGTGAAGATCGTTGCCACCGACCTGGATACCAATGTGCTCGAGGTAGCCAAGGCCGGCGTCTACGCGGCAGAGGAAGTCGACAAGCTGGGTGCAACGCGGGTGAAGCGCTTCTTCGACAAGCAGGCTGCCACCGGCAAATACCAGCTCAAGCAGGAATTGCGCGACATGATCGTATTCCGCAAGTTGAATCTGATTGCACCGGACTGGATGATACGCGGCCCGTTTGATGCCATTTTCTGCCGCAACGTGATGATCTACTTCGACAAGCCGACCCAGCTGAAAATACTGCAGCGCTTTGCACCGCTGCTCAAATCAAATGGCTTGCTGTATGTGGGGCACTCGGAAAACCTCTATCACGCCGCCGACCTCTTCAAACTGCGCGGCAAGACCGTGTACGAGCTGGCAAGATCGATGGGTACGCCATCCTTGCTGCGCTGACCGGGAACGCAATCGTGCAATACCACGCAAAGGCAGCCCATGGCTGCCTTTTTTGTCATCGCTGGCATGCAGGCGCCTACCATCTGGCTGGCGCTTTCCCTGCCGCCTTCATGGCTGCCCTTGCGCGCGCAAACGGCGGACCTGCAGTGTGGCGCCGATGATCAGCAGCAACACCAGCACGCCAGTGGCAGCCTTCAGTTCAGGCGCTTCGGCATCGGCCAACAGTGGTGCGCCCAGCGGCAATCGCGTGGTGGTTTCGGTAATGGCAGGGATCATGTGGAACATGAAAGTAGCCGAATAGCTGACCACTTCGACATAACGCGATGCGCGGCCAAACCAGCGTGTATTGGCCGCGACATAGGCAACGGCCAGCACGATCAGCGTGATGATGCCGAGTACGTGCGGTTTGCCGAAACCACCGTGCTGGAAAATGCCGAAACCGGTCACACAGGTCAGTACTGTCGTCACTACATACACCTTGCCCAGCGTATTGCGCAGCGAAATCTGCCGAGCACGCAGCAAGGCAATCAGCCCGGCAATGACTGCGATCAGGCTGATGGCCGTGTGCATCACACCAAGTTGCGTCAATCCATACATACTAGCTTCTCCGGAAGGTGGGGCATGAGCGGGATATCCATGGCGGGCGATAGCGCGCTCGCCCGCTGCGCGAGCAAGATGGCGCAACAGCATGAAACATGCCATGACGTTTGCATTATGGGCGTTGTGGATTACAAGTCAGCACTAATCAGCACGCGCAAGCCAGACCGCATGCAAAGGAGACATTCATGAACGTACTGGAAGAAAATCAGGGCCGGCTTGATGGGCTGGCATTACTGCAATCGCTGATCGATACGCAACGCCGGCCACCCATCGGCGACACGCTCGATTTCAACCTGGTTGAAATCGAAGCCGGCCGGGCGGTATTCCGCGGCGTACCCGGCCGGCATGCCTACAACCCGCTGGGCACCATCCACGGTGGCTATGCCGCCACGCTGCTCGACTCAGCCTGCGGCTGCGCGGTGCATTCAACACTGGCAGCCAACCAGGGCTACACCACGCTGGAACTGAAAGTCTCCTACCACAAGGCAATGACCGCAGAGACCGGTCCGGTTACCGCGGAAGCCCGCGTGATTACCGTGGGGAAGCGGGTAGCATTTACCGAGGGCAAGCTGGTGGATGCCAGCGGCCAGGTTTATGCATCGGCAACGTCCACGCTGCTGGTGTTCGATCTGCCACCTTCATCAGACAAACCTGTACCATAAGCACCTATCGGATGCAGTCACCCGCCTTGCATGAGGGAAATTGCGCTTCATGAAGTGGATCGACTTTTGCGCCATCTTTATCATGACCATGGTTGAATCAATGTAGACCGATTGTCTACGCCGAAAATGGAAGCGAATACGTGGCACGCGGATACCAGCATAACTTTTCGAGCCTGCCTGCAGGAAGCTATGACGAGCAAGGGCGGGAGCGGAAAGCGCAAACGATGGTCGCAGTCTTGCAGGATCATTTCAAGCGGCCTCTTGCAGACCTGAACGTATTGAATGTTGGCAGTTCAGTTGGCATCATCGATAACTATCTCGCCAATCATTTTCGATCAGTTACCGGTATCGATATCGACGCACCGGCAATCGAAAAATCCCAAAGCCGCTTTATCAAGACCAATCTCAAATTCCAGACTGGTGATGCATTGAATCTGGACTTTGCGGATGCTTCTTTCGATGTAGTCATTTGCTCGCAGGTTTACGAACATGTTCCCGATCCCGAGAAAATGATGCGGGAAATCAATCGTGTTCTCATCCCCGGTGGAGCATGCTACTTTGCGGCCGGCAATCGGCTGATGTGGAATGAGCCACATTACAATCTGCCCCTGCTATCCGTACTGCCACGCCCGTTAGCACATCTCTATGTCCGCATTGCAAAAAAAGCGAGTCACTATCATGAACTGCACTACACCTATTTTGGCTTGAAAAAACTGGCGGGCAATTTCGCCGTGAATGATTACACCAAGAAAGTAGTCGATGATCCGGCGAAATTCCATACGCAATATATGCTCCCCCCGGGCAGTAAAAAAGCCCGGATAGCCAAATTGATTACGCACAGGATAATGTGGCTATCTCCTGGATTCATCTGGATCCTGACCAAACCAATCACCGCCAGGTGAATCCTTGATTCAATCCGGAGTAATGCCGACATCCGGAACATTCGTCTTGATCTCCACGTGGCATAACTGATCGCTAGATATAGAGCATTGCCCTGCCCACTTCGACAGCCTTGGCATCGCTCACCAGCAGGCGCACCAGCTCGATGCCGAACAGGCCTGCTGTAGCCGGCCCGCGCGAGGTGGTGATGAGGCCGTCGGTCACCACCTGATAATTGGTCACTTTGGCGCCGTGCTCTGCAAGTACCGGCTCGCGGCCGGGGAAGCACGTGGCCGCCTTGCCCTGCAGCAGGCCAGCCTTGGCAAGCACGGTAGGGGCGGCGCAGATTGCCGCAACGCGGCGGCCGGCATCGTGATGCGCACGCAACCGGTCATACAGCGGCAGGCAAGCAGCCAGTGCATCGGTACCGGGGCCACCACCGGGCAGCACGATGGCATCCGCCAGTTGCCCTTCCATGCTGGCAAAGGTGGCGTCCGCCTGGACGGTGACGTCATGGGCGCCGCGCACTGCCAGCGTATGGTCCAGTGCCACCAGCGTGGTTTGCACATCGGCACGGCGCAAGACGTCGACGATGGAGATCAGTTCGACTTCTTCAAACCCCGGTGCGACATAAACGTGGGCTGTGGGCATGGCAATCTCCTTTTGAATCAACGATGGCCTGCACGAGCAGACCGCTTCAATCCCGCTCGGCAAGCAGAAAAATCTTGCTGGCCGTGCCCGTTCAGCCGGGCATACCCAGCAAATGCATCAGCCGGGGCATGGTTGCCACAAAACCGTTGCGCTTTGCTGCCGATGCCAATGCCTGCAACGCTTGCCTGCCCGCCTCATCAGCGCTTTGCAGGTAGCGGCCGGCTACATCGATCCACTGCACGTGCTGCTCAACCCATGCGCACGGTGCTGCGGCAACAGCCAGCAAGCCCTGCCTGTGCCGGGCCACTTGCACGTAATCGCCGCGTAGCAGGCATACCTCGGCTGCGGCCACACGGAAACGCAATGCGTTGTGGGCAACGCCGCCTTGTGCAAGCTGCAGCTCACCCTGCTGCAGCGCATGCTGCCGTGTTGCAGCATCGGTGGCGATCAGCGCCATGCTGCCATACACCCAGGGGCCGATGTAACGCTGCAACTGCATGCGTTCCACCAGTTCCACCGCAGCGGCAATCAGCTGCATGGCCTGTGCCTGCTCACCGCGGCGCAGCGCCAGTCGCGCCAATCCTTCCAGCACCATGGCTTCAAAGCGGCTGGCGCCGATACTTTGTGCCAGCGTCAGTGCGGTGGATAACTGCTCTTGTGCGGCATCATCCTGCGCCGCAGCCATCAGCACCCAGGATGCGGTGAGGCGCGAAAACACCTCTGCCCGCCGGTCACCGATACGGTGGCTGCATGCTATGGCTTCCGTTGCATCGTGCAGCGCCTGTATCGGTTGACCAAGGTAAATATTGGCCGAGCCACGCGCGCTGCGGCTGCCCGCCTCCACGTTGGCCAGACCATTGCGCTCGCACAGCCGCACGCACTGGTCGAATACCTCGTATGCGGTATGCATGCGTCCCTCGGCATAATACGAATCACCGATGCCGCTCAGCGCCTTGGCCTCCGTTTCCAGATGCAGGCTGACGCGGGCAAACTGTAGCGCTTCTTCGTGCAAATGGCGGCATTGCGCGTAATCACCACGCGGAAAGTAGATGTTGCCGCGCAGCTGGAACAAGCGCGCCAGTGCGGTATGCGCGTTCATTGCCCGTGCAAGCGGCACCGTCTCGATGATCAGCCGTTCTTCTTCGTCGAGACAATCAAGCGTATTGAGCACAGGTGCCAGGCCCAGCGCCGCTTCGATCCGTTCGCCCGGCTGCCCGGCCAGCGCAAGCGCCAGTTCGAAATGTCGGCGCGCTGCCATGCTGTGCCCCATGCCGGCGCTGGCCTGCCCGCACAGCAAGGCCAGCAGGAAGCTGCTGGCTGACCGTACGGCAAAGTGCTCACACAGTCGCGCCAGTTCCAGCGCGTGCGCGTACAGATAGGCCTGCATTTTTTCCTGCACGGCGGCCAGCAGTGCATCGAACGCGGCATCATCACCGGCGCGCAGCAGATGCCGCGCATGCAGCGCCAGATCACGCTGGCGGAATACCCCGGCCACATCCCGATGCAACTGCTCGCGCTGTACCTGCGGCATGGCATCGTAGATGCAGTGCATCACCAGATCGTGCACGAACAGATAACAGCCGGGTTCGGCCTCCCGGAACAGCCCCTGCCGCATGCCCGCTTCCGGCAGGTAATCGGGCTGGCGCAATGCTTCGCGCAGCAGCATCAACTCGAAGCGGTTGCCGAATACCGCAGCACAACGCAGCGCGCGCTGCTGCACCGGGTTCAAGCGGTCAACCCGCGTCTGGATCAGGTGGCGCAGGCTATCGGGCAAGGTGCCTTCGTTGCTCGACAACAATTGCGTCAGGTACAACGGGTTCCCCTGCGCACGCCGTATGCAGTCTGCCTTGTAGTGCGGATCGGCATCGGCAAACTGGTCTGCCAGCGCCGCGGCTTCACGCTGGCGCATGGGGGCCAGCTCGAGCAGGCTCAGCGCGCTGGCAAAGTGCGGGCGTAGCGCATGCTCGAGCGGATCCCCTTCGTTGCGCGCGGTCAGCAGCCAGATGATCGGTGCCTCACCGGTCAGGGCAATCAGTTTGCCCAGCGCAACATACAGCGCAGCGTCACCCCAATGCAGGTCCTCGATGCAGACCAGCAATGCCCGCTGCATGGCTGCGCGCAGCAGCAGATCCAGCACCGCAGTCAGCAAAGCCTGCGTGCGGGCATCATTGCTCATCGCGGCATAAAAAGGAAACTGCTCACGGAAAGGATCGCGCGCCGGGTTGGCACCCGCCAGTACCAGCAGGAATACGTGGTGTTCAGCGGGCAACTTCAACTGCAATGCGGCAGCCGCCAGTGCAGCAGGCAGCGTATCGTCATCAGCCTCAGCCATCGCGGCTGGCAGCCCCAGCACGCTACGCACCAGTTGCCCCAGCGGAAAGAACCATTTATCCATGCCGAAGTCCGGTACGTCGGCACGGTGGCATGCAAAGCCGTTGTGCCGGGCGATCTCGGCAAATTCGGTCACCAGATGCGTCTTGCCGATGCCGACCATGCCGCGCACGTATACCACGTGGCCATCCTGGCATTCCTGCGTCGCTTCGATCACGCCCTTGAACTGCAGAATTTCAATCGCCCGCCCGGCCAATGCGCGCTGGGCATTTTCATCCGGGTTGCGCTGGCGCAGGCACCGGCGATAATCCGGAAATGCCGCTTCTGCAGGCAGAAACTCGAAGCGCTGAAACAGCTGCTCGATCAGGTTATGCGCAACGTATACGGGGGCGTTGCCGTGCAGGTCTGCCCCGGGTAGCCCTGTGCCGGCCTCGTCGGCATCTGCGGCGGTTTCGTCGCTGCGCAGCAGCCGCAAGGTCATCGCATGCCCGGCAAGCACATGCTGATCCCGGCTGAGCGCCAGCGCGCACAGCAGGCTCCGTTCGCCATCGCTGCGGTAGGCATGCGGCGAGCCGAAGCGGGCGATCACCGTGTGCTGCATCCGCGCGGCCATCACGCCGCCAAACTGCTGGATCAATTGTGCGAGCGTGTCGTCGTCCGATTGCGCTTCGAAGCCCAGTTCCAGCACATAGCGGATGGTAGCTATGTCGCTATCCTCGCTGGCCGCTGGCACTTCGTCACTACCGGCGGATGCTGCGACCAGCGGGGAAATGACTGCAGTTTCAACCGCAGCGCGTGCGAGCAGCGATTCCACATCCACGCTGAATACCACCGCCAGATGCCGCGCGGTACGGTACAGCACTGCCTTGCCGGTTTCCGCGCGTTTGATCGAGGCAATGGATACGCATAGATGCTGGTCGATGCATGCCTCCGCCAGCGTTTCCTGGCTCAGGCCCTGCTTCTTGCGCAGCCGTTTGAGCGTGCCGGCGTCCAGCAGCACGCGTCCGTCTGCAACGGCCTGTACGCCGCTGGCGGATGGTGGCATGGCACTGTGTTCTGAAAACAAGGGAATCGCCTCTCGCTGGCCTTCTCAGCCCGGGCAGAAATAGCGGCGGATGCGCAAGCTGCTACCGGTGGCAAACCAGATTGTATCGCAATGGCAGGCAGTCACATCGTGGTGAAAGCGATTGCCAGCGAAGGCAGTACGGCATCCGTTATCTATTGATACCAGGCTGATACCAAACTGATGCTGCTCTGAACTGTTGACCGCGATGCGACAATTTTAGACTGGGAACCGGTGATGACAGTGGCCAGAAGGCCCATCAATGAACCGCCAATCCAAGTGGAGAAAGACATGAGCGACAACAGTGTGAAAAGTGGCGTAAGCGCCCCGGTAGTGTTCAAGTTTCCGGGGCTGGACCTGCTGGGCCGTGGCCTGAACCGCATGGACTGGCATAGCGGGGACGGCAAGGTCGGCTTGCTGGTTGGCGATACCGAAAGCGGCGAGGAAGTGAAAGAGTACGGCGGCAAATCCTACAAGATCGGCAACAAGGTGGAATTGACCTCGCATACCCGCACCGAGATTTCCGTCAGCGAATTTTCGTCCAGCAACGAATATGAGCGGCATCTTGAAGCCAAGGTAGAAGCATCCGGCAGTTACGGGGCATTTTCGGCCTCATTCGAGGCCACTTTCGGTTACGACATCAAGCAGATGGAAGAACGGGAATCCGCGCTGTACAGCGAATCGATCCAGCTATTGAAGCTCACCATCGACAGCGACAAAACCACGGAAGGTTTTCGCAAAGCGGTCGAGAAATTGCCAACGACATTCGAACGCGGCAATTCGAAGACGTTTTTCGATTTCTTCGTCACCTATGGCGCGGATATCGTCAGCGAAGTCATTCTGGGCGGCTCGCTCAACTATGCAACCACCGCCTATAAGCGTGATCTGGATCAGAAAACCTCCATCGGCGCCACGGTCACCGCGGAATATACCTTCATCAAGGGCCAGGCTTCGGCCAAGGATGTGGAGGAAATCAAGCGGCGCATGAGCCAGCACCAGACCAATCTGCGCACCGCCGGTGGCAGCCATGGTGTGGATATCAGCAAGGCCAAGCCGGAACTGTTTCCGGGCGAATTCGCCAAATGGCGGCAGTCACTGACCGACGACCTGGCGGTGGTCGAGGTGAAACTGAGGAAAATATTCGAGTTTGTCGGCGATGAAAAAAGAAAGGCGGCGCTGGAACAAGCCTACGAGTGGTACACCAGCTACCCGGTACAGGTGCAATCGAGCTGGCAGGATACGTTGATCGTTACCGGCAAGAACCTGCTTCAGGCGGAAGCCAGGTCGGCCAGCACCGCCGCCGCATTGCGGCTGGTGCGTGTCGATCTCACTACCGAGCAACACAGCGAAGTCACCATCGGCGCGCCGTCGCCGGATGCCGGGGCAGACGTGTTCACGCATTTCTGGAGCCAGGTAGCGGACGAACTCAAGGACGCAAGGAAGCACCAGCAACTGGTATTGCTGGCAACAGCGCGCTGGCCGCGTGACCGGCGGTACGTGCCCAAAGGCCGGGCACGCGAAGAGCTTGTCGCGCACGGCGCCACGGCAGCCACGATAGAACGGTGGGAAAAACTGACCGAATTCATGCAGCCTTGCCCGATTGCCGGCTTGAGCTATGTGCTGGCGGGCAGCATCAATGCGCCAGGCAAAGGCGAGGATGGCGTGGCCGCCGGTTTCGGCAACCCGGGCGAAAATCTCAAGCCGAGCGTGTCGATCCATGCACGGCTTGCCCATGATTCATTTGGCCGCTTGAAGCTGGCGCGCAAGGAAGCACCATTGGTGGCTTCAAATACACGCCTGTTCGTGTTGCGCAACAACACGGACAGCCAGCCGGCACTGGCAGCAGATCCGGACAACAGGGCCCAGCTCATCATGCAAAAGCCGGATCCGACCAACCCGGCGCATCTGTGGTATGCACACGCACTGAAAAAACGCGACAACTACCCGGAAATCAATCATCCCACTGTGCTGTTCAACTATGAAACCGGCGCGGTCTTGCAGGGCAAGCTCGACCAGAGCGAAAGCGGGCTGGACCCGGTCAGGACACAGGAAGACGACGTGATCTGGGATCTGCGCGGCGACAAGGTATTCCATCTGCTGATGGTGTACTACCACAACCGCTCACTCTGCCTGACCCAGATCGGCAACCGTGCCGCGGTAAGGCAATGGCGCGAACCGCACGGTATGGACTGGTTCCGCGAGTATGTAACTGTGTAATCAGATACCTCGATCAAGTCGCCGGGCCGTCCGTACACCGGAACGGCCCGGCGGCGCGCGGTGCGCAACGGCAATACGGTGCTTTCTCGCCTACATTCAGTGTCACTCAACCGGATCTACAGCCATGCCAGATACACCCTATGTGCAACGCCCGCTTTTCGATACCGTGCTGTTCATCCGCGATGGGGAAGAAAACGAGCTCGACACCGCCCAATTTCCTTTCTTGTGCAATATGGAGGGCCACGCCAAACTGGCGAAAGATGCTGTTGGATACACGGAAATCCATTTGAATCCGGAGCGCCCGGAACTGGAACTCGGCGCCAGTTACATCGGCATCAGCTGGCGCGAAAAGCGCATCCCGCCGCTGGATGAAGCCGCTGCAGACAATGCAACGCCATACTGGATCAAGGAATTCGATTTCAAGGTGCCCGAAGTACGCTACGAGCCGATGTGGGCCACCAGCCACACGGCACAGGCATTCGGTATGACCTTGCTGCAGAACCGCCAGTGCATCCGTTTCGGCTACCGCGATCTGCGCGCCGCGCAATACACCTACGGCAAATGGGCCGGCCACCAGTCGCCGTATATCGGCGCCGCGCGGGACCGCGAATTGCTGACCCATAACCCGACCGATCTGGAATACCACGATTTTCCGCACGTATTTTTTGCAGATGCCACGCAGCCGCCGCTGGTGATCAGCGTGGCGCGCTGGCGGCCGTTCGTGAACGAGATTGCATTGGCCGACCTGTGGATCAAGCCGGGCGATGCGTTGATCCTGCCACCGAAGCGGTTTCCGGATCCGCCTTCAGATAACGCACCTGCTGCGGATGCGCGGTTGAAGATCGTCGATCTGCACGGCAACCGCAATTCGGCACTGGCCTGCTGGTTTCAGGATGGCCTGCAGCAGCTGGTTACGGAAACCATTCTCGCTACCGATGCGGTGATGTCCGCGGAAGCCACCAGACCGCACTACCACGAGGAAAAAACCGCCACGCGGCATGAACCACCGCCACGCTGAGGGTGGCGGGACGAGCGCAGCGCCACCGGCAGGGAACACCGGCAGCAGCATCGACGCTGCCACCGGCAACCGGGAAGCGCAACAACACTTCCCGGGATGCCTGCCGCCAATAGAGAGCGGGCAACGGTGCTAGATCAGTTCCAGCGCCAGCAATTCCGCCACCGTCTGGCGGCGGCGGATCAGCGTGATCGATTCGCCATCCACCAGCACTTCCGGAATCAGCGGACGGGTGTTGTAGTTGCTGCTCATGCTGGCGCCATAGGCACCGCCGTCATGGAACACCAGGAAATCGTCCACTTCGGCGGCAGGCAGGTTGCGCGGCGTGAGCGTGCCGCCCTCTTCCTGCGTGAATACGTCGCCCGATTCGCACAGCGGGCCGGCAATCACCGTCGGCCGCGCGGCGGCGGTCTTGGTTACGCCTGCAGCATCCAGCACCGATACCTCGTGGTAGCTGCCATACATGGCCGGGCGCATCAGGTCATTGAAGCCGGCATCGCACAGCACGAAGTGATTGCTGCCTGCGTCTTTCTTTGCGCGCACCTCGGCTATCAGCTTGCCCGATTCGGCCACCAGGAAACGGCCCGGTTCGATTTCCAGCGTGACCGGGTGGCCCAGATGCGCCTCCACTTCCTTGCGCGCCTTGTCCCACAGGCTGAAGTAGTGCGTGGTGTCGATGCGCTCGCCACCTTCGCGGTAGGGAATCGACAGACCACCGCCGGCGGAAATGGCACGGATATCGCGGCCGGATGCCTTCACCTGCGCCACCATCGCATCGCACACGCTGGACAGATGGCTATAGTCGACGCCCGAGCCGATATGCATGTGCAGGCCGACCAGATCGAGCTGGTATTGCGCGATCAATGCATACGCCTCGGCCAGATGTTCATGCCAGATACCGTGCTTGCTCGATTCACCGCCGGTATTGGTTTTCTGGCTGTGGCCGTGGCCGAAGCCGGGGTTGATGCGCAGCCACACCGGGTGCCCCGGGCTGGCCTTGCCCAGTTGTTCCAGCATTTGCGGGCTGCCGGCGTTCACCGGCACCTTGAGCGCAACCACGCGCGCCAGCGTTTCACGGTCCAGCAGATCGGCAGTGAATACGATGCCGGAATGCTCGCCACCGGCGGTAAAGCCTGCGGCCAATGCGCGCTCGATCTCGCCCAGCGATACCGAATCCACCTTCACGCCTTGCTCGCGCATCAGCTTGAGCACGTGGATGTTGGAATTGGCTTTCTGGGCAAAGCGGATCACGTCAAACTGCTTGAGCTGGTTGATGCGCTCGCGGATCACCGCGCCGTCATACACCCAGCAGGGGGTGCCGTACTGGCGGGCAATGGCAACAAGCTGGGGACCGTTGACGGGCTTCATGGCATACATCCTGAGTTGGGCAGGCGTGCATTGGAACAGAACGGCCCGCCCGGGTAAAACGACGAATCCTTATGCGCGATCAGCGCTGCTTATCCCGTCGTCTGCCCAGCTACCGATGTCGGCTGCGGTGCCGCCATTTCTTCGTCCAGGCTGTGGATCTGCTCGATGATGCTCACCAGCCTGCTGCCCGCCGGCGTCAGCGCATATTCGGTCCGCGGTGGCAGTTCTGCATAGCTGTGCTTGCTGAGCAAACCGTAGGCCTGCAGCTTGCGCAAACGCTCGCTGAGCACCTTGGTGGAAATACCGGCGATATGCCGCTCCAGCGTGCCGGGCCGGTTGATGCCGGCGGCAACAGACTGCAGCACCGATACCGACCACTTGCAGCCCACCACGTCTTCCAGCTTTTGATAATCGCTGCGGGTGCCCGAAATATTTTTCTGCTGGTCCAAAGCCGTTTTACCCCCAAAAGTGCCCGGGGCACCGAAAAGTGCCCGCTGTTCAGCGTTGCCGCACCGGCTTAGATTGGCATCGAGCAGTCATTACTTCTGCTGCCACCAATCTGACCAAGGATGCCATCATGACCAGTAAAGCCATTTTTTACCACGCCGGTTGCCCGGTATGCATCGATGCCGAACAGAATCTTGCCCACTCGCTCGATCCCGCACGTTATCAACTGGAAATCGTTCACCTGGGCGAGCAGAAGCAACGCGTACCGGAAGCTATTGCCATCGGCGTGAAATCGGTGCCGGCGCTGCAACTGGGCGGCGAGGTTTACCATATCAACTACGGGGCCTCGATCCAGGACCTGGTGTAGCGGCACGATGGGCAAGGCTTGCGCCTTGCCCCGTCGCAGGCCGATGCATTGCGTGGTAAAACAGCGTATTGCCCTGCAGACACTGCGCCATGCTCGATTACAAATTGCTCGAAGCGCTGGAGATGGTCGCCCTTGCCGGCAGCTTCGATGGTGCCGCACGCCGCCTCAACCTGACCCAGTCAGCCATTTCCCAGCGCATACGCCAACTGGAAGAACGCCACGGCTGCGTATTGCTGGCGCGCGATCCGGTGCACCCCACCGCAGCAGGCGAGCGGCTGCTGGCGCATGTACGGCAGGTGCGGCAACTGGAGGCCGCATTGCGGGCCGAGGGCGACGAACCTGCCGACACTTGGGTATCGCTGCCGGTAGGCATCAATGCAGACAGCTTGGCACTGGGGCTGATTGCCGGCATTGCGCCAGTGCTGGCGCAAGCGCGGCTACTACTGGACTGCGTGATCGACGACGAAGCGTATACGCTGGATCTGTTGCGCAGCGGTGCAGTGCTGGGCTGCATTGCCACCCAGGCAGAACCCGTCACCGGTTGCGCAGTGATGCCGCTGGGTACGCTGCACTACCTGCCCGTTGCCGCACCGGCGTTTGCCCGCCAGCATTTCCCTGCCGGCCTGACCACTGCGGCGCTGACCAACGCGCCAGCTGCCGTATTTGGTCACCGTGATAGTCTGCACCGCCGCTGGCTGCGGGATGCTTACGCGCTCAGCGAGGGTAGTTACCCCTGCCATGTGATTCCGGATTCAAATGCGTTGTACGCGCTGGCCATTGCCAGGCTTGCCTATGCGGTCGCTCCGCAGCCGCAGGTGGCGGATGCGCTGACAAAGGGCGAACTGATCGCCCTCGGTGATGCCATTGCCGTGCCGCTGTACTGGCATCACTGGGCACAGCAAACGCAATCGGCCGCTCAACTGGCCACTGCCATTGCCGCGTTTGCTACCAGCCGATTTGCCGGATGAGCAAGCCAGCCAGCCCACAAACGATGCGCATAAGCTGCCGGAGCTGACCATGCAACCATTTCACGATGCTGCCGTCGCAGCGGTGTTCGATGGCTACCCGGATGCGCCACGGCAAAAGCTGCTGGCACTGCGCGAACTCATTTTTGCCACCGCGGCATCACTCGACGGCGTGGGCGAGCTGCAGGAAACCCTCAAGTGGGGCGAGCCCGCGTACCTCACCGCCCGGAGCAAAAGCGGCAGCACGATACGCATTGCCTGGAAGGCCGGTGCGCCCGCGCAATACACGATGTACTTCAATTGCCAGACCAGCCTGATTGATACATTCAGGACCGTATTCGGCGGCCATTTCAGATTCGAAGGCAACCGTGCCATCGTGTTTGACGTGGCCGCTGAACCCGCCACCGATGCGCTGATTTTCTGCATTGCCGCAGCGCTCACCTACCATCGCAGCAAGCCTGCCGCACTCCCCTCGCCCATTGACCAGTAATTGCCTGACAAAGCACGTGCCAGCCGGTAAAATCGGCGGTTTCCAATGCGGAACGCGAGCCCGGAACCGGATGCGCATCGTCCGCGGCGTCAATGCCGCCCAACTTCCCCCTGTCGCACTCACCATCGGCAATTTCGATGGATTGCATCTTGGCCACCGCGCCATGCTGGCCGAACTGCGCCTGGCGGCGGCAACACGCGGTCTGAAAACAGCGGTGCTGACGTTCGAGCCGCACCCGCGCGAGCTGTTCACCCCCGATACCGCCCCTACCCGCCTGACCAGCCTGCGCGAGAAACTGGAGCTGCTGGCCGCCGAGGGCATCGATTACCTGATCGTGCAACGCTTCAACCGCGCGTTTGCCAGTTGCGAGCCGCTGACCTTCCGCGACGACATCGTGGCCAGCAAGCTCAACGCCCGCTTCGTGCTGGTGGGCGATGACTTCCGCTTTGGCGCCAAGCGCGCTGGTGACTTTGCCTTGCTGTCGCAATCCTGTTCGTTCGAAGTCGCCAGCCTGCCGTCGGTGACGCTGGATGGCGAGCGCGTTTCGTCAACCGCAGTGCGCCGCGCGCTGGCGGATGGCGATATGGCGCGTGCCGCCCACCTGCTGGGCCGGCCCTATTCGATTTCCGGCCAGGTGATCGATGGCGACAAGCTGGGACGCGAACTGGGTTTCCCCACCGCCAACATCCGCATGCGCCACAACCGCCCGCCCATGCAGGGCATCTACGTGGTGCGCGCACATGGGCTGGAACAACCGGTGCAGGGCGTTGCCAGCCTGGGCGTACGGCCCACCGTGAAAGGCGCCGGCGCTGCGCCGGTGCTGGAAGTGCACCTGTTCGATTTCAACCGGCAGATCTACCGCCAGCACCTGCATGTGGATTTCCTGCACAAGCTGCGCGATGAAGCGAAATTCGCCGGCCTGCCCGAGCTGATCGCGCAGATCAGCCGCGATTGCGAGGATGCGCGTGCCTGGTTTGTCCACGAGGTATGCGCATGAAATGGCTGCTGCTTGGCGCTTGCCTGCTCGCGGGCCTGGCATATGCCGATGTGGTCACGCTTGATGCGCCGGTTGGTGCCAAGCTGCAATGGAATGCGACGCAAGCCAGCGTAGGCCCCGCCGCGTTGTATGCACCGGAAGAAAATGACGCCGAATGCGAGAGCAACAGCAATCGCCAATTGCGTTCCGTAGTCGGCCCGGTCATTTCTTTTCTGGCCGGCAGCAGTGGCTATTGCAAGGGTGCGGCACACACTTGGGCTGAGCTGCGCTTTGAAGCCTACGACGCACGCACCGGCAAGTTGCTGCCCATCACTGCGCTGTTCGACGAAGCCACCGTGCTGGCGGCCCTCAAGCAGGACAAGGTGGTGCGCAAAGCGCTGGCAGGTCACTCCGTGACGACGCTGAAGGAGCTTGCCGAGAAAACCAATGGTGATTGCGACTTCACGCTGCAAGGCATTGAAACCAGCTATGCCTTCCATCACATAAAGAACAATCAGGTAGCGGTGCGTTTCGGCCTGTCGCACGGCTGCGAAGCGAAGCACGGCAATTTCACGCAACTGGGTGTTTATTTGCCCGTTCCGCCCCAACTCAAAGCTTGGCTGGATAGCGCTGAGAAACGCGGCTTGTTGATGAACAAGCTGGACAAATAAGCGCCCCGCCCTGACATAATCCCTAAATATTCAGCGTTTTAAACCCGAGTTCACCCATGGCCGACAACAAATACCCCGTCAATTTGCTAGACACCCCGTTCCCGATGCGCGGCGACCTTGCCAAGCGCGAACCTGGTTTCCTCAAGCAATGGCAGGACATTGCGCTCTACAAGAAGCTGCGCGAAACGGCCAAGGCGCAAAACCGCCCCAAGTTCGTGCTGCACGACGGCCCGCCTTATGCCAATGGTGAAATCCACCTCGGCCATGCGGTGAACAAGATCCTGAAAGACATCATCGTCAAATCAAGGAGCCTGGCCGGCTTCGATGCCCCCTATGTGCCAGGCTGGGATTGCCACGGCCTGCCGATCGAGCACCAGATCGAAAAAATCACCAAGCTCGATTCCAAGGCAGTCAAAGCCAACCCGGATATCCATGCGCGCATCGTGGAATACCGCAAGGCCAACGGTCTGGATCCGAAATCCACCGAGCTGACCCCGGCGTTCATCCGTGCGCTGTGCCGCGATTACGCGGCAAAGCAGATCGATATCCAGCGCAAGGATTTCATTCGCCTCGGCATCATTGGCGATTGGGAAAACCCGTACCGCACCATGGACTTCAAGACCGAAGCGGACATCGTGCGCACGCTGGGCAAGATTCACGCCAACGATTTCATCGTCAAGGGCCAGAAACCGGTGCACTGGTGCGTGGAGTGCGGCTCTGCGCTGGCCGAGGCTGAAGTCGAGTATGAAGACAAGGTCTCCCCGGCCATCGATGTGGGCTTCCGCGTGGTGGATACGGCTGCGCTCGCCCAGGCTTTTGGTGGTGTGAATGTGCAGGGTCAGACCGCGTTTGCGGTGATCTGGACCACCACGCCATGGACACTGCCTGCCAACCAGGCAGTCACCGTACACCCGGAACTCACTTACGATCTCGTTGCCACCGAAAAGGGCCTGCTGATCCTGGCGCGCGATCTGGCCGAAAGCGCACTCAAGCGCTATGACATCGACGCCAATGAAGTCATCGCCCAAGCGCAAGGTGCCGCGCTGGAAGGCCTGCAGCTGCAGCACCCGTTTTATGACCGTCAGGTGCCCATCATCCTTGGCGAGCACGTCACCACGGACGCCGGTACCGGCCTCGTGCATACCGCGCCTGCGCACGGCCTCGACGACTACAACGTCGGCCTCAAGTACAAGCTGCCCACCGATGTGCCGGTGGCCGGCAATGGCCGCTTCATCTCCACCACGCCGCTGTTTGCCGGCAAGAGCGTATGGGAAGCCAACCCGCTGGTGGTAACCACGCTGGAAGAACACGGTGCGCTGCTGGCCAACAAGAAACTGGAGCACAGCTACCCGCATTGCTGGCGCCACCATACCCCGCTGATTTTCCGCGCCACCGCGCAATGGTTCATCGCCATGGAAAAGCCGGTGAACGGCAAGACCATCCGCGATATCGCCAACAAGGCAGTGGAAGACACCGAGTTCTTCCCGGCCTGGGGCCGCGCACGGCTGGAATCGATGATCGGCAACCGCCCGGACTGGTGTATCTCGCGCCAGCGCAACTGGGGCGTGCCGATGACCTTTTTCATCCACAAGGAAACCGGCGAGCTGCACCCGCGCTCGGGCGAGTTGCTGGAACAGGTAGCCAAACTGATCGAGCAAGAAGGCATCGAGGCCTGGTTCAAGCTCGACGCGGCCGATCTGCTGGGCGACGAAGCCGCCCACTACGACAAGCTGAAAGACACGCTGGACGTATGGTTCGATTCCGGCGCCACCCACTACGCGGTGCTCAAGCAGCGCGCGGAACTGGCATGGCCTGCAGACCTGTACCTGGAAGGCTCGGACCAGCATCGCGGCTGGTTCCAGTCGTCCTTGCTGACCGGCTGCGCCACCGAAGGCCGCGCACCGTACAAACAATTGCTGACCCACGGCTTCACCGTCGATGAAAAGGGTCACAAGATGTCCAAGTCCAAGGGCAACGGCATCGAACCGCAGGAAATCTTCAACAGCATCGGCGCAGACATGTTGCGCCTGTGGGTGGCCAGCGCCGATTACTCGGGCGAAATGTCGCTGTCGCAGGAAATTCTCAAGCGCACCACCGATTCGTACCGCCGTATCCGCAATACGCTGCGCTTCTTGCTGTCCAATATCTCGGACTTCAGCGCCGCGCAAGCGCTGCCGGTAGAAGAATTGCTGACGCTGGACCGCTATGCGCTGGTCGAACTGGCCGCATTCCAGCAACGCGTGACCGCGCTGTACGACCGCTACGAGTTCCACTCGGCAGTGCAGGAAATCCACGCGTATTGCTCGGAAGAACTGGGTTCGTTCTATCTCGACATCATCAAGGATCGCCTCTACACCACCGGTGCTGATGCAGCCGTGCGCCGCTCCGCGCAAACCGCGCTGTGGCATATCACGCTGACGCTGACCAAACTGCTGGCACCGATCCTGTCGTTCACCGCACACGAAGTGTGGGATGTGCTCAAGGATGCCAACCCGGGCGCCGAAGAAAACATCCAGCTGGCGCTGTGGCACGTGGTGCCGGGCGTGGCCGATGCGGCAGCGCTGTCGGCGCAGTTTGCGCTGGTGCGTGAAGTACGCACGCAGGTGCAGAAGGATATCGAAGTGCTGCGCGCCGACGGCAAGCTCGGCTCCAGCCTGCAGGCGGAAATCGCGCTGACCGCAGCGGGCGACACGTTGGCGGCACTGCAAGCGCTGGGCGATGAACTCAAGTTCGTGCTGATCACCTCGAAAGCCGAAGTGGCTGCCGGCAGCGACACGCAGGTGGTCGTGACCCCGTCGGCAGATGCCAAGTGCGAGCGTTGCTGGCATTACACGCCATCGGTAGGCAGCCACGCGGATCACCCGGGCCTGTGCAGCCGCTGCCACGACAACCTGTTCGGCAAGGGCGAGGCACGCAAGCATGCCTAAGCGTTTTCTGGCCTGGCTGGGCTTGGCGCTGGTGGTGATCGTACTGGATCAGGCCACCAAGCAACTGATCGAAGCCACCTTGCTGTATCAGCAAAGGCATGTGGTCATTCCCGGGTTCTTCGATCTCACCCGGGTTTATAACCCCGGTGCGGCGTTTTCCTTCCTCGCGGATGCGGGTGGCTGGCAGAAGCATTTCTTTACCGGGCTGGGTTTGGTGGTATCCGCCTTCCTCATCCTCCAGCTGAAAAAACATCCTGAGCAGACGCGTATCTCGCTGGCCTTTGCACTGGTTCTGGGCGGTGCGTTGGGTAATGTAATTGATCGTATCGCGTTCGGCCACGTGATCGATTTCCTGCTGTTTTATATTGGTAACCACGCTTATCCGGCATTCAACATCGCAGATTCAGCCATCTGCGTCGGCGCCGCGCTGATGGTGTGGGACAGCTTTGCCGGACGCAACAAGGAGCAAGCATGAGCCATATGCAGATCATCCTCGCCCAGCCGCGCGGCTTCTGTGCCGGTGTGGACCGGGCCATTGCCATCGTGGAAACGGCGCTGACCCGCTTTGGCGCGCCGATCTACGTGCGGCATGAAGTGGTGCACAACAAGTTCGTGATCGAAGACCTGAAAGCCAAGGGCGCGATCTTTGTCGAGGAGCTGGCCGATGTGCCGGCCGGCAATACGGTAATTTTCTCTGCACACGGCGTATCGCAAGCGGTGCGGGCCGAGGCAGCCGAGCGCGGGCTGACCGTGTATGACGCCACCTGCCCGCTGGTGACCAAGGTGCACCTGGAAGTGAAGCGCTTGCGCCAGCAAGGCTTCGAGATCGTGATGATCGGCCACAAAGGCCACCCGGAAGTGGAAGGCACCATGGGGCAGGCGGAAGGCGGCGGCATGTACCTGGTCGAGGATGTGGCCGATGTGGCCGCATTGCGCGTGACCGAGCCGGAAAAACTGGCCTATGTCACGCAAACCACGCTGTCGGTGGATGATGCGCAGGTGGTGATCGATGCGCTGCGCAGCCATTTCCCCGCCATTGTCGGCCCCAAGAAGGACGATATCTGCTATGCCACGCAAAACCGCCAGGATGCTGTAAAGCAACTGGCGCGCGAGGTGGATATGCTGATCGTGGTGGGTTCGCCCAACAGCTCCAACTCCAACCGCCTGCGCGAAGTGGGCGCCAACCTCGGCATTGCATCCTATATGGTTGACAATGAAACCGAGCTGCAACAGGCCTGGTTCAACGAACACGTCAAGGTGGGCATCACTGCCGGTGCTTCTGCCCCGGATATCCTGGTGCAACGCGTGATCGAGAGAATCAAGGAATATGGTGCCGAATCAGTCACCCCGATGAGCGGCATCGAAGAAAGCGTGGTGTTCTCGCTGCCCAAGGGCTTGGCCTGAATCACGGGCAGCGCTGGCGTCAGGCAGCGTCCAGCGCTTCGATCAGCGCACGGAACGCCTGTGCAATGCCTGGCGATACCAGCGCTGCGCGCATTTGCAGATCACGTGAAAGCGCCCGCATCTGCCAGCGTATCTCGTGCAGGATCACATCCACCTCGTAAAGCAGATCGGCTGGCGCACCATTGAGGCCGATACTGCAATCACCGTCGGCACTGCAATACATCCCCACGCCCGTGCTCAGCAACGCCTGCTGGATATGCAGGAAGCGGCGCTTTACCCGCTGCAGCATCTCTTTCGTATCGCTTGAATCCAGCGCTGGCGAGCGCTGGCATGCCTCGATCAGCGCATTCACTGCCTCCACCTGCCCGAACAGCGTGGACAACATCATGCCGGTCAGCGCTGCCGGGATATCGGCGCCGATTTCTGCGTCATGCTGCGCCAGGCCTGTCGATAGCGCCGCAAGCAGTTCACCGCTGTATTCACCGGGCACCAGTTTGATTGCGAGTGCCAGGCGCACCAGCGGGCGATCATGGCGTTCAGTCAGGGCTGCAAGCATTTCGGCAATCGAGACGATCTGCCCCGGCAGAGACAGCTGCCCGCTGGTCAGCCCACGCGGGTAGCCACCGCCGCTGGCCCGTTCATGGTGCTCCAGTATCGCCACGCCCACGCTTTGCGGCATGCCACACACATCACAGGCCAGCTTCTGGCCGATCAAGGGGTGTGCGGCGATCTTGCGCCAGTCACTGTCTCCCAGTTCGCTATCCCCTTCCTCCAGGTAGCGGCGCTCCAGGTAAAGCTCACCGATGTCATGCAACAGCCCGGCCATGGCGACCGTCCGCATGATTTCTGCACCGCATTTCATCCGGTGCGCAATGGCCAATCCGATCAGCATAACCAGCAAGTAGTGCTGCAGACCATGCTTGTCCTGGCCTGCGGCGACATCCAGCAAACCCAGCGTTGCAGCGCGTAACGAAATTTCACGCACCACGCTCAGTATGCTGGCATGCTCGAACAGCGGGCGCAGCTTGCTGCTCTCTTCGAACAGCGCCCGTGCATCTTCGTATAACTGCTGGATATCGGTACCGTTCTGCACACGTATGCAGTGTTCAAGGGGCTTTTTCAGCTTGTGCACGATCAGGCGATCACGCACATCCGCGCTGATGCGTGTCCCCTTGGATATCAGCTTGATCCCGCTGGCGCTGTAGATGTCCTCGCTGGCTTCAACTCCCTGGGTTTGTGCAACATGCACGATGCGATCCAGGTAGTGTGGGTTGACAGGGTTGATGACAAAGCATTCTTCCATGCCGGTGCATCCTGAATACTGTTGTGCGGTTGGCTCCAGTTATCAGTTATAGACAGGGAAGATGCACAACAACATCAACGATCGTCAGCCAGCGGCAAGGCTTCGGCAGGTGCCGCCTCGCCCTCCAGTCGTACCTGCTCGATCTCGACGAAGCGGCGCGAGATTTTTTCGCTGGTGATCGATACCTGCTGCGCATCGTCGTGCGCCTGGCGGATATGCATGGCCAGCTTCTTCATGCGCTCGTCGAAGCGGCCGAATTCCTGCCCCAGCCGCCCCAGTGCTTCCTTGATGATGTGTACCTGCTTGCGCGTTTCCACATCCTTGATCACCGCGCGCGCGGTATTGAGCACCGCCATCAAGGTGGTGGGCGATACGATCCACACGCGGCGCGACATCGCCAAGTCCACCAGCTCCGGGTGGTAAGCATGGATTTCGGCAAACACTGCTTCGGCTGGCACGAACATCACCGCGCCATCGGCAGTCTCGTTCGGAATGATGTATTTGCTGGCAATGTCATCGATATGTTTCCTGATATCGGCCTTGAACGCGCGCGTGGCCACCACGCGGTCGCCGCCCGCCTCGAACATGCGATGATAGTTTTCCAGCGGGAATTTGGCATCCACCGCCACCGTGCCGGTCGGCTCGGGCAGCTTGAGCATGCAATCCACGCGCGTGCCGTTCGATAGCGTAGCCTGCAGCTCGTAAACCTGGTTGGGCAGCACGTTGCGCACCAGGTGCTCCAGTTGCACCTCGCCAAACGCTCCGCGCGAGCGTTTGTCACCCAGCAGTTCCTGCAGGCTGACCACGTTGGTGGTCAGGCCGTCGATTTTCTTCTGTGCTTCGTCGATGGTGGCAAGGCGTGCCATCACATTGGCAAAGGTTTCGTTGGTTTTCTTGAAGCCCTCGTCCAGCCGCTCGGTCACCTTGCCGGAGATTTCCGCCAGCCGGCCATCCGCCGTCTTGGTGAGTTCGCCCACCGATTGCGTGAGCTGCTGTGCAGAGGTGGTCAGCATCGACTGGATCAGCTCCATTTCCCGCTTTGATTGCTCGGCCAGCATCTGCCCCAGCTTGAGCAACACATCCTCGCGCAGCTGATCCTGCTTGCTTTGCAGCGCTTCGGAAATATGCGCAAGCTGCTGCGCGGTGGATTCACGGCTTTCACCCAGCGACGTGGTCAGCGCAAGCCGCAACGTGGCAAACGATTCGCCCTGCGCCGTCTGCAAGCGGTTCATCGATTCACGCGTTTCCTGCAGTTCGCGGTTTACGCCTTCGCGCAGGCGATCAAAACTCTCGCTCATGCTTTCACGCAGGCGTTCACCGGAGCGATTGACGGTATCCGTGAGCAGATTGCCATGCTGTGCCAGCGCTGCATGCTGGGCCTCGGATTGGCGCGCAAGGCCCTGATGCAGATCGTTCAGCATCTCGCGGTGGCGTGCTTCGAGTTCTTGCCCCAGCAGCTCGAGCGACGCATGCTGATTGCGGCTGAGCTGCTGCAAGCGGACAGCCACCAGTACACCGGCAAGCAGTACGACCAGCGTGGTAATTCCAAACAACGATTCGAGCATGACATGCATTTCCGGTAAGTCAGACCCGGATTCTAGGCCAATCACGCACATTCGTACCGCGCCCGATGGAGGCAGCCTCGTTTAGAATGGCGGCATGACACCATCCAGGAGCGCACCATGACGACAGTACGCATCGCCCCCAGCATCCTTTCCGCCGACTTCGCCCGGCTGGGTGAAGAGGTGAGCAAGGTTATCGCCGCAGGCGCAGACCTGATCCATTTCGACGTGATGGACAACCATTACGTGCCCAATCTCACCATCGGCCCGCTGGTTTGCGAAGCCATCAAGCCCTACGCCACCGTGCCGATCGACGTGCACCTGATGGTGAGCCCGGTAGATCGCATCATTCCGGATTTTGCCAAGGCGGGCGCCAATATCATCACCTTCCACCCGGAAGCCTCGCAGCATATCGACCGCACGCTGGGCCTGATCAAGCAACACGGCTGTCAGGCTGGCCTGGTATTCAATCCGGCCACCTCGCTCGATCATCTCGATTACGTGCTCGACAAGGTGGACATGGTGCTGCTGATGTCGGTCAACCCCGGCTTCGGCGGCCAGTCGTTCATCCCCGCCATGCTGGACAAGGCACGCGCCTGCCGCGCCAAGCTGGATGCCTACAAGGCAATAACTGGCCGTCACATTCATCTGGAAATCGATGGCGGCGTGAAAATCGACAATATCGGCGAAATTGCGGCTGCCGGCGTGGATACCTTCGTTGCCGGGTCGGCCATTTTCGGCCATGCCGATTACGCCGAGATCATCAGCCAGATGAAACACGAGATCGCCAGCCACACCCGCTGACCGGGCAATCGCCTGCGTTCTGCCAACAGCCGGCCCTGCGCCGGCTGTGTCGTTTGTTACAACAGTGTTTGCCTGCGCCATGCATTTGGCGTAACAATCCATCCGGCAAAACCGCATGTTGACAATGAAAATTCAGAAAAAAGCATGACGCTTTACGATCTCAAACCCCGCTTCCAATCGTTGCTGCGCCCGCTCCTGAGCGCGCTGTTCAACGCCGGCATCACCGCCAACCAAGTCACCTTGCTGGCAATGGCAGCGTCGCTGGCGGTAGGCATCCGGTTGGCCTGGACACCGACCCCGGCCTATTTCCTGATACTGCCGGGCTTCCTGCTGCTGCGCATGGCGCTTAACGCCATCGATGGCATGCTGGCACGTGAATTCCGCCAGCAATCCAGGCTGGGCGCGCTACTCAATGAAGTGGGCGACGTGGTTTCGGATGCCGCCCTCTACCTGCCCTTCGCCTTGTTGCCGCAAGCCGGCGTGTTGCCGGTGCTGCTGTTCGTCCTGCTGGCAGGCATGACGGAGTTCATCGGTGTGCTGGGGCAAACACTGGGCGGGCCACGCCGCTACGACGGGCCGCTGGGCAAAAGCGATCGTGCTTTCGTGCTGGGTAGCTACGCCTTGCTGGTGGGCAGCTACCCGGCCGCACTGGCCTGGGGTAACGGCCTGTTCTGGCTATTGGCCGGCTTATCGGTGCTGACCTGCATCCATCGCGGCCGCAAGGCATTGGTGGCCGCCGCATGATGGCGCTGAATCAGGCACCGCACATGCTGTGGTACATGCTGGGGGCTGTTTTTGCACTGCTGGTGATCGCCAGTGTATCCAGCGCGCTGCTGGCCTGGCGTTATCCGCAGAAAAACTGGCTGGAGCTGCGGCTGCGCATCCGCACCTGGTGGTGGATCGTCACGGTGTTCGTGCTGGCGATCTCGGTCAACCGCACGGTATCGCTACTGGTGCTGGCGTTCGTCAGCTTCATCGCGTTCAAGGAATACCTGACGCTGGTGCCTACGCGCCGAGCCGATCACATGCCGCTGTTCTGGGCTTACCTGGCGATTCCCATCCAGTATTTCTGGATCTGGGATGGCTGGTACGGCATGTTCATCATCTTCATCCCGGTCTACATGTTCCTGTTTCTGCCCATGCGCATGGTACTGGTGGGCGATACGCGTGGCTACCTGCATGCGGCCAGCAGCCTGCACTGGGGCCTGATGACCACGGTATTCAGCCTGTCGCACATGGCCTATCTGCTGGTGCTGCCGACCGATGTCACCGGTACCATGAAAGGCAACGGGCCGATGCTGGTGCTGTTCCTGGTGGCGCTCACGCAGCTCAACGACGTGGCGCAATACCTGTGGGGCAAGGCATTCGGGCGCATGAAAGCCATTCCGCTGGTCAGCCCCAACAAGACCATTGCCGGTTTTGTCGGCGGCGTTGCCACCACCAGCCTGCTGGGCTGGTTGCTGGGGCCACTGCTGACGCCCATGTCACCGCTGTATGCAACAGTAGCCGGCTTGCTGATCGGGGTAACGGGTTTCATTGGCGATGTGGTGATGTCGGGCATGAAACGCGACCTCGGCATCAAGGATACCGGTGACCTGCTACCAGGCCACGGCGGCATCCTGGACCGGCTCGATTCACTGACCTACACCGCGCCGCTGTTTTTCCACTACCTGCGTTACCTGTACTACTGATGAGCACGCCCGCCACCCCGACAGTCCCGATCTGGCAATGGCCGCTGCGCCTGCTGTTCGTGGTCGGCGTGGCTTACCCGGTCACGCTGGCATGGCTGGGCCTGACGCTGCGGCACCGCGAGCGACTGCCCTTGAAGGGCCCCGCCATCATTGTGGCCAACCACAACAGCCATCTGGACATCCTGACGCTCTACAGCCTGTTTCCGCTGTCGCGGGTGCTGAACGTGCGCCCTGCCGCCGCGGCCGATTATTTTCTGGTGAACCGCTGGCTGGCGTGGTTTGCCACGCATGTGGTGGGCATCATCCCGGTGATGCGCGGCGGTGCCAGCAAATCGGTCGATCCGCTGGCCGGATGCGCAGCCGCACTGGAGGCCGGGCGCATCGTCATCCTGTTCCCGGAGGGCACGCGCGGCGAGCCCGGGCAACTGTCCGAGTTGAAATCCGGCCTGTGGCACCTTGCCCGCCGCTATCCGGACATCCCCATCGTGCCCGTTTACATGTACGGGCTGGGTCGGGTGATGGCCAAGGGGCAGCGTGTACCGGTGCCCTTCTTTGTCGATGTCTATGTCGACCGGCCCTTTTGCTGGCATGAAGACAAGGTCCGTTTCAAGAACGATCTGCAGGCACGTTTTGTTGCCCTGCAGCGCAAAGTGACGGGGCAAGCAGCAGCCCCGCGCGAAACCCGCTCCGCCACTCCGGATGCCGCACGGCAGGTACCCGGAACGGAACCCAGACAAGGCTAGCCATGCGCCACGCAGAAGAACACCTTTTCCATACATTCGACGGCACCCAGCTTTTCTACCGTCATTGGCCGGCCGAGGATAACGCGCCGGCAGACCGGATCATCGTCCTGTTCCATCGCGGCCACGAGCATTCCGGTCGGTTGCAGCACGTGGTGGATGAACTGGCGATGCCCGGCGTGCCGGTATTTGCCTGGGATGCACGCGGCCACGGCCGCTCGCCGGGCGAGCGCGGCTTCAGCCCCAGCCTGGGTGCATCGGTCAGGGATGTGGATGCGTTCGTGCGCCACGCATCGCAAGTGAGCGGCGTGCCGATGGAAAACGTGCTGATCATCGCGCAAAGCGTGGGCGCAGTGCTGGTGGCCACCTGGGTGCACGACTATGCGCCGCGTATTCGCGGCATGGTGCTGGCGTCGCCGGCGTTCAGGGTGAAACTGTATGTGCCGCTGGCACGACCGGGCCTCGCGCTGCTGGAAAAGCTGCGCGGCCGTTTCTTTGTCAATTCCTATGTGAAAGCGCGCTTTCTCAGCCACGATCCGGAACGCATCGCCTCCTATGAGGCCGATCCGCTGATCACGCGGCCGATTGCATCGCATATCCTGCTGGCGCTGTACGAAGCTGCCGAGCGCGTGGTGGCGGATGCCGGCGCCATCACCGTACCCACGCAATTGCTGATTTCCGGTGCCGACTTCGTGGTGCACCACGAACCGCAGCACGCATTTTTTGATCGGCTGGGCAGCGCAGTGAAGGAAAAGCACGTGCTGGAAGGCTTCTATCACGACACGCTGGGCGAGCGTGATCGCAAGCTCGCTTTCGACAAGATCCGTGTATTTGTCGACAAGATCTACGCTGACAACGAATCCGGGCCTGATCTGCTGGCTGCAGACCGCCACGGCCATACCGCACATGAATACCGCACCCTGCAGCAACCGCTGGCTGCACTCTCCCCGAAGGGGCTGTACTACGGGCTGACCCGACTGAACATGCGCACGCTGGGCAGCCTGTCGGATGGCATCAAGCTGGGCCTGCAAACCGGTTTTGATTCCGGCAGTACGCTCGATTACGTGTACCGCAACCAGGTGACCGGCAGCACGCCGCTGGGCAAGCTGGCAGACAAGATCTATCTCGACAGCATAGGCTGGCGCGGCATCCGCGCCCGCAAACTGCACCTGGAGCAGTTGATTGCCACCGCCGCCGGCAAGCTCAAGGCACGTGGCGAGCCGATCCGCGTGGTAGACATTGCCGCCGGGCATGGCCGATATGTACTGGATGCGCTGAACCAGATTCCCGATGCAGAACACATCCTGCTGCGAGACTACAGCCCGCTGAACGTGGAACAAGGCAGCAAGCTGATCGAAGCACGCGGCCTTGCCCACAAGGCGCAGTTCAAACAGGGCGATGCCTTCGATCGCGATAGCCTCTCCACGCTCGACCCCAAGCCGACCTTGGCGATCGTTTCCGGGCTGTATGAACTGTTTCCGGATAACCCGCCCATTCTGGCCTCGTTGAAGGGGCTGGCAGATGCGGTACCGGTTGGCGGCTATCTGGTCTACACCAACCAGCCGTGGCACCCGCAGCTGGAAATGATTGCACGCGCGCTGACCAGCCACCGCGATGGCCAACCGTGGGTGATGCGGCGCCGCACGCAGGCGGAAATGGATGCACTCGTGACCGCTGCTGGCTTCAGGAAGCTCACACAGCTGATCGACGAATGGGGCATCTTCAGCGTTTCACTGGCCGAGCGGGTGGCATGAGCACAGCTACGCAGCGGCCATGGCGGGCAGCCGCGCTCTGGTTGATGTTTCTGGGGCCGTTCTTTTTCCTGAGCTATGGCTTTGCCAATACACATACCGCCGGTTTGCCGCAGGTGGGCAGCATGGCGTTCAGCTGGGAAAAGCACATCCCGTTCTGGCCCTGGACCATCGTGCCGTACTGGAGCATCGACCTGCTGTACGCGGCATCCGTATTGCTGTGCGTGAACCGGCGCGAGCTCGATACCCATGCACTGCGGCTGGCGCTGGCCACCGGCGTCTCGGTCATCGGCTTCCTGCTGTTTCCGCTCAGGTTCTCCTTCACCCGGCCAGAAACCGACGGGCTGTTCGGTGCGCTGTTTGCATCGCTGACCAGTTTTGACCTGCCCTTCAACCAGGCGCCTTCATTACACATTTCGCTGCTGTGGATACTGTGGTTGCGTTACGCCGCGCATACCGGCCCGCGCTGGCGCTGGTTGCTGCATGGCTGGTTTTCCCTGATCGGCCTCTCGGTACTAACCACCTGGCAGCATCACGTCATCGACGTGATCAGCGGATTAATGGTAGGCATGCTGATCACCCATGCGCTGCCCATGCCTCCACACCACTGGCAGCACTGGCAGGCCGGCAATACGCAGCGGGCACGCTTGCTGGGCGGCCTCTACCTGCTGGGCGCGGCGCTTTGTGCGCTGCCAGCCGGCTTGCTGGGCGGCTGGTACTGGCTGCTGCTGTGGCCGTGCACCGCGCTGGCGCTGGTCGCGCTGGCTTACCTGTTGGTGGGCCCGGGCATTTTCCAGAAAGGGCCTGATGGGCGCTACACGCTCACTGCCGCATTCCTGCTGGCGCCGCACCGGCTGGGCGCATGGCTGTCATACCGGCGCTATCTGCCTGGCCTGAGCCCGGCTGGCTGGGTAACACCCGAAGTGGCCATCGGCCATTATCCACAGCCCGCGGATCTGGCCGGTGTGGCCGGTGTACTCGATCTGGCTGCAGAACTGCCGCGCAGTCGCACCACAGCAAAGCTGACATATGCCGCCTGTCCCTTGCTGGACCTGGTGCCCCCTTCGGAGCGCGAACTCGAGCAAGCACTGGCCACCCTCACGCAATTGCGTAAAAACGGCCCGGTGTTGATCCATTGCGCGCTGGGGCTATCGCGCAGTGCCACGGTTGTTGCCGCTTGGTTGCTGGCCAGTGGACAGGCGGCGGACATGGCCAGTGCCATTGCGCGGGTGCGCAAGGCGCGTGGCGGCGTGGTACTGCACGAGCCGCATACGGCATTGTTGCAGCGCTGGGCAGCGGCCAGATCATGAGCAATGCCGATCAGCAACGTGAACCACCATACGATCTGCAACATCAGAGTGCAGGCGCGGTCTTGCTGGCCGCGCTCGCGATAGCCAGCCGCCTGACGTACTTTTCCGCTGCATTGCTGGTGCTGGCTGCCGCATGCGTTTTCCTGGCGCCACTGATTGCAAAGATTCTGCTGCTTGCATCGGTCGTGCTGGCGCTCGGTGTGCAATACCATGGCGCGCGGCTGATGTTCGACCGCGCGCTGTTTGCCGCGCTCTATGCGCCAGATTGCGATACCGCAGCGTTTGATCTGGCGCTGGCAACGCTCACCGGCAAAGCACCCGCCAATCCGCCACGCAGCATGGCATCGCGCTGGCAAGGTGTGTTGCGGCTATTGCGCCGCCTGCTGTGCTTGTTCGCGCTGCAGATCATTGCGCTATTGCTGGCCTTGCTTGCAACGCTGCGCTGAAAACGCCATTAGAATCACGCTTTTCCCCATATCCGGATCAGCCCATGCCCATCAGCGCCATTGCCTTCGACCTCGACGGTACCCTCATCGATTCCGTGCATGATCTGGCCGCCGCCGCCAATCTGGCCCGCGCCGATCTGGGCCTGGCACCGCTGGCAGTAGCCACGGTTGCCAGCTATGTGGGCGATGGCGCATCCAGCCTGGTGGCGCGCACGCTGGCAGACGACCACCACGCCGAATACACAGGCAGCCCGGTGCAAAAAGAGGCCATGGCGCGTTTCGATGCGCATTACACCGCCGGGCTGAAGGTAGTCACCGATTTCTATCCCAGCGTGCAGGCCACGCTGGCAACGCTGCATCAGCGTTACCCGCTGGCCATTGTCACCAACAAACCGGAGCGCTATACGCTGCCGCTGCTGGCCTTGCTGGGCATCCATGAGCACTTTGACTGCATCGTGGCTGGCGATACGCTGGCGCAGAAGAAACCGGCGGCAGAACCGCTGCTGCATGTGACAGCGGCCTTCAATATCGAACCGGCAGCACTGCTGATGGTGGGCGATTCGAAAAACGACCTGCTGGCCGCACGCGCAGCCGGCTGCCCCATCGTAATGGTGGATTACGGCTACGGCGATGACGTGGCGGCACTGGGCGCGGATGCACTGGTATCGGCGTTCGACATGCTGCCCGAATTGATTACCCATCTGGATGCCCGGTCCTGACAGACGGCATGCTGCAGACGCGTAGCATGGGATGTCGGCAGGCAATCAGAGCTTGAGTGACTCGATCAACGCCAGTTCGTCGTTGCTGAAGCCCGCTTCCAGTCGCGCCGGGTAATTGAGTGCACCGCGGAATGCCGGCGCCTCGTATTCACGCAGCAGCCGCACGAACGTAGCCACCGGCTCCAGCCCGCGTTGCGCGCAGCACCAGTGGTACCAGCGGTTGCCGGTCTGCACATGGCCGATTTCATCACGCAGGATGATGTCGAGGATTTCGCAGGCGCGCTTGTCGCCGGCACCGGCCAATTTGCCGCGTATCGGTGGCGTGGCATCCAGGCCACGCGCTTCGAGGATGCGTGGCACCAGTGCCATGCGCACCAGCACATCGTCCGCCGTCTTGACTGCCATATCCCACAGGCCGTCATGCGCGGGGAAATCCCCGTAATCGTAGCCCAGCGTGCGCAGATGCTCGCGCAACAGCGTGAAATGCAATGCCTCCTCCCTGGCAACCTGCAGCCAGTCATTCACGTAGGCATCGGGCATGTCGCGGAAGCGGTGCACGGCGTCCAGCGCCAGGTTGATCGCATTGAATTCGATATGGGCAATGGCATGCAACAAGGCCGCACGCCCCTCGCGGGTGCTGACCTTGCGCTGCACCAGTTCCGCCGGTGCCACCAATATCGGCCTGGCAGGCCGCCCCGGAGCAGCCACCGGCATCATCGGCACTGCGGCAGAGCGCGATGCGCTGCCGCCGGAAAGCTGTGTGGTCATGGCCGCTTTGCGCTGCGGATCAGCCTCCTGCAGGGCCGCTAGCACAAGCGCATCGAAAGAGAGATCTTCAGTTCCCATAGGACATTGTAATTAGTACACGCGATGACAGCCGAATAGTTACGGGTTTCTTTTTTCTGTGGATTTTAAGATGTAGCCATCATTCGCCGTTAGCACGATTCCATCCCCGGCGACGTTCAAGGAGAAATACCATGACTGCCAAATCCGTCAACCCACGCGAAATCCGCCACGAACTGGGCATGAACCAGCAGGAATTCTGGGGCAAGATCGGCGTGACGCAAAGCGGTGGCTCGCGCTATGAAAGCGGCCGTGCCATGCCCAAGCCCGTGAAGGAACTGCTGCGCGTAGTGCACGTGGAGCGCATCGATCTGGCTGAAATCGGCAAGGACGATGTAGCGGTACTGCAATACCTGAAGCAGAACCGCCCGGAGCTCTACCAGCTGTTGCTGGAAGCCAGTGAGCCGGGCCAGGCTGCGCCGGCTCAGGCCAGGCATGTAGCCCATTCGGCATCCTGAGCCAGACAACGTTCTGACCTCAGCACCAACCACGCAGCCAGCCTGGCTGGCCGTGTGCGTTACACGCTGAGCTTGACGGCATAGCCGAGCGCCTCGATGCGCACGGCCAGTGCCCGCATCCATTCTGCCGGTGCCGCCTGCAAACGCGGGGCTTCCGGCTGCATGGAAGGCCGCGCCAGGCCATACAGCAGTACCCCTTGCAATGCAATGCCCGCGTCCGGCAATGCCTGCAGATAGCTGCAGTAGGCATCCAGTTCGGCGGAGGACGGCAAAATGCCATCCTGGCTGAACATGCAGGTTTGCATCCATGTCGGGCAGGCTGCGCTGGCAGCGGCAAGATGCCTCGTAACGGCATCGTGCCTGAGCTGCACCTGGTTGACCATACTGAAACCATCCTGCGGCGCACGATCAACCTTGAACCAGATTTCCCCTCCGAGCGCGCGCATGCGTGCTGCTGCTTGCTGCACCGCGGATTTGTAAAACTGGCTGCCATTGCTGATCAGCACCAGCTTGATCTTGCCCAGCAAGCCGAACCTTGCCAGCACCTGCCCCACCCGTTCCACCACCGCCGGAAATTCCGCACTCATCGTCGGTTCGCCATTGCCGGAGAAAGCCACGTCATTGAGCCGGCGCGCACCATCAGGCACGCGCTGCTGCATGAAATCGCCATGCACGATGTCATCCAGCATGTGCACCAGCTCGGCCTCAAGCTGGGCAATATCGATGTTTGGCGGGCCGCCACGCTGCAGATCCGGCACCTGGCAATACAGACAACGCCAATTACAGGCATTGTTGGGGTTGAGATTGATCCCCACCGATACGCCGCCCGCGCGGCGCGAAATCACCGGGTAGACGTAGGTAAACCCGGCGTTATCGCGATCATGGTTGTCCACCCGCAACGGAATGACGGTTTTGACGCCATCAGGCATTGGCTTTGGCCCGTACCAGCAACACCGGCACGGTAGTCTGGTGCATCACGCCTTCGGCAACGCTGCCCAGTAGCAAATGCGTCAGCCCGCCATAACCATGCGTGCCCATCACGATCAGGTCTGCCTGCCAGCCATCGGCGTCCTCGACGATGGTTTTGGCCAGGTTGCCGCCCCACGCTTCCAGCAGCGCGGTTTCTGCCTCGATACCCGCCTCCTGCATGCGTTCTGCCTGCGTGGCCAACGTGCGCTGGCCGGCACGCCGCAGCGCTTCCTGCAGTTGCGGTACATCCAGGAATTCGTTTGCACTCCAGGCAAATTGCGCCAGATCGATCACATGCACCAGGCGGACCCTGGCGTGCTGGTCATTGGCAAAACGGGTGGCCTCTTTCAGCGCGGCAACGCAGGTTTCACTGTCGTCCACCGGCACCAGGATTTTCTGATACATCGCGTTCTCCTTGGGTTTGCGCCCTGTTATCAGTCTAGCAGATGCCCCCGCATGCGGGTTGCGGTGGCATCGCCACAGACATTACACTTGGCTTACCTTTCCGATTGCAGCAAAAAATGGCCCGCATCAAACTCAACGTGCCCGAAATAGTGGATTATTCCACTGTCATCGAGGTGCGGATTACCGATCTCAACTATGGCGGCCATCTTGCCAATCAGGCATTGTTGGCATTGCTGCACGAGGCACGCGTACGTTTTCTTACTGCGCTGGGCTTCAGCGAGATCGGTAGCACCACGCAGCCGGGCATCATCCTGGCCGATGCGGTGATGGTGTACCGCAGTGAAGCGTTTGCCGGAGAACAGTTGACGATTACGCTGGCAGCCGATGAAATGGGGCGTAGCAGCTTCGATCTGTACTACCGCGTGAGCGCGGGCGAGCGGCCGGTGGCCGACGCCAAGACCAGTATTGTTTTTTTTGATTACACAAAGCGCAAAAGCGCCGCGATACCACCCGCCTTTATCGAGGCCTTGCAGGGATTAAGGGAACAACAGTCATGAAGAAATACGCCAACAACAGCCCCGAGGCACAGGCACGCATCCTGGTCATGCAGATGATCTGTGACGGCAATTTCGATCCGGCCGAGATCGATGAGCTGGAGCACCTGCATGTGTACGAAGCACTGGGTATCAGTCGCAAGGATTTTATCGTGGTGCTGCAGGATTACTGCAACGACCTCTCCAACGAGGCCGATGACGAAGGCCAGATCAAACTGATCGACCGCGACCGTATCGACATGCTGCTTGATACCGTGGACGATCCGAAAAAACGCCTGCTAATTGCCGCACTGGCGCTGGATATTTCCAAGGCCGATAACGAATTCAGCGATGCTGAACTCGCCGTATTCCGTCATATGCTGGGCCGCTGGCATCTGAGCCTGGAACAACTGCAGGCTGCATTTGCCGCGATCTGATCGCCTGTCCTACAGTTCAGCAAGGCTTGGCCGATAGCATGGCCAAGCCCATAAAAACAGCATCAGCTGTTCCAAGGAATCGGCATGTCAGGGTTCGATAGCTTCCATACCAGCCTGGAGCGCAACTTGCTGCCCACACTGGGCCGCAAATTCGCTTTCCTCTACTTGTTTGCCCTCTTCCCACTGGCCGTATTGCTGGCGAGTTATCTGGCTGGTAGCGAGCTGGCTGATTCAGCCCGCGCACTCAAGCTTGATGCCACTGCAACGGCACGCCTGACCAGCACGCTTGATGGCGTTCAGCTGTGGGGATGGGTGGGGCTGGTATTGACGCTGATCCTGGTCACCGTGCAACTGGTTTACTTCAATTACTGGATTACCCGGCCGATCCGGCGCATCACAGGTGTATTTGACGATGTTGCCAGCGGTGAAGGCGATCTTTCCACTGATGTACCCATCATCACCAGTGACGAAATTGCCGACCTGGGCAAGACCTGTAACGCTTTCCTCGCCAAGCAGCGCGATATCATCGCAAACGTGCAGACCATGACGGTGGGCATAGCGCTGGAGGCCGCGAAATCCATGAAAAACATCAAGGATTCGGCCACCTCGACGCAGCAACAGGATCAGCTGGCGCAAAAAGTGGTGGAAGCCAGCAACGAAACCACCAGTGGCATCAATGAAGTCACACACCGTACGCAAGCCATTTCGGAAACCACTGGCGGCAACCTGGTGCTGGCGCGTGAATCGTATGCCGAGCTGCAGGATGTCACCGCACGCATCAATGCCATTACCGGCAAGATCAACAATTTCAATGTGACCGTGAACGGGCTGAACCAGCGCTCAGCCAATATCAAGGCCATTGTCGACCTGATCAAGGAAATTTCCGGGCAAACCAATTTACTGGCACTCAATGCTGCCATCGAAGCTGCGCGCGCCGGTGAGGCCGGCCGCGGCTTTGCGGTGGTGGCCGATGAAGTGCGCAAGCTGGCAGACAAGGTGGGCCTTGCCACCGACGACATCTCGCACAATATCGACAGCATGCTCAGCCAGGTGGCCGAAACCCTGTCGGAAACCGAACTGATCAACCGTGATGCCAAGCTCACGCACGAGGTGGTGGAAAAGGCCTCTGGCCAGTTTGCCAAGATGATGGGCGATTTCGAATCCACCAGCGACGCACTGCAGGGTATTGCGGGCACGCTGGAAGAATTTTCCGTCGCCAACAACCTCGTCAACGCCAATGTCTCGGAAATCCACCAGCTTTCGCTGGCCGTGAACGAGCGCATGACCCGCTCGGCGCAATCGTCGCAGGATCTCTCGCGCGCAGCGGAAAAAGTACAGGAACTGATCGGGCGCTTCGTGGTGGGCAAGGGTGAACTGGATGCCGCCATCCAGCGCTGCGGACGCGTACGCGACGAGGTGGCCGCCAAGATCGAGGATTTCCGCAAGCGCGGCGTGAACGTGTTCGACCAGAATTACCAGGCCATTGCTGGCAGCAATCCGCCCAAATTCAAGACCAGCTACGACCAATTGTTCGAGAAGGAAATCCAGCCGCTCTACGACCGGCTGGCCAAGGAAACACCGGGTGGCAAGTTCTCGCTGGCCATCGACGTGAACGGCTACGGCCCCACGCACAACAGCTGGTATTCCAAGCCGCAGACCGGCGACAAGGCCGTCGATCTCGTCAACAGCCGCGACAAGCGCATTTTCAATGACCCGGCCGGCCTGCGTGCCGGGCGCAATACGCAGCGCTTCCTGCTGCAGACCTATGTACGCGATACCGGCGAGATCATGACCGAGCTGGATGTGCCCATCACCATCGACGGTCGCCACTGGGGTGGCCTGCGCTTGGGCTTCGATGCCAGTGTGCTCACCCAGGAGACGCTGGGCCGCTGAATGTGAACGGAAAGCGCGCCACCGGCTCACGGTGGCGCTTTTCATTGTGAAGCTTCCGCCACGCGTGTACGGATTGAATGCCGATGCAATTACCGCTCAACTGTTTTCCACCGGTGGTCAACGCTGACGTTCGCCTGCTGGTGCTTGGCAGCCTGCCCGGGGTGGTCTCGCTGGCCCAGCAGGCGTACTACGCACATCCACGCAATGCGTTCTGGCCCATCATGGCGGCGCTGACAGGGCAGTCACTAGTGACCATGCCCTACCCGGAGCGGCTGCAGGCGCTGCTGGCCGCTGGCGTAGGGCTGTGGGATGTCGTCGGCCAAGCCGAGCGGCGCGGCAGCCTGGATGCCGATCTGCGCGCCATTGCACCCAATGCACTGCCAGAACTGCTGGCAGAACTACCGCAGCTGCAAGCAGTCGCCTTCAACGGCCAGACCGCCTACAAGCTGGGGCACCGGCAACTGCCAGCCGCTCTGCAGCACTACGCGCTACCTTCCACCAGCCCCGCGCTGACCACCCGGTTCGAGCAGAAACTGCAGCTATGGTCGGCTATTGCCGGCCACCTCATCCGGGGCTGACGCAGACCGAGCTGCGGCATGGCTGCAGAAACAGATCGAACTTGACCTCAGCCATCTTCTTGCGGCCGTGCACTCCGCCAGTACCAGTAGCGAGCTCTGCTGCGATCCAGCCAACCATCGGCCAGTAACACCTGCTTACAGTTCTGCTGCCAAACAATCTCGCAAGCCGCCACATCTGACAGAGATGAAAAAAATCCGACCGGTGTGACGCCTTTCATCGGCATTCCTGACAAACCGGAAAGTAACATTTTGTTGCAAAAACAACACGCAAAACTTGATGCGAGGCTAAGAACAGTCAGAAGAAAATCCAATGAAAATAGGGCCTTCAGCATAGATCTACACAGACCGGCATGTGTAACCAAACATTATTGTGAGCTTATATTGCAAGAAAGCATACGAGCATCCAGGCGCAAAGCGCTGGTCAACATCGCTGCACTGGTAACGGCTCTGGGCATGACATTCGCCGTTTCCGCCCCGGCATTTGCCGACGACTACGGCAACCCGTGGTGCGAAATCAAGCATCGCGTTTGTGAGAACAACCCGTTCTACCCGAGCTGCATCCAGGCTTACCAGAACTGCCCGAACGGCTGATGTGGCGCTGCCACAGCCGGCGTAAAGCCGCTGTGCATGCCAAAAGCCCCACCTTTCGGTGGGGCTTTTGGCATTCGGGATTGCCCATAGGCGCCGGACATGAAAAAACGCCACCCGAAGGTGGCGTTTTTCTTGCCGTGGCCGTTGCAGCAGGGCCAGCGCAAGCTTAGATCATGCCCTTGCTTTTCAGCAGTTCGAACATGGTCTTGCCCAGCTCGGCCGGGCTGCGGGTGTAGGCAATGCCTGCACGCTCGAACGCGGCGAACTTCTCTTCTGCCGTACCCTTGCCGCCGGAAATGATGGCGCCAGCGTGGCCCATGCGCTTGCCCTTGGGGGCAGTCACACCAGCAATGTAGCCAACAACCGGCTTGGTCACGTAAGACTTGGCAAATTCGGCAGCTTCTTCTTCAGCCGAACCACCGATCTCGCCGATCATGATGATCGCGTCGGTATCCGGATCGTCCTGGAACAGCTTCAGCGCATCGATGTGCGACGTGCCCGGGATCGGGTCGCCGCCGATACCGATACATGTGGACTGGCCCAGGCCCAGCGCGGTGGTTTGCGCCACGGCTTCGTAGGTCAGCGTGCCGGAACGCGACACGATGCCGATACGGCCCGGCTGGTGAATGTGCCACGGCATGATGCCGATCTTGCACTCACCCGGGGTGATGATGCCCGGGCAGTTCGGCCCGATCAGGCGGATGCCGGCTTCGTCGACAGCCTTCTTCACGTACAGCATGTCGAGGGTCGGCACGCCTTCGGTGATGCATACGATCAGTTGCACGCCGCTGTCGATGGCTTCCAGGATGGAATCCTTGGCAAACGGTGCCGGCACGTAGATGACCGAGGCATCAGCCTTCGTTTCACGCACGGCATCTTTCATGGTGTTGAACACCGGCAGGCCCAGATGCTCGGCACCGCCCTTGCCCGGGGTCACGCCACCAACGACCTTGGTGCCGACCTTCAACGCTTGTTCAGCGTGGAAGGTACCGTTCTTGCCGGTGAAGCCTTGCACCAGCACTTTCGTATCTTTATTGACGAGTACGCTCATTTCAAAATCCTTTTACGCGTGCGGTTTAGAGGGCTGCAACAGCAGCAACGATCTTCTCGGCTGCGTCGTTCAGGCCCTGGGCCGAAGTCAGCTTGAGGCCGGATTCGTCGAGGATCCTGGCGCCAAGTTCAGCGTTGTTGCCTTCCAGACGAACCACAACCGGCACGGTCACGTTCACTTCCTTCACCGCGGCAATGATGGCTTCGGCGATCATGTCGCAACGCACGATGCCACCGAAGATGTTGATCAGCACGCCCTTGACGGTATCGTCAGCCAGGATGAGCTTGAACGCTTCGATCACGCGTTCCTTGGTGGCGCCACCGCCCACGTCAAGGAAGTTGGCCGGCTGGCCACCCTTGAGCTTGATGATGTCCATGGTGGCCATGGCCAGGCCGGCACCGTTCACCATGCAGCCGATGCTGCCTTCCAGCGCCACGTAATTCAGTTCGAACTCGGATGCCTTCACTTCACGCTCGTTTTCCTGCGACTTGTCGCGCTGGGCCAGCAGGTCCGGGTGGCGATACAGCGCGTTGGAATCGAGATTGATCTTGCCGTCCACGCAGGCCAGTTCGCCGTTTTCGCGCAATGCCAGCGGGTTCACTTCGAACAGCGCGAAGTCGTTGTCGATGAACGCCTTGGCAGCACCGAGGAACAGCTTGGTGAAGGCAGCAACCTGCGGGCCTTGCAGGCCAAGCGCGAACGCGGCATCACGGCCTTGGAACGGCTGTGCGCCAACCAGCGGATCGATTTCGATCTTGATGATCTTTTCCGGGGTTTCTTCGGCAACCTTCTCGATTTCGACACCACCTTCGGTGGAAACCATGAACACCACGCGCTGGCTGGAACGATCCACCACGGCGCCCAGGTACAGCTCGCGCTGTACCGGGTACATGTCTTCACACACCAGCACCGAGTGCACCGGCTGGCCGGCTGCGTCGGTCTGGTAGGTCACCAGGTTGGTACCGATCAGTGTCTTGGCCACTTCAGCGGCTTCTTCACGGCTTTTGACCACTTTCACGCCACCCGCCTTGCCACGGCCGCCGGCATGCACCTGGGCCTTGACCACGGCGAACTTGCCGCCGAGGGTGTCGTAAGCAGCAGCAGCTTCTTCAGCGCTGTTTGCCAGAATGCCACGCTGTACTGGCAGGCCATATTTAGCCAGCAGTTCCTTGGCTTGATACTCGTGCAGATTCATTTCTGAGATCCTTTGTGAGGAGAGGTGTCGGGGGCCGCGGGCCGCAGCATGGCGGCCCGCTGTAAATCAGCTGTGCAGGCCGCGCTTGTCGCAACCGAGCGCTGCTTCGTGCAGTGCTTCGGACAGCGACGGGTGCGCATGCACGATACGGGCGATGTCTTCGGACGATGCGTTGAATTCCATGGCCACCACGGCTTCGGAAATCAGCTCGGATGCAAACGGGCCAACGATATGTACGCCCAGGATGCGGTCCGTTTTTGCATCGGCCAGCATCTTGACGAAGCCCTTGGCCTCGCCCAGCGCCAGTGCACGGCCGTTGGCCGAGAACAGGAACTGGCCCTTCTTGTATTCAACGCCTTCGGCCTTGAGCTGTTGCTCGCTCTTGCCCACCCAGGCGATTTCCGGGCTGGTGTAGATCACCCACGGCACGGTATTGAAATCGATATGCGGGTGCTGGCCGGCAATGCGCTCGGCCACGGCCACGCCCTCTTCCGATGCCTTGTGTGCCAGCATCGGGCCACGCACCACGTCGCCAATCGCCCATACGTTCGGCAGTGCGGTACGGCATTCGTCGTCCACTTCCACCTGGCCACGGTCGGTCAGCTTGAGGCCAACGGCTTCCGCACCCAGATTGTCGGTATTCGGCACACGGCCAATCGCGACGATCAGCTTGTCGAAGACATTTTTCTGTTCTGCGCCGCTGGCATCGGTCCACGCAACGGTCACGTCCTTCTTGCCGACCTTGATGTCGCCGATCTTCACGCCGGTATGGATGGCGAGGCCGGTTTCCTTGGTCAGGAACTTGTATGCTTCCTTGCCCACCTGCTCATCGGCCGCACCAAGGAAGGATGGCATTGCTTCCAGCACGGTCACGTCTGCACCCAGGCGCTTCCAGACCGAGCCCATTTCCAGACCGATCACGCCGGCGCCAACCACGCCCAGCTTCTTGGGTACGGCAGCAATGGCCAACGCGCCTTCGTTATCCAGCACCAGCTGGTTGTCGATCGTCACGCCGGGCAACTGGCGTACCTTGGAGCCGGTGGCAATGATCACGTGCGTGGCTTCGATCACGTCGACCTTGTCGCCATCCTTCACTTCGATCTGGTACTTGTCACCAGCGCGTGCCTTGAAGCTGCCGTAGCCGAGGAAGGACGTGACCTTGTTCTTCTTGAACAGGTAAGCAATGCCGCCGGTGTTCTTGTTGATGATTTCCTGCTTGCGCGCCAGCATCTTGGTCACGTCGAGCTTTACGCTGCCTACGTCGATGCCGTGATCAGCGAAGCCGTGCAGTGCGTTGTGATAGTTCTCGGACGATTGCAGCAGCGCCTTGGACGGAATGCAGCCGACGTTGAGGCAGGTGCCGCCCAGGCTGGCCTTGCCGTCTGCGCTGCGGGTTGCATCGATGCAGGCGGTGCTGAAACCCAGCTGCGCTGCACGGATCGCCGCGACATAACCGCCAGGGCCGCCGCCGATGACGACGACGTCAAATTGTTGGGACATGGTGTAATTCCTGGTTGATGCACAGGGGGCGGGTTGCCCCGCCCCGTCGCTATTACAGATCCAGCAGCAGGCGGGCCGGGTCTTCGATCGCTTCCTTGATCGCAACCAGGCTCAGCACAGCTTCGCGGCCATCGATGATGCGGTGGTCATACGACTGAGCCAGATACATCACCGGGCGCACCACCACTTCACCGTTTTCAACCACGGCTCGCTCCTTGGTGGCATGCATGCCCAGGATGGCCGCTTGCGGCGGGTTGATGATCGGCGTGGAGAAGAACGAACCGAACGTACCACCGTTGGAGATGGTGTAGGTGCCGCCAGTCAGCTCTTCAACGGTCAGCTTGCCTTCCTGCGCGCGCTTGCCGAAGTCGGCGATGGTCTTTTCGATCTCGGCCAGGCTCAGCTGGTCTGCATTGCGGATGATGGGCACCACCAGGCCGCGCGGCGAGCCAACGGCTACGCCGATGTCGAAATAGCCGTGGTAAACGATATCGTTGCCATCCACCGATGCATTGACGATCGGGTACTTCTTCAGCGCGGCCACCACGGCTTTCACGAAGAAGCCCATGAAGCCCAGCTTCACGCCGTGTTCTTTCTCGAACTTGTCCTTGTACTTGTTGCGCAGGTCCATCACCGGCTTCATGTTCACTTCATTGAAGGTGGTGAGGATGGCATTGGTCTGCTGCGATTGCAGCAGGCGTTCTGCCACGCGCTGGCGCAGGCGGGACATCGGCACGCGCTGCTCGGCGCGCTCGCCCGCAGCCACGGCGACCGGTGCTGCAGCCGCGGCAGCCGCCGGCTTGGCAGCACCTGCGGCGGCATTCTGTACGTCTTCCTTGAGCACGCGGCCACCGCGGCCCGAGCCTTCCACCTTGGCCAGGTCCACACCGCTATCAGCGGCCAGTTTCTTGGCAGCCGGCATGGCGGTGGCCGATGCGGCCGATGCGGCCGGGGCAGCAGCCGGCGCCGGTGCGGCTGCAGCAGGTGCTGCAGCCGGGGTAGCGGCAGCGGCTGCGGCGGTATCGATGGTGGCAATGATGTCGAGGCTGCCGACGGTGGCGCCTTCCTGCTGGGAAATGGACACCAGCACGCCGGCTTGCGGCGCAACGATTTCCAGCACCACCTTGTCGGTTTCGATATCGATCAGGTTTTCATCGCGGGCGACTGCTTCGCCAAGCTTTTTCTTCCACTGCAGCAGCGTGGCTTCGGCAACCGATTCCGGCAACTGCGGGACTTTGACTTCTACGATCATGGTGTTTCTCCAAATGGCTCTGTTCGTGCGGGCGATCCCGAAACGACAAGACGCGACGCCCGGTGTGGGCGCCGCGTTGGAATTACAGCGTCAGCGCTTCTTCGACGAAGGCCTTCAGCTGCGCGTTATGCTTGCTCATGTAACCGACTGCCGGGGAAGCCGACGATGGACGGCCGGCGAACAGCAGCGTCTGCTTCGGCTCCATGCAGTTTTCCAGCCGGTGGCGGATCTGGTGCCAGGCACCCTGGTTGCGCGGCTCTTCCTGCACCCACATGATTTCCCTGGCATTGCCGAAACGCGCCAGCTCTGCCTTGAGTTCTTCAGTCGGGAACGGATACAGCTGCTCGACACGGACGATGGCAATGTCCTTGATCTCGCGCTGGGTACGCGCAGCCAGCAGGTCGTAGTACACCTGGCCGGCGCAGGCAATCACGCGCTTGACCTTCTTGGCATCCAGCTCGCCGGCTTCGCCGATCACGGTACGGAATTCGCCGTTGCTGAACTGCTCGATCGGGCTGGCGGCATTCTTGGCTTTCAGGAGCTTCTTGCTCATGATCACCACCAGCGGCTTGCGCACCGGGCGCACCATCTGGCGGCGCAGCACGTGGAACATCTGTACCGCTTCGGATGGCTGCACCACCTGGATGTTGTGCTCGGCACACATCTGCAGGAAGCGCTCGACACGTGCGGACGAGTGCTCAGGGCCGGCGCCATCGTAACCGTGCGGCAGCAGCATGGTCAGCCCGCACAGACGGCCCCACTTGGTTTCACCGGAGGTGATGAACTGGTCGATCACCACCTGTGCGCCGTTGGCAAAGTCACCGAACTGCGCTTCCCAGATCACCAGTTCATCCGGCGCCGATGATGCGTAGCCGTATTCGAACGCCAGCACCGCTTCTTCGTTCAGGATCGAATCGATCACGAGGAAGTGCGCCTGGTTGTCGGAAATATGCTGCAGCGGGATATGTACGCCCTGGTCCCACTTCTCGCGGTTCTGGTCATGCAGCACCGCGTGGCGGTGGTTGAACGTGCCACGGCCCGAGTCTTCACCGGAGATACGCACCGCATAGCCCTCGGTCAGCAAGGTGGCATAGGCCAGCGATTCGGCAGTGCCGAAGTCGACGCCCAGATTGCCGTTCACCATCTCGCCGCGGTCCTTGAGGATTTTCTCCACGTTGGCGCGCAGCTTGAAATCGGCCGGCACCTGCAGCAGCTTCTCGCCCAGGCGTTGCAGGTCTGCCTGCGGTACCGCGGTGGTGACCGGGTGACGCCAGTGGTTGCCCATGTACTTGGAGAAATCGATCGCGTACGAGCGCTTGTAATCGGTCAGCGTGGTTTGTTCCACGTGCTCGCCCCGGTCCAGCGCTGCGCGGTAAGCATCGATCAGGCCATTGGTTTCGGCTTCGCTCACCACGCCTTCGGCAATCAGACGGTCCACGTACTTCTTGCGTACGCCCGGATGCTGCGCGATCTTCTTGTACATCATCGGCTGGGTGATGAAGGGATCGTCCGCTTCATTGTGGCCATGACGGCGGAAACAGACGATATCGATCACCACATCACGGGCAAACTGCTTGCGGAACGCCAGCGCGGCTTCCACGGTCAGGCACACCGCTTCCGGATCATCGCCGTTCACGTGGAAGATCGGCGCCTCGACCATCTTGGCAATATCGGTGCAATAGATGGTGGAGCGGGTATCGCGGGTATCCGACGTGGTAAAGCCGATCTGGTTGTTCACCACGATGTGCAGCGTACCGCCAGTGCCGTAACCGCGTGTGTTGGCGAGGTTGAACGTGCCCTGGTTGGTGCCCAGGCCGATAAAGGCCGAGTCACCGTGGATCAGCACCGGCAGCACCTGCGCACCGGTCTTGTCGCCACGGCGTTGCTGGCGTGCACGTACCGAGCCTTCCACCACCGGGTTGACGATTTCCAGGTGCGACGGGTTGAACGCCAGCGACAGGTGGATCGGGCCGCCCGGCGTGGGGATGTCGGCGGAGAAACCATTGTGGTATTTCACGTCGCCCGACGGCAGCTCGGTGGTCGGGCGGCCTTCGAATTCGCTGAACAGTTCACGCGGCAGCTTGCCCAGCGTGTTCACCAGCACATTCAGGCGGCCACGGTGCGCCATGCCGATGATGAGTTCCTGCACGCCATCACGGCCGGAGCCCTGCACGATGCGGTCCATCGCGGCGATCATCGCTTCGCCGCCTTCCAGGCCGAAGCGCTTCTGGCCCACGTACTTCTTGCCCAGGTAGAGTTCCAGCGTTTCCGCCGCAGTCACCTGTTTGAGAATGCGCTGCTTCTCTTCCGTGCTGAACGACGGCGTGGAACGGCGCGATTCGAAATAATCCTGCACCCAACGACGTTGCTCGTTGTTGGTGATGTGCATGTATTCCAGGCCGATGCTGCCACAGTAGGTCTGCTTCAGGAAAGCCAGCACTTCGGCCGGCGTAGCGCGCGGCAGGCCACCGATATTGGTGCCCAGGGTGATGCCCATGTCGGCATCGGTCAGGCCATGGGTTTTCGGGTCCAGCTCCGGCAGCGCGGTCTGGTCCATGCGCTTGAGCGGGTCGAGCTGTGCCTGGCGGCTACCCATGATGCGGTAGGCGGAAATCATGCGCAGCAGGTTCACCTGGCGCTCGGTGGCTTCCTCATCGGCCGCCACGCCCTGCACCACGCGCACCGGGCTGCGGGTAAGCTGGCGGAACGATTCCTCGATCGGCGCGCGGGCAACATCACGCCTGGCAGCGCCCTGCGTCAGCTGGTCGAAGTAGCTGCGCCACTCGCCGTCCACCGCAGCCGGATCGGCCAGGTATTGTTCGTAGAGGTCTTCCACGAACGGGGCATTCCCGCCAAACAGGTGGGAATTCAACTCAAGTTCTTTCATCATTTTTATTCAGTCCTGTCCTTGCCACGCCTGGTCAAGCCGGATCAATGCAAAAGCGCCGCCCCTTTTACATGGGGGCGACGCCTGATACTGCATCAACCGCGCTTGGCAACCTCGACGTAATCGCGACGCTGCGCACCGGTGTACAGCTGACGCGGGCGGCCGATCTTCATGCCCGGGTCGGAAATCATTTCGTTCCAGTGGCTGATCCAGCCCACGGTACGTGCCAGCGCGAAGATCACCGTGAACATCGACACCGGGATACCCAGCGCGGTCAGCACGATGCCCGAATAGAAGTCGACGTTCGGGTACAGCTTGCGCTCGATGAAGTACGGATCGCTCAGCGCGATTTCTTCCAGCTTCATCGCCAGCTGGAATTTCGGATCGTCACGCAGGCCCAGCTCGTTCAGCACATCGTCGCAGGTCTGCTTCATGATCTTGGCGCGCGGGTCGAAGTTCTTGTACACGCGGTGGCCAAAGCCCATCAGCTTGTGGGTCTTGGCCTTCACGCCTTCCATGAACGCCGGCACGTTTTCCACCGAACCGATTTCATCGAGCATCTTCAGCACGGCTTCGTTGGCGCCGCCATGCGACGGACCCCACAGGCAAGCGATGCCGGCGGAGATGCACGCAAACGGGTTGGCACCGGACGAACCGGCCAGGCGCACCGTCGACGTCGACGCGTTCTGCTCGTGGTCGGCATGCAGCGTGAAGATGCGGTCCAGCGCGCGTACCAGCACCGGGTTCGGCTTGAACTCTTCGCACGGATTGGCAAACATCATGTGCAGGAAATTGCCGGTGTAGCTCAGCTCATTCTTCGGATAGTTGAACGGCAGGCCCTTGCTGTAGCGGTAGCACATTGCCGCAATGGTCGGGATCTTGGAGATCAGGCGGTAGATGGCCACTTCGCGGTGACGCGGGTTATTGATGTCGAGGCTGTCCTGGTAGAACGCCGACAGCGCGCCAACCACGCCCACCATCATCGCCATCGGGTGCGCATCGCGGCGGAAGCCCTTGAAGAACGAGTTCAGCTGATCGTGCACCATGGTGTGGCGGGTAACGGTGGTTTCGAACTCGGCCTTCTGCTCGGCCGTCGGCAGCTCGCCGTAGACCAGCAGGTAGCACACTTCCAGGTAATCGCTGTGCTCGGCCAGTTGCTCGATCGGGTAGCCGCGGTAGTAAAGCTGGCCCAGGTCGCCATCGATGAAAGTGATCTTGGATTCACACGAAGAAGTAGCAAGGAAACCCGGGTCGAAGGTGAACATGCCGGTCTTCGAGAAAGCGCGAATATCGACCACGCTCGGACCCAGTGTGCCCGGCAAAACCGGCAAGTCGATCGTTTGCTCGCCGTTCTTGTAAGTCAGGGTGACTTTGTTTTCCATCTGTGTGACTCCAGGGTTGAAGCCCGGCTGGTGCCAGGCCCGTTTTATTGTTGCAAGGCTTGAATGCGCGCGATGATCGCTCTGAGCGACTCATCCGGGCACAGGCTCTTGCCGTTCAGGTATTCCAGAAAATCCTGGTCGGGCAACAGCAGCAGCCGGCGGTAATCCTCCAGCTCCGCAGCGCCCAGACCCGGCAGCGCTTCGGCGACAAAGCGCTCCAGTTGCAGATCCAGCTCCAGCAAGCCCCGGCGCGAGCGCCAGAGGATGCGTTTCATTTCAGCGTCGTCGATGAGATTGCTCATCGACGTCAGGCAATGCGCTTGACCATCAGGTCTTTGATCTTGCCGATGGCCTTGGTCGGGTTCAGGTCTTTCGGGCACACATCCACGCAGTTCATGATGGTGTGGCAACGGAACAAACGATACGGATCTTCAAGATTGTCCAGACGCTCGTTGGTTGCCGTATCGCGGGTATCCGCAATGAAGCGGTACGCAGCCAGCAAACCGGCCGGGCCCACGAACTTGTCCGGGTTCCACCAGAAAGACGGACAGGAGGTCGAGCAGCATGCGCACAGGATGCATTCGTACAGGCCATCGAGCTCCTTGCGGTCTTCCTGGCTTTGCAGGCGCTCGCGGTCTGGTGGCGGCGTATCGTTCTGCACGTACGGCTTGATCGAGTGGTATTGCTTGAAGAACTGCGTCATGTCCACGATCAGGTCACGCACCACCGGCAGGCCGGGCAGCGGGCGGATCTGGATCGGCTGCTTGAGGCTGTCCACATCGGTCACGCAGGCCAGGCCATTCTTGCCGTTGATGTTCATCGCGTCCGAACCGCATACGCCTTCGCGGCAGGAACGGCGGAACGACACGGAATCATCCAGTACCTTGAGCTTGACCAGTGCATCAAGCAGCTTGTGCTCGGTGGAATCGAGTTCGACGGTGTAGTCCTGCATGTACGGCTTTGCATCTTTTTCCGGATCGAAGCGGTAAATGCTGAATTTGACGTTACGGGTAGTCATGTTCTTCACCCTTAGTAAGAACGGGTCTTGAGCGCGATCGGATCAACCGACAGCGGCTTCATGGTGACAGGCTTGTACTTGAGCTGGTTGCCTTCGCGGTGCCACAAGGTGTGCTTGAGCCAGTTAACGTCGTCACGCCCATTCGGGTTGGCAGGCGTGTCTTCATGGTCATCACGCACATGCGCGCCACGCGATTCGGTCCGTGCATCGGCAGAGATCATCGTGGCCTTGGCCACTTCGATCAGGTTCTGCAGCTCCAGCGCTTCCAGGCGGGCGGTATTGAAGGTTTTGGACTTGTCGGCGATCACGATGGTGCTGACCTGCTTCTCGACTTCCAGAATCTTCTCGACGCCTTCCTTGAGCATGTCCTTGAAGCGGAACACGCCGCAATGCTTCTGCATGGTGGCCTGCATGGCCAGCCGCGCATCGTTCACCTGCGTGCCGCTGCTGCGCTGGTCCAGTTCGTCCACGCGCGCCACCGAGCGCTCCACATCGGCCATGGCCAGCACCGGCAGGTCTTTCGGCGCGTTCCGGATGAAATCGATCATCGAGTTGCCCGAGCTCTTGCCGAATACCAGCAGGTCCAGCAGCGAATTGGTACCCAGGCGGTTGGCGCCGTGCACCGATGCACACGCCACTTCGCCTGCGGCATAGAAGCCGCTGACGATCTGCTCGTCGACCACCACTTCGCCCTTGTAGTTGGTCGGAATGCCGCCCATCTGGTAGTGGCAGGTCGGCACGACCGGGATCGGCGCCTTGATCGGGTCTACCCCGGCAAACTTGATGGAGATTTCGCGGATACCCGGCAACTTGGACTTGATGACTTCCGGGTCCAGATGGGTGATATCCAGCAGCACGTGATCCTTGTTCGGGCCACAGCCGCGGCCTTCGTTGATCTCGGTCACCATGGCGCGCGATACCACGTCGCGCGATGCCAGGTCCTTGGCATTCGGCGCGTAGCGCTCCATGAAGCGCTCGCCGTTGCTGTTGCGCAGGATGCCGCCTTCGCCACGCACGCCCTCGGTGATCAGCACGCCTGCACCGGCCACGCCGGTGGGGTGGAACTGCCAGAATTCCATGTCTTCCAGCGGGATGCCGGCACGTGCTGCCATGCCGAGGCCATCACCGGTGTTGATGAAGGCATTGGTGCTGGACGAGAAAATGCGGCCTGCGCCGCCAGTGGCGAACAGCGTGGCTTTGGCCTGGAAGACGTAGACTTCTGAGGTTTCCATTTCCATGGCAACCACGCCCTGCACATTGCCCTGCTCGTCGCGCACCAGATCCAGTGCCATCCACTCGACGAAGAACTGGGTATTGGCACGCACATTGCGCTGGTACAGCGCATGCAGCATGGCATGGCCGGTACGGTCCGCTGCGGCACAGGCGCGGCGCACCGGCTTCTCGCCGAAGTTGGACATGTGACCGCCGAACGGGCGCTGGTAAATGGTGCCATCGGCGTTGCGGTCGAACGGCATGCCGAAGTGCTCCAGCTCCACCACCACATTCGGTGCTTCGCGGCACATGAATTCGATCGCGTCCTGATCGCCCAGCCAGTCCGAGCCCTTGACGGTATCGTACATGTGCCAGTGCCAGTGATCCGGCTCGGAGTTACCCAGCGATGCCGAAACACCACCCTGCGCTGCCACAGTGTGCGAGCGGGTGGGGAATACCTTGGACAGCACGGCGGTTTTCAGGCCGGCTTCGGACAATTGCAGTGCGGCACGCAGGCCTGCACCACCCGCACCGACGATGACCGCATCGAATTTACGAACAGGAACGGACATCAGACACCCCACACAACGACGATAGCGTAAACAAGGCTGGCCACAAGCCAGAGGATGGTCAGGACATGCAGCGTCAGGCGCACGCCAATGTGCTGCACGTAATCCATCCAGATATCACGCAGGCCAACCCACGCATGCCACAGCAACGCAAGGATGGTAACCGTGGTCAGAACCCTGACCCAGGTACAGGAAAACAGTTGCTGCCACGCGGCATAGCTGGCGCCCTGGGCCAGCAGCAGGAAGGCGACGATGGCAACGGCATACGCCAGCATGATCACTGCGGTAACGCGTTGCACCAGCCAGTCGCGCAGGCCGTAATGTGCGCCGACAACTTGACGATTTACCATGTCAGACCCCCGATGATCACCGTCAGCAACAGGCTCACCACCATGACGATCTTGGCAGTCAGGCGCGCGGTGGGCAGATCGACACCCTTGTGGATATCCATCATCAGGAAGCGGATGCCGGCGCAGGCGTGATGCAGGAAACCCCATAGCAACACCAGCAGCGCCAGCTTCACCACCGGGTGCGAAATACAGGCCCGGAATGCATCGAAGCGCTCGGCGGACGACAACGTACCGGCCAGCGCATACAGCACAAAGGGAATGGACAGGGCCAGCAGCGCACCGCTGATGCGATGCAGGCCGGACACGATGCTGGGCAGCGGGAACTTGATAACCCGCAAATCCAGATGCTTGGGGCGTGTTTTACTCATACGCTTTCCTTACTGGTTTTAATCCGGGCACCGGAAATACCGGCACCCCACCGGGCTTGCGCCCGTTTTGCTTCACTGCTTGTCGAACGCCACCGCGGGCTCGAACGCATCCTGCTCCGTTCTCAACCACGCCACGCTCCAGATTTGCGGCCTGCCCTCGAAATCACGCGAGAGCCGCACCACCTGCAACAATGGATCACCCACCTCCACCTGCAGCAAACGGGCTTCGGCCTGCGCTGCGGCTACTGCACGATAACGCACCTCGCCATCTTTCAGCCGCACACCGAAATCCCGCCAACATAACTCCGCAACATTACCTTTCAACTCTCGGATCCGGCGTGTATCCAGATCCGGAAAACCGCTTTCTGGCAACAACAGCTCTTCCAGCCCGACGATCTGCCCACCGGCACGCAACAGTTTGCGCACCTGCCACAGTGCCGCGCCGCGCCGCAGGCCCAGCACCTCGGCCAGTTGCTCGCCGGCGTTGATGCGCACACAGCCCAGCAACTCGAACTTCGGCGCTTCGCCACCCATCCCCGTCAGCGGGGTAAAGCGCCCGCGCGCCAGGAAATCGCTGGTACCGGCCACAAACGTGCCCACACCCTGCCGGCGGTACAGCACGCCTTCGGTCACCAGCACATCCAGCGCCTTGCGTACCGTTCCCTGGCTGACACCCAGTGTCTTGCCCAGTTCGGTCTCGCTGGGCAGCGCTTCATCATCGCGCCATGCGGCGGTTTCGATTCTTGCCAGCACCTCGCGCACCACTTGCCGATACAACGGCTGCTGCGTGAGCTTTGCCATACCTGTTTGCCTCGCTTTTTATCATGTTGTCGAAGCGGAGTCTACTACAGTCTTATATAAGACAAAAGACATACACCCCCAATGGGGCAAATTACATCAAAACGCAAGCGCAGCGGCAATCGTGCGTGCTAAAATCTTCGCGCCTTGCACCAAAGTCAGCACCCCGTGCCGGACCTTGGTGCGCAACCGACTCAATCACCATGCATTCGGCGTAGTCGATGCGTGGCAAGTACCCACCTGATCCGGAGTAATTCCATGACCACGAAGAAACCCGTACGCGTTGCCGTTACCGGCGCAGCCGGCCAGATCGGCTACAGCCTCCTGTTCCGTATTGCTTCCGGCGCCATGCTTGGCCCGGATCAGCCGGTGATCCTGCAATTGCTGGACATTACCCCGTCGCTGCCGGCGCTGGCTGGCGTGGTGATGGAACTGGACGACTGCGCATTCCCGCTGCTGCACGGCATCGTCCAGTCGGATGATCCGAACGTGGCATTCAAGGATGCAGACATCGCGCTGCTGGTTGGCGCACGTCCGCGCGGCCCGGGCATGGAGCGCAAGGATCTGCTGGAAGCCAACGGCGCCATCTTCACCACCCAGGGCAAGGCATTGAACGCCGTCGCTTCGCGTGATGTGAAAGTACTGGTGGTCGGCAATCCGGCCAACACCAATGCCTATATCGCCATGAAGAATGCACCGGATCTGAATCCGGCCAACTTCACCGCCATGATGCGCCTGGACCACAACCGCGCACTGACGCAGATCGGCCAGAAGACCGGCAATGCGGTTACCGACGTGAAGAAAGTCATCATCTGGGGCAATCACTCGGCCACCCAGTACCCGGATGTATTCCACGCCGAAGTGAAGGGCCAGAACGCCGCCACGCTGATCAACGACCAGCAATGGCTGGAAGGCGAATTCATTCCGACCGTGCAACAACGTGGCGCCGCCATCATCAAGGCGCGCGGCTTGTCATCTGCCGCTTCGGCCGCCAACGCTGCCATCGACCATATCCGCAATTGGGTACTGGGCACGCCGGAAGGCGACTGGGTCACCATGGGTGTTCCGGCCAACGGCGAATATGGCTACAGCGACCTGATCTATGGCTATCCGGTCACCTGCAAGGACGGTAAGTACACCATCGTTGAAGGCCTGGAAATCAGCGAATTCAGCCGCGGCCGCATGGACGCAACCGCCAAGGAATTGTCGGAAGAGCGCGACGCCGTCAAGCACCTGCTGGGCTAAGCAAGGCTGGCTGCCTGCTTGGGCAGCATCGGCAAGCAAAAAGAGCGATCCACGGATCGCTCTTTTTGTTGTCCATCGTGCTGCAACTACAGCATGCAACATCGCGCGGGGGCAGGTGCCGCAGCGCTACTCAGACTCTTCAGCCAACCGGCCACTATGCGGCACCACCATCGCGCCGGCACCCGCAAGCATCAAGCCGCTGGCACTAAAGAAAAACGGACCGCGAGCGGTCCGTTTTCCATTCAACTGCCTGTATCCAGCAATACCGGATCAGCGTGGCTTGAGCGTAAACAGTGCGCTCTGGCCTGCAGCCACCGGGCCGCTGGCCAGATTGGCAATACCGCCGAACTGATCGATATTGCTGATCACCACCGGGCTGATCAGCGACTGCGCGTGCTCTGCCAGGTAATCCAGATCCAGTTCCAGCACCGGCTCGCCCGCATTCACATGCGCGCCCTGCTCGGCCAGCCGGCGGAAGCCCTGCCCGCCCAGCTTCACGGTTTCGATGCCGATGTGGACGATGATTTCCGCACCGTTGTCCGCCTGCAGTGCAAACGCGTGGTTGCTGTTGAAAATCTTCACCAGCGTACCACTGGTCGGCGCCACCACCAGGCGGCCAGTCGGCTTGATGGCAATGCCATCGCCCACGGCCTTGCTGGCAAATGCGGCATCCGGCACTTCGGACAGCGGCACGGCCTCGCCGGTCACCGGGGCGACCAGGATCAATTCGCCCACGGCAAGTTGCGGCGCCGGTGGCGGAGTCAGCGCGCTGATGGTTGCCGCTTTCTGCTCGCTGGAAATCGGCGCAGCCTGGACTGCCTCGCGGATAGTGGTGCCTGCGGTCAGCCACTTGCGCATCTGGTCAGCCACCAGTTCAGCCTTGGGGCCGATGATGATCTGTACGTTCTGCTTGTTAAGCTTGACCACGCCGGCAGCGCCAAGGCGCTTGGCTTCCGCCTCGTTGACCAGCGACGAATCATTCACGCTCAGGCGCAGACGGGTAATGCACGCATCGATGGCGGCCAGGTTGGCAACACCGCCCACCACGCCGATATATGCCTTGGCAAGGTCATCCAGGCTACCGCTGGCAGCGGGCGCCGGTGTGGCAACCACGGTGCTAGCACCCGGCAATACGCTGACTTCCTCGTCATCTTCGCGACCCGGCGTTTTCAGGTTGAATACCCTGATCGCGGCACGGAAACCCGCGTAGTAGATCACGAAGAACACGATACCCTGCGCAATCAGCATGAACCAGTCTTTGGCCAGCGGGTTGCGCGACGACAGCACCATGTCGACCAGGCCGGCACTGAAGCCGAAGCCGGCAATCCATTGCATGCTCGCCGCAATGTAGACCGAAATACCGGTCAACAGCGCATGGATCACATACAGGAACGGTGCCACGAACATGAACGAGAACTCAAGCGGCTCGGTCACGCCGGTGAAGAACGATGCAAACGCCGCAGCGATCATGATCGACGCAACACGGGTTTTGTTTTCAGGCTTGGCGGTGTGATAGATCGCCAGCGCAGCGCCGGGCAAACCGAACATCATGATCGGGAAGAAGCCAGCCTGATACATGCCGGTAACTCCCAACACGGCCTTGCCGGCATCAATCGATTGCTGGCCTCCGAGGAAATTCGGGATGTCGTTGATACCGGCCACGTTGAACCAGAACACCGAGTTCAGCGCATGGTGCAGGCCAACCGGGATCAGCAGGCGGTTGAAGAACGCATAGATACCTGCGCCCAACGGACCCATATCCTTGATGCTTTCACCGAAGTGCACGAGGCCGTTGTAAATCACTGGCCAGGCAAACATCATCACGAAAGCAACGATCATCATCACGAACGACGTCACGATCGGCACCAGCCGCTTGCCGCTGAAGAATGCCAGCGCCTTGTGCAGCTCCACGTGGCTGAAGCGGTTATACAGCTCGGCCGCAATCACCCCGGTGAGGATACCCACGAACTGGTTGTTGATCTTGCCGAAAGCGGCCGGCACATCTTCCGGCTTCAGGCCCTGCAACTGTGCAACCGCACCGGGTGAACACAGCGTGGTCAGCACGTAGTACCCCACCAGACCCGCCAGCGCCGCAGCGCCGTCCTTGTCTTTCGACATACCGTATGCAACACCTACCGCAAACAGGATGGACATGTTGTCGATGATGGCCGCCCCTGATTTGATCAGGAATGCAGCGGTAGCACTTTCACCGCCCCAGCCGTTCGGATCGATCCAGTAACCGATCCCCATCAGGATCGCGGCTGCCGGCAGCGTGGCCACAGGCACCATCAGCGCCCGGCCGATTTTCTGTAAATAACCTAGAACACTCACGGTCTACCCCCTAAACGCGATTGAGCAAATTTATCGACACACTACATCCATAGCCACTATGGGCAGCCAGCACAGCTGCCGCCGCGTTGCCGCGGTAACAGCGATGCCGGTGGGTCCTTCCGGCTGGGCCCGTTTTCCCGGTCCAACCAAGTTCCTTGCAACCGAGTTGTAAACATCGCGCACGGATGTGTAAAGCAGAATCGCTCATTCGACCCTGTTTACCACGACCATGGCGAACATACACTACAGAATGTAGGTGGGAAGCTTACGCAATTTACTGCCCGACAGCACGCAAAAACTGCGTGGATGTTGATGCAGCGCAAGCCTGCCATACCAGCGGTGCCGGGCGGTTTATCAGCGGTATCCGGCAATAGGTCGCGCGATTTAGCCATGCCCGGCACACGGAACGCCGTTAGAATCTGCGTTGTATGTGTTTACGGACCTGACTGCAATGCTGAACCCGCCCTTCCTGCGCCCTTCCTTCGCCAGTTCATGCTGTTTGCTTGCAGCCATCGTGTTGCCATTGGCGCTGGGGGCCTGCAGCGGCAAGAAAGCCGATACCGCAGCAGCCAGCGGGCCGGCCGCTGCCGAGCTTGCCAGTGAAGACGTGGTGGTGATCAAGCGCGCCGATCTGGATCACTCGATCGCGCTCACCGGCAGCCTGCAGGCGCTGCGCCAGACCACCCTCACCGCGCAGGTGGATGGCGTGGTCAGCAGCGTTGCGGTGCGCCCCGGCGCCAGCGTGGTGGCTGGGCAGGAACTGGCACAGTTCGATACCCGCGATCTGCAAAAGCAATTGATGGTGTCCGAAGCCCAACTGGTGAAAAGCCAGGAAACGCTGGCCTACAACCGCAAGCTGGCTGACCGCAACGCCAACCTGCTCAAGCAGAACTTCATTTCCCGCAACGCGTTCGATTCCACCAACAGCCAGGTGCAGACCGCGGTTGCTGATGTGAACGTCAGCGAGGCGCAGCTGGCACTCGCCCGCCAGGCACTGGCCAAGGGCCGGGTGGCAGCACCGTTTGCCGGCACCATTGCCGAGCGGCTGGTCGAGCCGGGGCAGCGTGTTGGCATCAACAGCAAGCTGTTCACGCTGGTGGATCTGACCGAACTGGAATGGGTGGCCAGCGTGCCGTCCGGCCAGATTGGCGAAGTGCGCGTAGGCCAGACCGCGCAACTGCAGGTGGACGGTTTCGCCCAGGCCTTCACCGGCCAGGTCAGCCGCATCAATCCCAGCGTGGATGCCGGTAGCAAGAGCGTGCAGGTGTACATCAGCATCCCCAATGAACAGGGGCTGCTGCGCGATGGCCTGTTCGGCCAGGGCCGCGTGCTGGTGGACGTGCGCAAAGGCGTGCTGGTATTGCCGGTGGCTGCGGTACGCGAGGAAAACGGCAAGCACTACGTGCTGGTGGTCGAGGGCAATACGCTCAAGCGCCATGAAGTGACCCCGGGCGCGACCGACCCGGCTACGGCCCGGCAGGAAATCACCGGCGGGCTCAGCGAAGGCGCCATCGTGCTGGTCAGCGGCGTACGCCTGACCACCGGCATGGCGGTAAAGCTGCCCGCCAGCGCTGCGCGCTGATCGCGCACCATCCCCATCCCGCCCGTCCGCTACCCTTAGCGATCCAATCAGGAGCACCACGCAATGTGGTTTACCCGTATCAGCATCCAGAACCCGGTTTTTGCCACCATGATGATGTTGGCGTTGCTGGTGCTGGGCCTTTTCTCCATCACCCGGCTACCGGTCGAAGAGCTGCCGGACGTGCAGTTCCCGGTGATCGTGGTCAGCACCAATTACCCGGATGCCGCACCGGAGATCGTCGAATCCGAGGTCACCAAGCCGCTGGAAGAAAGCATCAACACCATCAGCGGCCTGAACCAGGTGTATTCGCATACCTACCAGGGCGTATCGGTGGTGATTGCAGAGTTCGACCTGGATGTGGATCCGGAAAAGGTAGTGCAGGACGTACGCGAGAAAGTCGGCGTGGTTTCCCCCTCTTTCCGCGATGAAATCGATGCCCCCACCATCAGCCGCTACAATCCGGATGACATGCCTATCGTCTCGCTGGCCATCACCTCGGACCGGCTGACCCCGCGCGAGCTGACCAGCCGTGCCGAGCAATTCATCAAGAAGCGCTTCGAGATCATTCCCGGCGTGGGCCAGGCGGCACTGATCGGCGGCGTGGAACGCGAAATCAACATCAGCGTGAAGCCGGAGCGCCTCGCTGCGCTCAAGCTGGGCATCAACGACATCAATGCAGCAATCAAGGCGCAGAATGCCGAAGTACCGGTCGGCACCATCGAGGACAAGGGCTCCGAACAGGTGGTGCAGATCAAGGGACGGCTGAAGACCGCCGCCGAGTTCAACCGCATCATCGTGGCATCGCGCAATGGCGTGCCGGTTTACCTGTCCGACGTCGCCACGGTGCGCGATGGCCAGGCCGAGGAAGAAACACTTGCGCTCGTTAACGGCAAGCGCGCGATCTCGCTCGACATCAAGAAGGTCAACAAGGCCAATACCGTCGAAACCAGTGATGGCGTGCGCAAGACCATGGCCGAACTCAATACCCAGTTGGCCGCCGAAGGCATCAAGCTGTCGGTACTCTACGATAATTCCGAAGGCATCCGCGCATCGCTGCGCGATGTGAAAACCTCGCTGATCGAAGGTGCGCTGCTCACCGTTGCCATCGTGTTCCTGTTCCTCGGCTCATGGCGTTCCACGGTGATCACCGGCCTGACGCTGCCGGTAGCACTGATCGGCACCTTCTATGTGCTGTATCTGGCCGGCTTCACCATCAATGTGATGACCATGATGGCGCTGTCGCTGTGTATCGGCCTGCTGATCGACGATGCCATCGTGGTGCGCGAAAACATCGTGCGCCATGCCGCACTGGGCAAGGATCACTTCCGCGCCGCGCTCGATGGCACCAAGGAAATCGGCCTGGCGGTACTCGCCACCACCTCGACCATCGTTGCGGTGTTCCTGCCGGTGGGCTTCATGGGCGGCATCATCGGCCGCTTCTTTCATCAGTTCGGCATCACCGTGTGTGCAGCGGTACTGATCTCGATGTTCGTGTCCTTCACGCTGGACCCGATGCTGTCATCGGTATGGCGCGATCCGCATGTGCACGGCGGCAAGCGCCCGCTGGGCCGCCTGCTGGACTGGATAGAAAACAGCATGAACGGCCTGGGCGAGCGCTACAGCCGGCTGATCCGCTGGAGCCTGGCGCACCGGCTGATCGTGATCGCCATTGCCATCGGCAGCCTGGTGGCGGCATTTGCGCTGGCGCGCTTCATCGGCAGCGAGTTCGTGCCCAAGGCCGACCTGTCCAAGGTATCGATCCAGTTCACCACGCCGACCGGGTCATCGCTCGCCTACACCAGTGGCAAGGCACGCCAGGTGGAAGCGGCACTCAAGGAATTCCCCGAGGTGATCGAGATCTACACCACCGCGAACACCGGCCAGGCGCAGGGCAAGAACAGCGCCACCATGACAGTGACGCTGCAGCCCAAGCATGACCGGAAGCGCGGGCAAGATGAACTGATCACATTGTTCCGCAACCGGCTGGGCCAGTTGGCGGGTGTGGAATTGCGCGCCATCAGCCCGATGGGCGGTGGCGGCCCCGGCGGCAAGCCGCTGCAGATTTCCATGCAGGGGCCGGATCTGGACGAGCTGCGCCGCTTGTCTGCCGCCTTTACCGCGGAAATGGGCAAGATACGCGGTGTGGTGGACATCGATTCGAGCATGCGCGATGCCAAGCCCACGCTGAACGTCGATATCGACCGTGAACGCGCAGCCAGCCTGGGCTTCAACCTGGCGCAGATCGGCAACGCGCTGCGGCCGTTGATTGCCGGCACTGCCGCCAGCACCTGGCAGGCGCCGGATGGCGAAAACTACGATGTGAACGTGCGGCTGGAAAAATCCGAACGCAGCAATGCCGGAAAACTGGCATCGCTGTACCTGACCAGCAGCACGCTGGACGCCAACGGCCTGCCGGTTACGCTGCCGTTGTCCGAGCTGGCCACCATCCGGCAAACCACCAGCCCGGTGCAGATCAACCGCCGTGATCTCTTCCGCGAAGTGAACATCACCGCCAACGTGGCCGGCCAGACCACCGGCGAAGTGCAAAAGCAGATCACCGAACTGCAGCAACGCTTCAAGCTGCCCAGCGGGTATCGCTTCGTGGTGGGTGGCGACAGCAAGAGCATGGCCGAATCGGCAGGTTACGCGGTCGCCGCGCTGCTGCTTGGCGTCGTATTCATCTACATGATCCTGGCCTCGCAATTCGGCCACTTCCTGCAGCCGATGGCCATCATGACTTCGCTGCCGCTCTCGCTGGTGGGGGTGCTGCTGGCGCTGCTGCTGTGGCGCAGTACGCTGAACATCTTCTCGGTAATCGGCGTGATCATGCTGATGGGGCTGGTGACCAAGAACGCCATCCTGCTGGTGGACTTCGTCAACCATCTTCGCCGCGAAGGCATGGACCGTGCCGCTGCGATTGCCGAGGCAGGCCGCGTGCGGTTGCGCCCCATCCTCATGACCACGGCAGCCATGGTGTTCGGCATGATGCCGCTGGCACTGGCGCTGGGTGAAGGCGCCGAGCAGCGCGCGCCGATGGCGCATGCAATTATCGGCGGTGTGATTACCTCCACCTTACTGACGCTCGTCGTCGTACCGGTGGTGTTCACGTGGCTGGATGATCTGGGCGCATGGTTCCTGAGAAAAATCGGCCACGACCCGGCGCTGCGTACGCAAACGCCTGCCGAACCGCACCGGGACGAGGACGAAGGCTCACGCAAGCACCCGCGCTGAAGGACCTGCGCCAAATGACAATTGGCAATCTTTGGTGGTGTTTTGAGTTCCAGACGCAGGGGGCATCGGTTAGAATGCCGATTCCCTGCGGTTTACTTTCAAAGAAGGTAGGCGTTTGATGCTTACAGGCAGTTTGGTGGCGATCGTCACCCCGATGTTCGAAGACGGTAGTCTCGACTTTGCCAGCTTGAGAAAGCTGGTTGATTGGCATATTGAACAAGGCACCGATGGCCTCGTCGCCGTCGGTACCACGGGCGAATCACCGACGGTGGATGTGGAAGAGCACATCGAGATCGTGCGCGTGATCGTCGAGCAAGCCGCTGGCCGTGTGCCGGTGGTCGCCGGGACCGGTGCCAACTCGACCAAGGAAGCGATCGCGCTGTCGCGCCGCGCACTGGAAGTGGGCGCATCCTACGGTTTATCGGTGGTTCCGTATTACAACAAGCCCACGCAGGAAGGCTTGTACCAGCACTTCAAGGCCATCAGCGAAGCGGTTGAACTGCCGACGCTGCTGTATAACGTACCTGGCCGCACCATTACCGATCTATCCAATGACACCGCCTTGCGTCTGGCCGAACTGCCGGGCATCGTCGGCATCAAGGACGCAACCGGCAACATGGAACGGATTGCCGAGCTGGCCAAGCGCGCGCCGAAGGGTTTTGCGCTGCTGTCCGGCGACGATGCCTCCACGCTGTCGTTCGTGCTGCTTGGCGGTCATGGTGTGATTTCGGTAACCGCCAATGTGGCGCCGCGTGCCATGCACGATCTGTGCGTTGCCGCCAGCGCCGGCAAGCTTGCCGAAGCACGGGCAATCAACGATGGCCTGCAAGGCCTGCACAAGCATCTGTTTGTTGAAGCCAACCCCATCCCGGTGAAATGGGCGCTGGAAACACTGGGCCACATTGGCGCCGGCATCCGCCTGCCGCTGACCCGGTTGTCCTTTGCCAACCAGGGCGTGGTTCGTGATGCCCTTATCATGGCTGGCCTCGTCCAGGGCTAAGGCCCCGGACCCTGTCGGGGGCGATGACATGCCCCCACTCCGACCCGCCTCGTCCAAGCCAACTTGCAAGCGAATCGAATCTGATGAAAACCTTTACCCGTTTGACTGCGCTCTTGGTCGTGCTCGGCCTTGCCGCTTGCAGCAGCGACCAGCTGATGATGCAGCGAAAAGTCGACTATCGCTCCGGTAGCGACAACCTCACCACCAACGATCTGGAAGTACCGCCCGATCTGACTGCCCCTTCGGCCAACAACAGCACCTACGCGCTGCCAACCAAGTCGCTGGCTACTTACCAGGCGGCCAGTTCCGTCGCCGCCAGCACCAGCCCGGTGCTGCAGAGTGCCACCGCTGCGCGTGTCGTTCAGGATGGCAACCAGCGCTGGCTGGAAGTAAAAGGCGCGCCGGAGAAAGTGTGGCCGCAACTGCGCGAATTCTGGCTGGATAATGGCTTCTTGCTGAAGATCGACAATCCGTCGATCGGCATCATGGAAACGGACTGGCTGGAAAACCGCGCCAACCTGCCGCAGGACTGGTTTACCCGCGTGCTGCGCAAAGTGGCGGACAGCTTCATTTCCACCGGCGAACTCGACAAGTTCCGTACCCGTATCGAACGCGGCAGCGCGCCGGATACCACCGATATCTACCTGACCCACCGCGGCATGGTCGAAGTGTTTGCCGATGGCTCGTCGGATGCCAAGGTCAGCGCGCAATCGGGTGAAACCAAGACGATCTGGACTCCGCGCCCATCCGATCCGGAACTGGAAGCAGAAATGCTTGCCCTGATGCTGCAGCGCTTCGGCATGACCGGCGACCAGGCAGCGGCTACCGTGCAGAAGCCGGCAATGCAGCAGGCGCGTGCAGCACTGGTGGACAATAGTCAGGCACTGGCCGTGTATGACAGCTTTGACCGCGCATGGCGCCGTGTTGGCCTGGCGCTGGACATGAGCGGCTACGTGGTAACCGACCGTGACCGCAGCAAGGGCGTTTACTACGTGCGCCGTGCGGATGCAGATATCGCGCAGGAAAAAGACAGCGATTTCTGGGGCAAGATGAAATTTTGGGGTAGCAAGGATGACAAATCCGCACCGGCGCCCAAGCAGAATGAATTCGAGATCAAGCTGGCGGAGTCGGTCAACCAGACCAAGCTGGTTGTTAGCGGCCGCGATGGCAAGCCGGCTGATGCCAACGCCCAGCAGGCACTGTTGAGCGCATTGCTCAGCCAGCTGAAGTAAGGCCGCAAGCCACAAAAAAAGACGACCCATGGGTCGTCTTTTTTTTGCTGCAACCGATGCCGACTACGGGTTTGCCGCAGCAGGAACTGCTGGATTATCAATATGCCAGTTACCTAGAATGTGAAAGATATATTTCTTCTGACTGGAAGGGACCATGACAAAAACGGCAAGTACTCTGGCGGAAAGGTTCGAAATTGGCAGGCAGCTGCGCAAGGCTGTGCCCCGCTCGAGCCACTCGGATATCGGCAATACCAAGCGTGATCCCATCGCATTGCTGCAGCACAACAGCGCCGGGCGGGTGGAAAAGCTGGTGCCATTGCGCTATGGGCGCATGCTGGTATCACCATTTACCTTTTACCGCGGCAGCGCCATCCTGCAGGCACACGATCTTGCGCATACACCGACTTCCGGTTTGAACATGCAGATCTGCGGTGACGCGCACCTGTCCAACTTTGGCGGTTTTGCCACCCCCGAGCGCAATCTGATCTTCGACCTGAACGATTTCGATGAAACCCACCCCGGCCCGTGGGAATGGGACCTGAAGCGCCTGACTGCCAGCTTTGTGGTGGCGTCTCGCCACCTGCGCCATGGCGAGGCAGCGGCACAGGAGGCCGCCTACGCCGCCGCCGCAAGCTATCAGCGCCACATGGCCGAATACGCGCAGATGGGTGCACTGGAAATCTGGTACGACAGGCTGACCTTTGATCGCCTGCTGGCACAGGCGCAACTGCCTGAGGGCCGCAAGCGTTTCAAGGAGGCAATGAGCCGCGCCGGCAAACGCACCAGTGAACAGCTATTGCCCAAGCTCGGTGTGGAGCAGGACGGCATCTGGACCATCCGCGATACGCCGCCCGGCATTTTTCATATCCATGGCGCCAGCACGCTGTTCGATGACGGCGATGACTGGATGAAGCTGACCAGCGCCACGCCCATCATCGACAAGCTCTACAAGGACTATCTTGGCACGCTGTCCGGCAGCCACCGGCAACTGCTGGGCCATTTCGAACGGCACGACATGGCCTTCAAGGTGGTGGGCGTGGGCAGCGTAGGCACGCGTTGCCTGATTGCATTGATGGTTGATCCGCAGGGCAAGCCGTTGTTCCTGCAGTTCAAGGAATCACGCCGTTCGGTGCTGGCCGATTACGTGAAGGTAAAAAGCGTGTATCAGCACGAAGGCCGGCGCGTCGTCGATGGGCAGCGGCTGATGCAGGCAGCCAGCGATATTTTCCTGGGCTGGACCACCGGCCCTTCGGGCAGGCATTTCTATGGCCGGCAACTGCGCGACATGAAGCTATCGGCTGAAATCGAGCTTTACACTCCGGAATTGCTCAAGGGCTATGCCAAGCTGTGTGGCTGGGTACTGGCGCGTGCACATGCACGGGCTGGCGGCAGGGCAGCGGAGATCAGTGGCTATCTGGGCACCAACGACAGCTTTGCCGAGGCTATCGTCAAATACTCTGCCAGCTACGCCGACCAGGTGGAACGCGACTACGATCATTTCGCACAAGCCTGCCGCAGTGGCAAGGTGGCGGCCCGCACCGATCAGGACTATGCGGCCGATTTTTCCATCTAGCTGATTCGCGCTTGTTTGCAGCGCGCAGAACAAAAAAGCGCTTGCCGGCAGCAAGCGCTTTTTCAATCCTGCTGTCGGTTCAGCGTGCGGCCGAAGCGGCCGATGCTTTCTTCTTGCCCTTGCTGGCGCGCGCCAGATCGGATTGCCATTTGCCGTCTACCTTGCAGTAGTTGGGGCTGAGGCGATCCGTCCTGGCCTTGACCTTGATGGCCACGCGCAGCATGCGGCAATCCATGCCCTGCTTCTGGTAGGTTCTGGCCGGCGTGATGTCGACCACCACCTTGTTGCGGTTGGTGGTGTCGTCGTTGTTCCAGCTGCGCAATTCCTCGTCCTTGGCCTGATCCAGCGTATCCATCAGCATGGCATTGAGGCTGGCTGCTTCCTCCTTGGTCAATTTCAGCAACGGGGAATCGCTGACGAAGCCATAGCCATAGGCAAAGCCCAGCGGCGACAAGGTCGCCAGCGCCAACGCGCAAAGGATGGATTGAATACGCAAGGAAGTTCTCCGCAAGCAAGGCTGATTTCAGCCGACAGGTTGACTGTAGCCGCTATGATGGCGTGCTGCGGCCGCGCCGTCCATGCTGCCGAACACCAGTTGCTGCACTTCATCGGGTTCGGTAAAGGTTCTGCAGCGCTGGAACAGCGCGTCGGCCTCCGGATAGATCTTGCGCAGGTAGGCCAGCCACTGCTTGAGCCGGCCGGCGCGATGCTTGGGCAACACCTCCGGCGCCACCTTGTACCAGAACAGTTCCAGCAAGGGCTCGATCTCTGCCCAGCCGGCATCGCCCTGCCCCTTGGCCGCACGCGCCAGGCCCGGCGCAGCAACCATGCCACGCCCCAGCATGATGTCGTTACAGCCCGATACCTGCTGGCAACGCTGCAGATCGACCAGGTTCCAGATTTCACCGTTGGCAATCAGCGGGATATGGATGGCATCGCGGATCGCAGGCAATTCTTCCCAGTATGCGGGCGGGCGATAACCGTCGGTTTTGGTGCGCGCGTGCACCACCAGCTCGGCGGCGCCGGCTGCTTCTATCGCCAGCGCGCAGTCGAGCTTCTTCGCGCGGTCGGTATAGCCCAGCCGCATCTTGGCAGTAACGGGGATGTGGGCCGGCACCGCACCACGCACCGCGGCCACGATGGCGTGCACGGTTTCCGGTTCATCCAGCAATACCGCACCACCGCGATGGCGGTTCACCGTCTTGGCCGGACAGCCGAAATTGAGATCGATACCCAGCGGGGCCAGCGCGGCCAGCTTGGCAGCATTTTCCGCCATGCAGACCGGGTCCGAGCCCAGCAGTTGCACCCGCACCGGCACGCCGGACGGCGTGCGGCTGCCATGCAGCAGCTCGGGCGCAATCCGGTAAAACACCTTGTTGGGCAGCAGCGTGCCGGAAACGCGCACGAATTCGGTCACGCACAGGTCCACCCCGCCCAGCCGGGTGAGCATATCGCGCAACACATGATCAAGCAGCCCCTCCATCGGAGCCAGGTAAATCCGCACGCCAGCACTTCCTTGCAGCAACAAAGGCGCGATTCTACTCCACCCTGCCCGCCCGGTATCATCACGCCGACGATTGACAGCGTACGATCGTTCACTTTAAGCTAACCGAACGAATGTTCTGCGAGCGAAAGCAATGGGCAACCCGAACCGCGATACCGAATACCTGGGCAAACTGCAGGATTATTATGCCGGCAACCGCATCCTGCCCTCCTTTGCCACCATAGGCGAACTGCTGGGCATGGCATCCAAGTCGGCGGTATCGGCGCTGGTAAAACGCCTGACGCTGGCAGGCTTTGTGGAAATGACGCCGGAAAAACGCCTGGCGCCCACCAAACGCTTTTTCGAGCGCGAGCTGGCGGATTTCAACGTACCCGCCGGGCTGCCCGCTGCCGCCAACGATGCGATGAGCGAATCGCTGTCCATCGACGAATACCTGATCCCGCGCCCATCCACCACCATCATGGTGAAGGTGCGCGGCGATTCGATGATGGAAGCCGGCATCCACGATGGCGATATTGCCATCGTGGAAAAACGCCACGCCGCCAGCCTGGGCGATGTGGTGGTTGCCATCGTCGACGGCGAATACACATTGAAAGAACTGTCGCGCGACAAGCAGGGTTATCTGCTGCTGCCACGCAATGCCGAATTCCAGCCGATACGCCCGCGCGAGGGGCTGGAAATCTTTGGCATCATGGTTGGCCTGATCCGCAAATACCGCTGAGGGGCAGCACCAAATGAGCGATGCACAACATTCCCCGCTGGGCAAAACCGTCAGCTACATCACCGAGTACGATCCCGGCCTGCTGTTTCCCATTCCCCGCCAGGGCAAGCGCGATGAGATCGGTGTCACCGGCACCTTGCCCTTCATGGGCGAGGATATCTGGAATGGCTACGAGTTATCCTGGCTGAACCCGCGCGGCAAGCCACAAGTGGCATTGGCGGTATTCCGCTTTCCGGCCAGCAGCGCCAATATCGTCGAATCCAAATCCTTCAAGCTCTACCTGAACAGCTTCAACCAGACGCGCCTTGCCAATGCCGAAGCGCTGGCCACGCTGCTGCGCGATGACCTGTCGCAGGCGGTGCAAGCACCGGTGCAGGTCCTGCTGATCGAATCCGCGCGCTTTGCCGATGAACGCCATCCCGGTATCCGCTTTGGCGAGCTTGATGGCTATTGCATCGACAATCTGGATATAGAAGTGGATACCTACAGCCCGCAAGCGGGCATCCTGCGATGCGACGAGGCCGATGCGCCGGTGGATGAAGTCCTCACTTCCAACCTGCTCAAATCCAACTGTCTGGTGACCGGCCAGCCAGACTGGGCCAGCGTACAGATCCGCTACGTGGGGCAGCCCATCAACCGCGAATCGCTGCTGCGCTACCTGATCTCGTTCCGTAACCACAACGAATTCCACGAACAATGCGTCGAGCGCATCTTCATGGACATCCTGCGTGACTGCAAGCCGATCAAGCTGGCGGTGTATGCACGCTATACACGGCGCGGGGGGCTGGATATCAACCCCTACCGCTGTAATTTCAATGCACCACCGCCGACCAACCTGCGTACCGCCAGACAGTAAGGCATCGCCGCCTGCTGCCTGGCCATTGAATGCGCGGCGCATGCCCGCATCTGTTCAGCTGGGCTCATCGGGAGAAATGGCATGAAACGCGAAGTGGCAACACTGGCAGGCGGATGTTTCTGGTGTCTTGAAGCGGTTTTCCAGCGCGTACGCGGCGTGGACGCGGTGGTATCGGGCTATATGGGCGGCCATACGCCCCGGCCGGACTACCGTGCGGTATGCGGTGGCGATACTGGTCATGCGGAAGTGGTGCAGATCACGTTCGATGCCGACGTGGTGTCGTTCGACAGCCTGCTGGATGTGTTTTTCACCATCCACGACCCGACCACGCTCAACCGCCAGGGCAACGACAGCGGCACGCAATACCGCTCGGCCATTTTCTATCATGACGCCACGCAGGAAGCCGCTGCACATGCCAAAGTGGCCGCGCTGACCGCAGCGCATGCCTACAGCGACCCCATCGTTACCCAGATCGTACCGCTGGCCACCTTCCATCCGGCCGAGGAATACCATCGGGATTACTTCAACCGCAATCCCAACCAGCCCTATTGCATGGCGGTAGTCGGCCCCAAGGTCGGCAAGCTGATGAAACACCACGCAGCACTGAGCCACTAGGCAGTGCGGGCCATGGCGGCCATTCCAGCCAGGACACCCGCCATGGTCGCCTGCCGACTGGCTGGGCCATGCCAATAGGTGGTGGGCGGAGGATATTGCCCGCATGTACTCATGCACACGTTGGCTGTTGCAGTCTGGCCCGCACATCCCCTTGCATGCGAATACCGCATGCATGCTCCACCCGCCGGGTGGCCGGGAAAACTTACTCCTCTCAATAAAAATATCATGACTTTCCGGCATGCCGGCTGTCGCCTTTTGTCACGCATCTGATTGACAGCGCTTTCATGACATGGAAAGTTACTCGTTGATCACGATCCGGCCCGGCACCCGCTGCCGGGGGGAACGCGATCATCCATAACGAGAGGAGACATACCATGTTCCAACGCAACACCCTGCTGGCCGTCGTGTTCAGCATGACGGCGGTGTACGCAGCTGCCGCACCGGCCTGGCAGCCGGATACCTACTACACGGCAGGTACCGTGGTCAGCTACAACGGCCACGACTACCGCGCCCTCGTCAACCAGACCGACTACAGCAGTACCGGCTGGAACCCGACCAATGCCGCGCTATGGACCGATCTGGGTGCGAGCAGCGGTGTAACCACCACTCCGACCGCCACACCGGTTCCCACCACGACACCACGCCCTTCCACCGTGCCGACAGCGACTCCGGTGCCCAGCAGTGCCCCGACCACCACGCCGGTACCCGGCAGCGGCTGTGCGGCGACCTGGAACAGCAGCACCGCGTACAACGGCGGGGCCAAGGTCAGCTACAACGGCCGCAACTACACCGCCAAATGGTGGACTCAGGGCAACGTGCCATCCAGCAGCACCGGCGATGGCCAGCCATGGACCGACAACGGCGCTTGCGGCGGCAATGTTCCTACGCCGACCCCGACGCCAACCGCGACTCCAACTCCCATCCCCGGCGGCCCGACACCTACGCCGCTGCCTGGTGGCAGCCGCATGTACGTGGGTTATTCCAGCACGTGGAATACCAGCATCTATGACCTGACCACCGTCAATATCCCGAACTATTTCACCCATATCAACATCGCATTCGCCAAGCCCGATACCGCTTATGTGAAGGGCTCGTACAAGTTCGACCAGTCGGTGGCGGGCTTCGAGTTCTACGAGGGTGCCAGCACCAACTCCGGGCAGAAAACCTTCACCGCCCAGCAAGCGCAGGATCTGCGCAACAATATCGCCGCACTGAAGTCGCGCGGCACGCAGGTGTGGGTATCGATCGGTGGCTGGTCCTACAGCCAGGGCAGCAGCTGGGCCAACTTCAACGCCGCACGCGTGGTCGATCTGGTACAGGATCTGGGCGCCTCGGGTGTGGACGTGGACTGGGAAACCGAAGGCGCACAGTGCAACAAGGGCGATGCCAGCACTTTCAGCTGCAATACCGACGGGCAGATCGCCAACATCATCAACACGCTGTACAACGAAATCCACAACCGCGGCGCCAATATCGGCATCTCGGTGGCGGGCTGGTCGACCGGTGCCTACTACGTGAAGGGCTCGCCGTTCGAGGAAGGCAAGGTGCAGTGGGGTTCGCCTTTCGGCGGCGTGATGTACAGCGTGGTGAAAAACCAGGGCAGCAAGATCAACCACGTCAACCTGATGTCGTATGACGGCGGCGAGTATTACGATCCGCGTGAGGGCTATGAATCGTACCGGGCCATCTACAATGGCCCGATCAACATGGGCATGGAAATCGCGCCGGAAGGTGCCGGTGCAGCGGTGCTCAAGCTGAACGATAACGGCGTGCAGTACGATGCCGACATGCTCACCGGCCTCAACAACCAGGCTACGCCGTACTACAACGTGCAAACGCTGGTGAAGTACATCAAGAACAAGGGGAAACCCAATGATGGCTTCATGATCTGGCAAATCTGGAAACAGCGCGTGCATCAACCGGCACCGGCCGGCGCAGCCACGGAAAACAGTGCGGGCCAATTCGTCTGCTACAACTTGCCGCTGGTTGGCAATTGCAGCGATGTACTGCCGACGCTACCCAAGCTGCTACCGTAAACAGGGATCGGTAAGCCCATTGCCGCGAAAGCGGCATCTGCCCCCGCAGGGTGTTGCCTTGCGGGGGGTTTCGTTTGGTCCGCTTGCCAGGCGAAAAATAAGGCGACTTGCCAAGAGACCAAACGGTGCCATTCAGCGCATCACGGCCAGCGCGATCAAACCATTGCACCCACGACCATCACCCGGCAGCCATCGATGCTGCCAGACAAGCGATCAGATCAGCCGCCAGTGCATCAATGCCCACAGCACCAGCCAGGCATAACCGGCGGCCAGCAGGTCATCGAGCATCACACCAAAACCACCCGGCACGCGCAGATCAAACCAGCGTATCGGCCATGGTTTGAAGATATCGAACAAGCGGAACAGAGCAAACGCCAGCAGCCAGCCCAGCCAGGTAGCCGGGGTGAATGCCAGCACCAGCCACATGGCAACGATTTCATCGATGACGATGCCACCATGGTCATGCACGCCCAGCGCCTTGCCCGTCCGGTCCGCGGCCCACCATCCCAGCAGGAACACGGGGATGCACAACCAGGCAATCTGTTGCGCACTCAAAACCAGTGCCAGCAGCGCATACAGCGGCAGCGCAGCCAGCGTCCCCCACGTACCCGGTGCCTTGCGCGGCAGGCCACTGCCAAAGCCCAATGCAATGAAATGTGCGGGATGCGCAAGCAGGAAACGGCGGTCAGGATGTATCAAGGCCATACCTGGGGCGGCTTCAAGCCGCAAAATGGTCAAAACCGGTTTTACCGGGCAATACGGGCTGCCCGCTTGCATCCACGGCGCGCACGCCGGTTGCAGCGTCGATCACGCCGATATGCGTCAGCGGCAGGCATAATTGCTGCGACAATGCCTGCAGCTCATTACGGCGCGATGCAGCAGCGGTAAAGCACAACTCGTAATCATCCCCGCCGGCGAGTGCGGCCTCCTGGCGGATCGCCTCGGGCAACGCGACCAGCGCCGGATGCACGGGCAGCAACGGCCAGATGATCTGCGCACCGCAGCTGGAACGGCGGCAGATATGCGCCAGATCACCCAGCAGCCCATCAGAGATATCCAGCGCCGCAGTGGCGATGCCACGCAGTGCCAGGCCCAGTTCAATGCGCGGCGTCGGCAAGTCCAGCCTGTCCACGCATTGCATGCCTGCCAAGGCATCCAGCCCGGCGTCATCCAGCCTGCCGGTGCGGGCCATGACTGCAACTGCAGCGGCGCCCAGCGTGCCCGATACCCAGATGTCATCTCCAACTTGCGCGCCATCACGGCGGATGGCGCAGCCGGGTGGCAGCTCGCCAGCGATCTGCACGGCGATGGTCAGCGGGCCACGCGTGGTATCACCACCCACCAGCTCCAGCCCATGGGCATTGGCCAGTGCAAAGAATCCAGTACAGAAAGCCGCTACCCAGTTCTCGTTCAGGCTGGGCAGTGCAATCGACAACGTGCACCAGGCAGGTTTGGCGCCCATGGCAGCCAGATCGGACAGATTGACGGCCAACGCCTTGTGGCCGAGACGGCATGGGTCGACATCGGCAAAGAAATGCCGGCCTTCCACCAGCATGTCTGCCGAAATGGCCAGTTGCATGCCGGGCGTGGGCGCCAGCAGCGCGCAATCATCGCCCACCCCCAGCACGGCATGCCGGGTCGGGCGGGCAAAGTAGCGCGCAATCAGGTCAAACTCGCTCACGGCGCAGCAATCAGCCGCGACGCTTGGCGCGGATCGCTTCGATCTCTTCCGGGCGCTTGGCCGCAGCCAGCTTGTCCAGCACGCCGTTGACGAACTTGTGGCCATCGCTGCCGCCAAAAGTCTTGGCCAGCTCGATGGATTCGTTGACGATCACCGGGTACGGCGTTTCCGGCATCAGCATGATTTCGAATGCACCGGCGTAAAGCACAGCGGCTTCCACCGGGCTGACCTCGGAGAAATCGCGGTCGATATGCGGCACCAGCGCATCCTTGAGTTCGGCAAAATCCTTCAATGTGCCGAACAGGATGGCGCGGAACAGCGCTTCGTCCGCGCGGGCGAAAGAGGTATCGCTGTCACGCAGGTTGCGCTCGATCACCGCCGGGGTATCCCCGGTCAGTTGCCACTGGTAAATGCCCTGCACCGCGAATTCGCGCGCGCGGCGGCGGGCCGATTTGGGTTTGGCCGGTTTTGCGGCCGGTGCGGGGGTTTGGTTCTCGCTCATGCTTCCAGTGCCTCTTGCAGATTGCGTTGCAGATTGGCCATTTCCACTGCAACATGTGCCGCGTCCTGGCCTTTTTCGACCATGCGTACTTCCGCCTGCTCATCGGTTTCCGTGGTGAGGATTGCATTGGCAATCGGCACCCCGTAATCAAGGCCGACACGGGTAACACCCGCGCCGGATTCATTCGATACCAGTTCGAAGTGGTAGGTTTCACCACGGATGATCGCGCCCAGCGCGATCAGCGCATCGTACTCGCCCGATTCGGCCAGCGTTTGCAGCACCAGCGGAATCTCCAGTGCGCCAGGTACCGTCGTCAGCAGCAAATCCTGCTGTGCCACGCCCAGGCGGGTCAGCTCGGCCAGGCAGGCATCGCGCAGGCCATGGCAGACGGGGGTATTGAAACGTGCCATCACGATGGCAATGCGCAAGCCATGGCCATTCAGATCAGGTTCGATGACGGGAAGCGTTTCGCTCATTGTTGTTTTCCTTTTTTCAGGCATTCAAAGCCGGTGATTTCCAGCCCGAAGCCGGTCATGCTGGGGATTTTCCGTTCCGGCGAAAGCAGGCGCATCTTGCCCACGCCGAGGTATTTCAACATCTGCGCGCCAATCCCATAGGTACGCAGGTCCCATTTACGGGGTTTTTCCAGGTTCAGTTCCGGCAGTGCACGTGCCAGCACGTCCTCGCCACTTTCGTCACGGTGCAGCAGGATCATCACGCCACTGCCATTCTCGGCAATTGCTTGCAGCGAAGCCGGCACACTCCACGAGTGCCCCGTGTGGCTCAGGTCGAGCCAGTCCATTACCGACAATGGCTCGTGCACGCGCACCAGCGTTTCGGTATCCGGGGTGGGGCTGCCCTTCACCAGCGCCAGATGCGTTGCAGTAGAGAGTTTGTCGCGGAACACTGCCAGCTCGAATTCGCCAGCGAAGGTCTGGATTTTACGCCTTCCCGCGCATTCGATCAGCGATTCTGTCTGGCTACGGTAGTGGATCAGGTCGGCAATGGTACCGACTTTCAGGTCGTGCTCGGCGGCAAATGCCAGCAATTCCGGCAAACGGGCCATGGTGCCGTCGTCATTCATCACTTCGCAGATCACCGATGCCGGCTGCAAACCCGCCAGCATCGCCAGATCACAGCCGGCTTCGGTATGGCCGGCGCGTACCAGCACGCCACCGGGCTGCGCCAGCAGCGGGAACACGTGCCCCGGCGAGACGATATCCGCCGGCTTGGCATCGAACGCCACCGCGCGCTTGATCGTCAGCGCACGGTCGTGGGCGGAGATACCGGTCGATACGCCCTGCGCCGCCTCGATCGATACCGTGAAATTGGTGCCGTGGCCCGAGCCGTTATGGCTGACCATCAGCGGCAGGTTCAGCTGCTTGCCGCGCTCGGCAGACAGCGTGAGGCAAATCAGCCCGCGGCCGTACTTGGCCATGAAGTTGATCACTTCCGGCGTGACGAAATCGGCTGCCAGTACCAGGTCGCCCTCGTTCTCGCGATCTTCTTCATCCACCAGGATCACCATCTTGCCGATACGGATATCGGCAATGATGTCCTGCATGGGCGAAATGCTGACGCCGGGGAAATTTACCACGCTCATCGGGCTGCCTCCACAGACAGCATGCGTTCCACATAGCGGGCAATCAAGTCGATTTCCAGATTGACCCGATCACCAGCAGCCAGCCCGCCCAGTGCTGTCACTTCCAGCGTGTGCGGGATTACGTTGATGGAGAACTCGCAGCCATCCGCCACATCGCGTACGAAGTTGGTGGTAAGCGATATGCCGTTGACCACCACCGAGCCCTTGATCGACAGATACTTGGCCAGTGCCCTGGGGGCCAGGATGACCAGCTCGCGGTTATCGCCCACCGGATCGAACGACACGATGTCGCCAATACCGTCCACATGGCCGGATACCAGATGCCCACCCAGGCGCGCATTCACTTTCAGCGCTTTTTCCAGATTCACGCGGTTGCCCGGCTGATCGAGGCCCACCGTCACGCGCAGCGATTCATCCGATACATCGATGGTGAAGCGTGCTTCCGGCAGCAATGCAGTCACCGTCATGCAGGCGCCATTGTGCGTGATACTGTCGCCCAGCCCGATATCCGAGAAATCCAGTGCCGGTGCGTGCACGGTCAGGCGCACGCCGCCGGGGAATGCGTCCACCTGGTCGATGGTGCCAATTGCTTCTACAATGCCGGTAAACATGCTTGCTCCCTGTGCGCCGCAGCCTGCGGCACTGTTGATCAACCCAAGCAGAGTCGGGGCATACCCCGCATGCTTCAAGGCTGCGGGCCTGTTTTATCTGTGTACAGCCGGACAGTGTTGAAAACCCGGCAGTTTGCTGCGTTCAGTGTATATCGCCGCTCAGCAACTGCAGGTCGGTAAAGCGCAATGTAATGCGCTGATCGTTCCCGACCAGCCGGCGCTCCAATACGCTGGGTGCCAGCTTGTCCGCAAGGCGGGCCAGCGAGAACTCCGCCGTGCCACGTCCCTCGCCGATCAACACCGGTGCCTGGTACAGCACCATTTCGTCGGCCAGGCCCTGCTGCAACAGCGCACCTGCCAGTGCACCGCCCGCCTCCACCGTCACTTCGTTCATCCCGCGCCGCCCCAGCTCAAGCAACAATGCGCCGAGGTCAACACGGCCATCGCTGCCAGCCAGCACGATCACTTCCGCACCTGCAGATTCGAGTGCCGCCCGGCGCTCCGCAGACTCTGCTGCGGCAACAATCAGTACGCCCGGTGTACCCAGCAGCCTGGCTGCCGGCGGTGTGCGCAGCGCGCTGTCCACCACCACGCGCAACGGCTGGCGGCCCTGCCAATCCACGCCGGCAGGATCACGTACTGTCAGTTGCGGATCATCCGCCAGCACGGTGCCGATGCCGGTCAGCATCGCGCACGAGCGCGCGCGCAGGCGCTGCACATCGGCGCGTGCAGCCGGGCCGGTGATCCATTGTGATTGTCCGTCGTTCAGCGCAGTGCGACCATCCAGACTTGCCGCAATCTTGACCCGCAGCCATGGTCTGCCACGCACCATGCGGCTGAGAAAACCCTTGTGATGCGCCAGCGCGGCATCGCGCAGCACACCGGATCGGGTCTGCAACCCTGCAGCGTTCAAACGCGCCAGCCCCTGCCCCGCCACCAGCGGATTCGGATCGCGCAGCGCCACCACCACGCGGGCGATGCCTGCGGCGATCAATGCATCGGCACACGGCGGTGTACGGCCATGGTGGCTGCAAGGCTCCAGCGTGACATACGCGGTAGCACCGCGTGCGGCATCGCCTGCCATGCGCATGGCCATTACCTCGGCGTGCGGGCCGCCCGCCTGCTGGCTGTGGCCTGCGCCCACGATCTGTCCATTCCTGACCAGCACACAGCCCACGCACGGATTGGGCGTGGTGTTGCACTGGCCACGCTCGGCCAGCACCAGCGCCTGCTGCATCCAGTAGTGATCCGCCGCGATGTCGTTCACGAAAGATTGATCTGCTTCAACCATTTCTGCATCCAGATTGCCGTCTGTGCTTTCAACTGCGGGCCATGTTCGGCCGAATCCGCGCGCAATGCAGCCAGATCGACACCGGCAGCGGCCAGCTCTTCGGCATGACCGGTCAGCCACTCATCCAGCCGTTCGTGATCGAATTCGGGGTGGCATTGGAAAGCGATCACTTGCGACCCCCATGTATAGACCTGATGCGGATAGACATCGGTCGATGCCAGCAACTGCGTATCCGGCGGCAAATCGAACGTATCGCCATGCCAGTGCAGCAAAGCGGTATGCGGTGCAAGCAATGGGGCGATAGGGTCCTGCGCGCCAGGTGCAGCCGTCAGCGGCGCCCAGCCGATTTCCTTGCCATTGCGGCCGGGATAGACCGCAGCACCAAGCGCACGCGCGATCAACTGCGCGCCAAGGCAGATGCCCAGCACCGGTCTCCCCTTGTGCAGCCAACCCGCGATGGCATCGATTTCCGCCTGCAGCCACGGGTAGCGATCCGTTTCGTACACGCCCATCGGGCCACCCAATACCACCAGCAGATCGTCACCGGCAGCATGCTCCAGCGGCTGCAGATCCTGCACACCTGCGTCCAGGTAGCGGATGGCATACCCTTCGGCAATCAGTGGCCCGGCCAGCGTAGCCAGGTCTTCAAACGCAATATGGCGTATCGCCCAGCAGGTGCTGCTACGCATGGCTACTCCTTCTTGGTCACTTCGCGGATCACGTCGCGGAAATCATCCACATCCGAAAAACTGCGGTAGACCGATGCAAAGCGGATATAGGCCACCTTGTCGAGCTTGGCGAGCTCGTTCATCACCATCTCGCCCACCTGGCGCGACATGATCTCGCGGTCACCCACGGTCAGCACTTTCTGGATGATGCGCGAGATGGCTTCGTCCACCAGTTGCGTCGGCACCGGGCGCTTGTGCAGCGCGCGCTGGAACGAAGTGCGGATTTTCTCGCGGTCGAAGTCCACGCGCTGGCCAGTGTTCTTCACCACTTGCGGCAGCCGCACTTCCGCGGTTTCGAACGTGGTGAAACGTTTGTCGCATACCGAGCAGCGGCGACGGCGGCGAATCAGATCGCCCTCGTCGGACACGCGTGAATCAACAACCTGGGTATCAGGGGAACCACAGAACGGGCACTTCATTCGCATCACTCCATGGAGAAGCTTGGGCCAAACCCATTTCGGACGTGCGAAAAAGGCAAAGGGTGGAGCACGCTCCACCCTGTCCCGGCACGGTCTCTAACAGCGCTTACGCAGTGTAAACCGGGAATTGCGCAGTCAATGCCTTGACCTTCTCGGCCACGGTTGCCAGGTTGGCTTCGTCGTGCGGGTTATCCAGCACATCGGCAATCAGGTTGGCGACCTGCACGGCTTCAGCTTCCTTGAAGCCACGCGTCGTGATCGCCGGCGAGCCGATACGGATGCCGGAAGTCACGAACGGGCTTTCCGGGTCGTTCGGGATGGCGTTCTTGTTGACGGTGATGTGTGCCTTGCCCAGTGCAGCATCGGCAGCCTTGCCGGTCAGGCCCTTGGGGCGCAGGTCAACCAGGAACACATGCGATTCGGTGCGGCCAGAGATGATGCGTACGCCACGTGCAGCCAGCGCCGTTGCCATTGCCTGTGCGTTCTTCGCCACCTGCTCCTGGTAAGCCTTGAATTCCGGTGTGGCCGCCTCCTTGAACGCTACTGCCTTGCCGGCGATCACGTGCATCAGCGGGCCGCCTTGCAGCGTCGGGAACACGTTGGAGTTCAGCGATTTCTCGAATTCCGCCTTGGCGAGGATGATGCCGCCACGCGGGCCGCGCAGTGTCTTGTGCGTGGTCGAGGTCACGAAGTGCGCGTGCGGCACCGGGTTCGGATACACGCCGGCGGCGATCAGGCCGGCGTAATGCGCCATATCCACCATGAAGTAAGCGCCAACCTTGTCGGCGATTTCGCGCATGCGTGCCCAGTCGAAGCGCAGCGCATAAGCGGATGCGCCGCCGATCAGCAGCTTGGGCTTGGTTTCGATGGCGATGCGTTCCATTTCGTCGTAATCGATCTCTTCATTCTCGTTGAGACCGTAGGCCACGATATTGAACAGCTTGCCCGACAGGTTGGCCGGCGAACCATGCGTGAGGTGGCCACCGTGGCCCAGGTTCATGCCCATCACGGTATCACCCGGCTTCAGGATGCTGAAATACACCGCCTGGTTGGCTTGCGAGCCCGAATGCGGCTGCACGTTGGCGTATTCGGCACCGAACAGCGCCTTCAGGCGGTCGATGGCCAGTTGCTCGATCACGTCGACGTATTCACAGCCGCCGTAGAAGCGCTTGCCCGGGTAACCCTCGGCATACTTGTTGGTCAGCTGCGAGCCCTGTGCTTCCATCACAGCCGGGCTGGTGTAGTTTTCCGAAGCGATCAGCTCGATATGTTCATGCTGACGGACCACTTCGCCCTGCAGGGCGGCATTGAGGTCGGGATCGTACTGGGCGAGGGTGACGGAGCGGGAAAACATGGCGGCAGGTTCCGTTGAAAGACTGGGAAAGATGACCATTTTACCATGCACGCGCCACTTTTCGCATTGCAGCGCAAACGCGGCAGCCATGAATCCCGCTCATGTCCTGCATATCCGGCAGCGTAGCCGGCACAAAATCGGCATGCCGGCACCACTGCGTGGCAGGACGAAAGCCCTTATCCCATGGCGCTGCCACGTAGATGGCACCACGAAAATGGCGGGGAGCCCAGCGCGCGGATTTACCCATCCGGCTGCTGATCGCTGCAATTGCCGCCCAATTGTATGCACCAAATTATCAACAATTACTTATATTCAAGCAGTCAATTCAATTGCATGCATTACGGTATTTAAATGGTGTCGCCATTGCCTTGCCAATGAATGGAATGCGCATTCATTTCAGCCGGCCGCCATTGCCAATGGCACCTCCAAAGCCAATGCCAACGCAACCCCGATGCAATTGCCACAATGTACAAGATATATTTGACCACTGCTTCTTGCTGCACCTAGTGTCAGCACTGGCAAGACCTGTCAGCGCACAACGCAGGGCAGCGTCAGCCTGGCTCGCGCCAATACCGCACGCCTTACACATTGCCACGCGTTCAATTCAATCAGCCCGGCTGTATTCAAATACAGCATTGGCAAGTGTATGCCTCGGCCAATTGAATCACTGTGCAAACCGGAAACTGTAATCCTACCAACCAGCACAAGGTGCAGGATCATATGAATTCATTCATTTACAAATTGGGCTGCCTATTGGCATTGAGCCCCATTCTTGCCAGCCACGCAGCCGTATCGCCTACGCCGCCCAAAGTTGCGGCCGCTGCGGCCAGCTTCGATACCGTTACCGTGCGTGCACGCGCCACGCTGGTACAGAACCGCGGCGCCAACATGCTGCTGCGCGTCAATCATGTCGCGGTAGGCAGTGCAGTTGAAGTGCGGAACAGCGAATATCAGGACTACACCTTCAAGGTAGGCCCGATTGCCACAGGCATCCGCGTGGATGTGGTGTACAACAACGACACCTCCACTACCGCCGAAGACCGCAATCTCTACATTGAATCCGTCACCATCAATGGCGTCATCTACACCCCCACCAGCAAGGGTGTGGTGTATGACCGTGGTGCCGGCGCCAAGGCCTGGGATGGCGCGGATGTGATTGCCGGCCAAAGCAACCTGCTGTGGAATGGCGCGCTGCGCTTCATCACGGCAGCGGTACCGACACCAGTGCCGACGCGTGCACCGACTGCGGTACCGACCTTGGCACCGACAAAGGTGCCAACTGCAGTCCCGACACTGGCGCCAACGCGCACGCCGACTGCAGTGCCGACGCTTGCGCCGACACGCACTCCCACACTTGTTCCGACGGCTATTCCGACAGCTGCCCCGACCTTGGCGCCAACACCGATCCCGACGCCGCTGCCAACCACCCTTCCGGGCAACCCCAGCCTGCAGGGCGTAAGCGCGGCGCGGCTGGAGCATAAAGCCAATGTCACGGTAACCGGCAGCAGTTTTGGCACCCGCAGCGTGCCGGTCAGCCGTGTGCTGTTCGACGATGCCAGCGGCAATGCCGTCAGTGATAAATGGGATTACAGCTGCAACAGCGCAGCAGATGCCGATTACCGCATGGCCTACCGCGCGCCGGCGGAAATCGTCAGGGCCTATGGCGCAACCGGCGGCGTGCCTACGCCACACCAGCGGATCGGCAAGTACATCTCCGGCGCGCCGTACGGCGACAACCTCTATAACGTGTGCCTGGGCAAGAACAACCAGCAAGACCAGAAAAACACCTATATCAGCTACTACCTGCGCATCGATCCAAGCTGGAGCTTCCGCTGCAAGGTGACCAACGCCACCGGCTCCGATTGCGACAAGAATTTCAAGGAGTATGACTGGGCCATCGGTAGCGGTTATTTTGGCGAGCGTGGCCACAACTACTACGCGGGCATCCTGTGGGCCGGCACCGAAGACGCTCTGGTGGATTGGGGCTTCAACAATGGCGAATTCAGGTGCACGGGCGACACGTGCATGCAGATGACGGTCAATCACGACCAGACCAATCTCGCGCTGTATAACTACTATCCGGAAACCGGGTCTTATCTGCCCAGGATTGCCACGCCCGGGCCCTTCGTTGGCTGGATCAAGATCGAGATGCAGCTCAGGCACGAAGACCAGTTCGGGCTGGAACGGATGTGGGTGAACAACGTGCTGGTGAACGACATGTCGCTGGACAACCGCAGCAGCGAGGCCACTGTGGCAAGGTCTGAAACGGTGATCGGTGGCTACCACCGCGATGCCGGTACGGAGGAGTTCTACAAGAACAACTTCCGCTACTACTCGCAGGTGTATTACGACCGCTCGTTTGCCCGCGTGGTGCTGGCCAATAACGCCAATTACAGCCTGGCAACCATTGTTGAACCACAGGTACTGAAGTCCTGGAGCGATGGCCAGATCAGCTTCGACGTCAACCTGGGCACCTTGCCCACCGGCTCGCCGGCTTACCTGTTCGTATTCGATGAAAACGGCAACCGCTCCGCCAGCGGCTTGCAGGTCGATATCGGCAACTAGCCGTAAATGGCCCGGGCGGCGCAACAGGCCATCCGGGGCAAGGGCAAACAAAAAACCGCCGCATTGCCTTCTGGCATGCGGCGGTTTTTCATGACGCTGCCAGTTGGCAGATCAGGCCGCCTTGCTGGTTGCCGGTTTTTTCTTCCAGATTTTCCGGAACGCGATCAGGCGCGTTTTCCATGGCACCCGCTCATCGGCCATGGAATCGAGGAATTCGCTCAAGCCGCGCGAGCGCATCAGCGTGTAGAAGGTCAGCAGCACCGTGGGCACCAATGCCGCCATGAAATAGCCGATGCGATGCCAGAACGGCTGCGCGGCCAGGTCGAAAATGTTCATGCCGAGGAAGCCTGTCACCGTGGTACCCACCATGCCGAGGATGGTCACTACGGTCAGCCGCACCACCGTATCGGCCTGGCGGCGCAGATCATCGTTTTCCAGGTATTGGTTCATGTTCTGCACCGATGCTTGCACTTCGTCGAACAGCGCCTCGGTACCCAAGTGCTTGCGCAACATGCTGTAGAGCTGGTCCGCCACCATCTGGTTAGATACCTCGCGGAACCAGTAGCGCTGGCGGAAGCGCAGGAATACTTCCAGCTGCAGGCGGATATCGCGCTTGAACGTACGCACCGATAGCGGATCACGGATATTCAGCCGCGACAGCAAGGCCGCTACGCGATCGGAGAACAACAGCAAGGCGGCCTTGTGGAAATGCGCGATCAGGGTGAGCAGGAACAGCTGGTGGCGAAACTGCCCCAGCGCGCCGGTATTGGCATCCGAGAAATGCTTGCGGCTGTGCATGCCCACCATCACGAACGCGTGGCCGTTGCACATCATGCGTGTGGAGGCGCCCGCCTGCTTGCGATCGGGCGACCAGAAGCGATCGAAACAGCATTCCCGCAAAAACTCCAGGAACAGCCGGCTTGAATGCGGCACGCTGTCCTTGTCACCGGGGCGGGCGATATTGCCGAGCTGGTAGAAATCGTCATCATCGAGCTGGAACGGATCATCCAGCGACAGGTAGGCCATCAGCGGCATGCGGTGGTATTCAATCTGCCGGTAGCGCACCGGGCCGGCAACGTCGGAGTGATGCGGCACCATGGGCGCCAGCAGGAAATCCCAATGACTGGCCAGCCGCGGCGAGCGGAATTGCCCCAGATGCGCCAGGTAAACCACGCGATCATCGTAATCGGATACCGCGATCTCGCGCCCTACCGCATCCAGCCACGCCACGCGGCGCGGGCAGTTGGCAGATTCTTCGTCTTCATCCCACTGTGCGGGAAAGGCGCGGCCGAAACGGAACATCGTATCCTGCACGCGCTGCAGCGGCAGGTCATCGCCTTTCATTTCAAAGGCCAGGATGACGATATCGATATCGAAGAAAAAATACAGGTCGATGTGGGCGATCGGAAAATCGATCGTCTCGCCATCCTTGAAGGTGACCCGCGTGCCCTGGATATCGCTGCGGCGGAACACGTGGATGGGCGAGCGCCCGTAGGTGGCGGCGTTATCCACCTCGCTATCGCCTTCGCCATACAGGAAGCGCTGCACATACGGCAGGAAGGTCACGAACTCGCGGTAATGGCGCTCCTGGAATTCAACCGCATCGCAATCGAATTCGGTGGGGCGCCGCTGCCAGGGCGAGCCGTTCCTGGCCGCCTCCAGCATGCGCTCCCAGTGGCGCCCTACGCCATCATCGCCGGGCATCAGCTGCAACGGCCAGATCAGGATCTGGCGAAAGTGCCGCACCAGGAGATCGTTTTCTCGGTCCATGTGCAGCCCCTCCCGTTTTTATAATGCTGGTTTTATAGCCCCTTCACCGCGTAGATCGCCAGTGTATTGCGCCAGTAGCCCTGGTAATCCATGCCGCAGCCAAACAGGAAACGGTCTTCCACGCTCAGGCCGACAAAATCCGCCTTTACACCCGGCGCCTTGCGGTCGTGCTGCTTGTCGACCAGTACGGCCACCAGCACTTCGCGCGCCCCCTGCTTCTTGCAGTAATCGATCACTGCCGCCAGCGTATGGCCTTCATCCAGGATATCGTCCACCACCACCACGGTGCGGCCTTTCAACTCCTCGCTGGGTGCCACTTTCCAGTTGAGCGCGCCGCCACTGGTTTCATGGCGATAGCGCGTGGCGTGCAAATACGAGCATTCCAGCGGAAAGCGCAGCCGTGGCAGCAGGTGTCCGGCCACGATCAGGCCACCATTCATGATCGTGTACACGATGGGGTTGGCATCTGCGAGGCGCGTGGTGATCTGCGCCGCCATCCGGTCCAGCGCGGCAAGCACTTCCGCCTCGCTGTGCAGGCAGTCTGCGTTGTCGATAATGGTGCGGGCTTCAGGCAGTTCTAGTGTCATCGTCGGTGCTCCCCCTTGCAGAGCGGGGTTTCCATCAAGTGGGTAGAAAAAAACAGCGTGGCTCAGTGGCCGTCGAAATTGCATACCGTGTGCAGCGGGATATTCAGCTCGCGGATCAGTTTCGAGCCACCCAGTTCGGGCAAATCGACAATCGCTGCGGCTTCGACCACGGTGGCGCCGATGCGCGTCAGCAACTTGGCCGCGGCGATCATGGTACCGCCGGTGGCCACCAGATCATCGATCAGCAACACGCGATCACCCGGCTTGCACGCATCGGTATGGATTTCCACCGTAGCCGAGCCGTATTCGAGTTCGTATTCCTCCTGCACGGTCAGGAATGGCAGCTTGCCTTTCTTGCGGATGGGTACAAAGCCCAAGTTCAGTTCGTACGCCACCACGGCCCCCAGGATGAAGCCGCGCGCATCCACGCCCGCCACCACGTCCAGCTGCTGGTCCATATAGCGATGGACGAACAGATCGACCAGCACGCGGAACGTTTTCGGGTTCTGCAGCAATGGCGTGATATCGCGGAACTGCACGCCCGGCTCGGGCCAGTCCGGCACGGTGCGGATATGGTTCCGGATATAGGTGCTATCCAAAGCACTATCGAGCAAGCTGCTCATGCGGTTGTGGCCTTTACAGAGGGTATTGCGTTACGGGAACAGCGCAAACTTGACGATCCACAGTACGGCAATCACCAGCACGGCCGGCTTCAGGTCGCGGAAACGCCCGGCCAATAGCTTGATGGCAGCATAGCTGATGAAACCGAAGGCGATGCCGTCCGCAATCGAAAAGGTAAATGGCATCGCCAGCGCCGTCAGCACCGCCGGTGCCGCTTCGGTCAGGTCATCCCATTCGATTTCCGCCAGACCACGTGCCATCAGCACAGCCACATAGCACAGCGCCGGCGCGGTCGCGAAGGCCGGCACCGAGCCTGCCAATGGTGCCAGGAACAGCGCAGCCAGGAACAGCAATGCCACCACCACGGCGGTCAGTCCGGTACGACCGCCCACCGCAGTACCCGCCGCCGATTCGATATAGGCGGTGGTGGATGACGTACCCAGCGCAGCGCCAGCGGAAATCGCCACCGAATCGGCCAGCAACGCTTTTTTCAGCCGCGGCAGCTTGCCGTCCTTGTCCAGCAGGCCGGCGCGGTGAGAAACACCGATCAGCGTACCGGTGGTATCGAAAAGATCAACAAAGAAAAACACGAATACCACGCCCAGCAGGCCGACATTCATCGCCCCGGCCAGATCCATCTGCATGAAAGTGGGGGCCAGCGAAGGCGGAGCGGAGAACACGCCACCAAATTTGCTGTAGCCCAGCAAGATGGAAATCAGCGTCACCGCCAGGATGCTGATGATGATGGAACCATGCACGCGGCGATATTCCAGCGCCACGATCAGGAAGAACCCGAACACTGCCAGCAATGTGGTCGGCTCGTGGATGCTGCCCAACGTCACCAGCGTGGCTTCGGAGCCCTTGATCACGCCGGCGTTCTTGAGCGCGATCAGCGCCAAGAAGAAACCCACGCCGGCCGAGATCGCAAACTTCAGCGACTGCGGAATGGCGTTGACGATGGCTTCGCGCACCTTGAACAGGCTTACCGCCAGGAAAACGATGCCGGAAATGAATACCGCACCCAGCGCGACCTGCCACGGCACGCCCATGCCCTTGACCACGGAGAACGTGAAGTACGCGTTCAGGCCCATGCCGGGCGCCAGTGCGATCGGGTAATTGGCCACCAGGCCCATGATGGCGGTACCCAGTGCCGCGGCCAGACAGGTGGCGACGAACACGGCATTGAAATCCATGCCGGTCAGCGACAGGATGGACGGGTTGACGAACACGATATACGCCATCGTCAAGAACGTGGTGAAGCCCGCGATCACCTCCGTCCTTACATCGGTGCCGTGCTCCTTGAGCTTGAACAGCTTTTCCAACATCACACTCACTCCCTGATTTGATTCTATTTGTCTTAGATCGCGATCAGCCGCAAGGCCAGCGTCTTAGTGGCTGGTACCCACGCCCAGCAAAGCCAGGATGCCCAGCAATGCAAACAGCGCCGCTGCGGCAAAGCGCACGGCGCGCAACCATTGCATGCGCTCGGCCATCCAGTTGCCCAGCAATACCGCTGGCACATTGGCAATCATCATGCCGATGGTGGTTCCCATTACCACCTGCCACAGCGGGTGGTATTTCACCGCCAGCGCCACGGTCGCGATCTGGGTTTTATCGCCCATTTCGGCCAGGAAGAACGCTATCGCCGTTGCAATGAAAGCGCCATAAGGCTTTACCGTAGCATCGCCTTCATCCATCTCGTCCGGGATCAGCGCCCATACGGCAATGGCCAGGAAGCCGATACCCACGATCCAGCGCAGCCACGATGGATCGAAAAACCCGGCCAGCAAACTGCCCAGCCAGCCGGCAGCAAAATGATTCAGCACCGTGGATACGAAAATGCCGGCAATGATGGGCATGCGCTGACGGAAGCGCGTGGCCAGGATCAGCGCCAGCAGTTGGGTCTTGTCGCCCATCTCGGCAATGGCAACCACGCCTGTGGATACCAGGAATGCATCGAAACTCATGGAAATACTCCGGGGATGGGCAACAAACAAGAGGCCGCCTCGCGGCGGCCCATCCAAGGCGCTGCGAAGTGGCCTCAGGTCTTGCCAGACGGGTTCATTGCGAACCGTCAATTGCACCATGAAATCCGGAATACACCGCTTTCAAGCCTGTTGATGCAACTCCCGCTGGAAACCGCGGGCGACTACTCCCCTGAAGACCTGCACATTGTAGAGGCTTTTGCTTACAAGCTCAACCTTACAAGCGCATCTTTCCGATCTCACCACATGCTGCAGATCATCGCGGATCCAGCTCAGCAGCGCTGGCTCGATGTTGAGGCGCACTATGATCGCTCTCAATTGATCAATCATTTCCAGCCTGGATTGTGCTGGGAGACTGTAAGTAAATTCGGCCCACGGCAGCAGCAATTCAGTACCGCCACCCGACATGCCCTCCTACTCGCGCAGGGAGTAAAGCGTGCCGTTCTCCTCCAGCATCACCACCGCGCCAAGAAAATAATCCAGATCATCCAGGTCACACTCGAACACGATGCCGTGAAGTGCTGACAGATCGGCAGCCGGCAACTTGAGTAGCAAAACAGCACCGTAGTTGTGATGCTGCAGCTGCAAGCGTGGCAACTGGATGAATGAAGACATACGTCACTCCCCGGATGATTCAAAGACTGCTGCGGATATGGGCAAGCAAGCCTTCGCAACCATCCTCCACCAGATCGAGCACATGCTCGAAGCCCTCGGCACCGCCGTAATAAGGATCCGGCACCTCGCGCTCGCTGTGATGCGTGGCAAATTCCAGGAACAGCTTGAGCCTGTGGCGTTGCGCGGGCGGGCAGGCGCGCTGCAGCAGCCGCATATGGCCTTCGTCCATGGCCAGGATCAGGTCATAGCGGCTGAAATCGGCGGCGGACACTTCCCGGGCACGCAGCGTGGACAAATCGAAACCGCGCTTGGCGGCATGCGCCACTGCACGCCGGTCAGGCGCTTCACCCACGTGGTAATCGTGCGTGCCGGCAGAATCGACTTCAACCTGATCCGTAAGGCCCGCATCGGCCACCATGCTGCTCAATACGCCATCTGCAGTGGGGCTTCTGCAGATATTGCCGGTACAAACCATCAGTACATTGAATTTTTTCATGCTGGAATCAGAACACTGCGCTATTCGGTAGCGCAATCTTAACCGCAAGCAAAGGCCCCGGCGACCGGCGCGCTGACTGCCCGGCCGATGGCATGTTGCCGGCATGCCAGACAGCTATCCGTTCCCGCGTTCGCCGCATCGCCCAACGGTCTTGCAGTAGCAGCTACACCCACCACCAGCAAAGGCATTGCACCCGATCCACGCCAGCGCATACCGCGCTGGATGGCCGCCCGCGGCGGTGCAGGCTATAATCGCTGTCTTTACCGTCTATCGGCACCGCCTCTTATGTCGCCGCGTCTGCAAGCACTCCAGCCCTATCCGTTCCAGAAACTGCGCGCGCTATTTGCCGGTGTCACGCCCAATACGGCATTGACGCATGTCAACCTGTCGATCGGTGAACCCAAGCACCCTACGCCGCAACTGGTCAAAGACGCGCTGGTCGCCAATTTCGACGGGCTGTCTGCCTATCCAGCCACGCTGGGTTCGGATACGTTGCGCGGCAGCATTGCTGCTTGGGCAGAGCGCCGTTATGGCCTGCAGCTCGATGCTGCAAAAGAAATCATTCCGGTCAATGGCAGCCGCGAAGCGCTGTTTGCGTTTGCACAAACGGTGATCGATCCGTCCGGCACGCAACCGGTGGTGATCTCGCCCAACCCGTTCTACCAGATCTACGAAGGCGCTGCGCTGCTGGCCGGCGCCGAGCCGTATTACGTGAACTGCCTTGCCGCCAACCGCTTCCAGCCTGACTGGGCCAGCGTGCCGGAGGCCATCTGGCAGCGTACGCAACTGGTGTTCGTGTGTTCGCCCGGCAACCCCACCGGCGCAGTCGCTTCGCTGAATGACTGGCAGCAGCTGTTTACACTATCCGACCGTTATGGCTTCGTGATTGCCAGCGATGAATGCTATTCGGAAATCTATTTCAACGATGCCAAGCCGCTGGGCGCGCTGGAAGCGGCGCAAAAATTGGGCCGCGATTTCAGCCGGCTGGTGATTTTCTCGTCACTGTCCAAGCGCTCCAATGTGCCGGGCATGCGTTCTGGCTTCGTGGCGGGCGATTCGGCCCTGCTTGAACAATTTCTGCTCTACCGCACCTACCACGGCTGCGCGATGAGCCCGACCGTGCAGGCCGCCAGCGCAGCCGCCTGGCAGGATGAGGCGCACGTAATCGAAAACCGTGCGCAATATACCGCCAAGTTCGAAGCCGTCACGCCGCTATTGAAAACCGTGCTGGACGTCGATTTTCCCGATGCATCCTTTTACCTGTGGGCCCGGGTGCCGGATCATGTGGCCGGCGGCGACGATGCCGAGTTCGCACGCCGGCTGTATGCGGAACAGCACGTGACCGTGTTGCCGGGCTCCTACCTTGCGCGTGAAGCGCATGGCGTGAACCCGGGTTCCGGCTATTTCCGCATTGCACTCGTTGCACCACTGGCCGACTGCATCGAGGCAGCCGGCCGCATTGCCCGTTTCTGCCAGCGCGCCTGAGCGCGGCACGCCATTTCCATCAATACCGATCAATATCGATCACCAGAAGGAACAACCATGAGCCAGCTGCAAACCGTTATCGAAACCGCTTTCGAAAACCGTGCCGACATCAATCCGGGCAATGTGTCTGCCGAACTGCGTGATGCCATCAACGAAGTCATCAACGGTCTCGACAAGGGCCAGTTGCGCGTGGCGGAGAAAATCGGTGGCGCATGGCAAACCAACCAGTGGCTGAAGAAAGCCGTGCTGCTGTCGTTCCGCATCAACGACAACGCGCCGATGCCTGGTGGCTCCACCCAGTACTTCGACAAGGTGCCGAGCAAGTTCGACAGCTACACCGAAGCCGATTTCCGTGCCGGCGGTTTCCGCGTGGTACCCAACGCCATTGCGCGCAAGGGCGCGCACATCGGCAAGAACGTGGTGCTGATGCCCTCCTACGTGAACATCGGTGCCTACGTGGATGATGGCACCATGGTCGACACCTGGGCCACCGTGGGCTCTTGCGCGCAGATCGGCAAGAACGTGCATTTGTCCGGTGGCGTGGGCATCGGTGGCGTGCTGGAGCCGTTGCAGGCCAACCCGACCATCATCGAAGACAACTGCTTCATCGGCGCACGCTCGGAAGTGGTGGAAGGCGTGATCGTCGAAGAAGGTTCGGTGATCTCGATGGGCGTGTACATCGGCCAGTCGACCAAGATTTTCGACCGTGAAACCGGCGAAGTCACCTACGGCCGCGTACCGGCAGGCTCGGTGGTGGTATCGGGCAACCTGCCATCCGCCGATGGCAGCTACAGCCTGTACTGCGCGGTGATCGTCAAGAAGGTGGACGAAAAGACCCGCGGCAAGGTCGGTATCAACGAGCTGCTGCGCGGCATCTGATCTGCGCACTGCCAGCCGCTCCGAAGAACCCCGCGCAAGCGGGGTTTTTTCATGCTTGCCAGCAGCCACGCAGGCATTGCAGCAGTGAATCAGGGAAAAACCCAGTGTCATGAGGCACGCAGCCACGTCAAACTGCCGGCAAGCTTTCAATCTGCAAACAAAGTCTTGCAGCCGTCATCGAAAGCAACTAATACCAGACTTGCAACCCCTCCCATGCCACGACGAGGTTTTACCATGCAGCAACGCGTTCGACTGGCCGTATTACTCGCGCTGGCAACAGCCCCTGCGTTTGCCGACATCGCCATCAGCGGTAGCGCGGAAATGGACTTCTTTTACCGAACCCACAACGGCAGCAATTTCCAGGACACCAACACGAACGGAAAATGGCTTGAAGAAATCGACATTTTCATCAATCTGGATGGCACCGACAAACTGGATGATGGCGGTACGCTGAGCTGGCGTGTCGGCCAGAAAGTAGCCACCGATTATCGCTATGACAGCTGGGGTGCCAACGAAGCATGGATAGGCTACAGCAGCGCGCTGGGCACGCTGCGCTTCGGCAACCAGTATTCGACGATGTACAACACCATCATCGATGCCTATTACGACTCCAACGGCGTAGGCAACCTGCTGGGCGACTTTGGCGCGCAGGAGCAGCAATACCCGCGTGCGGTCAGCTACTTCTCGCCGACATTTTCTGGCTTCAAGTTCAACGCCCAGTACGACCTGGGTGATTCGGCAGTCAGCGCGCACGCCTACGAGCTATCGGCCACCTACGCCAATGACGACTTCACAATCGACGGCGGCTATGCGGAAACCCGCAACAGCGACAGCACCGATTCCATTTCGCAAACCTACGGCAGTGCCGATTTTGGTCGTGGCGGCGGCTACACCCGCAAGAACAAGGCCAAGGTTGGCTTCGTGGGTGCGCATTACAAGTTCGGCGATTTCGAGCTGGCCGGCATCTTCAAGCGCAATGAATGGCTGGGCGATGTACCGGATGTGCATGCTGCCGGTGCCAACAAGACCCGCGTCGATCACTGGGTGATCAAGGGTGCGTACACCATGGGCAAGCACAACTTCAATCTGGCCTACCAGAATGTGGCTGATAGCGAGACCGATGGCGTTACCCGCAACGATGGTATCCAGGCCATCAACTTCCAGTACAACTACACGCTGTCCAAGGCGACAGTGGGCTTCGTGCAGATCCGCCACCACATGCTCGATACCGCCGGCCAGCCCAGCGTGATGAGCGACAGCTCGCAGCTCGACGGCGCAGGCAAGACGGACAACGCCACGCGCTTCCTGATCGGTACCTGGACCGGTTTCTGATCCATGAACTGCATCCAGCAAAAAGCCCTCGCATGCGAGGGCTTTTTGCTGCCGTGACCGCAAACCAACAGTACTACGGCAACTGTTTCGTTACAGCACCACGTCGCGCGATACACCATAGCGGCGCAGGATACGGCGCAATTGTTCCAGCGCTTCGATCTGGATCTGGCGTACCCGTTCGCGGGTCAGGCTCAGGCTGGCAGCCAGATCTTCCAGCGTACAGACCTCGTAGCCATTCAAGCCGTACCGGCGCTCGATGACCATGCGCTGCTTGTCGTTGAGCTGCTTGAGCCATTCACGCACATAACGCTCGATCTCGGCGTTCTGCAGGATGGTTTCCGGGCCGTCATGCTGATCATCGGGAATCGATTCGCCGATGGTAAGCATGGGGTCGATATCCAGCGGGGCATCCAGCGAAGCCACACGCTCGTTCAAGCCCATGATGCGGCGCACGTCTTCCACATCCTTGCCGACCAGGTGCGCGATATCCTCGAAGGTCGGCTCGTGGCCCAGGTGCGCTTCAAGATGGCGCTGCGCACGCAGGTAGACGTTCAGCTCCTTGATCACATGCACCGGCAGCCGGATGGTACGGCTCTGGTTCATGATCGCCCGCTCGATGCTCTGGCGGATCCACCATGTGGCGTAGGTGGAGAAACGGAAACCACGCTCAGGATCGAATTTCTCCAGCGCATGCATCAAACCGATATTGCCCTCTTCGATCAGATCGAGCAGGGTCATGCCGCGGTTGATGTAGTGCTTGGCGATATTCACAACCAGCCGCAGGTTGTGCTCGATCATTTTCTGCCGGGCCTCGAAATCACCCTGCACCACGCGGCGTGCCAGCGCGCGCTCCTGATCGGGGGTAAGCAGCGGGCTGTGGCCAATCTCGTTCAGGTAGATCTGCGTAACGTCGCCGGTGCTCTCGGTGACGTACTTTTCGGCCTCTTCGCTTTCTGCGGCCTCGGCTTCTACCTCGGCTTCGCTATCTTCGTCCGCGCTCTCGAGTACATCTTCATCTTCGAGGGGAACTTCGTCTTCCAGGATGTCGATTTGATCGTTCATGGTTTTTCTAACTGGATGAATTTGGCTGGATCGACCGGTTTACCAAATCTGCGTATCTCGAAATGCAGTTTGACCTGGTCGGTATCGGTATTGCCCATCTCTGCGATCTTTTCGCCCTTCTTGACGCTATCTCCTTCCTTGACGAGCAATTTGCTGTTGTGTGCGTAAGCAGTCAGGAATTCTTTGTTGTGTTTGATGATGATCATCTTGCCGTAGCCACGCAAACCGGCGCCTGCATAAACGATCTTACCGGACCCTGACGCCAAAATAGGCTGCGCCATTTTGCCGGGAATATCAATGCCGCGGCTTTCCTCACTGAATGCTTTCAGCGGCTTGCCAACGGTCGGTGCCAGCCACTCACCGACATCAGCGTCATCTGATACAGGTACAGAATCCACCTTAGTGCTTGATTTGTCTTGGTTTTTTTCAATTTGAGGCGCAGATGCAACACTGGACGCAACAAGCGGCTTAGGAGTGGGTTTTACCGTATCACTTTGTGGTTTGGCTGCAACGACCGGCCCATCCGCGAGTGCCGCCACGCTGCTGGCAGCTGCTGCGCTATACGGTAATTTGATCGCTTTCGGGTACTGCTGAGCTGTGGCCGGCGCTGGTGTCGCAGCGACTGCCAGGGTGGTCACCACGGCCGGGCTGTCGTCAGTTTTGAGCGGCCGCGTTTCCACGCCGGCGTTGCCGGCGCTATCGGGCGCAGTCAGCCTGAGCACCTGATCGACATTGATGCCGTTGACGTCGTTAAGGTTGTTCCACGCGGCCAGCTCGCGGTAGCTGAGGCCATGGTCCAATGCGATGCGGTAGAGCGTATCGCCCTTCCGGACCGTATAGGTGCCGGGCCGGGCTTCGCTGGCTGCGGCAGGCTGGCTGCCACGGTCCACCACCGGGACGGGGATGTTGCTGGCAGGCTGGCGGTCCACGATGGGTGCGGGCTTGCGTGGCTCGTTGGCGCACGCGGCCAGCATCAATACTAGAGAAACGACCAGACTACGTTGCCAACTCACTCTACTTCTCCTTGTTTGCATCAAGCCAGACCTGGCAAGAGCGGGACAAACTTCACTTTTTCCAGCCGGGTTTCGACAAAACCCGCCTCGGTATGTTCGATCAGGCGCAGCTCCTGCTCGGTGGTGCCCACCGGGAAAATCAGCCGGCCGCCCAGGCCCAGCTGATCCAGCAGGTTTTCCGGCGGAATCGGCGCTGCGGCGGTCATGATGATGACGTCGAACGGCGCGGCGTCCATCATGCCCTTGCTGCCATCGGCATGGCGCAACCTGGCGTTGTACACGCCCAGCCGGGACAAGCGCTCGCGCGCGGCGCGCGATAGCCCGCCGATGCGCTCTATGCTGTGCACGGTCTTGAACAGCTGGGCTAGGATCACCGTCTGGTAGCCACAGCCGGTGCCGATCTCCAGCACCTTTTCATGCCGGGCCGCGCCCAGTGCCAGCTCGGTCATCTGCGCCACGATATAGGGCTGCGAGATGGTCTGCCCGAAGCCGATGGGCAGCGAGGTATCGTCATAGGCCTTGTGCGAAATGGCTTCGTCCACGAACACATGGCGCGGCACCTCGCCCATCACCGACAGCACGCGTGCATCGCGTATGCCCTGCTGCTTGAGCCGGTCTATCATGCGCGTGCGCGTGCGCGCCGACGTCATGCCGGCGCCGCCCATTTCAGCGAAGTTCATCCGTGCAGCCATGATGCGATGTCATCCCGTTGTGCGTACGCAGTCAGATCAATGGACAGCGGCGTGATCGACACCCGCCCCGCATTGATGGCATGGAAATCGGTCCCTTCGCCCGCGTCGGCGGCCAGCCCTACCGGGCCGATCCACCAGATGGTTTCGCCACGCGGATTTTCGTCCCGGATGACCGGCGCCGATTTGTGGCGGCGGCCCAGACGGGTGGTTTCGAAACCGGTGAGGCCATCGTACTCCCGATCCGGCACGTTGACATTGAGCAGCACCGCGCCACGCAGCGGATTGCGTACCGCGCGCTCGACCAGATCATGCGCCACCCGCGCCGCCGTTCCGAAATGCTGCGGGTTGCGCGATGCCAGTGAAATGGCCAGTGAAGGAATGCCCAGCAGATAGCCTTCGGTGGCGGCGGCCACGGTCCCGGAGTAAATGGTGTCGTCGCCCATGTTGGCGCCGTGGTTGATGCCGGAAACCACCATGTCCGGCAGGCCGCCGAGCAGGCCCGTAGCCGCAAGGTGCACGCAATCGGTGGGGGTGCCGTTCACGTAGTGGAAGCCGTTGGGCGCCGTGCGCACGGTGAGCGGACGATCCAGCGTCAGCGAGTTGCTGGAGCCACTGCGGTCACGTTCGGGTGCGCACACGAATACCTCGTGTGTTTGCGACAAGGCCTCCGCCAGCCTAGCAATGCCGGTTGCAAAGTAGCCATCGTCATTGGAAATCAGTATCCGCAATTCACTCTCCGCTGGCCGCAACGCTTTACTCAATCACTGCAGCCTAATATTGCGGGCTATTCTAGCTGTCTGCGGCACTGCCGCAAAATTGCTTAGTTGCGCCGTTGCGCCAGCGTCGTGAGGATGCCGGTGGCAATGATCACCGCAATGCCCAGGTAGCTCATCGCGGGCAGTACATTCCCCCATACCAGCACGCCGAACAGCGTGGAAAACACCACCGTAAGGTAGGCAAAGCTGGCCACCGCCAGCGATCTGCCCTTGCGATACGCACGCGTCATCGCCAGCTGCGCGCAGGTGGCGGAGATACCCATGCCCAGGATGATCCACACATTGCTCCAGCGGATGGCCGCCAGCGGCTCGCTCTGCAGCAGCATCAGCACACCACCGCCCAAGGACGACACCAGCGAGAAATAGAATACCGTCCGCCATTCCGGCTCACCGGCGCGGCCCAGTTCGTGCACGTTCATGTAAGCGATGCTGGCCAGCAGGCCGGACGCCAGGCCGATCAGGCCCGCGCTGGTCTGGTCGGCACTGAATGTGGGATGCAACAGCAGCACCACGCCGGCAAAGCCCAGCAATACCGCCAGCATCTGCGCACGTTGCGGCCACTGGCGTTGCCATAGCAAGGTCAGCAGCATCAGGAAAATTGGCGAGGTATAGTTGAGCGTGACCGCGGTCGGCAGCGGCAGGTGCGCGATCGCATTGAAGTACAGCATCAGCGACACGAAGCCGGAAATGCTGCGGGTGAGGTGCAGCTTGAGCACGGCAGGCGCCACCAGCAAGGAGCGGCCTTGCGGCAACACGATCAGCAGGATGCCCACCAGGCCCGCCAGGCAGCGATAGAACACCAGCTCCGCAGTGGAAAACATGCTGCTGCCCAGCTTGACGAACACGCCCATCACGCCGAAACACAAGCCGGCCATGGCCATCCAGAACAGGCCGGATTCCCGCAGCCGGTGCCAGGAATTTTCTTGAGTCATAAAAGGCCTGAAAATGAAGAGGGCAGCACCCGGCTGCCCTCCCCGATTATCCGCATGGCCGCGTGCGGCGCGATGCGGGATTACCCTGCAATGTTCATGCGCCCAGCACGTCGCCCATTTCGCGGCGGATGAACTGGTGGAAATGGCGCATGCCGTCTTCCATCGGGCTCTGGTACGGGCCCACTTCGTTGCGGCCTGCCTTGTAGAGCGCAGTACGGCCCGATTCCATGCGGTCGATGATCTCGCGGTCTTCCACTGCGGTTTCCGCGTAGGCGGCCTGCTCGGCAGCCACGAATTCCGGTTCGAACCAGGCGATGTCCTCCGGGTAGTAGAATTCGCAGATGTTCTTGTAACTGCGCGGCCCGGTGGGGATCAGCGTGGAAATCACCAGCGTATGCGGATACCACTCCACCATCACGTTCGGGTAGTAGGTCAGCCAGATAGCGCCATGTGCCGGCTGCTTGTCCCCGTAGTAGGCCTGCACCTGCTTGTGCCACTCGGCGTAAACCTTGGAGCCCGGCTTGGCGAGTGCGTTGTTCACGCCCACGGTCTGTACCGAGTACCAGTCGCGGAATTCCCATTTCAGGTCATCGCAAGTAACGAACTTGCCCAGGCCCGGATGGAAAGGCTCGACGTGGTAATCCTCCAGATAGACCTCGATAAAGGTCTTCCAGTTACCCTCGTACTCGTCCACCTGCACGCTGTGGAACACGTAGTTCGAGAAATCCAGGTTCTTCGCGACGCCCAGATCCTTGAGGTCCGCCTCGATATCGTGGCCGTTGTCCTCGAACAGCATGCCGTTCCATTTCACCAGCCGGGTTTCCGGCAGGTGCAGGCACGGGTTGCCCGGGAAATGCGGCGCGCCGGCCAGATGGCCATGCTGATCGTAGGTCCAGCGGTGCAAGGGGCAAACGGTATGCGTGTTCTTGCCTCGCCCGGACAGCATGCTGGCCTGGCGGTGGCGGCATACATTGGAAAGCAGCTTGATGCCGGCATCGGTGTGCTTGAGATACTTGGCACCACCGGTCATCTCCAGCACGTGATAGTCGCCGGCTTCCGGCACCATCAGTTCATGGCCAATGTACTTGGGGCCACGCTGGAACAGGCGTTCCAGTTCGTGCTGATACAGCGTTTCGTCGAAATAGGACGACACGGGCAGTTGTGTCGACATGTCCAGCTGCAACGCGGCAGCCGTAGCCAGATTGGTCATCGCCAATACCTCCTGGGCCAGAAGGTCTTGCCACTTTGTTATCAGATTCGATAAACGATGGGTGGGCAAGCCATCAATGAAAAGCCGGTGATGCTGTGACAAGCAGCTTCGTTCACCAACCGCCGAAAGGCGCGAATTGTCGCCCAAATACCCGCGGCGGGCAAGCCTATCCATGCGCGCAAGCGCTTGTAAGCACTCAAAAAACCGCTAACCGGTGCGAATTTCCGGCTGCTGCGCTGCCGGTTATCGAAATGACGGCAGGCTAGAGCAGCGTGCTCCAGTCGCCCGCGCGCAAGCGGCCCAACTGATCGGCACTGACCGGCCGCCGCCCCTTCACCATGCGCCCCAGCGCATCGTTCAACACCGGCCAGCCGATCAGGATGCCGCCAGCGCAATACCCTTTGCTGATCAACAGCTTGCGATAGCGATGCGTGGCAACATCTTCGTCGGCAAATACCTCATCGCCCACGTCCGGTTTGAAGCGCCCCAGCGAAACCACATCGGCCCCTACCACCTTGAGCATGGTCGACAGGACCGGTTCGGCGTAGACACGCTGCTCGCCCAGGGCATTGCAGGCAGCCACTTCCGCCTGCTCCACCGCCACTGGCCACAGCCCGGGTGCCTTGCCCTGCCATTCGGCAACGTCACCCGCTGCGTAGATATGCGGATCGCTGGTGCACATGCTGTCGTCGACCACCACCGCACGCGCCACCGTGAGCCCGGCATCCCGCGCCAGACCCACATTGGGCGCAATGCCTGCGGCAGCGATGAAGATATCCGCAGCAATCGCGGCATCCCCGTTGAACATGGCCCGTTGCGCACCGCTTTCATCACGCCTACGCCATCAAGCTGCGCGTTCAGTACGATATCGAGCCCCAGGCTTTGCAGGTAGCGCTGCAGCATGCGCCCGCCCGTCTCATCCAGTTGCCGGTGCAGCAGCCATGCGTTGCGCTCGATCACGCTCACTTTCAAGCCCATCTTGTGCAATGCATACGCGGCCTCCAGCCCCAGCAGGCCACCGCCCGCCACGACCGCATGCCGTGCATGTGTATGTTGCGCGTAACGGCGTACGCCCATTGCATCGTTCGCGATGCGCAGCACAAAACAGCCTTCGCCACCGTAGCCGGCAATCGGTGGCACAAAACTGCTGCAGCCTGTGGCCAGGATCAGCCTGTCGTAACCGAGGACTTCGCCATCGGCCAGCTCGACGGTGCGTGCCAGCGGGTCGATGCGGCAGGCGGCAGTATTGAGCCACACGTCGATGCTGCGTTCCGCATACCAGTTATCCGGCAGCAGGTAGAGCCCCTGCATGGCAGAACGCCCGTAGATCAGCCGGGTGATGCCCATGCGGTTGTACAGCGCGTGGTTCTCGTCCGCCACCACGGTCACCTGGCACGCCGGGTGGCGGCGGCGGACATGATCGGCAGCCGTCACCCCGGCAATGCCGTTGCCGATCACCACCACATACCTGATGGCCGGGTTGGCCCGGATAGCGCCATCCACGGCCCGGGCAGCCGCCCGCTCCGGTTTGAGCGCGATGCTGACCTTGCCGCCCTGGATACGTGCACAGCACGCCATGCGCGTGTTATCCGCATGCCCCAGGCGGGCCAGCGTGTTTTTCTCGTCATCACCGATTGGCGAAAGGTTGTCCATGCCGACAGTAACGGCGACCGGATCGGCGCCGCACACTCCCATGCGGCACCCGGATTCGATCGCACAACCGCTGCGCTCCACCAGCTCGAGCAGGGTGATGCCTGCGGTGGCCGGCACGCGGCGCTGTTCCGGCTGAATGGTGATTTCGGCCTGCGCGGTAGCCGCCACCTCGCCCAGGCGGGCAGACACATTGACGTTCCGGGCGGCAATCTGTTCGCGGAACCAGCCCTCGCGGATCACGCTGCGCGCGATCCACCACACGGTGAGCACGGCCAGTGCCAGGCGGATCAGCATCGGCACGCTATCCGGTATCACCATGCCGCTCAGCGTGCTAACCCCATGCGCCCAGCTGCCTGCGGCGAACCAGTAATAGAAATTGAATGCCAGCGCGCCGAACAATACGGCCAGGCCGTTTTGCGGCAGCTTCAGGAAGGTATCCAGTACATGGAACAACGCCAGGCTCAGGCCGGCATACAGCGCGAAATGCGCATAGATGGCCACCAGCGCTTCGTGCTGCGGCACGGTGAAGAACGCCAGGATGAAACCGGGCAGCAGGCCGGCGAACAACCTGCGGTAGCCCGCATGGCGGCGGTCATCATCGTACTGGTCCGCCAGGTAGGCCACGCCGGGGTTGAAGTCGTAACAGTTTCTGGTGCAGCTACGCAGGGCTGGCAATGCGCATTGCGCAGCAGGATGAATGGCGTCTGGCCATAGATGCGCTGCACTGGCAGCAACGGGCAGATGCTGCTGCACCAGCCGCTCTTGCCCTTGAAGATCACGCCGCCCAGAAAAGCGCCTGCCAAGCCACCCCGTATCAACAGGCTGCTGGCCACGCCACTGTGATCGAACAGCCATCTGCGGCTGGAAACCAGCAACAGGAACAACGCAATGCCCAGCACGTAGCTGTATTCGCGGATATGCCGCGTATGGCTGAAGCCACGGGTAAAACCGAACAGCCGCGGGGTCTGGTTGAGCGCAGCCATCGGGCATATATGCGCCACAAGCCCGGTGCAATGAAGAACACTGCGGGCAGCAGCGGCACGATCACCGACCACCACACCAACAGCCCGGTTTGTGGTGCAAGCCATAGCAATGCAGCCATGGCCAGTGCGCAGCACACGCTGACCACCCGCAATGCAAACCACAGCGGCATCGGTACCCGCGAGGGGATCTGCAGGTAGTTGGGAAAACGGATGATGGCGTTCACGGTTTTCTGACCACGCCAAGCACGTTGCCGGTCATGCTGCGCAGACGCAACGACAGGATACGCCCCAGATCGAACAGCACGCGCCGCGCCAGCTCGGGCTGACGCCCCGCCAACAACTCGAACGCATCCGGTGAAATGCCGTAAAGCTGCCCGGCCTGCAGCGCGCGCACCGATGCGGACCTGGCCTGCCCGTCAAAGAACGCCTGCTCGCCGAAAATCGATTGCCGGCCTATGGTGGTCAGCCGGCGTGGCTTGCCGCTGGCAAAATCTGCCAGCACTTCCAGCTCGCCTTCCGCAACGATGTAGAACGCGCGGGTCTGCTCACCTGCCAGGATGAGCATATCGCCGGCACTGAAGCGCCGTTGCTCGGCCACGCTCAGCAGTTGGCGCCAGTCTTCAGTCGATGCCTGCCCCAGGAAGACCAGCGCGGGTTCGGCATCCGCATCGCCGCCTGCTGCACCATAATCGAAAAAGGAAGTCAGGCTCATGGAGCCCTCCGCGCACGCTGTGGTGCTATCGGTAGAGCCCATTTCGCTGCTCAATTCAAGCAGCTTCCCCCGCTCAGGCAGCCAGGCGGCTTTGCGCGTCCAGCAAGGCTGCCAGCCGGCGCATGCCTTCTTCTATCAACGCCGGGGCGGCATGGCTGAAATTGAGCCGCAACCAGCTCTCGCCCGGTGCGGCATCGAAAAATGCCTCGCCCGGCATGATGGCGACACCGGCTTCCAGCCCCTGTTGCAGCAACAGGCGCGTATCCACCGGCTGCTGCAGCCTTACCCAGAAAAACAGCCCGCCCGCCGGCGTATGCCACTGCGCGCGCGCGCCCAGATGGCGCGCCAGCGCCGCATCCATCGCATTGCGCCGTGCGCGGTACAAGGGCAGCACCGCCTGCACGTGGGCGGCCAGCGCGCCACGCGCCAGGCAATCTGCCACCAGTGCCTGGCTCAGGCGGTTGCTGTGCAGGTCGGCCGCCTGCTTGAGCCGTGTCAGTGGCGTGATGAAATCTGTATGCACGATCAGGTAACCCAGGCGCAGGCCGGGTGCCAGCGTCTTGGAAAACGAGCCCTGATAAATCCAGCGCGCAGTCTGCAGCCGCCCGGCGATGGGTGACGGTGCCGGGCCTTCGTAGGCCAGATCGCGGTAGGGGTCGTCTTCGAACAAGATGGCGCCCGCTGCATCGATACGTGCCGCCACCGCATCACGCTCGGCTTCGCTGTAGCAATAACCGGACGGGTTCTGGAACGTGGGAGTGAGGTAGACGGCACGCTCATGCAACAGTGCCTGATCGAGCGCTGCCAGATCGGGGCCACCACCGGTGACGGCAAAGCTGCGGATATCCGCACCGAACAATCTGAACGCCTGCAATGCCGCCAGATAGGCCGGTGCCTCGGTCACGATGGGCGTGCCTTCGTCCAGCAACAGCTTGCTGACCAGATCAATGCCCTGTTGCGATCCGTTGACGATCAGTACCTGGGCGGCATTGCACGGTATGCCGAGCTGCCGGGCATTTTCCGCCACCAGTTCGCGCAACGCCGGTTCACCCTCGGTCTGGCCGTATTGCCAGATATCCGGCAGCTTGCCGCCGGGCAATGTGGGCTGGTACAGCGCTTCTTCAGCGGGCAGGCCGCCAGCGAAGGAAATCATGTCGTCACGGGTGGCGGCAGCAAGGATATCGCGGACCAGCGACGAGGTGAGGCGTTCGATACGGCGGGCAAACATGGGCAGCTCCTGACGTGAATGGCGCATGCACTGCCGGCCCGATCGGGCGGCAACACAACGCATGGCAACCTGGATTCACGTCTTGCGTGCTGCCCGGCACCGGCCCCTGCAGGTGTTGGTTTTCACCATCGGGGCTGGCACAGCGCAATTAGGTCATATACATTGACCAATAATTCTACAATCAGAAAATAAAGTCAACATGATTGACCAAATAAATCACCCGCTCGACCGTGCACTGGAATTGCTGTTCCACGGCTATCGCGCGTTCACCGCCAAGGCGGATGCGCTGCTGGCCGAACGGGGCCTGAGCCGGGTACACCATCGCATCCTGTATTTTGTCGGGCATCAGCCCGATAGCACCGTGGGCGAACTGCTGCTGCGCCTGCGTGTGAGCAAGCAGGCACTCAATGCGCCGCTGCGCGATCTGCAGCAGGCCGGCTTGATCGAGGCGCTGATCTGCGGGCAGGACAAGCGTGTGCGCCGCTTGCGCCTCAGCACCGCAGGCGCAGCACTGGAGCGCGCATTGTCGGACAGCCAGCGGGATTTGTTGGCGGGGGTATTTGCCGCCGCCGGCCCGGCGGCGGAAGCCGGCTGGTGGCAGGTGATGGCAGAGCTGGCCGCAGCCGATGTACCACCGGACGGCAAGGCCACCCAAGTGAAGACTGCCTAGTAGGAAACCGGTACCGGTTCCAGGCTGCGCCAGAAGTACCATGTGGCCACCGTGCACCACGGTTGCCACTGCGCCGCCAGCTTGCGGGCCTCGGCTTTGCCCAGCCGCTCTCCGGCGTGGTAGTGCAACGCAATTGCCCGTATCAGGCCGATATCGTCCAAGGGCAGCACGTTGGGGCGCAGCAGGTGGAACATCAGGAACATTTCCACCGTCCAGCGCCCGATGCCACGAATCGATGTAAGCTCGGTGATGATGGCGTCATCATCCCAAGCCACCCAGTCGGCAGGGTTGAGGCGCCCTGCCGCATGATGCGTGGCCAGCGCCTGCAGATACTCCACCTTGCGGCCAGACAGCCCGCAGGCGCGCAGCGCATCCACTTCTGCTGCCAGTACATGCGCACTCTCCATCGTGCCCAGTTCGGCCAGCACGCGGCGCCACACCGAATCGGCCGCCTTCACCGAAATCTGCTGGCCAACGATGGAGCGCGCCAGCGTCTGGAATGCGTCACCGCGCCCTTCCAGGCTGATTTGCGGATAGGTGGCAATCAGCGTTGCCAGCACCGGATCGGCAGCGGAAAGCTCGGCACACGCCTGATCCCAGTAATCGGGCTTGCCGATGATCATCACTCGCCCGCGACGGTGAGTTTGTCGATCAGGATGGAGCCCACCCGCTTGCTGCTGCCCGGCACGATGTCATCACCGATGCCGACGATGCCCTTGAAGATGTCACGCAGATTGCCGGCGATGGTGATTTCCTCCACCGCGTACTGGATCACGCCGTTCTCCACCCAGAAGCCGGCCGCGCCGCGTGAATAATCACCGGTCACCATATTGATGCCATGGCCCAGCAACTCGGTCACCAGCAGCCCGGTACCCAGTTGCTGCAGCAATTGCTCGAAGCTGGCGGTGGCCTGTACCAGCAGATTGTGCGGGCCACCCGCGTTGGCGGTAGTGGCCATGCCCAGTTTGCGGGCGCTGTAGCTGGACAGGAAATAACCGTTCAGCACCCCGGCACTGACCAGATCGCGCCGCGTGGTGGCAACCCCTTCGGCATCAAATGCGCCGCTGGCCTGGCCGCGTAGCAGGAAAGGGTCTTCCACGATCTGCACGATGGGCGAGAACACTTGCTGCCCCAGGCTATCGAGCAGGAAGCTGGATTTGCGATACAGGCTGGAGCCGCTGATGGCAGATACCCAGTGCGAAATCAGCGAGCCCGCCACTGGCGCTTCGAACAGCACCGGATAATCACCGGTCTTAATGCGGCGCGCACCCAGCCGGCGCACCGCGCGCTCGCCGGCACGGCGGCCCACTGCTGCGGCGCCGTCCAGATCACCCTGCGCACGGGCGCTGGTGTACCAGTAGTCGCGCTGCATGCCGCTGGCATCCTCGGCGATCAGCGCGGCAGAAATGCTGTGACGCGTGCTGTCGCCATGGCCGATGAAGCCCAGCGAATTGGCATACACCCAGCGCGATGCCGAGGTACTGACGCTGCCGCCTTCGGAATTGCTGATGCGCTCATCCACCGCCTGACCAGCCGCCTCGCATTCCTTCGCCAGCTCGATGGCGGCTTCCACCGGCAATGCCCATGGGTGGTACAGATCGAAATCTGGGAAGCTGGTAGCAAACAGCGCCGGGTCGGCCAGGCCGGCAAATTCGTCCTCGGCAGTGTAGCGGGCAATCGCCAGTGCAGCGGACACCGAATCGGTCAGCGCCTGGCGCGAGAAATCCGATGTACTGGCATGCCCTTTGCGCTGCCCCAGATAAACGGTAACGCCCACGCCCTTGTCGCGGTTGTATTCGATGGTTTCGACTTCGCCCAGGCGCACCGAAACATTCTGGCCAAACCCTTCAGAGGCGTCGACATCACACGCGGTAGCGCCCTGGCGCTGTGCTTCTTCAAGTGTAAAACGGACCAGATCGGTAAATTGCTGCTGGCTGAAGCTGAACTCGGACATAGGCTTCCTTGAGCTGAATGCGGTAACCGGAGCAAATTCCGGTTCGAACGCAAATTGGAATAGGTGGATAATAACGCTTTTGCACCTTAGCTTCCCGCCATGCCTCGACACAACAAGCAGACCGAACCCACTGACGACGAAATCGAACTCGTCAGCAAATCCCAGATGAAGCGTGATTCAGCGGCGCTGCAGGCCATGGGCGAGGCGCTGATCCCGCTCGACAAAAAGCTGCTGCAAAGCCTGAACCTGCCCGAGCGGCTGTACAACGCGCTGATCGATGCCAAGAAAATCACCGCCAATGGCGCCGTTGCACGCCAGAAGCAGTACATCGGCAAGTGGATGCGGCATGTGGACCCTGCCCCCATCCAGGAACTGCTCGATTCGATTGCCGGGGTTTCCGACCGCCACAACGCCTGGCTGCACCAGCTGGAGCGCCAGCGCGACAAGCTGGTTGACGACCCGAAGGCGCTGGAAGCGTTCATTGCCGAGTTCCCGCAGGCCGATGTACAGCAACTGCGCCAGTTGATCCGCAATGCGCTGAAAGAACGCGAGCAACAGCGCCCGCCCAAGGCATTCCGTGAATTGTTCCAGTTGCTCAAGCAATACCAGCCGGAACCCGCGCTGCCCGGCGCACACCTGGATACCGCAGAGGAAGACGAAGCGTGAGCATACAACGCAACTTTGCTGCGGTGCTGTTCGACATGGATGGCACGCTGATCGATTCAACCCCGGTGATCGAGCTGGTATGGCGGCGCTGGGCCGAGCGGCATGGCGTGGATGTGCCGTTGCTGATGAGCAAGATCCATGGCCGGCGCGGCCAGGAAGTGATCCCGGAAGTGGCGCCGCACCTTGATGTGCAGGAAGAAGTACGCCAATTGCTGGCGGAAGAAGCGGTCACGCTGGATGGCACCACGGCGATTGCCGGCGTGCAGGCCATGCTGGCATCGCTGGGTGGCGCGCGCTGGTCCATCGTCACCTCTGCCACGCATGCGCTGGCGGCGGCCAAACTGGGCTTCGTCGGCCTTGCCATCCCGGAGCACGTGATCGGTGGCGATGACGTGAAGAACGGCAAGCCGCACCCGGAGCCTTATCTGATGGCCGCCGCGCATCACGGTGTCGATCCGGCCGATTGCCTGGTGTTCGAAGATGCCATCAGCGGCATCCAGTCTGCCAAGGCGGCCGGCATGACCGTGGTGGCACTGGCAACGTCGCACCCGATCGAGCAACTGGGCGACGCGGATCTGATCATCCGCGACTGGCACGATATTGCACTGAAAGTCTCGGCCAGCGGCATCACGCTTGAGGTGTTGCGCGCGCATGGCTGAACTGAAAATCGGTCTGGTATCGGTATCCGACCGCGCAGCCAGCGGCGTGTACGGCGACAAGGGCCTGCCGGCACTGGCGGAATGGCTGGCCGGTGCGCTGCTCACCCCCTTCACGCTGGAACAGCGGCTGATCCCGGATGAACAGCCGCAGATCGAAGCCGCGCTGCAGGCGCTGGTCGATGAGCAGGGTTGCCAGCTGGTGCTGACCACCGGCGGCACCGGGCCGGCACCGCGCGACGTGACGCCGGATGCCACGCTGGCCGTTGCAGACCGCGTGATGCCCGGTTTTGGCGAACAGATGCGCCAGATCAGCCTGCATTACGTACCCACCGCGCTGCTCAGCCGCCAGGTGGGGGTGATCCGGGCCGCCAGCCTGATCCTGAACCTGCCAGGCCAGCCCAAGTCCATCCGGGAAACGCTGGAAGGCGTGAAAGATGCCGATGGCAAGGTACTCGTGCCCGGCATCTTCGCCAGCGTGCCGTATTGCATCCAGTTGCTGGGTGGCCCCTATATCGAAACCCGGCCGGATGTCGTCGCGGCGTTCCGGCCCAAAAGCGCGAACAAGCCGCAAGGAACCGCATGAGCGACCTGCTCCCCTTCGAAGAAGTACAGTCCGGCCCCAACCCCGTTGCCAGCGTGATCTGGCTGCATGGCCTGGGTGCCGATGGCAATGATTTCGTTTCTGTCGTGCCGGAGCTGGGCCTGCCCGCCGGACTGGCGGTACGCTTCATTTTTCCGCATGCACCGCACATGCCGATCACCTGCAACAATGGCTACGTGATGCGCGCCTGGTATGACATCCTGCATTTCGATGAAATCAGCCGCCACGCGGATGAAGCCGGCGTGCTCGCTTCGGTCGGCATGATCCGCGCACTGATCGCAGCCGAAAACGCACGCGGCATTGCTTCATCCCGCATCGTGCTGGCCGGTTTCTCGCAAGGCGGCGCCATTGCGTATACCGCCGGGCTGACGCACCCGGAGCCACTGGCAGGCATCGTGGCGCTGTCCACCTACCTGCCGGCACCGGCACTGCTGACCGGTGATGCGTTGGCTGCCAACGCCGGCACACCGGTGCTTGCGGCGCATGGCACCAGCGACCCGGTTGTGCCGCTGGCCTTGGGGCAAAAGGCCGTTGCCAGCGTCGAAGCACTGGGCAACCCGGTGCAATGGCATACCTACCCGATGCCGCATTCGGTCTGCCTGCCGGAAATCAGGGCCATCGGCCAGTTTCTTGGCCAGCGGCTCGCAAGCTGAAAACGGCATCAATCCATCAAGCAGCAACAAGAAACGGCGCTTCAAAGCGCCGTTTCTTGTTGCATCCATGTGAACCTGGCCTTCCCCCACTCAGCTTTCCTGGCGCAGTACCTGCACGGTTACCCAAGTCCATTCCACGCCCTTTTCCAGCAGTGCCCCCAAGCTCACGGTAAACACGCGATCCCGCGCCTGTACCCGGTATATACGCCCCACGCTGTAATCAGCAGAACGGATCAGCAAGGTATTGATATTGGCACCATCTACCTGATGCGGGATATATAGCGCGGTACGCATATTGGGCAACTCGACGCCAAAAGGCGTCATCTCCGTCACCGAAATCTGCTCCAGCCTGTCTTGCTCGGCAGAGTGCATGCTGACGGCTACCGGGGTGCTCGACAGCACCTGTATGCCGGCATAAACCTCGTCATCACTCTTGCGGCTCAGCCGTCTGACTACGCCAACCTTCCAGTTCTCGCTGGCGTCGAGGCGCAGCCCCAGCAACAGACCAGGCCGCACCCATTCGTTTTCAGAAAAGCGCAGCAAGGCGCCGTAACCGCCATCCGACTCGTTCTCTATGGTCCAGGTCACCCATTCCTGCTGCTTGTTGGGTACGGAATACGGGTTGTGGATCTGCTTGGAACGGGTACGCGAGGAGACAAAACCATACAGACGCATATCCATGATTTCATCGTAATCGACCTGCACTTTGGTCTCGGTGGGTTGGCGCGAGTATTTGTCGTTGTCGCTGCGCACGCTGGCGTAGATTTTCTCCAGCGTGTACACCACATCCGCTGCCTTGCGCACATCACGGCGCTCACTGCGCGTGACTTCGGCATTGCGGATAGCCATGGTCCAGAACACATCCAGGTGCTTGAGCAACTCCAGGCATGAAGGGGTACGGATATCACTGCCCAGGCCCAGTTCCTTGGGGGCAACGCCTTGCTCCAGCTTGCGCAGTGCATCTTGCATGTCCGACATCATGTCGAACAGGCTCCAGTAACGGTATGGCTCGCCACTCGAATCGGGCTGGATCTTCTGCGGCCCCAGCGGCTCCTGCAGGTTGATGCAGAAATGGTGGCGATCCTGCTGGAATTTGCGTGACAGCTGGATCAGCTTGGACCAGCGGTTCAGCCATTGATCGGCCCAGTCCAGCTGGCGCACGGACAGGTTGTTGCTTGCCAGCGTGGCCAGCATCAGGATCTGGATGTACTCATCGGCACAGGAGCTGATCTCGTCAGCCCGGTGCGGATAGAGCTGGAAAGGGTTGCTGTCAAAACCGTCAACTTCAGAAAGGCGATACAAGCGGTGTATCAAGGTCCACAGATCACCCGGCACTTTCTCGAAGTGAAAATAATGCCACTTGGCCTGGGTGGACAGATAATGCAGGCTGCGCGCCAGCACCTTGGGCATCAATTCCTCGAAGCCTGTACGCTCAACCGATGCAGGTTCGTGCTGAACGAACTTCTGGTAAACCGATACCCAGGTTTGTGAAAAGCCGACAATATCGCGCCACAGCTTCTGCTCGATCTCCTTGGACATGCGCGGGTTGGAGATGTACTGATAGCAAATCGCATCAAAGCCGGTCTGCGCGGCATCATCCACCAGCATCACTGCCTGCAGGATTTCCATATTGAGCTTGCGCTGGCCGTTCAGGAAGTCATCCAGCGCCTGCAGCAGCTTCAGGCGCTGGGTAGCAGGATCGTCTTGCTCCAGTCTTGATATCCAGCCGGCGGCCTGCTTGAGGCCAACAAAGGGCGACTTGTCGCGGGAGAACAGGCTGCTGATCATTTCACGCATAGGGCTTATCGTTGATTGGCGCTTGGAGTATGGTTTTCAGGCGGCAGCCTCGACATCGGACATATCCTCGTTCAACCAGCCCTGGGCAGCATCGACATCGGAGAAGACTTCGATTTCTGCCTCGGAAAGCAACTGGTTGAGCCATGCCGACCAAGTTACCCACTGATCATCTGCGACAATGGCAACACGCTTGAAGTCACGGCGATGCGCACGCGCGAACCTGATTTCTTCCAACGCCATGTCGAGGGTATAGCCCAGCATTTCCGTCAAATCAAAAAGCAGGTTCACCGCACCGCGAAAACGGATCTCGTACAGCACTTCTTCTTCGAACTCACGGAAGTCGTGCACGGTGAATTCGCTCAGCACGGCAACGTGCAGATAATTCGGTTCATGGCTGATACTGAGCATGTTCTCTCCCGGGTGAAGCTTGTTCTGACTCAGACTCTCCGAGCATAGCCGATCTGCTACTGCTACGCAGGAATTACGGCAATATGTCAGTTTGGCCAGCGATTGGTGAGGTATTTTAGCGTCAGCTTACGCATAGCGGGAAATCAGCGTTTACTGATGTCACAATTTTTGCAAATCCAGCAACAGTCTGCGCGTATGCAGCGGTGCATCGCCAAGGATTTCTCCCAGCACTTGGCGCATCAGCAGCTTACCCTGGGCTAAAGCACGATCATCCTGAAATGCGCCAGCGCCTGCATCCAGCAAGGTTTGTCCGTCGAATGCGGGGCCGGTTCCCTGATGTGCGGTAATGCCATGGCTGACATCGTACGCATAGGCAAGACCAGCCCGCACAGGTAGACCATTCACCTCACAGGTCCAGTCCGGCGCATAGCCCTGCACCCGGATCAGCACGAGCTCGAAGCTGCGCAGGATGGGTTCGACGCGCATCTGATCAAATTGCGCCAGCGCGCGGATCGCCTCGAAATAGCTGACGAACAATTGCGGGTTAATGTCGTCACGCGGCAACAGCTTGATCAACAGCTCATTGAGGTAGAAGCCGCAAAGCAATGGCAAACCGGTCAACTGCGGCAAACCACCCTGCCATTCGGCAGTGTGCAGGGTCTTGACTTCACCTGCGCCAAACCAGGACAACAGCACGGGCTGGAAGGCCAGCAATACTCCGCGCAATTGCGAGCCGGGCCGCTGCGCGCCGCGGGCCACCACCATCACCCTGCCATGGTCACGGCTGTATACATCCAGCAGCTTGCTGGTTTCGCGGTACGGGTACTGGTGCAGGATGAATGCGGGTGCGGCATCCACGCGCGGCACGGATGCCGGCTTGCGCCGGCGTGGCTTGGAGGCAGCAGATGATGCAGTCATCGGTGGCCGGCGGTGGCCTTATTCGTAGCCGAACTGGCGCACCAGACGTGTATCGTCTGCCCAGCCGCCCTTCACTTTTACCCAGACTTCGAGAAACACCTTGGCTTCGAACAGTTTTTCCATGTCCTGCCGTGCTTCGCTGGCAATGCGCTTGAGCTTCTCGCCATTGCGGCCGATCAGCATCGACTTCTGGCTATCGCGATCGACCAGAATGGCCGCATGGATATGCCGCAACTCGCGGCCATCCTTGGTTTCTTCTTCGGTGAACTTCTCGATCTCGACCGTGATCGCATACGGCAGTTCGTCACCCATCAGACGGAAAACCTTTTCACGGATCATCTCGGCCGCCAGGAAGCGTTCATTGCGATCAGTCACATGGTCTTCGTCGTAGAACGGCGTGGATTCGGGCAGCATCGGCTCGACTGCCTTGACCAGTACATCCAGCATCTGCGCCTTGAGCGCGGCAATCGGCACGATGGCAGCAAAGTCACGCTGTTGCGACATGCTGGACAGGAAAGGCAGCAGGCTCGATTTATCCGCCACTTCATCCATCTTGTTGATCACCAGCACCACCGGCCGGTTTTTCGGCAGCAGCTTCAGCACTTCCTGATCCGGCGCACCAAACTTGCCAGCCTCGATCACGAACAGGATCACATCCACATCGGCCAGCGTGGTGGTTACGCTGCGGTTCATCGCCTGGTTCAGCGCATTGCGATATTTGGTCTGGAAACCCGGGGTATCGACAAACACGAACTGCGCGGTATCGGATGTAAGCACACCGGTAATGCGATGGCGCGTGGTTTGCGCTTTCTTGGACGTAATGCTGATCTTCTGGCCGATCAACTGGTTCATCAGCGTGGATTTTCCCACATTGGGACGGCCCACGATCGCGACAAAGCCGCAACGGTAATCGCCCGCTTCAGGCGGGGTCTGGATTTCTTCGGTCATCTTGTTGCTCCGCCCGGCACAGGCAATGTTCAAAGCCGCTTGCCGGGGTAATTTTGTCTGAGTTGGGCCAGCACCAGCGCAGCGGCATCCTGCTCGGCCGCACGGCGGCTGGGGCCTTCGGCGCGCGCAATCACCTTCAGCGCTTTCACTTCGCAGCCGACTTCAAAAACCTGATTCGGTGATTCGCCGTCTTGGCGCAGCACGCGATATTCGGGCAGATCCTGCCGTCGTGCCTGCAACCATTCCTGCAAACCCGTCTTGGGGTCCTTCAAGGCCTGGGTCGGATCGATATTGCTGATGCGCGCGGCAAACAGCCGTTCTATGGCTGCCTCGCTCTGCGCAAAGCCACCATCCAGCCAGATTGCACCAAAAATCGCCTCCAGCGCATCCGCCAGGATGGACGGTCGGCGATGGCCGCCACTTTTCAGCTCGCCCTCACCCAGGCTCAGGTAATCACCCAGCTGCAAGCCACTGGCCACTTCGGCCAGTGCCTCCTGGCGAACCAGGCTGGCACGCAGACGGGATAGCTCGCCTTCGTTCAGCTGCGGGAATTGCAGGTAGAGCACACGGGCGATAGTGGCATTGAGCACGCCATCGCCGATGAACTCGAGCCGCTCATTATTGCTGGACGAGAAACTGCGATGCGTCAGCGCCTGGCGCAGCAATCCGGTATCTGAAAAAACATAACCGAGCGCCCTGCACAGACGCTCGGTAGGCAATACGACAGCCACAATCGCTTACTGGCTGCTGGAGCCACTCGATTTCGAATATTCGAAATCGAACAGCAGGCTGATATTGGCAAACAAGGGAACGACCTGCTCGTAAGCAACAGAAATCTTGGTCAAGCTACCCGTCTGCACAATCACCAGATCTTCAGCCTTGACGGCCTGGATATTGCTGATGGTTGCCTGACGGACAAACGCATCCCTGAGTGATGAAGGCGAAGCGCCACCCTGGTCACGAATCACGTTATCGATGGCTTTCTTGACCGAGAAATATTCCACGTACGCTGGCGATGCCTTCATGAAAAGCACGGCAACCAGAATGACCACGATGGAAATGATCATGAAACCGAACAAGCTCAAGCCACGTTGTGCACGCATCATCTAGTCCTCAATGTTTCTATATATTTTATTGAATGCGGGTACCGATACGGCCCAGCGCTTTCGGATTGAACCAGACCAGGAATGCCTTGCCGACAATATACGAGTCGGGCACGAAACCCCAATAGCGTCCATCCGCACTGTGATCGCGGTTATCACCCATCATGAAGTAGTGACCATCCGGTACCTTGCAGCTGAATCCTTCGTCATCATAGCGGCAGTTTTCGCGGTACGGGAAATCGCTGACGTTGGAGAGCGAATACGACGGCATGTCCTTCACGGTCAGTGTGTAGTACTGGTGCGTACCGTACTTCTCCATCGCCTGGTCATTGCTGACCAGACCCAGACCTTCCACGTATTCATGCTGGCCCGCCGGCATGCTGGCAACCGGCTGGCCATTGATGGTCAGGCGCTTGTTGCGGTATTCCACCAGATCACCCGGCAAGCCGATCACGCGCTTGATGTAGTCGATCTTGGGGTTCTGCGGATAATTGAACACCATCACGTCGCCATGCTGCGGGGTACCGACCGGAATGATCACATTGTTGGCAATGGGTACACGCACGCCATAGGCAAACTTGTTCACCAGGATGAAGTCACCGACCACCAGGCCCGGGCGCATCGACGACGACGGAATCTGGTACGGCTCGACCAGAAAGGCGCGCAGCAGGAACACCACCAAGATCACCGGGAAGAAGCCACGGCCATATTCAACCCAGTCTGACGGCGGCGCATCGCCACGCTTCCTGGCCAGCACGAATTTGTCCAGCGCCCAAACCACACCCGTCACCAGTACGAACAGCAGCATTGCCCACGCAATCGACAGCATCTGTACCAGCAGGATGAATACGCCGATGATCACCGCCATATAGCCGTATTGCACCAGTTGTGGTGCCTCGCCATTCTTGCGTTCATGCTTGGCGCCGATCATCGCCATGATGGGGCCGATGACAGCTAGCGCAATGCCGATATAAATCCAGTTCATGCAGACTTCCTAGGATGCCGGGTAAGGTTACTTGTCGCTGACCTGCAGGATGGCGAGGAAGGCTTCCTGCGGGATTTCCACATTGCCTACCTGCTTCATGCGCTTCTTGCCGGCCTTCTGTTTCTCGAGCAGTTTTTTCTTGCGGGTGATGTCGCCGCCATAACACTTGGCCAGCACATCCTTGCGCATTGCCCTGACGTTTTCACGCGCAATGATGGCACCGCCAATGGCCGCTTGCACCGCAACGTCGTACATTTGCCGCGGGATCAGCTCACGCATCTTGCTGACGAGTTCACGGCCGCGATACACGCTGGTGCTGCGGTGCACGATAAGGCTCAACGCATCGACCTTTTCGCCGTTGACGAGCACATCGAGCTTGACCAGATCTGCGGCCTGGAATTCCTTGAAGTCATAATCAAGCGAAGCATAACCGCGCGATACGGATTTGAGACGGTCAAAGAAATCCATCACCACTTCGGCCATGGGCATGTCATAGGTCAGCATCACCTGGCGGCCCATGTACTGCATATTGCGTTGCGAGCCGCGCTTCTGATTACACAAGGTCATCACCGCACCCACATAATCCTGCGGCACCAGAATGGTGGCGGTAATGATGGGTTCGCGGATTTCTTCGTACTTGGTTTGCTCGGGCAGCTTGGACGGGTTCTCGATATGCGTGATGGTGCCATCCTTGAGCACCAGCTCATATACCACGGTCGGCGCCGTGGTGATCAGGTCCATATCGAACTCGCGCTCCAGCCGCTCCTGCACGATTTCCAGGTGCAACAGGCCGAGGAAACCGCAGCGGAAGCCGAAGCCCAACGCCTGCGATACTTCCGGCTCGAACTGCAGCGCCGCATCGTTGAGCTTGAGCTTGGTCAGCGAATCGCGCAGCGATTCATAATCATGCGATTCGATCGGATACAGGCCGGCAAACACCTGCGACTTCACTTCCTTGAAGCCTGGCAGCGCCTCTGTGGCCGGCGTTTTGGCGATGGTGATGGTGTCGCCCACCTTGGCCGATGCCAGCTCCTTGATGCCCGCAATCACGAAGCCCACTTCGCCAGCGCGCAATACATCGCGCTGTACCGATTTGGGCGTGAACACGCCAACCTGCTCGCAAAGATGCTGCGCCTTGGTCGACATGAACAGGATCTTGTCCTTGGGGCGGATTTCGCCGTCCACCACGCGCACCAGCATCACCACGCCCACGTAGTTGTCGAACCACGAGTCGATGATCAACGCCTTCAACGGCCCTTCCGGATTGCCTCTCGGCGCCGGGATCTTGCTGATGACTTCTTCCAGAATGTCTTCGATACCGATACCCGCCTTGGCGGATGCGCGTACGGCGTCTGTCGCCTCAATCCCGATGATGTCTTCGATTTCCTGCGCCACGCGCTCGGGCTCGGCTGCAGGCAAATCGATCTTGTTGAGCACCGGGCGCACTTCCACGCCCAGCTCGATGGCGGTATAGCAGTTGGCTACCGTCTGCGCCTCGACGCCTTGCGAAGCATCCACCACCAGCAGTGCGCCTTCGCAAGCAGAAAGCGAACGGCTCACTTCATAGCTGAAGTCCACGTGCCCGGGGGTATCGATCAGGTTGAGATTGTAAATCTCGCCATTGCGCGCCTTGTAGGTCAGCGCTGCGGTCTGTGCCTTGATGGTGATGCCGCGCTCTTTCTCGATATCCATCGAGTCAAGCACCTGTTCACTCATCTCGCGCATTTCCAGGCCACCGCAAAACTGGATGAAGCGGTCGGCGAGCGTGCTCTTGCCGTGGTCGATGTGGGCGATGATAGAAAAATTGCGAATATGGTCCATGGACTTCCGTGTTACGAAAAAGGGGCACGCCGCGCGTGCCCCGTTCAGTGCTGTCTGCCCGCAATCTTACCGGATTTTGGCCAGGCATTCATCCAGCGCGGCCAAGTCGAGATGATAGTGGCAAATCTCCACCCCGTCCCCGCGCTCCAGAACCGGTACCAGCTCACCGTATTTCTGCTCCAGCGCGTCGTCGTCGTCGACATCCACCCAACTGATCGTAAAGCCTTTCTCCGGCGCCAGCACCGCCAGCTGCTCACGCATCACCGTGCACAATGAACAATAAGTGCGGCCATACAGCGTCAACGTAGTCATTTATCCGCCTTCTCCGGCGCCTTCAGTGTCAGGAACTGCGCGCCGTCACCACGAATCACCCGCAGGGCGATTGTTTCGCCCGGTTTGAGCACGTTCAATGCATTGCGCAGTTGCTGCATGCTGGTCACTTCGCTATTGCCGATACCCGCCAGCACGTCGCCCTGCTGCAGTCCCGCGCGGCCAGCAGCACCCGCTGCCGCCTGCACCACCAGGCCAAACTTGAGGCCGAGTTGCTTGAGTTCACGCGCATTGAGTTCGCGCACCGTCAGGCCGAAGCGGTTGCTGTCCTCCTGGCGTTGCCCGCCCTTGTATTCACGCTCTTTGGACGCTTTGTCTGCCGCATCGAGCTGGCCCACGGTCAATGTGACATCACGCGTTGCGCGGTCACGCCATACCTGCACCTTGGCCTGGGTACCCGGCTTGGTTGCAGTCACCAACCGTGGCAGATCACCCGGCGTGGCAATCGGCTGGCCATTGAATTTCTGGATGATATCGCCTGGCTTGAGGCCAGCCTTGTCCGCCGGGCCATCCTTCTCGATCGACGACAGCAACGCCCCGCCCGCCTTGGGCAAGCCGAAGCTCTTGGCCAGTTCCTCGGTGACGTCCTGGATGGTCACGCCGATACGGCCACGTGTCACATGCCCGGTCGCCTTGAGTTCTTCAGCCACCTTCATCGCCACATCGATGGGAATGGAAAAACTCAGCCCCATGAAACCACCGGAGCGGCTGTATATCTGCGAATTGATCCCGACGACCTCGCCAGCCAGATTGAATAGCGGCCCACCCGAATTCCCCGGATTGATCGCCACATCGGTCTGGATGAATGGCACGAAGGTTTCATCCGGCAGACTACGGCCCTTGGCCGATACGATGCCGGCTGTCACGCTATTCTCGAAGCCGAACGGGGCACCGATCGCCGCCACCCATTCACCCACCTTGAGTTTTTCAGCGCTGCCCAGATCAACCTTGGGCAGGTTGGTCGCCTCGATTTTCAGCAAGGCGACATCGGTACGCGCGTCCGAGCCGATGACTTTGGCCTTGAATTCACGCTTGTCGGTCAGCTTGACCTTGATTTCATCCGCCTGCGCAATCACGTGTGCGTTGGTCAGGATATAGCCACCGGATTCAATGATGAAGCCGGAGCCCAGTGATTGGGTTTGCCGCTCCTGCGGCTGGCCTTGCTGGCCACGCCCGCCAGGCGGGGTGGGAAAACCGAAACGGCGGAACAGATCGAGGACATCCTCGTCGCCGCCAAACTGCGCCTGATCGGTAATGGTTGCCGTAGTGGAGATATTGACGACAGCCTTGCCTTCCTTTTCGACCAGTTGGGTAAAGTCTGGCAATGAAGCCGGCGCCGCTGCCTGTGCTGCAGCCGTAAAACCGAACGTGAGCAGGCCGGTAGCGATCCAGTTTTTGATCATCGTGGGTTCTTCCTTGTTTCTTGCGGAATGTTATGCAGGATTCGAACGCGGTAACGACAACCTTCACAGGCCGTCGTTACCGGCAATTCGTGCAGCATTCGACGAAAATGCATGCACTTTGTTCCCAACGCGCAATTGCATTGCAGGTTGACGCGTCAGCGGCTCTTCCACTGATAGACACCGGCAAATACCTGGACGGTTTCGGCGGGCACCTCACCCAGCACCGTGACGAGATAGGGGCCAACCTGACGGGAATACAGATTGACCGGCCCCTGGTCTGCCAGACCCAGTGGCACCTTGCCATCATAGGGCTCTATGAAAACGGAAACGCTGACCAGACCATCGCTGAAAAGCTGGTGCGTGACCGGCTTGCCATGCACAACCATGGGACGCTGCACCTGGCGCAGCAACTGAAACCCTTGCGGCACCGCGCGTACGTCCAGTTGCTTGTCCGGCAGGCCACCACTGACGCCACTGGCTTCAATGGGCACCGGTTTGAGCGGATGAGCAGGCCGCAGCAATTTGCGGCTGATTGCCCCACCCACCTGGACCTGCGAGAAAACCTGCAAATCCATCAATTCGCGTTTCTGCCCGAACATGGCAGCCTTCAGAGTCAAGCCACTTTCCGGATGGATCCAGAAGCGATGCAGGAAACGCAATTTGTCGCGCGGCTCGAAATCATAGATTTCGGTTTCCAGGCCGGCCACGCGTTCACGGCCGAGCTGGCGTATCTGATAACCGGCCAGCAATTGCTCCGGCTGATCCGGCAACTGGCGGGGGAAAAGCTTGCTAGTGTGGTGACGATCCAGCGAAATCTGGCCATTTTCCGGCAGGAACAGGCTGACCTGATCACCTTGGCGCAAGTATTCGCGCGGTGATCCGTCCAGCGATTCGCGACGCTCTGCCTCGAAACTGCCATCACGGATATGCACCACGCGCACGGCTTCCATGCGATCGACGAACTGGTGGATATATACGCCCTGATAGGAGACATCCTGCGGGGCCCGTGCCATCCGGTTAAGCAGTTGTGCCGCATCCTGATTCGACAATATATCGCCGGGTGCAGCCTGAGCAGCAGGCAGCGCCAAACCCAGCGCCAGCACCAGTGGTGCGCACCACTTCAATCCCGCCGTAGCCATCATCGTGTAGGGGAATCCTGATAAGACACGTTCATTACATCCTGGCTGGCAAACACATTGCCATTATCAGCACGATGCGCAGCCAGATAGGCGCGCAGGCGTGCACTGTCTGCCTGCGCAGCGGCAGCCGTCTGGGCAAACTGCGCCACGGGCTGCTGGGATGCGCCGCGGTATGCCTGCCAGCCCACCATGCTGACAAACGCCACCGACGCAGCAACCGATACCGGTGCGATCGCGCGGCGGATCAGATCCCGCTTGCGACGATGCACCACGGGTGCAATCACGATCGGTTCTGCGGCAAGGCGCTCGCAAAAGCGGCTCATGAAATCCGGCGAGAGGATGGGATGCTCTTTCTTGAGTGCATCGCCGACCAGATGCCATTGCTGCCAGTCTGTCTGCAATGCAGGATCATTGCCGATTGCGCGCAGCACCGCATCGCAGTCTTCACCGGCAAGTTCACCATCAAGTAGCGCGGATAATTGTTCTTTCATTTTTCAGCCTCTAAACACGTCGTGATCAAATCCCGTTCAGGCGCCCTGCAGGGCTACCAGCGGCGATCCTTGCCAACGGTCTCCAACAGCGGTTTCAACTTGCCGGCTATCGCCTCGCGCGCCCGGAAAATTCTCGAGCGCACGGTGCCGATCGGGCAATTCATTGCATCGGCAATGTCCTCGTAAGACAGGCCGTCCATCTCTCGCAGTGTAATGGCCGTGCGCAGCTCTTCAGGCAATGCGTCGACAGCTTCATTGACAGTTCTGACAATCTGCCGGTTGGAGAGTTCAGATTCCGGTGTGTTGTGATCCGGTATTTGTGCCGCAGCGTCCAGTGTCTCACCGTCTTCGTCTTCGTAGTCGGTCGACAATTGCGGGCGGCGCCCCAGCGAGGCGAGGTAATTCTTGGCCGTGTTGATCGCGATGCGATACAGCCAGGTATAAAAGGCCGATTCGCCGCGAAAAGACGGCAGCGCGCGGTAAGCCTTGATGAAGGCCTCCTGCGTTACATCCTCAATCTCATGCGGATCGCGGATCAGGCGTGTCAAAAGGCGGGCAATCCGCCGCTGGTACTTGGCTACCAGCAGCTCGAACGCACGCTTGTCGCCGGCTTGCGCCCGTGCGACCAGCTCTGCGTCGATATCCCGTTCTGTGGGTTTTTCCAATGCGTGCTCCGTACAGTCGGCGCTCAGGGCCCGTCATGCGGGCCTCATGCTATCTGCGTACAGATCGTGGCAACACCACGATTTTGCAAGCACCGACAAGGCGCCGATTCTGACTTAGCGCTTTGCGCACGGCAAGCGCAGCCGCTCTGTTATATTTACCGGCCTACCGTGCAAGATGGAACAAGGGCAATGCAGCAATTCGATGTACTGATCGTGGGCAGCGGTCTGGGTGGCATGACCATGGCACTGCACCTGGCAGACACGCTCAAGGTCGGGCTGGTTACCAAGCGCGAATTGCGCGATGGCGGCAGTGGCTGGGCACAAGGCGGCATCGCCGGGGTGCTCGATAACCACGACAGCGTCGAGCTGCATATCAAGGATACCTTCGTTGCCGGTGCCGGCCTGTGCGATGCCGATGCCACCCGCTTCATCATCGAGCACTCGCGCGAAGCCATCGACTGGCTGATTGCCATGGGCGTGCCGTTCACCAAGGATGAATCGGGCGACATCAACTACCACGGCTACCACCTGACGCGCGAAGGCGGCCACAGCCATCGCCGCATCATTCACGCAGCCGATGCCACCGGGGCTGCGGTCATCGAAACGCTGGCCACCAAGGTCGCGGCGCACCCCGATATCACCGTACTGGAAAACCACATTGCGCTCGACTTGATTACCGCCAGGAAGCTGGGCAGCGCGGATCAGCGCGTATGGGGCGCCTACGTTTACGATATCGAAGCGGACAAGGTGGAAACCGTGCTGGCCAGCCATACGGTGCTGGCCACCGGCGGTGCGGGCAAGGTGTATCTGTATACCAGCAATCCGGATGTGGCCACCGGCGACGGCATCGCCATCGGCTGGCGCGCCGGCTGCCGCGTGGCCAACATGGAATTCATCCAGTTCCATCCCACCTGCCTGTACCACCCGGATGCCAAATCCTTCCTGATTACCGAGGCGGTACGCGGCGAAGGCGGCATCCTGCGCCTGCCGGACGGCACGCGCTTCATGCCCCATCATGACGAGCGCGCCGAACTGGCCCCGCGTGACGTGGTGGCACGCGCCATCGACTTCGAAATGAAAAAAGGCGGTTACGACTGCGTGTACCTGGATATCAGCTACAAGCCGGCCCGCTTCGTGAAGGAACACTTCCCCACCATCTATCAGCGCTGCCTGGAGCTGGGCATCGACATCACCAAGGAGCCGATACCCGTGGTGCCGGCCGCGCATTACACCTGCGGTGGCCTGGTGGTGGACCTGAAGGGCCAGACCGACATTGCCGGCTTGTATGGCGTGGGTGAAGTGGCGTGCACCGGCCTGCACGGTGCCAATCGCCTTGCCTCCAACTCGCTGCTCGAATGCATGGTGCTGGGCAAGGCTGCCGCCAACGACATCCTGCAACGCGGCAACGCAAAGCCACCGAAAGCGCCGGAATGGGACGAAAGCCGCGTGACCGATCCGGACGAAGAGGTGGTGATCTCGCACAACTGGGATGAGCTGCGCCGCTTCATGTGGGATTACGTGGGCATCGTGCGTACCAACAAGCGGCTGGAGCGTGCTTTGCACCGCATCCAGCTGCTGCAGAGTGAAATCCACGAGTACTACAGCAACTTCCGCGTGGGCAATGACCTGATCGAGCTGCGCAACCTCGTTACCACCGCCGAGCTGATCGTGCGCTGCGCGATGGAGCGCAAGGAAAGCCGCGGCCTGCACTACAGCCGTGATTACCCCGGCATGCTCGCTACTGCGGTGCCGACAGTACTGGCGCCCCCCAGAGCCGCAGACTGACCACAGCGCATGATCACCACGCTGGCCATTGCCAATTACCGCTCCTTGCGCGCGCTGATCCTGCCGCTGGCGCAACTCAATGTCATTACCGGCGCCAATGGCAGCGGCAAATCCAGCGTATACCGTGCGCTGAGGCTACTGGCGGAAACCGCGCAGGACGGTGTGATTCCGGCGCTGGCACGCGAAGGTGGCCTGCAATCGACACTGTGGGCGGGGCCGGAAAATTTCTCGAACGCGATGCGGCGCGGTGATGCGCCCATCGAAGGCACGGTGCGCAGCGAATCGGTCAACCTCAAGCTGGGCTTTGCCAGCGACGAGTTCGGCTACGCCATCGATCTGGGCATGCCCGTTCCGCACCGCACGCTGTTCGGGCACGACCCGGTGATCAAGCGCGAATGCATCTGGGCCGGGCCGTATTACCGGTCCGCCAGTGCGCTGGTGGACCGTAGCAATGCAGCCGTGCGGATGCGTGACGGCCGCAGCTGGCTGGCGCTGCACCACAAGCTGCCCAGCTTCGACAGCATGATGACGCACTGTGCAGACCCGCTGCGTGCACCTGAGGTATTGCGGCTGCGCGAGGCAATGCGTTCATGGCGCTTCTACGATCATTTCCGCAGCGATGCAGGCGCCCCGGCGCGTCAGGCACAGATCGGCACCCATAGCCCGGTACTGGCCGACGATGGCGCCAACCTGGCCGCCGCACTGCAGACGATAAGGGAAATCGGCGACAACGCGGCGATGGATGCCGCGCTGGAAGACGCCTTTCCCAGTGCGCGCATCGAAATCCGCAATCTGGATGGCCGTTTCGAAGTGTTGATGCACCAGCACGGTCTGCTGCGGCCGTTGCGTGCCGCTGAATTGTCGGATGGCACCTTGCGCTATCTGTTGCTGATCGCCGCGCTGCGCTCGCCACGCCCGCCCGCTTTGCTGGTACTGAACGAACCTGAAACCAGCCTGCATCTCGATCTGCTGCCAGCACTGGGGCGGCTGATCGCGTTGGCGGCCGGGCAGACGCAGGTAGTGGTGGTATCCCACGCGCCACGGCTGATTGCCACGCTGGAGCGCAGCGCCGATTGCCAGTCATTGATGCTGGAAAAGGAACTGGGCGAAACCCGGCTGCAAGGGCAGCAAACGCTGGACCAGCCGCCCTGGCACTGGCCATCACGCTGAAGCCGGCCACGGTGCGATTTTTCACGCTTGCGCACACGCCGCCCGCCCATGCATGCTGTGCCCATACATGGATGCCTGCCAAAGGAAATCCGGCATGAAAACTGCAGCAACGATTGCCATCTTGCTCACGCTGCTGCCTGCGCTACCCGGCACCGCATGGGCCGCGCCTGCCGGCTGGTATACCTGGAAAAGCAAACTGGATGGCAAGCTGATCTGCGTGCAGAGCAACCCCGGCAGCGGCTGGGAGCAGCATAAAGGCCCGTTTGCCGACAATACCTGCACCCCGCCCGACCAGTTGCCCACCACAACGCCCCGCCCCTGACCACCGGAAAGGTCGCCAGCATCAATCGCTGGATTTGGCTACAGGCGTCCTTTCCAGCCAGCGGCCTGCACGCGGCAGATACAGCGCGGCGCTGACCGGCTTACCGGTCAGCGCGGCCAGCAAATTGCAGTACAGCGCCAGTTGCTCGCCATGTGCTGACCACATGCGCTCGGCAAACACATCCTCATCCTCACCATCGCGCGCATTGGCCGTCTTGTAGTCCACCACCAGCCAGCCATCGGCGGTTTCCAGCGCCAGATCGATCACCGCAACCTTGCCTGCTGCATCGATCAGCCGCCACTCGCGCCGTGCAGCCTGCGTCAGCAGCCAGCGCCCGCGCGCATCTGCCAGCGTGGCCTGCAAGGTGGTCAATACCGTTTGCGCCGCACTGGCGGCATCGCCGGACGACAGGCCAGCACGCAACAGCTGGCGGATCATCAGTGGTAACGACTGTTGCAGCCGGGCTGCCGGCCATTGCGCCAAGCCATCATTGCCGATGCGTTCCAGCCAGGCATGCACCACCGTGCCAACCGCGGCTTCCACCAACTGCGCGGCCAGAGAAAAACGGCCATAGGTGCGCTCCGGCTCCATGATGGGCTGGATGGCTGGCAGCAGATCAGCCGGCAATGCGGCAAACACGGGGCCGGCCACTGTCTGCGCTTCATCATTGTCCACCGCCGCAACCAATGCAGGCGGCGTCAGCGCCGGCAGCACCGGCAGCAGGCGTGCCAGCAGGCTGGATGACTGTGGTTGCCTGATCTCGCCGGTCTTGCTGCTGACCGCTAGCTCCCCCACCAGATGCAAATGCCGTTTGGCACGCGTGGCAGCCACGTACAGCAGGCGATCCAGCTCATAGGCAGCGCGGCGCTTGTTGCGCTCGCCCAGGTAACGCGACAGCGGGTCCGCATCGCGCTCGGCCAGCGGCTTGATCGGCCCCAGCAACAAGCGGCCTTGCGAGACCTCCAGCCGCAGCAGCGGCGGATGATCCGGCGGCGCCTTGCGGTGCAGGCCGGGCAGGATCACGGTATCGAACTGCAGGCCTTTGGATTTGTGCATGGTCATGATCTCGACCCGGTCTGCCGCCGGATCGGGCGCGGCAAACAGGCTGGCCAGCGCATCATCCAGCGCAGCCGGGTCCAGCGCACCGTAGGGGGCCAGCGTTTCCAGCAACTGGAAAAACCGCTCGGCGTCGACCGCATCGCGTGGGGCCGAATAGATCTGCGGCCCCTGCAACCGGCGCCAGATTTGCGCCACATGTGCTGCCAGCGGCAGACTGCCGTTGGCGTGGCTACCATCAAGCAGAATGGGTACGATCGCGGCCACCCGCGCCGCCGCGTCTTCGTCCAGCGCGGCCAGCCGTGGCGCATGCGCCAACAGTACAGGAATCGCCGTGACATGATCATGGCCGAACAGCGCGGCCAGCGTATGCAGGCTGAGTCCGCACCATGGCGCGCGCAGCACGCATAGCCACGCCAGCCGGTCACCCGCGTGGCAAAGTGCCCGCGTCAGCTGCACCAGGTCGGCCACCACCGGCCGTTGCGCCAGCGGCACCAGGTCTACCGCCTTGTGCGCAATCCCCGCCTGCGCCAGCTTGCGGGCAATGCGGTGTGCGTGATTCTTGGCACGCACCAGGATGGCGACATTGCCGCTCTCGTCGTGCGCCAATGCCTGTTGCACCAAGGCCAGTACCACATCGGCCTCGGCCTGCGCTGGCAGCTCGCTGTCGCGGCGCCATACCGGGTGGAAACATACCGCATAATCGGGCAAAGCGGGGTTGAACGCCGCGGAGCGCGCGTAGGCGATTGCACTGTTTTCCGCGTCGTCCTGTGCGGGGAACAGCCGGGCAAACGCCAGATTCACCCAGTCCACGATGCCTGCCTGCGAGCGGAAGTTATCCGTCAGCGCCAGAAACTGCGGTGCGATCTCGCCCACGCCGTGATCACGCGCGGCCAGGAACAAACCCACATCCGCCTTGCGGAAACGATAGATCGACTGCATCGGGTCGCCCACCAGGAACAGCGTGCGCCCGTCCCCGGCTTGCCAGCCGGCGGTCAGCTTGCCCAGCAGATCGATCTGCGGCTGGCTGGTATCCTGGAATTCATCGATCAGCAGGTGATGGATGCGCGCATCCAGCCGCAGCAGCAGATCACTCGGCTCATCCGCCTGCCCCAGCGCTGCCACCGCGCGGCTAGCAATCTCGGTGAAATCCACTTCACCCTGCTCGGCAAAGCGCACCAGCAATTGCGCAGCAGCGAGCTTGAGCGTGGTCAGCAACGCCGCCAGCGTATGCCACTGCGCATCGGTAAAGCGTGGCACCGGCAAGACGTCGACCGCATCGAGCCGCTGCGCCCATGCGGCTTGCGCCTCCATGCCGTGCCGGTCCAGCCAGTCGGCCATCGGTGCCTTGTGCGCGCAGCCCACCGGAAACCCCAGGTTCTTGCTCAGGCCACGCGGGCTGCGCGGCTTGCCCCCGGTCAGTAGCAGCGTGCGCAATGCCTGCCACTGTGGCAAGGCCTCTGGCCCGGTAGCCAGCAGCTCCCCTTGCCAGTCCATCAGCGCGGTGAGCACGCCCGGCTTTTCCGCTTCCAGCGCTTCTGCCGCCGCACGCGCAACGGGTGCCAGTTCGTGATACCAGCCCATGGGCATGGCATCGACCAGGCTGCGCATTTCTTCCACCACCAGCTGGCGCAAATTGTATTCAAGCAATGCCCGGTCTTGCGCCAGTTCGGTCGCATCGAATGCATTGGCGAGCCCGCCCAGCAATGGCAGCCATTGATCGCGACTGGCCAGCATCGCCGCCAGCAGTTCCTCGGTGGCTTTCAGGTCCACATCCAGATGGCTGAGCAGCAAGCGGATCGGTGCGCCCAGTAGTTCATCACCCGCCATCGCCAGCGTGGCGCGCGCCGCCGCCTGATAATGCGGGCGCGCATCGTCCACGGTGGCGGGCATACCACCCAGCTGGCTCAGGTAAGGCATGCGCCGTACCAGCCCGGCACAGAACGAATCGATAGTCTGTATGGTCAGGCGGCCGGGGTGATCAAGCAGGTGCCAGCCCTGCTCGGCATCGTGTGCCAATACCGCACCTGCCAGCTGCCAGCTGCGTAGTGCATGCTCGGTCTCCGGCGCCGGACCACGCGCGCGCGCCAGTTTCTGCATTACCCGTGCATGCATTTCCGCCGCAGCCTTGCGGGTGAAGGTAATGGCAACCACTTCTTCGGGCCGGCTTACCGTGGGCAATAGCGCCAGAATGCGGTCAGTCAGCAGCTCGGTCTTGCCCGAGCCCGCTGGCGCCTGTACCAAAAAGGAGCGCGCCGGGTCCAGAGCAGCCAGCCGTGCCTGCCAGTCTTGCGGTTGGCGGCTCATGCTGCGTCCTCGTCGTCTTCCAGATCGAGCCGCAAAAACGGCAGCACGTCGCAGTAATCCATGTCCTGCGGGCGGGCTGCTACATTGGCGGCATGGCCGGCGACGAACTCATCGGCCAGCGCATTGATGCGTTGCTGCCAGGTGGCCAGCAGCGCATCCCAGGCCATGCCGCCCAGCGCATCCTTGCCAGGATCGAGCGCCGCCGGGTCGGCCACGCCAGCAAGCCCCAGGTCTTCCGCCGCCAGCCCCTTGGCCGCCACTTCGCGTGCGTGCAAGCCAGCCAGCAGCAGGCCACGTACATCGGCGGCAATGGCAGACGCATACAGCGGCAACTGCAACTCGGATGGCCGTAGCTTGCCCCAACCGGAGATATCCAGGTTTTTGCCGGTTTTGTAATCGACAATCACCGCGCCGCCATCGGGCAACCGGTCCAGCCGGTCCAGCCGCAAGCGCAGGTTCAGCGGGCCATGGCGCCACGTATGCGGCGCTTCGGTGGCAGCCACTTCAAACGGCGTGCGCGCCAGTTCCAGCTGCAGCCAGTCGCCGATTACCGTCACCGCACGTGCGCATTCGAGATCACGGATGGCTGGCGGCAAATCCTCCAGGCTGCGTGGCGCGGCCTCGGCCACCGCAGTGGCAATCATCTCGGGCAACACGCCTTGCGCGATTGCTGCATCCAGCCCGGCCGAGCTTTGCAATGCGCGCCAGAGGATTTCCATCGCCTTGTGAATGAACACGCCACGCAGGCTTAGCGGCACCTGTTCCGCATACTCCGGCAACTGTTGTGCGCCCAGCCGGTAACGCACGAACGCCCACAGCGGGTTCTTGCCTTGCGCTTCCAGCACGCCCACGCCACCGGAAACCACGTCGCGCTCGGTCAGCGCCGGCCCGGCATCGTCCTGCCGGGCAAGCAATGCCAGCGGCTCGGCCACCATCACGGGAAGCGCCCGCCAACGGGTAAACGGTATATGGGCAATCAATGGCGACGGCCGCAGCTCGCGTTCACCGTCGAGTTCGGCATGGCTGACAATCACTTCGGGCGCACATGCCTGCAGTGCGACAAACAGCGATTGCGCGTAGATGAGTTCACGCTCCGGCGTGGCGCGCGGTGCGCCAGCGGTGCGCAATGCCGGCAAGGGCAACAGCGGATTGGGTTTGGGAATGCCAGGCAACACGTCATCGGTGAGCCCCAGCATCCATACGCCGTCCCAGCGCTCGCCTTCGGCTTCCAGCAGACCCAGCACATCCAGCCGTGCGCTGGCACTGCGTTGCGGCTGGAACGGGGTTTCCCGTGCCAGCCGGGTAAACAATTGCACCGCGCCACGCGCATTGAGCTCGCCCGCGGCAGGCGCCAGCGCGGCAAAGCGCGTGAATACCGCTTTCAATTCTTCCTGCACCTGGAAAGCCACGCTATCGAGCCCGCGCTCGCCGGGAAAACCCAGCGCAGTCAACGCGGCCACCAGCCTTCCTGCCCAAGCATCCGCCCTGGCCTGCCTGCGCCCGTCGTCCAGCGCGGCTTTAGCCAGCGGCCACGCAACAGACAATTGCGGGCAGGTAAACAATTGGCGCAACCATTCGTGCTGCGCTACTTCCAGCGTACCGCGCCAGCGCCATTGCGCATCGATGCGCGCCCGCTCGCCCGCTTCGGCCACTTCACCGGCGCAATGGCCGGCCAGCAACGCGGCCCCCAATTCGGCGGGCTGCCAGTTGCCCGGCCTTGTGAGCACCGCCAGCCAGGCCAGTGCGGCGCGCACCAGCGGCCATTCGGACAGCGGCCTGCCGATGGCGATGTTGATCAGATCTGCATCGCCTATCGCATCGAGCAATACGCGGCGTGCAAACGGCGCATCGTTTTCCAGTCTTGGCGCCAGGATGGCAAAGCGCCCGGTTGGTTCGGCCTGTAGCGCGCGCGCCGCCCACTGCGCCGCTGCTGTCCATTCGGCAGTGCGGTCTGCGGCCTGGTAACGCCCGGTTTGCGTTTGCTGTGTTGCGGCGTCTTCCAGCCGGTAAAGCTGCGCGCCCTGTGCCGCCATCGCAGCCAGCAGGCGAATGAGGCGCGGCGACAATTCGCGGAACCCGGCCAGCACTAGGTGCGCCGGCGCGCGCAACTGGCCGTTTTCCAGCAGGCGCAAGGTGCGCGCAATCCCGGCTTCGCCATCTTCCGCATCGGTGCGTGCCAACAACTTGCGGTAGCGCGCCTGCCAGCGTGCAAGCTGGCGCGATTCATCGGTTTCTTCTGCCGCGTGCAGGCGCAATACCCATTCGCTGATCAATGCATCGGCGTCAGCGGCCAGCAGCGCCAGCTGGCGCTCGTCAAACAGGGGGCGGTCTTTTTCCTCGGTGCGGATTGCCAGTGTCCATAACAACTGGGCAGAGAACGCATCCAGCGTGTGCGCGGGCAAGATTTCGCCCGGCAGGAACGCGGCCGCTTCGGCCTGCGCGGCGTACCACGCGGAAATCGGCAGGATCGCTGGCAGTTCTGCCACGGCCAGCCCGGCCTCTTCCAGCCGCCGCGCAAACTCGGCATGCAATCGCCTTGCCAGGCGATTGTTGACGGTCAGCACTACCGTCTGCGTTGCCGGCAGGCGTTGCAGTTGGTCAGGCATCAAGGCCAATAGCGGAACGGTTGGGGTCATCGGCATCGGTGAAGGCGGTAGCAGGCTGATGATACCAGTTCAGCCAGCGCCACCCGCAGCACTGTGCACCACGCTGCGTGTTGCACAAAAACATACACAATGGTATTGCACCGTAAGAAAATGCCATGAACATGCCTGTTTTACGGGCAAAACAGCGCTATTGATGCTGCCGCCGGTCGGTTTCAAGCAAAAAGCGCAGAAATTTTGTAAGCTTTATTTGCAAATACGAATTGTTATCATTTATTATCTTCACCCATGAATACGCCCCGCGCCACTCCGCCTTCACCCGCTGCCCAGCCGCTGCCAGCAGTGATCGATAGCCGCAGCCTGCTGGCCAATCAGCAGGTGGTGGTGATCGAGCACAAAGGCGTGCGCTACACATTGCGCGAAACCAAGCAAGGCAAACTGATCCTCACCAAATGATGCTGGCGCAGCAATGTGCCCGCTTCTTCAAACACACGCATCGCCAGCCAGTTCCGGACTTCATGCCGGGTAGCCAGCCGCGTTGGGCACCAGCCCACACTGCTCCCGCTCAAGGACCCTGGCATGACTCGTACCACGCACCCGATCGCCCTTACCCTGATGGCTTGCGCTTTGCACAGCGCTTTTGCCGCTGATGCCCCCAAGGCCGACGATACCCTCGCCCCGGTTGTCGTTACCGCCACCCGTACCGAAAAATCACTGGAAGACCTGCCGCCGGCGGTCACCACCACCAGCCGCAGCACGCTGGATAACCAGCAAGTCAACAACTGGCGCGATCTGGGTGATCTGGAACCGGGCGTGAATATCGTGCGTGATCCGCGCTACGGCTTCTCCAGCGTGAACATCCGCGGCCTGGAAGGTAACCGCGTGCTGATGCTGGTGGACGGCATCCGTTTGCCGGATGCATTCAACTTTGGCCCGCTGCTCAACAGCGGCCGCAACAGCGTCGACTTCGCCACGCTATCCGGTATCGATATCGTGCGCGGCCCGGGCTCCAGCCTGTATGGCTCGGATGCACTGGGTGGCGTGGTCGGCATGAATACGCTGGAACCCGCCGATCTGCTGCGCGGCAAGGGCAAATCCATTGCCGGCCAGGTAAAGGGCGATTACGACAGCAGCGACAGCAGCTACGGTGGCAGCGCCGCCGTGGCCGGTGAAGCCGGTGCCGGCACGCTATGGCTGGTGCAGGCCAACGGCCGCAAGGGTCACGAGCAGGACAATATGGGTGAGCGCGATGTCAACGGCCCGCGCCGCACCACGCCCAACCCGCAGGATTACACGCAGACCAGCGCACTGGCCAAGCTGCAGCACAATTTCGAAAGCGGCCACTCGCTGGGCGTCACGCTCGAGGCGTTCAAGAGCGAAACCGATACCTCGCTGCTGAACGAGCTGGGCGATGCCACGCTGTCCACCCCGCTCTCCAGCAAGGCCCAGGATGAGCTGAACCGCAAGCGCGCATCGCTGCAATACGGCTATACCGCGCTGCAGGACAGCCTGATCGACCGCGCCAAGGTGATGCTCTACAAGCAAGATAGCGATGCCCGCCAGCAGACCGACCGCATCCGCACACCGGCAGCCAGCAAGGTATGGAACCGTGTATCCGAGTTCAGCCAGGATACCAAGGGCATCAACGGCCAGCTGGAAAGCATCGTTGCCGGTGATATCGGCCAGCACTGGGTGTATGGCGCCGAATGGTTCACTACCGACAGCAGCGAACTGCGCTCCGGCTACCAGTGCGCAACCGGCTGCGCGGTGCCCAATACCAGCGGCTTCCCGACACGCGATTTCCCCAACACCACCACCAAGCAATGGGGCGTGTTTGCGCAGAATGAAATCTCGTTCGCCAACGGCAAGTACACGCTGACCCCCGGCCTGCGCTACGACAGCTACAAACTGGACCCGGAAACCGACAAGTACTACACCGGCCTGAAACCGGTCAACCAGGACGAAAGCGCCTGGTCGCCCAAGCTGGCCGCCAGCTGGAACGTCAGCGAAGGCTTCACGCTGTTCGGCCAGTATGCATACGGTTTCCGTGCGCCGGCTTATTCGGAACTCAACTCGGGCTTCACCAACCTGGCGTTTGGCTATGCAACCATCGCCAACCCCAGCCTCAAGCCTGAAAAGAGCCGCGGCTTTGAATTCGGTACCCGCCTGGGCGGCAAGACACTGGGCGGCAGCATCACCGCCTATGACAACCGCTACAAGGATTTCATCGAGCAAGACGCCTACAACTGCCCGGGCAACGTCAACTGCGTGCCCGGTACATCGACCACCTACCAGTACGTGAACAAGGCCAACGTGCGGATCTACGGCGCAGATGCCGCAGCATTCTGGTCGTTCATGCCGGGCTGGAAGGCCACCGCCGGCATTGCATACGCAGTGGGCCGTGATGAAGATACCGACAAATACCTGGACAGCGTATCGCCGCTGAAGGGTGTATTCGCACTTGGCTACGGCAATGAAACCTGGGGGGCGCAAGGCCGTCTTACCGCCGTCAGCGCCAAGGACAAGGTCAGCACGCCGACTTACTTCCAGGCACCGGGCTATGGCCTGGTTGACCTGACCGCATGGTGGGTTGCCGCCAAGGATCTGCGCATCACCGGTGGCGTGTACAACCTAGGCGGCCGCAAATACTGGGTTGACAGCGACGTGCGCGGCCTGGCATCGACCAGCACCGTGATGGACCGCTACACCCAGCCGGGCCGCAACTTCCGTGCTTCGGTGAACTGGCAGTTCTAAAGGAAAAACGCGGCGCACCGCACCGCAAACCTGTCGAAACCGATCGACTGCAAGCTAGCTTGCCCGCATTGCGGGCAAGCTGTTTTTAAAAGACTAGAAAGGCAAATCATGAACACACCCATCTTCGTCGACTTCGCAGCCGATCTGCAGCAGCGTCACGCTGCACTGATTGCCGATGAATCCAAGCTGCGCATCCGCGAGCGCGCAGCCCGTCTGGGCAGCACAGAGGCCGCGCTCGTTGCCGCCGAATGCGGCGTTGTCTCGTTCGAGCTCTCCGGCACCGCACAGGAAATCTTCCGCGAGATCGGTACGCTGGGCAACGTGATGGCGCTGTCGCGCAATGACTGGTGTGTGCACGAGCGCCACGGCAAGTATGAAGACATCCAGGCCGAAGGCCCGGTTGGCCTGGTGCTGGGTGCCGACATCGACCTGCGCCTGTTCTTCGGCAGCTGGCGTTACTTCTACGCGGTGTCCGAAGGTGGCCGCGACAGCATCCAGTTCTTCGACAAGGAAAGCGTGGCCGTCCACAAGGTATTCAAGACCGAGGGCAGCGATGTCGCGGCATGGGATGCCTTCGTGGCCAGGTTCAAGGCTGCTGAAAAGCGCGTGCCTGAAGTCGAAGCCATCGTGATCCCGGCAGAAAGCAACCAGGCAGAAGACCCGGCTGCACTGCGTGCGCACTGGCTGGGGCTGGAAGACACGCACGCGTTCTTCCCGATGCTGCGCAAGTTCAAGGTCTCGCGTCTGGGCGCCCTGGCTGCTGTCGGTGCAGACCTCGCGCAAACCGTGCCGAACGACACCGTGGAAACCATGCTGCAGCGTGCTGCAGAGCAGGAGCTCTCCATCATGTGCTTCGTGGGCAACCGCGGCATCGTGCAGATCCATTCCGGCCCGGTGAAAAAGCTGGTGCGTACCGGCCCCTGGTACAACGTGCTCGATGCCAAATTCAATCTGCATCTGAACACCGAAGCGATTGCCTCGAGCTGGATCGTCAACAAGCCAACTGTGGATGGCTGGGTTACCTCGCTGGAAATCTACGCCGCGAGTGGCGAGCTGATCGTGCAGTTCTTTGGCGAGCGCAAGCCGGGCAAGCCGGAATTGGCCGCGTGGCGCGAGCTGCTGGTCAGCCTGTGCAACGCACCGCTGGCAGCATGATCATGGCGATCAGGACATGGACTGGCTGGCTGGCCGCCGGCCTGATGCTGCTGGCCGGCCTTGCGCAGGCAGCAGTGCCGCAACGCGTGGTCAGCCTGGGCGGTGCGTTGACCGAGATCGTCTACGCGCTGAACGCCGGCGACAAGCTGGTGGGTGTCGATTCATCCAGCATCTACCCGCCCGCCGTGCATCAGCTGCCCAAGGTCGGTTACTACCGCGCTTTCTCGGTAGAAGGCGTTGCCAGCCTGCAACCGGATCTGATCCTTGCATCCGACCAGGCTGGCCCGCCGCAAGCGGTGGACCAGTTGCGCCGGCTGGGCAAGCGCGTGGTGGTATTACCGTCCGCTCCGACGCTGGATGCACTCGAGCAGCGCATCCACGGCGTGGCTGCGGCCATGGGCCTGCGTGACGATGGCCGGGCGCTCGTCAAGCAGATCCGCGAGCAGACGGCGCAATACACACAGGTGAAGCTGACGCAGCGCGTGCTGCTGGTGAGCAGCCACACCGGCAAGCTCGAAGGTGCAGGCGCAGAAACCGCTGCCGATGCCATCGTCAAGCTGGCCGGTGCGCGCAACGTGCTGGGCAACGTGAAGGGTTACAAGCCGATTTCGGCCGAAGCTGCTGCTGCGCTCAAGCCGGACTGGATCATCACCACGTCGATGTCGGTGACGGCGCAGGGCGGGCTGGAAGCCTTCCTCGCACAGCCGGGCATCGCCGTCACGCCGGCCGCCAAGGCCCGCCGCGTGCTCGTGATGGATGACCTGCTGTTGCTGGGTTTCGGCCCGCGCCTGCCGGAAGCGCTGCGCCAGATCCAGGCCAGCATGCTACCCAGGCGCGCTGGCAAGTAAGCGATCCTTGCCCGTTGGCAAGCGGCAGGCACCACGCCTGCCGCTTGCCATTTACCGCAACAGCCTCCTGTGAAGAAATCGATTAACATGCCTGCAGTGACCTCCTCCCCGCACGCCGCCGCTGATGTTTCAGCCACGCCACCCCCGCCACGCATCACGCCGCTGCGCGTACTGCTGGTGCTGTGCATTGCACTGGTGATCCTGGTATTTGCCTCTGCCTCCAGCGGTGCCGTATCCATTCCGCTGGTACGCATCCCTGCGCTGCTGTTCTCGGGCGCCACCACCGACGATGAAGCCATGTGGCGCAACGTGTTGCTGGAAGTACGGCTGCCGCGCGTGCTGTTTGCCGTGGTGGTCGGTGCCGGGCTGGCCATCTCCGGCGCCGCCATGCAGGCGCTGTTCCGCAACCCGCTGGCCGAGCCTGGCCTGATCGGCATTTCGCTGGGCGGTGCACTGGGCGCAGTCGGCGCCATCGTGCTGGGTGCACCCGGGCTGATGGTGATCGCGCCGGCGGCCTTCGTCGGCAGCCTGCTGGCGACCGCACTCGCCTACAAGCTGGGCAGCCGCCAGAGCGGCGTTGCCAACCTGCTGCTGGCCGGTATTGCCATCAATGCCATCTGCGGCAGCCTGATCGGCCTGTTTACCTATCAGGCCAACGATACCCAGTTGCGCAACCTCACCTTCTGGAACCTGGGCAGCCTGGCCGGTGCCAGCTGGACGCTGCTGGCGTGGCTGACGCCGTGGGTGCTGATCCTGTGCACGCTGCTGCTGCGCGACTGGCGGGCCATGAATGCGCTGCTGCTGGGCGAGCGCGAAGCGCAGCATCTGGGCTTTGCACTCAAACTGCTGCGCCGCCGGCTGATCATCATTGTCGCCATGCTGGTCGGCCCGCTGGTGGCCGTCACCGGTACCATCGGCTTCGTCGGCCTGGTGGTACCGCACCTGATCCGCCTGCCGCTGGGCGCGGATCACCGCTGGCTGCTACCCAATACCCTGATCGCCGGTGCCATCGGCCTCACACTGGCCGACTGGCTGGCGCGCATGGTGGTCATTCCGGCCGAGCTGCCCATCGGCATCGTGACCAGCCTGATCGGTGGCCCGTTCTTCCTGTGGCTGCTGACACGGAGGACTGCCTGATGCTTGCCGTCCATCAACTCAGTTGCGTGCGCGGCAAGCGCACGGTATTGCACGGCATCACGCTGACCCTGCAAGCGGGCGAAGTGCTGGGGGTGCTGGGCGCCAATGGCGCCGGCAAATCATCGTTGCTGGCCACACTGGCCGGTGAACTCAAGGCGGGTTCCGGCGAGGTGCGGTTCGAGGAGCGCGCACTGGCCAGCTGGGCACCCGATGCACTGGCACGCCGCCGAGCGGTGCTGCCGCAATCGCCATCACTGGCGTTCGATCTGAACGTGCGCGTGGTGGTGGGCATGGGCGCATACCCCTTCCCCGAACTCACCCCGGGCGAGCTGGATGCATTGGTGTTACGTGCGCTCGCACTGGCCGATGCCACGGGGCTGGCTGATCGCCGCTACATCACGCTGTCGGGCGGCGAGCAACAGCGCGTGCAGTTCGCCCGCGTGCTGGTACAGATACTGGCAGCACGGCAAGCCGGCGAATACCGCGTACTGCTGCTGGATGAACCCACTGCCAGCCTGGACCCCAAGCACCAGCTGTTGCTGCTGCAAACGGTTTCCAGCCTGGTACGAGAGGAAGGCATTGCCGCACTGGTCGTCCTGCACGATGTGAACCTGGCTGCGCGCTGGTGTGACCGGTTATTGCTGCTATCGCACGGTCAGACCGTGGCATTGGGTACGCCCGACGAGGTACTGACTGCGGCCCATCTGGAAGACGTATACGGCTTGCCGGCCCGCGTGCTGGCGCATCCTGAAAATGCCGAACACCGGCTGGTGATGTTCGGCTAGGGCAAGCCTGGCGTATACCTTGGGTTAGCATCTGTGATCAACCGGCATCAGGAACCCGGCCGAGCCGGGTCCTAACCTGCTCTGGCAAGTGAGGCAGCGGCTCTCCCTGGTTGATTCCCCCGCCCTCGCGAGGGAGCCTTGCTGTTGCTCTTCAGTAGTGCTATCTACTTTGGGGCCATCAAAGAAGCAGCCCTGCGCTGCTATCACTCACACGGCGTTGAGCATGCGCTCGTAAAGGATGTCCCATTCGGATTCGCCACACTGTGTAAAACCGTGCCGCTGGTAAAAACGGTTGGCGGCACTTCCCCGCAATGCGCCCAGCCTGATCGGCAGGTTCAACTGCCGTGAAATGGCGATCAGTCGCGCCATCACCATACTGCCCACCCCACGACCGCTATGGTCTGGATGCAAATAAAGATGATCCAGCCCCAGCGCATCGCCAACCGGCTCATCTGTAACCGTTTGATCTGAAGCAGGCTCAGCGTAAACCGGGCGCAGCGTATAGAACCCGACCCATTGCCCATCAATGTCGATACTGAAGCTGGCGGCAGTGTCGAATGACTCTGCAAAGCGCTGTCTGGCGCGCTCCGGATCAAAACGCCCCACCTGTTCCAGGCTGGCGCGCATCGCGGCAATGCGCAATGCCAGCAATGCTTCAAAGTCCTGCCCGTTTACCGTGCTGTATTGCACGATGACCTCGTTCATTGCTGTTCCATCTGCATCAGCGCAGCACGCTGTAGCGCCGGCCAGTGCCAGCGCAACCACACGCGCCATTGCCTCAGCGTATCGGCTGGTGCGCTGTCGGGCCACAGCACCAGTACACAACGCTGTTGTGGCAACTGCAACTGCAATACCGTCAGCCACGCGGTAACCCGGCTGGCCGGCAACAGGCCGGCATCCGCGCTGCGGCCATCGGCCCAGCCGACGCGCAATTGCCCATCGGCCAGCACATCCAGCCGTTGCGGGCCAGCCGCAGCCTTGCGTACCCGCCATGCAGAAATCGCCACCAGCACCAATGCCGCCATCATCCAGCCCCAAGGCAGCAGCAATGCCACCAGCAGCGCAGCACCATGCGCGAATGCCGCCCAGCGCAATGCAATGACCGAGCGTGAAATGAGCAAGGAGGGCGGCATGGGATCAGGCTTGGGCGCTGGTGGTCAGGCAGATGGCGCGCTTATTCGGCGATCTGCACGCTGCCATTCACCGAGACGGTCACGCGGCTCTCGCCACCTACCAGTGTCGGTATAGCTGCAGCATCTTGGGATATTGATGAAGCTTTGTATGTGCGTAATGGCATCACTGGCTGTGCTGCAGTGCCAGCATTGACATTGATGTTCACCACCTTCCAGCTCTGGCCAGCCATGCCCTTGCGGATCAGCTCGGCACGCTGGCGGAATGCCTTCAGGCCTTCCTCGATCAGCTCATTCTCGACCTGGGTGCGTTGTTGCTCGGAAACGCCATAGCGGACTTCCGCCAGTTGCAGGCCGGGTTGCCCGTCCTGCGGCGACTGCAACTGCCCCAGCAGCTTCGATAGCGCGGCAAAATCGCGGCTGCTCAGGCGCAGTTCACCCCGGCCACGCCAACCCTGCTGCTTGTTGGTCTTGCTCTCATAAATCGGATAAGTGGAATAACCGGTGCCATTCGATTGCACCGCAGGCACCTGCTTCACCTGCTTGACGGCACCGGCAAGCGCCAGGTTGACCTTGTCGGCCAGCCTGGCCGGATCGTTCTCGCTCAGCTCGATGAACAGCGTGGCATATGCGGTATCGTTGCCCACCTCGCGGGTGGCATTGGCTTCGAGGTTCACCACGTTGTAATTGAGTGGTTCTGCGTGAGCAACAGTTGCCATTGCGGCAACAAACAAAGGGGCAATCAGGCGTTGCATGAGGTTTCCTGTAGCGGGTGAATCCGAAGTGGACAGACGCGGGCAGCGGGCATGAAAAACGGCGCACCCGGCGCCGTCAGCATCAATGGTATCCGTGGTCGGACGGCGTGTTGTGAATATCCTCATCCACACTGTCCATCACGCCAAGGTGAATTTCCACATCGAACCATTCCCAGAACAGCTTGAGATTGCGCTTTTTGGGCCAAAGTTCCTCATCGCCCACCCAGGACGACAATTCCATCTCGAACAGCTTGTCGGCAATCTCGTCGATATAGGCGATGCCGTCTTCCGGCTCTGCGGCTTCGGGGATCAGGATCACCGTGCAATCACTGCGGATATCTTCCAGCGTCAGCGGAATATCGTTGCCTGGCAACGCCAGCAGCCAGTCCAGGAACAGCTGTTTGGGGCGGATCAGGGCAACGGAACGATCAACGATGAACATGACTGGAAGAGCTCCTTGCAAAATCAGGGGGAGTATTTTTAACACGAACTAAAAGTGGCCGCACACGCCACAGCGCCCGGGTGAGAGGGTATCATGGCGCCTGTACTTTCGGCAGCCCGGCCATTGCCATCCTGCGCTGTGCAGTGTCCCGCTGCCACGAATCACCTCACGCATTGATCCTGTCATCATGAGCGAATCATCCTCCCAACAGCAGCGCAAGATCGTCGGCTGGCGCGCAGCCATCATGCTCGATCCGGCAACGCCCCCAATGCTCGGCCGCGTGGTCGAAGCATCGGGCAGCAGCCTGATCATTCTGGCCGACCAGGAAATAAGGGCCGGCACCGTCTGCCGCCTGTTTGTCGACCTGCCCAGCGCTGGCGGCAACGAAAAACGCTACCTCGACTGCAAACTGAAAATCACCACTGCCACGCTGATGGGGCAGATCAGCCGTTTCAAGCTGATCGGGCAAATTGTCGACCTGCCCGATTCCCAGCGCGAGCTGCTCAACCGCGCGCTCAGCTAAGCGCCGTTCCGCAGCACCGGCTGCTCAAGCCAGTGCGCTGACCATAAATCCGGATTGATCCAGCAAAAATGACGGCACACCGTGCCGTCATCCTGTTCAGCCCTGCCCGCCCGGACTGCGTCGCCGGCGCCTGCCTGCGGTCGGTGCACCGCCATCCGCTACCCCGCCGTCCTGCGCTGCAGCAGCCCCGGCAGCCGGTTTTCTGGCGGCCCTGCTGCGTGCTGCCGGCTGTGCCGTCTGATCGGCCTGCACCGTTGCGGCCTTGCTGCGGCTGCGGCTGGGTTTATCCTGCGGCTTATCTTGCGGCTGTGCTGGCGACTGGTTTGCCTTTGCCTCTGCGGCGGCAGACGCAAGCACCTGTGCAGCAGCAACGGCTTCCGGCGTTTGCAGCAAGCGTGCGACCTGCCGTGCCGGTCGCGTGCCGGGACGTGGGGCAGCAGCGGATGCGGGCGTTGCAACCGGCGCATTGCTGCCGGGTGGTGTTGCCAGCGCGCTGACCTGCCTGACCACCGCACGCTTCTGCCTGGTGCCCTGCGGCGCGGCCTGGCTTTCTTCTTGCGGCTGGGGCTTGCTGCCCGTGCGTGACTTGCGCACCGGTTCGGCAACCGGCGTGGTCGCGGCGGTTGCCAACTTGCCTCCGGCGCCATTGCCCTCTGCCTGTTTGGCCTTGCGCTGCCGTCCAGCTGGCTGAGGTGCTGGCTGTGGTGCTGGTTGCGACGACTGCTGCTCAATGGCGGCGCTATTGCCAGTACTTGCGTTGCGAGGGGCCGGTTTTGCCACAGCGGTTGCGGTTTTCACCGGTTCGGCAGTGCGTTTGGTGCGCTGCTTCGGGGCCGGTTCGGCTACTGCTTGCGGCTGAGCAGCCTGTACAGCGCCCTTGCGGCTGCGGGAACGGCCCTTGGCAGCGTTTTCCTCAACCGGCTCAGCTTGCGCATTCTTGATCGCTGCCTGCTTGCCTGCACGCGTTTGCTGCGGCGTCGCTGCTGCCTGCGGCTCTACCAGCACGAAATCGATCTTGTTCGATTCCATGTCCACCCGCACCACGCGCACCTGCACGCGATCGGTCAACCGGTACAGCTTGCCGCTGCGCTCGCCCTTGAGTTCATGACGGCGGTCGTCGAAGTGGAAGTAATCCTGGCCCAGCTCGGAGATATGCACCAGACCTTCCACGTAGAGCTTGTCCAGCTGTACGAACAGGCCGAAGTTGGTAACCGCCGAAATGGTACCTTCGAACTCCTCACCCACCTTGTCGCGCATGAAGTAGCACTTGAGGAAGTTGAGCACATCGCGGCTGGCTTCGTCGGCCCGGCGCTCGGTCATCGAGCATTGCTGACCCAGTTGCTCCCATTTCTGTGCCGGCTGGTACTTCTTGCCGGCCAGCACCGCCTTGATGGCACGGTGCAGCAGCAGATCAGGGTAACGGCGGATTGGCGAGGTGAAGTGCGCGTACGCTTCATAGCTCAGGCCGAAGTGGCCAGCGTTTTCAGGCGTGTATACCGCCTGCGACAGGCTGCGCAGCAGCATGGTCTGCAGCAGTTCGGCATCCGGGCGCAGCTTGATCTGCTCCAGCAGCTGCGCGTAATCCTTGGCAGTCGGGTCCATGTCACCCGGCAGCGAGAGACCGCAACTGCGCAGGTACTCGCGCAGCTTTTCCAGCTTGGATTCGTTCGGGCCCTCATGCACGCGGAACAGCACCGGGTGCTTCTTCTCGATCAGGTAGTTGGCCGCGCACACGTTGGCGGCCAGCATGCATTCCTCGATCAGCTTGTGGGCATCGTTGCGCACCACCGGCACGATTTCGCGGATCTTGCCCACTTCATCGAAGCGGATTTCCGTTTCGGTGGTTTCAAAATCGATGGCGCCGCGCTCATGCCGCGCGGTGAGGAAGGTCTGGAACAACGCATACAAGGTCTGCAGGTGCGGCAGCAGCTTCTTGTATTGCTTGGCCGTCTCCCCTTCGGGACTGGAAATCATGTCCCACACCTTGGTGTAGGTCAGCCGTGCCTTGGAATGCATCACCGCCGGGTAGAACTTGTATTTCTTGATCTCGCCACTGGCAGACACCTGCATGTCGCACACCATGCACAGGCGCTCCACATCCGGCATCAGCGAACAGATGCCGTTGGATAGCCCTTCGGGCAGCATGGGGATCACGCGGCGAGGAAAATACACCGAGTTGCCGCGCTCGAAGCTGGTCTGGTCAAGCGCATCGTCCGGCTTTACATAGTGGCTGACGTCGGCAATCGCCACCACCAGCCGCCAGCCCTTGCCTTTCTTCTCTGCATAGACTGCATCGTCGAAATCCTTGGCGGTTTCTCCGTCGATGGTCACCAGCGGCAAATCGGTCAGATCCACGCGCTCCACGCCATCGACCGGATCCCAGTCCTGCTTGCGCACCTTCTTCGGGGTGGCACGGCCCTGCGCTTCGGCCTCGACCGAGAACTCGTGCGGCAGGCTGTGCTTGCGCAGTGCGATCTCGATTTCCATGCCGGGGTCGTCATAGTTGCCAAGGATTTCCACCACGCGGCCGATCGGCTTCACGTGGCGCTCCGGCTGCTGGATCATCTCCACCATCACCACCTGGCCCGTCTTGGCATTGGCAGTTTCACCGGGGGGAATGAGAATTTCCTGGCTGATGCGTTTTTCTTCCGCCACCACGATGGAAACACCACGCTCCAGATGGAAGCGCCCCACCAGGCGAGTATTGGCGCGCTGCAGCACTTCAATGATCTTGCCTTCACGGCGGCCACGGCGATCCAGGCCAATCTGCTGTGCCAACGCACGGTCGCCATGCAATACCTTGTCCATCTCGCGCGGGCCAAGGTACAGGTCGTCACTACCATCATCTGGCACCAGGAAACCGAAGCCATCCTTGTGGCCCTGTACACGCCCGGCAATCGAATCGACTTTCTCCGGCAGGCACAATGCGCCCTTGCGGTTGATCATCAGCTCGCCTTCGCGCGCCATGGCAGCGAGGCGGCGATCAAAAAACGGCTGTTCGGCTTCGGTAATGGATAAATTTTTTGCCAGCTCCGCCGCATCGAACGGCGCACCGGATTCGGTGAGCAGCTGCAGGATAAATTCCCGGCTGGGCAATGGGTTATCGTATCGCTGGCGTTCACGTTCCAGCCATGGGTCTTGCTCGCGCAGGCTGGTTTTTTTGCTGCCGCGTGTCGATGGTCGAATATTCTGCGTTTTCTTTGTTGACATCTGTCCTTTGTTTCCCGATAATTGCGCCTCTTCTTGCAGCACAGCAGTAATTCTAGCAGCAAGCGTAGCCCAGGTGGCGGAATTGGTAGACGCACTAGGTTCAGGTCCTAGCGCTCGCAAGGGCGTGGAAGTTCGAGTCTTCTCTTGGGCACCATACTACGCAAATTGGAATTACTGCCAGAACTGTATTGAAGAAATGCCCAGGTGGCGGAATTGGTAGACGCACTAGGTTCAGGTCCTAGCGCTCGCAAGGGCGTGGAAGTTCGAGTCTTCTCTTGGGCACCAATACCAGACAAAAACCCCGATCGAAAGATCGGGGTTTTTGTTTTTCCGCCCTCCCCGCCCTCCCCGCCCTCCCCGCCCTCCCCGCCGCTCGTCCCGCCAGGAACAAACCCGCGCGCAGTGGCATATAGTGATCGATGACAGCATGCAGTAAGTGCATAAGCATCTGATCGATAACGGCTATTGCATGCCTGCTTGCGCACCAGCGGGCAATTGCCCGGCCGGGCAGGCTGCCACGCCTGTGCGCCGCAGATCAAAATTCCGTGCAGTACATCAGTAAATTAGCAATATTTAATACAATGGCGTTTCCCATCGCCACCCTGCGCGCGGCACAGCCAGCCGCGATGTGCCAGACAGGAACCCTGCATGCCCGCACACCGCCACAACAGTTACCAGAGGCTGATCCTGCTGATCTGGCCTTTTGTTGTCGTGGTCATGCTGCTGGTGCTGGCCGGCATACTCAGCATCAACATCCTGTCTGCGGTACGCGCCTATGTAGCCGGTGAAAGCCTGTGGTCCAAGGGACAGAAAGATGCCATCTATGCGCTGACTCTCTATCTCGATACGCGTGACCCGGTTGCCTACCAGCAATACCGGCAGGCCATCGCCATTCCCAAGGGCGATCATGTGGCGCGGCTGGCCCTCGATGCGCCGGAGCCTGACTTCACAACAGCAAAGCGCGGTTTCCTGGCCGGCGGCAACCTGCCCGCCGACGTGCCGGCGATGATCTGGCTGTTCCACTATTTCCGCGATGTGAGTTATATCGACCGCGCAATCACCATCTGGGGCAAGGCTGATGAATCGCTGGCGGAACTCGATGCAGTGGCAAGCCGGCTGCATGCCGGTATCAGCGGCAATACGCTGGACGAAGCCGGCGCCCGGGCTGCACGCCGGCAACTGGAAGCCATCAATAGCCGGCTGACGCCAATAGAGAATGAATTCTCCGGCACGCTCGGCGAAGCCTCGCACGCAATCCGGGATTTATTGCTTTATGGCAACCTTGCCACCGCGCTATTCCTGATCGTGCTGGCGGTCTGGCGCACCCGCAAGCATCTGGCCGAGCGTGAAAAACTTGAAGACGCGTTGCAGAAAAGCGAAGAGCGCCTGCAATTGGCGGTCAGTGGCAGCCACTATGGCGTATGGGATTGGGATATTCCCAGCAATGGCGTTTATATCTCCACCCAATACAAGCAATTGTTCGGGTTTGCCGGCAACGATGAACCGGTCGAGCTACAGGCCATCATGGCAAAGCTGCACCCGGATGACCAGCAACCGGTCGGCGCTGCGCTCGATGCCCACCTGCAAAGCGGCGCTCACTACGAGCACGAATTCCGCATCCATACCATCGATGGCGAATACCGCTGGTATCACTCCTCAGGGCGCGCCACCCACGATGGCAATGGCCAGGCCATCCGCATGGCCGGCACCTTCGAGGACGTGACCGAACGCAAACGCATGGAAGCGGCGCTGCAGGCGGAACAGGAGCGTGCGCTGGTCACGCTGGCCTCTATCGGCGATGCGGTGCTCACCACCGATACGCAGCGGCGGGTCAGCTACATGAACCCGGCGGCAGAAGCGTTGCTGGGCGTACGCCACACCCCCGGCCTGTTGCTGGAGCACGTTTGCCGGCTGGCCGACGAAGCCCAGCAGCAGAACGTGCTCGACCCCGTTGGCCAGGTATTGGCAGGGACTGCCGCCGATACCGATGGCCGCAACCTGTGGCTGATCCGGCTGGATGGATCGGAAACAGCGGTGCGCCTGGTGGCAGCCCCAATGCACGACGAAGCGGGCAGCATAGCCGGGGTGGCCCTCGCCTTCCACGACATGACGCGCGAGCGCCAGTTCGTTGCCAACCTGTCGTGGCAGGCCAGCCACGACGAACTCACCGGCCTCGTCAACCGCCGCGAGTTCGAGCAGCGGCTGGCGCGGCTGATTGCCGAGCGCCCGCATCGCCCGGCACATCACACCGTGCTGTATCTGGATCTGGATCAGTTCAAGCTCGTCAACGATACCTGCGGCCATGCCGCCGGTGATGAACTGCTGCGCCAGGTATGCGCAACGCTGCAAGGCCATTTGCGGGGCGACGACACGCTGGCGCGACTGGGCGGCGACGAATTCGGCATCATCCTGCAAGGCTGCCCGCCCGAGCCTGCAGAGCGCATTGCGGAAACGCTGCGCGAATCGATCGAGGTGCTGCACTTTGCCTGGGGCAACCAGCCATTCTCGGTCAGCGTCAGCATTGGCCTCGTCGCGCTGGATGACAGTTTCTCCACACTGGAGGACAGCATGCGCGCCGCAGATGTGGCCTGTTACCTCGCCAAGGAAAAAGGCCGCAACCGCGTGCAGCGCTACGAACCGGACGATGCCGAGCTGACGGTACGCTATGGCGAGATGGAATGGGTGCAGCGCATCCACCGCGCGCTGGATGAAAACCGCTTCTGCCTGTATGCACAGGAAATTGCCCCGCTGCACGGCCACGAGGTACGCCATGTGGAAGTGCTGCTGCGGCTGATCGGCGAAGACGGCAGCATCGTGCCGCCGATTGCCTTCATTCCCGCTGCAGAGCGCTACAACCTGATGCCCACCATAGACCGTTGGGTGGTCAGGACCGCACTGGCCACCATGCGGGCGCTGAAGACCGACCTGGTATGCTCGATCAACCTGTCCGGCACATCGATCGGCGACGAAGCATTCCTCGAATACGTGTGCTGCCAGTTGCTGGAAAGCGGCGTGCCGGCCACCTCGGTCTGCTTTGAAATCACCGAGACCAGCGCCATCGCCAACCTCACCCGCGCCACCGTGTTCATCCATGCGCTGAAGGCACTGGGCTGCCGTTTCTCGCTCGACGACTTCGGCTCCGGCATGTCGTCATTCGCGTATCTGAAGCACCTGCCGGTCGATTATCTGAAAATCGATGGTGCCTTCGTAAAGGGCATGCTCAACGATGCATCCGACCGCGCGATGGTCGAGGCCATCAACCACATCGGCCACGTGATGGGCAAACGCACCATTGCCGAATTCGTCGAGAACGCGGGCATCCTGCAGCTGACGCGCGAGATCGGTGTGGATTACGCCCAAGGCTATGCAGTAGCGCATCCCCAACCGTTCGGCGCAACGGATACCGCTGATCAAACCGCCAACCGTTACAACGGCCAAGGTGCCATATTGTAAGTAATGCTGCAGAGCGGGCAAATAAAGCCGATATTGCTAGTAATAAGCAAGTGGATATGGAAGCCGATGCCGGAATTCAATGAAGCCAGGGTCCTGGTCGCTGACGATGCTTCGGTAGTACGCCAGTCGGTACGCATGACGCTGTCGCAAACCGGCATCTCGCGCGTGGATACCGCAGCCAGCGTTGGCGAAGCACGCCGGCGGCTGAAAAACGGCGTATACGACGTGGTGCTGTGTGACTATTACTTCGGTGAAGGCACCACCGGCCAGGAATTACTGGAAGAAATGCGCCTGACCGCAGAACTGCCGCTATCGACCATCTGGTTCATGATCACCGCCGAAGCGAGTTATGAAAAAGTGGTCGCGGTGGCGGAAATCGGCCCGGACGATTACCTGATCAAGCCCTTCACCAGTGCCAAGCTCACCGACCGGCTCAAGGTGGCGTGGGAAAAGAAAAAGTTCTTCCGCCCGGTGTACGACAAAATCGAGCAGAACGACCCGCATGCCGCCATCGAAGTGCTGCGCGACATCCTTGAGGTAGCCGACCAATACCGCAACGATTGCCTGCGCCTGCTCTCCAACCTGCTGCTGGAAACCGGCCGGCTGGATGAAGCGCGCGTGCTGCTGGAAGAAATACTCGGTAGCCGCATCGTGCCGTGGGCGAGGCTCAACCTGGCGCGCGTACTCAACAAGCAGGGCAACAAGTCGCAAGCCGAAGCCACCCTGCAGAGCGCCATCAGTGATCACGGCCAGTACGTGGATGCATACGAGGAACTCGCCAATATGTATATGGCGGAGGGCCGGCTGGACGAAGCGATGGCGGTGTTCGAGAAATGCCTGTCGATGACACCGAACAATGTCACCCGGCTGCAGAAGGCCGGCAACCTGGCCAATATGCTGGGCGATTCGGCCAAGGCGCGGCAGATGCTGGAAAAAGCAGTGACCTGTGGCGGCAATTCATCGGTGCTGGCGCCGGAAACGGTGCTGCAGCTGGCGCTGGCCGCCCGCCGCGACAACGCCCATGGCGATGCCGAGAAGTATCTGAAAATGGTCACCGCCATCTGCCAGCGTGAAGATACGCTGAAGAACCGCGTGGTGGGGACACTGGCCAGCACACTGTTTGCCGGCAAGGCCGATGCGCTGGGCGAACTGGCCGAGCAGGTTTCCCGGCCGGATTTCACGCTGGAGCTGGCAGTAAACTGGATCATGACCGCAGATCAGGTCTGCCCGCCCACGCTTCCGGGCGAGCAAGCCGATGAAAACGTGGCACCGTACCGGTGGCTGGCCGCGCTGGCGCGCCGTTTTGTCACCACCAAATACATTTCCGGCATGCTGGAGAGCGCTGCCAGCCAGCGGCCGGAATGGCAGGCGTATATCCAGCATATCGGCCAGGAAGTCAGCGAGCTGAATCGTGAAGGCGTGCAAATCCTGATGAAAAACCAGTTTGCCGAAGCCATGGCCAAGCTGCTGCCCGCGGCGCAGACCACGTTCAACCACCGGCTGATGCTGTCCGCCACGCACGCCAGCATCAAGGCGCTGCAGGCTGGCCAAGTGCCGGATGGCGAGCGCAAGGCGCTGATCCGCAAAATAGACCTGTTTCTGGAGCGGCTGCAGGGCAACACCGACGAAGGCGTGCTCTACGGCATGCGCAACGAGCTGGATGCACTTGCGGCTGAGGGGTGATGCAATGAGGCCGCCGGCGACTGCAGCGCACCCCAAGCGCGAAACTTCGCCGCGTCGAACCGGCTAGCGGTTCAAGCCCGGCTGCCAGAGTACATCGCCCCTGCCTGCGTGGCGATTGGCGGTGCGCGACAGCACGAACAGCAGATCGGATAGCCGGTTCAGGTACTTGATGCCGGTAGCCGCCAGCACTTCTTCCTTGTCCAGCGCCACCAGCGTGCGCTCGGCACGCCGGCATACGCAGCGCGCCACGTGCAACTGCGCGGCGGCGCGTGAACCGCCGGGCAGGATGAATTCGGCCAGCGACGGCAATGCAGCGTTGAATGTTTCCACTGCGGTTTCCAGCCGGCCCAGTTGCGCATCACTGATGGCCTCGCGGCCAGGGATGCACAGCTCGCCGCCCAGATCGAACAGGTCGTGTTGCACGCGCTCCAGGCAATCGACCACCCCGGCCGGCAGCGCTTCGGTCAGCACCACGCCCAGTTGCGAATTGAGCTCGTCCACCTCGCCCAGTGCCGCGATGCGCAGGCTGTGCTTGGGCACGCGCGTGCCGTCGCCAAGGCTGGTTTCGCCGCCATCACCGCCGCGGGTGGTAATCATGGTAAGCCGGTCGCTCATGCTGTTGCCTTGTGGAGTGTGGGCTGCCTGACAAAAAACAGTGCTGGCTATGCCTGCTTGACCTGCAGCAATGCCAGGTACACCTCTTCTTCATCTTCGAACACATCCGGGCCGCCCAGCTCATACGCGGCCTTCAAGGATTCGACGGCGCCTTCGTGCTCGCCCAGCTCGTATGCGCATTGCCCCAGGCGCAGGTGGATGAAGGGGTTTTCCTCACCGCCGGCACAGTCGATGGCGTCCAGCAGCGCCTCGGCAGCAGCAGCAAAATCGCGCATCTGGAACAGCGTATCGCCGATGGCGATTAGTACCAGCGTACTGGCTTCCCACGGCTCGCGCACCGAGGGCAGCAATGCTTCGGCCTCGCGGTATTTCCTCAGTGCGCCTTCGTCATCGCCGCGTTCGAACAGCCGGTCACCAGCGTCGAGCAAGGCGGAAATCTGGTCGTGCAGGATGGCGGGTAAGGTGCTCATCGGTTCAATCCTGTTCATCGTGCGCGTTGGCCACGTCCACCAGTGTCGGCTTCAGGATGGCAATGATATCGGCTGGCGACAAGCCCACCAGAAAGCCGCGTTTGCCGCCATTCAGGTAGATCCGGTCCAGCGCAGCAATGCTGCGCTCCATATAGGTGGGCAGGGCTTTCCTGGTGCCCAGCGGGGAGGTGCCGCCCACCACATAGCCGGAATGCTTGTTGGCAATCTCCGGCACGCAAGGGTGGATGGTCTTTTTCTTCAACAGGCGCGCCAGGTTCTTGGTAGATACCTCGCAGTCGCCATGCATCAGCACGATCAGCGGCTGCTTGCTGTCGTCTTCCATCACCAGCGTCTTGATCACCGCATGCTCATCCACACCCAGCGCGCGCGCGGAGACAGCGGTACCGCCCTTCTCCTCGTATTCGTACAGATGCTCGGTATACGCAACCTTGTGCTGGCGCAATACGCGGATTGCGGCGGTAACGGGGGCTTTTTCGCTCATGATCCGATTTTGAGGCGGGGAGGTCTGCGAGCGTACAATACCCGACTGGACAACTCAACAATGGCCGATGCTGCGCATGCACACCTTTGCCGACCTGATCGCCAACACCCGCTTCGCCGCACTGCCTGACCGATTTTATAGCCTCGTTGCTCCCACGCCGCTGCCGGCACCGCATCTGGTGGCATGGAACAGCGCACTGGCTACCGAACTGGACCTGCCCGCACAGCCCGGCGATGACCTGCCCGCCTATCTGGTCGGCAACGCGTTGCCCAAGCATGCCGGGCCACTTGCCAGCGTGTATTGCGGCCACCAGTTTGGTGTCTACGTATCACAGCTGGGTGACGGCCGCGCCATCCTGATCGGCGAAGCCCGCGACAGCAGCGGCACGTTGCAGGAAATCCAGCTCAAGGGCGCCGGCCCCACGCCGTACTCGCGCCGTGGCGATGGCCGCGCGGTATTGCGCAGCAGCATCCGCGAATACCTGTGCTCCGAAGCCATGCATGGGCTGGGCATCCCCACCACGCGGGCGCTGGCCATTGCCGGCTCGCCCGAACGGGTATGGCGCGAAACGGCAGAAACCGCCGCCGTGGTCACCCGTGTTGCCCCCACCTTCGTGCGCTTCGGGCATTTCGAATACTTCTTCTACCAGAACGAGCACGATGCATTGCGCGCGCTGGCCGACTGGACCATCACGCATTGCTACCCGGCATGCCAATCAGCAGCGCAGCCCTACCTGGCGTTACTGGATGCAGTGATCGAGCGCACCGCGCTGATGATTGCGCACTGGCAGGCAGTGGGGTTTTGCCACGGCGTGATGAATACCGACAACATGTCCATCCTCGGCCTCACGCTCGATTACGGCCCGTTCGGCTTCCTCGATGGCTTCGATGCCGGCCATGTCTGCAACCATTCGGATGAAAGCGGTCGCTACGCATACAACCAGCAGCCGCAGATCGCGCTGTGGAATCTGCAATGCCTGGCGCAAGCCATGCTGCCCTTGCTGGAACGCGACGATGCCATCGCCGCGTTGCACCGCTTCCAGCCATTGTTCGAGGAAGCATTCAGCGACCTGCTGCAACGCAAGCTCGGTTTCGATGCATGGCAGGAAACGGATTGGGCGCTGGTTACCGGTCTGCTCGAATTGATGCAGGCTGCCGGTACCGACTGGACGATATTCTGGCGCACACTGAGCCACACGCCATCCACGTCGCAGGCACCAGCGGCGTTGCGCGATCTGTTTCTTGACCGCGATGCGTTTGATGGCTGGTTTGCCGCGTACCGCGAACGTCTGCTACTCAATCACGGTGACGATGCCATACGCTTGCCAGCGATGCAGCAGGCCAACCCCGCCTATGTGCTGCGCAACCACCTGGCTGAAGTCGCTATCCGCCAGGCAGAAGCCGGCGACTTCAGCGAAATCGCCCGCCTGCAGGCCTGCCTGGCACAGCCATTCGAAGAACGGGCCGAATACGCCGGCTACGCCGCAGCGCCGCCAGACTGGGCCGACACGCTGAGCGTATCGTGCTCATCATGACCGCATGGTGCATGCCGCACCATTGGCGGGCAGCGGTTTCTTCGTGTGCAGACACGGCTGCACGGATTCTGGGATAATCCGCGCTGTCACATATCCTTCACAGAGTTTCTCATGCTCGATCTTTTCAGCGGGCTGGATTTCAGCATCGGTCTGAGTCTGGCTTTGGCGCTGTTTTTCGTGCTGGCCTTCGAATTCATCAACGGTTTCCACGATACGGCCAACGCTGTTGCCACCGTGATCTACACCAAGGCCATGCCCCCGAACCTGGCGGTGATGTTGTCCGGCCTGTTCAATTTCTTTGGCGTGTTGCTGGGCGGGCTGGGCGTTGCCTATGCCATCGTCCACCTGCTGCCGGTAGACCTGCTGATCAACGTCAACAGCGGCCAAGGCCTGGCCATGGTGTTTTCCTTGCTTGCCGCCGCCATCCTGTGGAACCTGGGCACCTGGTACTTCGGCCTGCCAGCATCGAGCTCGCATACGCTGATCGGTTCCATCCTCGGCGTGGGCCTGATGAACGCCGTGATGCGCGACGCACCACTGGCGACGTCGATCAACTGGCAGAAAGCCATCGATATCGGCCTGTCGCTACTGGTATCGCCACTGGTTGGTTTTGCACTGGCCGGCCTGCTGCTGTGGCTGCTCAAGCGCTACCTGCCGCTGGCCAAGATGCACAAAACGCCGGAAACCCGCCGCGGGCTCGACGGCAAGAAGCACCCGCCGTTCTGGAATCGGCTGGTCCTGGTGCTCTCCGCAATGGGCGTGAGCTTTGTACATGGCTCCAATGATGGCCAGAAGGGCGTTGGCCTGATCATGCTGGTATTGATCGGCATCGTGCCGGGCAAATTCGTGCTTGATCAGGACAGCACCACCTACCAGATCGAACGCACGCGGGACGCCACCGTGCACCTGCAACAGTTTTACGAGCGCCACGCAGGCGAGCTCACCGATTACCTCGCCCTGGGCAAGAACAACGCGAGTGAACTCCCGGCCAAGTTCCGCTGTGAAGCTACACTGACCATGCCCACCATCGCCGCATTGCTCAAATCGCTGGAAGGCATCAAGAGCTACCGCGAACTCACGCCGGAGGCCCGTACCCAGGTGCGCCGCTATCTGCTGTGCCTGGACGATACCGCCAAGAAGGTTGCCAAGTTGCCCGCCGTGCCTGCACAGGATCGCGATGACCTCGACAAGTTGCGCAAGGACCTGACTGCCACCACCGAATACGCGCCGTTCTGGGTGATTCTGGCAGTGGCCGCTGCGCTGGGCCTGGGCACCATGGTGGGCTGGAAGCGCGTGGTGCTGACTGTGGGCGAAAAGATCGGCAAGCAGGGCATGACCTATGCACAAGGCATGTGCGCGCAGATCACCGCGGCGTGCTCGATCGGCATTGCCAACCTGTTCGGACTGCCGGTTTCCACCACACATGTGTTGTCGTCCGGCGTGGCTGGCACCATGGTGGCCAATGGCACCGGCGTGCAGATTTCCACCGTGCAGAAAATCCTGCTGGCCTGGGTGCTGACATTGCCCGCAGCCATGGGCTTGGCAGCCGGGCTGTTCTGGCTATCGGTAAAGCTGTTCGTCTGAGCCGCGATGCAAACGGAGAGGCCACGTCGGGACGTGGCCTTTTTCATGTCTGCATACCGTATCGACCGGCATTACAAACCGGATAGTTCCTTGATATGCACCGCCACGCTGCGCCCGAGCGCAGACAGATCGTAGCCGCCCTCCAGCGTCGATACGATGCGACCTTGCGCATGCTGCTTCGCCACCTGCTTGATCTGCCGGGTGATCCACGCGTAGTCGGCTTCGACCAGACCCATCGACGACATTTCGTCCTCGAGATGGGCATCGAAGCCGGCGGAAATGAAGATGAACTGCGGCGCGAATGCATCCAGCGCCGGCAGCCATTTCTCCACCACCATGTCGCGGAACTGCAGGCCGGTGGTGGCGCGCGGCAGCGGCACGTTCAGCATGTTGGGGCCACGTGGCGTATCGCCACAGTACGGAAAGAACGGGTGCTGGAAAAAGCCCACCATCTGCACGCGCGGGTCATCGCAGAAGATATCCTCGCTGCCGTTGCCGTGGTGCACATCGAAATCGACGATGGCAACGCGTTCGATGCCATGCACATCCATTGCGTGTGCAGCCGCCACCGCCAGGTTGTTGAACAGGCAGAAGCCCATCGCGCGACTACGCTCTGCATGATGGCCGGGTGGGCGTACCGAGCAGAATGCGTTATTCGCCCTGCCCTGCATGATCAGGTCCACCGCGTGAACGCCCGCACCCGCAGCATGATACGCAGCCAGCAGGCTGAAACGGTTGATTGCGGTATCCGGGTCCAGGTGCACGTAACCATGGCCGGGCACCATGCTGGTCAGGCGATCGATATAGGCTTCGTCATGCACGCGCATCAGCTGCTCGTGCGTGGCGGCAGGCGCATCCACATGCAGCAGGTAATCCCACAGCTGCGCGGCAATCAGCCTGTCCTGGATTGCGGCCAGCCGGCCCGGGCATTCCGGATGGCCCTGGCCCATTTCATGCATCGCACAGGCGGAGTGCGTCAGGTATGCGGTAATGCCTTCGTCTGCAGGATACAACGTTGCGTCCCTTCACTGGGGGCGGTGCGCCCCATGCCGATTGTTTCCAGACTGGTGCCGTGGCGCGGATTGATGACCCGGTATAGTGCATTTTCTGGAACGGCGAGTTTACGCCGCGCACCGCTTGCGAACCAGCACCGCATGGCGACTTTGCATTGTGTGACAACGCCTACCATGATGAAGACAGCCCCTCTGCCTCGCTGCACGTGACGAGTACCTGATCATGACGCGTAGATTGTTTGCAACATTACTGATGCACGCCAGCCTGTGCGGCCTGGTGTTTACACAGGCACAGGCGGCAGACCAGGCGGGCACCCTGCGCATCGATGCGGTGCAGTTCGGTGAAGAAGCCACCATCCGCACTCCGGCCGATGGCGGCGATGCCAGCAACGGACTCGGCATCCGGCTGGCGCCAGCACGCTGGCAAAGCGACAACCCGTTCGCCCTCTCCAGCGCAACGCCACTGGGCCAGATCTACCGCAGCGGCACCGGGTTCCGGCTGAGCTACCAGGATGGCAACAACTGGCTGTATTCGGTATCTCCCACGCTGTACCACCAGGACACCCGCCAGCGTGGTGACGAACAATGGGATTTCGGCACCCGTGTCGATGCCAGCCGGCAAATCCAGGCAGGCCTGATCCTGGGTGTGGGTGCGGGCATTTATCGTCAGCTCGACCAGACGCGCGTATTGCCGTATGTGCTGGTGGACTGGCAGATCAGCGAGCAATGGCGGCTGGTCAACCCGGATCAGACCAGTCCCACCGGGCCGGCGGGCGTGGAGCTGAGCTACAGCCCGTTCGATCGCTGGCAATTTGCGGCCGGCGGCGCCTGGAAAAGCGATCGCTTCCGCTTCAATGGCACCGCCAGTGGTATTGGCGAAAGCTCAGGGGTACCGCTCTACCTGCGCGTGGGTTATGCCACGCATCCGGGCTGGAAGGTCGATCTGTACGCAACCGGGCTGTTTGGCGGCAAATTGAACATGGAAGACGAAAACGGTAACGCGCTATCGCCGGATCGCTTTAATATCGACCCCACCATCGGTGTGAACTTCACCGGTCACTTTTAAAGACTGTCCAGTACACAAGAAAAACACGCATGGCTCACCCACTCACCAGCACGCTCCAGCAACTCAACCAGATCATCCTCGGCAAGGATACCCAGCTCAGACTGGCGCTCGCATGTTTGCTGGCACGGGGCCACCTGTTGCTGGAAGACGTGCCCGGTGTGGGCAAGACCACACTGGCGCATGCGCTGGCGGTCAGCCTGGGGCTGAAGTTCCAGCGTACCCAGTTCACCAGCGATCTGCTGCCGGCGGACCTGCTGGGTGTATCGATCTATGAGCGTGATACCGGCCTGTTCCGCTTCCACCAGGGCCCCGTGTTCACCCAGGTGCTGCTGGGCGATGAAATCAACCGCGCGCCACCCAAAACCCAATCCGCATTGCTCGAAGCGATGGAAGAACGCCAGGTCACTATCGATGGCGCCACTTACCCGCTGCCAGAGCCTTTCTTCGTGATCGCCACGCAGAACCCGCAGCATCAGATCGGCACCTTTCCGCTGCCGGAATCGCAACTGGACCGCTTCCTGATGCGCATCGAGCTGGGCTACCCGGATGCCAATGCCGAGCGTGCAATGCTGGTGGGCAGCGACCGGCGCGACCTGATCGCCCAGTTGGGCGCCAGTATCGAGGCAGACGCGCTGCTGGCGGCACAGAATGCAGTGGCAGCGCTGCATATCAGCCCGGCACTGCTGGACTATGTACAGGCGCTGGCACTGGCCACGCGCAACCATGCCGATTTTGCCTATGGTCTGTCGCCGCGTGCGCTGTTGGGGCTCGTCAACGCTGCACGTGCGTGGGCGTGGCTGGATAACCGCGATTACGTGATTCCGGAAGACATTCAAGCGGTATTCCCCAGCGTGGCTGGCCACCGCCTGCCGACACGCGCCAGCGGCAGGCCGGATCCGCGTTCGGCAGCGGAACTGCTCAGCAACGTTGCCATTCCCTGACTGCAGGTGCAGATGAAAACCCCGGCCTGGCTGGAGCGGCGCTGGCAAACCTGGCTGGCGCGCCGTCACCCCGCCAGCAGCGATACCGTTGCGCTGCGGCACAACCGCATCTATGTACTGCCCACCAGCTTCGGCTTTGCGTTTGCCGCAATGACGCTGCTGGTGCTGGTTGGCGCCATCAACTACCAGATCAGCCTGGCGTACGGCTTTGCCTTCCTGATGATCGGGCTGGGCCATGCCAGCCTGCTGCATGGTTTCCGCAACCTGCTGGGCCTGCAGCTGACTGCCGGCATGCCCGAAGCGGTCTTTGCCGGCGAAACCGCGCATTTTCCGGTACGGCTGGACAGCAAGAAATTGCGGCACGCCATCATGCTGGGCGCCGGCAAGAACGAGGCGGTCGCCGTAGTCAGGATAGATCCACCCGGTGGCTTCGATGCCTGGATACCGGTTGCTACCAGCCAGCGCGGCTGGCTGCTGCTGCCCAGTATCCAGCTGGAAACACGTTACCCATCCCAGCTATGCCGGGTGTGGAGTTATGCCCATCTGGCAGCGTGCTGCCTTGTTTACCCTACCCCGGAGGCTGAAGCGCCTTCTTACCAGTTGACCGGCCTCGCGGAACTGGGAGGCAGCGCGTGGCGGCGTGGCGACGATGATTTTTCCGGCCTGCGCCGTTACCAGGCCGGCGACCCGATCCGCCGCATTGCCTGGAAACAGGCGGCGCGCGACGACCGGCTGAATATCAAGCAGTACGACAGCCCGCAAAGCGCAGCCTACAGCTTCGACTGGTATGAGCTGGAAGGGCTGAACGACGAAGCCAGGCTGTCCCGCCTGGCGGCATGGGTGCTGGCTGCAGAGCAGAATGAAGACCGTTATGGCCTCAACCTGCCGGGCAAACGCCTGCCGCTCGATAGCGGACCGATACACCAGATTGCCTGCCTGACCGCGCTGGCGCTTTACGGAAGCGACGCATGAAAACGGCGCTGCGCGACGATCTGCCGAGGCTGCCGCTGTATGGGCTGGTGTTTGCGCTGCTGCTGGCCTTGCTGCCGCATTTGTTGCAACTGGCGCCATGGCATGCCGCCATCGTGCTGCTACCACTGGTATGGCGAAGCTGGCTGGCCTGGCAGGGCAAGGCGCTACCCGCCCGCTGGCTGCGACTGCTATATGCCGCGGTGCTGGTGGGCATCGTGCTGTTGCAGTTCAATACGCTGCTGGGTCGCGATGGCGGCGTCACGCTGCTGGTCAGCCTGCTAGCGGTCAAGCTGCTGGAAACCCGCCAGCGCCGTGATGCCCGCGTCTTGACCTTGCTGGCGTTTTTTGCCACCAGTGCAGCCTTCCTGGTATCACAGGCGTTCTGGATGCTGGCCTATGCGGCGATTTGCGCCATTGCCATCATCGCACAGCTGCGCAGCTGGCAGCGGCTGGACGGCAAGCTGGATGTACAGGAATACAAGCGCGCCAGCTGGATGATGCTGGAAGCATTGCCGGTAATGCTGCTGCTGTTTTTCCTGTTCCCTCGTCTATCCGGTCCGTTGTGGCAAATGCCCGGCAACGACAGCGGCGCCAAGATCGGCCTGGCCGATGACATGTCGCCCGGCAGCTTTACCGATCTGGCACTGGACGACAGCGTGGCCTTCCGCGCAGATTTCGAAGGCGCGCAACCGCCACGCAACGCCCTTTACTGGCGCGGCCCTGTATTCGAATACTTTGACGGACGCAGCTGGCAGCAACTGCTCAATACCCAGCGCAGCACGCCCTCATACGAAGCGCTCAGCCCGGCATTCAGTTACAGCATCACGCTCGAGCCACACAATCGCAACTGGCTGCTGGCGCTGGATCTGCCGGCCCCTGGCGCATTGCCGCAGGGCACCCGGTTAACGTCCAGATTGCAACTGGTGAGCAACCAGCCCGTCAGCCAGCGCAAGCGCGTGCAGATGCAAAGCGTGACGAGCTGGCGCATGACCGATACAAACGTCGATCTGGCCGCAGACCTGCAGTTACCAGCCGGTGGCAACCCGCGCGCGCGCGCGCTTGCACAAGGCTGGGCCGGGCTACCACCCCCGGCACGTGTGGAGGCAGCGCTAAACTATCTGCGTAGCAACGGATTCAGCTACACGCTGGATGCCCCGTTGCTGCCCGGGCAGAACACCATCGATGATCTGCTGTTCAATACCCGCGAAGGCTTTTGTGAGCACTACTCCGGCGCCTTCGTTTTCCTGATGCGTGCCGCCGGCGTACCCGCGCGCGTCGTAGCCGGTTACCTGGGCGGGGAAAAAAACGCCGATTACCTGATCGTGCGGCAAACCGATGCCCACGCCTGGGCGGAAGTCTGGCTGGATGGTCAAGGCTGGCAACGGGTGGACCCGACAGCGGTGGTGGCGCCGGGCAGGATCACACGCGGGATTGCCGGCAGCGTGCGCGGTGCGCAGAACCTGCCTTATCTGTTGCGCGACAACGCAGCGTGGCTCAATGGCATACGCCTGCGCTGGGATGCGGTGGTATATGGCTGGAACCGCTGGGTCATCGGCTATGACGCGCAGCGGCAGCTGCAGCTCTTCGGCCGGCTGGGCATCGATGATCTGGCCTCACCGCGCCTGCTGGCCTGGCTGGGCGGTATTGCCGTACTGTTCCTGGCAATCTATGCAGGACTGCACACGTTGCAAGGCCGCCACAAGCGCCCCGATGCCGCGCAGCGCCTGTGGCTGCGCTTCCTGCGCCGGCTGGCACGCCATCAATTGATACCGGCGCGGGGCGAAGGTCCTGCAGACTTCGCCGCCCGCGCAGCGCGCGCCATGCCTGCGCAGGCGGCAGCCATCCACGCGATCAGCACCGCCTATCTCGCCGCGCGTTACCGGAGCGATGCAGCTGCCCAGGCCGAGCTAACCCGCCTCGTGCCGCCATTCCGGCCCTGATGCAGCAACAGCTGCTATCCTCGGGCCTGCCTTCTTCATCCAGACTGCTTGCGAAACATGCCCCGTTTTCTGCCAGAACCCGAATTCAAGCACGACCAGATCGCCCGCATCGGCGTGCTGCTGGTCAACCTCGGCACCCCCGATGCGCCCACTGCCGCCGCGGTCAAACCGTACCTGGCGCAGTTCCTCTCCGACCCGCGCGTGGTGGAAATCCCTGCGTTCGTGTGGCAACCCATCCTGCGCGGCATCATCCTCAATACCCGGCCCAGGAAATCCGCGCGGAAGTACGCCAGCATCTGGACGAGCGAGGGATCGCCATTGCAGACCTGGACAGCAAAACAGGCATCCCTGATCAAAGGTTATCTGGGTGAACGGCTGCAGGCACCGATCGTGATTAATTACGCGATGCGTTACGGTCAGCCAGCCATTGCCACACGCATGGATGAACTCAGGGCAGCCGGCTGCGACCGCATCCTGGTGGTGCCGCTCTATCCGCAGTATGCGGCCAGCTCCACCGCCAGCGTAGGCGATGCCGTTTTTGCACAAATGCAACGCTATCGCAACCAGCCCGCGATGCGTACAGTGCATCACTTCCACGATGATGCCAGCTACATTACCGCGCTGGCGCAAAGCGTGCGCGACCACTGGCGCATCAACGGCCGTGGTGATCATCTGCTGATGAGTTTTCATGGTTTGCCCAAGCGGTCGCTGGATCTGGGCGATCCGTACCATTGCCAGTGCCACAAGACCGCGCGACTGGTTGCCGAAGCGCTGGGCCTTGCCGCCGGGCAGTACACGCTGTCGTTCCAGTCACGTTTCGGCAAAGCCGAGTGGCTCAAGCCCTACACCACTGCTACCTTGAAGAAACTGGCAAAAGACGGCGTGCGCAAGCTGGATGTGATGTGCCCCGGCTTCGTTGCCGATTGCCTGGAAACGCTTGAAGAAATCGCTATTGAAGGAAAACAGGACTTCCTGTCAGCCGGCGGCGAAGCTTTCCGTTATATTCCCTGTCTGAACGATCAGCCCTTGTGGATCAACGCGTTGGCCACAATGATAGAACGCGAGCTGTCAGCTTGGCTCATGCCGGATTGGCAGCTGGAAACAGCGCAATCAGCCGCCCGGCAAAGCTTGCAACGCGCCCGTACAGCGGGGTATCAAAATTAACTTGGGTATTCCAGAAATTACAGTTAAACTCAGCAGTAAGATTCAACTTACAACCGGAGGTTTAGCCCCATGAGCACCCGGCTTTTTCTCGCCGAAGACGATCTTATTCTGGCGGATGCGCTGAAAACCAGTCTTTCGCAGGCGGATTTCCAGGTCGATTGCGTCAACGACGGCGCACTGTCCTTACAAATCCTGCTGCACAATGACTATGACGTAGTCGTGCTCGATATCGGCTTGCCGAATATGGATGGCCTGACCGTGCTGCGTAATGTGCGTCAGCACAAGCCGTCCTTGCCTATCCTGATCCTGACTGCACTGGATGGTCTGGACGAGCGTGTTGCCGGCCTTGATGCCGGTGCCGACGATTACCTCGCCAAGCCGTTCGAATTTGCGGAACTGGAAGCACGCCTGCGTGCCTTGCTGCGTCGCAGCCAGATCCTGCCGCAATCGGTACAGCAACTGGGCAACCTGCGCCTTGACCGTGCCGGCCAGCGTGCGTGGTGTAACGACACCCCGCTCGACCTGTCCGCCCGTGAACTCACTGTGCTCGAAATTCTGATGTCGAATATCGACCGTGTGGTGACCAAGGAGCAAATCGTTTCCGAACTGGGTTCGGACAACGCCGAGGTTGGCCTGAACGCGATCGAAGTTTACGTGCATCGCCTGCGCAAAAAACTGGAGCCGTGTGGCGTGGTCATCCGCACCATACGCGGTCTTGGCTATCTCCTAGAGAAGCAGCAGCCTTTTGCTCAGGATGCCGCAGGGTAAGTTCTCACTGAAACGGCAGCTGCTTCTGTGGCTGCTGTTTCCGCAACTGGTGCTGTGGCTGGCAGGCGCCGTCCTCAGCTACCAGGTTGCCATTCATTACGCCAACGCAGTCATCGACAACAGCCTGTTGCAGACTGCCCGCGCCATTGCCCGCCAGGTTGAACCCCAGGATGCCGGCAGCGTGGATGACCTCTACAAAGTCGTTCAGCTCCTGATCGACGAAAACCCCGACGACAAACTGTTCTATTCGGTCTGGACCGACAGCGGCAAAGTGCTTGCCGGCAATCGCACCCTGCCCCGCCCGCCGTTGAGCACCGCGCCGCCGGGCACGCCCTATTTCTACAATATCGACCAGCCCAACGGACCGTTGCGCCTGGTATCGATCAATTACCAGCTGGGTGCAGGCGGCAAGTTCCTGCATGTTCAGGTCGGCAAGGGTCTATCCGGCCGCAACCAGCTTTCGCGGGAAATCCTGTTTGCCACCGCCTTGCCGCTGGGCTTGTTGATCGTGGCGATGAGCTTGCTGGTGTGGTGGGGTATCGGTCGCGGCCTGTTGCCGCTGACCCGGCTGCAAAGCCTGGTGGGCAAGCGCTCGGCGCAGGATCTGGCACCGCTGGAGCTGCTGGATGCGCCCGAGGAAGTCCATGCCATCACCAACGCGCTGAACCAGTTGCTGGCCACCACCAACGAAAGCATCAGCCGCCAGCGCCGCTTCATCGCCGATGCCGCGCACCAGCTGCGCACGCCGCTGGCGGGGCTGAAGTCGCAAACCGAGCTGGCATTGCGTGAAACCTCGCCGGAAACACTGCGTGACCGGCTGAACATGGTGCATGCCAGTGCCACGCGCAGCATCCACCTCGTCAACCAGTTGCTCACGCTGGCACGCTCGGAACCGGGCAGCCAGAACGGCATGCCCACGGTGAAGGTGGATCTGGCCAAGCTGATACGCGACTTGACTGCCGAATGCGTGCCGCGCTCGCTGGCTGCCGGCATGGATCTGGGCTGTGATACGGTGCTGGCCACCGCACCCATCGATGGCAACCCGGCATTGCTGCGCGAGCTGTTCATCAACCTGATCGAAAACGCCATCAAGTACATTCCGCGCGGCGGCAGCATCACCGTGCGGCTGGAAGAATCCGCCACCCACTACTTGGTGGATGTGGAAGACGACGGCAACGGCATACCGGATGAACAGAAGCCGCGTGTGTTCGAGCGCTTTTTTCGCGTCAATCAGAACGAAGGCAATGGCTGTGGCCTCGGCATGGCCATCGTGAAGGAAATTGCCGAGCGCCATGGCGGCAGCGTGGAATTGCGCGATGCAGCGCCGCATGGCCTGATCGTGCACGTGACACTACCCAAGGGTGCGGACGCAGCAGGCCGCTAAGCCCGGGTTCGGCATCGGCATACAAGACCACCATCCAAGCCCGAAGTACACCGCACAGCGTAGTGATCAGGTCAGATCACGCGGGCTGCCGTCGATATCCAGCGCGGCAATCAGCATCAGCAACATGCCGGCCGTCGCCCCCCATACCAGCTTGCCATCGTATTCCACGAAATGGCTCACCCCGCGGATGCCACGCCGCTCCACCACGCGCCGCTCGTAGCGGGCCGGATCGAGCAACACGCTGGCGGGCAGCTCGAATACCGCGGCCACCTCGCCCGGATCCACGCTCAATGCGAGGTGTTCCGCGGCCACGCATGCCACTACCGGGGTCACCAGATAACCGCTGATGGTGGCATAGCTGCCCAGCCGCCCCACCACGCTGACCTGCGCCGGGTCGAGGCCGATTTCTTCCTGCGCTTCACGCAGCGCAGCGGCCACCACGTCCGCATCGGTCTCTTCCACCCGCCCACCGGGAAAACTGATCTGCCCGGCATGCGTGGACAAATGCTGCGCGCGCTCGGTGAGCAGGATGGTAGCGCCTTGCGGGCGCAGCACCAGCGCGATCAGCACTGCAGCGGCGCGGTGCGCGCTGTAGTCCGGGTGATCTCCGTCATGGCGCGGCTGGTGCGCGGCCAGCCGCTGATGTAGCCAGCGGGCAAGCTCCGCGCTGGCGGGGATCACCGTTCCACCCTGGGCAAACGGATTTCCCGCCAGTGCGCGATCAGGCGCAGGGCCAGTCCGAATGCGAACAGCGGCCAGTCCACCAGCGGGCCAGCGTAACCCCAGCCGTACAGCAGGAACAGGATGATGGCGACCAGGATAGCCACGGTACCGTAGAAATCTTCGTGCAGGATGAAGGGCACGTCGTTGACCATCATGTCGCGCACCAGACCCCCGCCCACCGCAGTGACGAAGCCCAAAAAGGCCACGCCGAACAGGTTGAGGCGCGCATCGATGCCCACCTGCGCACCGGCAATGCTGAAAGCCACAAGGCCGATGGAATCGGCAACGATGAACAGCTTGAGCAACAGGCCCTTGTTGCGCTGGTGCAGCTTGATCAGCCATACCAGTGCCAGCGTGCCGAAGATGGTGTAGAGCGGCTCGGCATCGAGGAAGATGCGCGGCGTACGCCCCACCAGCACATCGCGGATCATGCCGCCGCCAATCGCGGTCAGCAATGCCAGGATGATCACGCCCAGCAGATCAAACTGCTTGCGGGCGCCGATCAGGTAACCCGATACGGTAAAGGCTGCGGTACCGATCAGGTACAGCCAGTCGAACTGGAACAAGGCGTGCATGGCATCCGGCGCGGGGCTGAAACCGCCAGTTTAGCCGCACGCCGGCGTCATGGCTTCAGGGCAATGCCCAATTGCGTGGCCAGCGCGTGCATACGCTGCCAGTGCGGGGCAAAACCGGCCAGCCGGCCTGCACGCGCTTCCTGCTCCAGCAGATTGCACGAAGCGGACAGTTGCAGCGCCCCCAGCTGGGCGGCAGCGCCCTTGAGCTTGTGGGCAGCCTCGATGGCCAGTTGCGCCTCGCCATTGTGCAGCGCGGCGTCCAGCGCGATCAGGCATTCTTCCTGGGTGGCAAAGTACGCATGAAGCAGTTCGCCGCGCAAATCCATCCCCAGCGTTTGCTCCAGCGCGACAAAGGTGGCTTCGATACTGGCGATTTCGTCCTGATGATTCAGCACCGTTCAACCTGTTGTTATATGATTTTTTGCTAATTTACCGTGGAATACCGAATGAATAAAGCGCGCCGGCATCATGTGTGCACATCGGGCGGTATCGTGGCTGCGGTATAATCGCCGCTTCCCTGCCAAGCCAGAATACAGTCCAGCATGAGCCGCAAAATCCTCGTTACCTCCGCCCTGCCCTATGCCAACGGTTCCATCCATCTGGGACACCTGGTCGAATACGTGCAAACCGATATCTGGGTGCGTTTCCAGAAGATGCGCGGCCATACCTGCCACTACGTGTGTGCGGACGATACGCATGGCACACCGATCATGCTGCGGGCAGAAAAGGAAGGCATCACGCCCGAGGCGTTGATCGAGCGCGTGCATGGTGAACACTTGCGCGATTTCACCGGCTTCCATGTCGACTTCGACAACTACTACACCACCAATTCCGAGGAAAACCGCCAGTTTTCCTACCGGATCTACGATGCATTGAAGAAGGACGGCAAGATCGTCAGCCGGACCATTTCTCAGTTGTACGACCCGGTGAAGAACATGTTCCTGCCGGACCGCTTCGTGAAGGGCGAGTGCCCGAAGTGCGCGGCCAAGGATCAGTACGGCGACAACTGTGAAGTGTGTGGCACCACCTACCAGCCCACCGACCTGAAGAACCCGTATTCGGTGGTATCGGGCGCCACACCGGAGCTGCGCGATTCCGAGCACTTCTTCTTCAAGCTGGGCGAGTGCGAAGACTTCCTCAGGGAATGGACCAGAACACCGGGCAAGCTGCAGGAAGGCGCGGCCAACAAGATGCAGGAATGGTTCGAGGCCGGCCTGAATGACTGGGATATCTCGCGCGATGCACCGTATTTCGGCTTTGAAATCCCCGATGCACCGGGCAAGTATTTCTACGTGTGGCTGGATGCCCCGGTAGGCTACATGGCCAGCCACAAGAACCTGTGCGACCGGCTGGGCCTCGATTTCGACAGCTACTGGCGCAAGGGCAGCGATGCCGAGCTGTACCATTTCATCGGCAAGGACATCCTGTACTTCCACGCGCTGTTCTGGCCGGCCATGCTCGAATATGCCGGCTACCGCACGCCGACCGCTATCAATGCCCACGGTTTCCTTACTGTGGACGGCGCCAAGATGTCCAAATCGCGCGGCACCTTCATCACCGCCGAATCGTACCTGCGCCACCTGAACCCGGAATGGCTGCGCTACTACTACGCGGCCAAGCTCAACGCCTCCATCGAAGATACCGATCTCAACCTGGAGGACTTCGTTGCACGCGTCAACAGCGACCTGATCGGCAAGTACATCAATATCGCCAGCCGCGCCGCCGGCTTCATCAGCAAGCGTTTTGACGGCCAGCTCGCCGCCACGCTCGATTCGCCGCTGCTGGGCAAGCTGCAGGCTGCCGGCAACGATATTGCCGCCAGCTTCGAAGCGCGCGAATACAGCCGCGCGCTGCGCGATATCATGGCGCTGACCGATGAAGTGAACCAGTATGTCGACCAGAACAAACCGTGGGAGCTGGCCAAGCAGGAAGGCCGCGATGCCGAACTGCAACAGGTGTGCTCGATCCTGATCAATGCATTCCGCCTGCTGACCATTTACCTGAAGCCGGTGCTGCCCAAGCTTGCCGGTGATGTGGAGGCATTTCTCAAGGTAGCGCCGCTTTCCTGGGCGGATGCACAGACGCTGCTGCTGGCACACACCATCAACGTGTACCAGCATTTGATGACCCGAATCGACCCGAAAAGCGTGGAAGCCATGGTAGAAGAAAACAAACAGAGCCTGGAACCTGCTGCAGCGGCAGTTGCCAAACCGGATTATGAAATCCCGGACATTGCCGAAACGATCAGCATCGACGATTTCATGAAAGTGGACCTGCGCATTGCGCGCATCGCCAATGCCCAGCACGTTGAAGGCGCAGAGAAACTGCTGCAGCTCACGCTGGACCTGGGCTGTGAAACGCGCAATGTGTTTGCCGGCATCAAATCGGCGTACAAGCCGGAAGACCTGATCGGCAAGCACACGGTGATGGTGGCCAACTTGGCGCCGCGCAAAATGAAGTTCGGGTTGAGCGAAGGCATGGTACTGGCGGCCGGCGGCGATGGCGGCCTGTACATCCTGGAACCGCATGAAGGCGCCAAGCCGGGCATGCGTGTGAAGTGATCCAGACCGGCGCCGTGAGCGCCGGTTTGTTTTTGGCCGATATCGGTGCAATACACTAGAGGAGTACAGCATGAACTTTCACATCAATGCCATCGTATCGCTGATTGCCGGCATCCTTATCCTGGCGCGGCCACAGCTACTCAATTATATCATTGCGCTTTACCTGATCATCATCGGCCTCGTGGGCCTGTTTGGCGGTGCGCATGGCCTCTGAGGCGGCCAGCCGGCTGCGCGTGCATGGTTTGGTGCAGGGGGTGGGCTACCGCTACGCCACGGTGCTGGCTGCGCGCAAGCTGGGCATTACCGGATGGGTGCGCAACCGTACCGACGGTACAGTGGAAATCCATGCCGAGGGTGAGCCAGCCGCGCTGGCTGCGTTGCTCGACTGGGCCGGGAAAGGCCCGGCACATGCCCGCGTGGAACGGGTGGATGCAGCGGAGGCCGCCTTCGAGCATCACGACAGCTTTGAAGAGATTGCCACGCTCTGAATGGCCCCCTTCAACTAGCCCGTATGCAATGAATCGACAAAAGGACCGCAACAATGATCGTGATACTGATGGGTGTATCAGGCAGTGGCAAAACCACCGTCGGGGAACTGCTTGCCGCGCAGATGGGCTGCGGGTTTTCCGATGCCGATGCATTCCACAGTGCCGCCAACAAGGCCAAAATGCACGCGGGCACGCCACTGACCGATGACGACCGCTGGCCGTGGCTGGCGGCAATCCGCGCGGCCATCGAGGCGCATCAGGCACGGGGCGAAGACCATGTGTTCACCTGCTCGGCGCTCAAGGCGGTGTATCGGGACATCCTCGGCAAAGGCGATGCCGACGTACATTTCGTTTATCTGAAAGGCAGTGCGGCCCTGCTGGCGCAACGGCTGGCTGGCCGCAGCGGGCATTTTTTCGATCCGCACCTGCTCGATAGCCAGCTGGCCACGCTGGAAGAACCGGCCGATGCGATCACCGTGGATATCGCGCCACCACCAGCCGACATCGTCACCAGCATCCAGGCGGCATTGCCGCACGCTGAGTAATCCGCACGTGGCAGGCATAGCCTCTACCAACTGCCATCAGCCGGCAAAGTGCGCCAGCATGGATTGCAGGTACTCGCCCACGCTGGCCTCACCCTCGGCAGGCGCCCAATGGGCTTTTTCTCCGCTGCCCAGCGCCTGATACGGCCCGGCCTTGCTCTCGAAGAACACGCAGCCATCCGAGAGCGCCACCACGCTGTGGAATACACCGGCAGGAATATTCACACCAACCACATCGCCACCGGGTTCGATCACGCAGGAGTGCCCGATCCGGCCTGCCGCATCGAAATACAGCACCCCGATCCGCCCGGCCAGCGCAATGATGGATTCGGCCTTGCTCGCATCCAGATGGCAATGCGGCTGTACATAGGTGCCGGGTGCCAGCGCATTGATCAGGCGGTGACAGGGATCGGCATTATCGGTATGGAAATTGCGGTTCTTGCGCAGCCGCGGCGCCTGCAGCGCCTCTGCGCCCAGTCTGGCGAGCATGGCCTGGTCGATGAAAAGGGGATCGGTCATGGTCGTGTCCGGCGAAAAAAAACCCGGAACGCGCGTCCCGGGTTACCAACAACATCTACAAAGGAGAAACCATCAGGACGCTAAGCGCGCGTCGAGACAGAATAGGTACTTTACCCAATCCGCACCAAAATAGTCAAATAAATTCAATGCCTTGCACTATCAGAAAGCGCTCGATGGTACCAGTGTCACATCAGCGACCTGAGCGCGGTGGCAGGGTATAATCACGCTTTGCCTTCCGGTTTGCTCCATGTACCTGCCAGACCCCCGCCTATATCCGCGTGTGAACGCACAGAACCCGGTGATCCGCGCGTTGATGTCCTATCTGACCGAGTCGGATGGCCACCAGGCTGCGCAGAAGCGTTTGCAGCTTGCCAGCCTGCTGGGTGATCTGATCGGCAGCAATGACAATGCCGGGCTGAACGCGGCACTGACGCAGGCGCCTTCGCAGGATGCCTACAAGGTACTGTGGGAGTTGCTGCGTGAAACCGTGGAAAACCCCGCCGGGGGCTGTACCCGCTGGGCGATCCCGTTTGCCATTCCGGTAGTATTGGTGGCTGGCAGTAAGGGCAACGTCACGCTGCCGGGCGAAATCGATGCCGCAGTGGCATTGGATGCGCTGAAAGCGGGCGGCGTGATCGCAGCCGATGCGGATGTATGGCTGTCTGATCAATTGCTGGGCCCCGATCAGCTGGCCGCCGTCAGCGCCACGCAACTCACCCGCTGGCGTGATGAGCTGGACAGCGCTGCCGCCGGCCTGCCACGCCAGTTCGAGCTGGCACCGCTTGCGTTCAAGGACGAAGCGGTGTTCCAGCGCTACCTGGTGGGTGTGGCCATCCAGCAGCGCGGTGCGGAAGCTGCCATCAAGCTCAATACACAGCCCGCGCAATGGACGTTGACGCTGGCGCAAAAGCTGGGGGATGCGCTCAAGACCAATGGCGTGACCTTGTTCCCGATCCCGCGCACGCCACTGGCGTGGCTGGCCGCCACCGAGGCAGGCCGGGTCACGCAGCTGGAAACCCGTTTGCAGGTGGCCACCAGCAATGCGCTGCGCAGCATACGCAGCAACGGCCAGAGCCCGGTTGCCACCATTGCCAGCCACGAAGGCGGCGAAATCCGCATCACGTATTCGATCCGCGAAGACAAGGAGCGCTGGGAGGGCTTCGTATGGCCGCTGGCGCCGCTGGATTCGGCCGAGCGCATCCGCCATTTTGCCGAAGAGCTGTTCCAGGAGTGCCGGCTGGACGATATCCGTGTCATCGACGCGGTACAGCCAGACCAGGATCTCGACGGCCTGCCCTTCTTCGTGACCGCACACATCAAACCGGTTACCCAGCAATAAAAAGGCGCTACCGTTGCGTGGGCAGATGTTGCAATCGGCGCACGGCGTGCAATCACGCCCCTGCGCCAATATCGGACTGGCACCGGGTGCGCCTGGTGCAACAGTCCGCTGGAATGGGTAAACCCGAGCTGAACAGGATTACGGCGATGAGTTATTACAAACACCATGTGTTTTTCTGCCTGAACGAACGCGGCGAAGGCGAGCGCCAGAGTTGCAACCGCTGCGGCGCCAGCACCATGCAGGCGTATGCCAAGGACAAGGTCAAGGCGCTGAAGCTGGCTGGCCCCGGCGGGGTACGCATCAACAAGGCCGGCTGCCTGGACCGTTGCGAAGAAGGCCCGGTGCTGGTGATCTACCCGGAAGAAACCTGGTACACCTACCTGGACGAGAGCGACATCGACGAGATCGTTACCGAGCACCTGCAGCATGGTCGTGTGGTTGAACGCCTGAAAATCTGAGCCCGCCATGATCAAACGATACGCCTGCCTGCTGTTTGCATCACTTGCGCTGGCTGCCTGCAGCAAGGGCGAACCCCCGGCCGCTGCGCTGGCTGAAACCGCCGGCGGGCGCGCAGCACCACAGGCCGAAGCGGCAACAGCCGGGGATCAGGCGGCACCACGCCGCTACATCGCCGTGCGCCAGCACCTGACGGTGGAAACGGGCACCGACGAGCTGGCCGCCGTGTGGCAGGCTGTGCAGGCGCGCTGCCAGGAGCCGGTTTGCGAGCTGCTGGGCGCCACGCTCAACCAGGCCAGCGATTTCGGTGTGCCCAGCGCAGTGGTTTCGGTGCGCATCCGCCCCCATGCAGCGCCGGCTTTCATCGCCAGCCTGGGCAAGCAGGGCAAGATCGTCGAACAATCGATTGCGCGTGAAGACAAGACCGACGAAGTGATCGATGTCGAGGCGCGGCAGAAGAACCTGGCACAGCTGCGGGACAACCTGCGCAAGATGCTCGATACGCAGAACGCCAAGCTGGCCGATCTGCTGGCGGTACAGAAGGAACTGGCCGAAGCCCAGGCGCAGCTCGACGCCATGGCCGGCCGGCGCCTGATGCTTGCCAACCAGACCGACAAGGTAGCCATCGACATCAACCTGCAGGCGCGCCGTTCGGTAGCCGAGCGCAGCGTGTTTGCGCCACTGGTGGAGGCGTGGCACAACATCGGCCACCGCTTCATGGACAACGTGGCCAATGTGCTGATTTTTGTTGCCAGCATCCTGCCATGGATATTGCTGCTGTGGCTGCCACTGCTGTGGCTGCGCAAGCGCTGGAAAACCTGGCGTGCCAGCCGGCACGCCCGCAAGGAAACACAGGCATGACCCTGATCCGCAAGGCGGCAACTTTCGAGCCGCTATCGATTCCCGGCCCGGCTGGCCAGCTCGAATGCCTGAAACTGGCCTCTGCGCTGGATCATGTACAGGGCATTGCGCTGATCGCGCACCCCAACCCGCTGGAAGGCGGCAGCTTCACCAACAAGATCGTGCATACACTGGCCAAGACGCTTTCGCGGCAGGGTTATACCTGCTATTGCCCCAACCTGCGTGGTGTGGGTAACTCGGAGGGCACGCACAGCCGTGGCGAGCACGAGCCGGATGACATGGCCGCCGTACTGGCCCACGCGCAGGCAGAAAACCCCGGCGCGGGCAAAGCCGTGCTGGCCGGGTTCTCGTTCGGTACGCTGGTGCAGGCGCGCTTGCGCCAGCGGCTGGATGACACGGAAGTGGCCGGGCTGATCCTGGTAGGCCCCGCAGTCAGCCGTTACGATTTTCCGGGCGTACCTGCGGATACCATCGTCATCCACGGTGAGGAAGATGAGGTGATCAGCCTGCAGGCGGTGCTGGACTGGGCGCGCCCGCAGCAGCTGCCGCTGATCGTCGTTCCCGGCGTCGGGCATTTCTTCCACGGCCGCCTGACGCAGTTGGCAGACATCGTGGACCTGCAATGGCGTCTACGTAGCCAGGTAAACGCGACCGCATGAACCTGCAGGCAGCCCCCTTCCCGCCATCGCTGCTGATTGCGGCATGGGTGCTGGCCGCCATGCTGTTGCTGCACGCCGCCATGCAGTTGCGCTGGCTGCACCTGCAGCAGCATGAGCTGACCGGCTGGTTCGGTGCCACCGTTGCGGTGCTGGCGCTGTGGCAGCTGAAGGCTGGTATCCAGCCGGGTCTTTCTTACCACCTGCTGGGCGCCACCGCACTGACGCTGATTGCCGGCCGCCAGCGCGCGTTGCTCAGCATGGCGGTCATCCTGGCCACCGAGGCCGCTTATGCGCATGGCGAATGGATGGCGCTGGGGCTGTGCTGGCTGGTATGCGTGATGCCGGTGTTCACCACCGCCGCGCTGCTGCAGCTGGCGCGCAAACGCCTGCCGGCCAATTATTTCGTCTACATCTTTTTCAATGCCTTTGCCGCCGGTGCCATCGGCATGTGGCTGGTGGGCCTGCTCAACTGCACGCTGCTGTGGCTGGCCGGCGTGTATGGATTCGGCTTCCTGCTGGAAGAGCAACTGCCGTTCTATTTCCTGATGGGCTGGCCGGAAGCGTTCACCACCGGCATCAACCTGACGCTGCTGGTCGTGTATTGCCCGCAATGGGTGGGCACTTTCGACGATACGTTCTATCTGCGCTAGCGTACTGCCGCGCAGACGGCTAGATTGAAAGCAAACCAGCCCGCCGCGATATGCTCAGCACCCGAACCCGCCTCAATCTGCTCATCATCCTGACCGTCACCATCGTGCTGGCGTTGTCTGGCGCGTATTCCTACCTGCAAAGCCGCGATCAGTACCGCACCTCGTTGCAGGAAAACGAGCTGGCGCTGCAGAAGCGGCTGTCCACCATCCTGCCCGGCATCCTGTGGAATTTCGACCAGGCGCTGCTGCAGCGCGTGCTGGATGCCCAGATGGAATGGGCAGACCTGCAAACGCTGGCGGTAAGCGCCAATGACGGGCTGTTTGCCGGGCGCGAGCGCGTCGATGGCAAGGTGGTGCGCGTTACCGCGCTGCCCGGCACGGAAAACGGCTACAAAACGCTGTCCATCATTTACGAAGAACGCCCGGACAAACCTATCGGCACCGTACACTACCGCGTGTCCAGCGAACGCATGGACATGCGGCTGCGCCAGCTGATCGTGGAAAAAATCGCCGAAATCCTGCTGCTGGACCTGGTACTGACGCTCACGCTGGTGGTGTGCTTCAACATCATCATCCTGAACCCGCTGCGCACGCTGGCCGGCGCGCTGGATCACGCGGCCGGGCAAACGCACTTTTCGCTTGATGAGCTCAAGCTGGGCGGCAACCTGCGCAACGAGTTTGCCAGCCTGGCGGACAGCGTACGGCGCATTGCCGCGCGCTTGCTGGCGGAGCTGGAAGAGCGCCGCAATGCCAATGCGGCGCTGAAAGACGCGATGTTCCGCGCCGACGAGGCCTACCACGAGCTGAAAATGGCACAGAACGAGCTGGTGCAGATCGAGAAAATGGCCTCATTGGGCGGGCTGGTAGCCGGGGTGGCGCACGAGGTGAATACCCCCGTGGGCGTGATCCTGACCAGCGCATCGGTGCTGGCCGAGGAAAGCCGCGATTTACGCGCGCAGCTCGATGCAGGCGCGATGAAGAAATCGGACCTGCTGCGCTATTGCGATACGGCGGTTCAGTCAGCCGAGCTGATCCTGGGCAATGCCGAGCGCGCCAGCGAACTGATACGCAGCTTCAAGCGTGTGGCGGTCGACCAGACCTCTGAAGCGCGCCGTACCTTCGAGCTGGGCGAATATCTGAATGAGGTCATCGCCAGCCTGCACCCCACGCTGAAGCGCAGCCAGCTCAATGTAGAAGTGGCAATTACCGGCAGCATACAGATGGACAGCTACCCAGGTGCGTTATCGCAGGTCATCACCAATTTCGTCACCAATACCATCTGCCATGCGTATGAAGAAGGCGAGGCCGGCAGGCTGCAGATTTCCACCGAACAGGAAGGCAGCGCAGCGATCATCCGCTTTACCGACTTTGGCAAAGGCATCGCCTATGAGCACCAGGGCAGGATATTCGATCCGTTTTTCACCACCGCGCGCGGCAGCGGCGGCAGCGGGCTGGGGTTGAACGTGGTTTACAATCTGGTCACGCAAACGCTGGCTGGCACCGTGGCGGTCAAGAGCATGCCGGGGGAAGGCTCCACATTCATCATCAGCATTCCGCTTGCAGCCCCCAGACGTGCAACAGCCGCTGAATTGGCCTGAAAAAGGCCGCTTCCCGGCGTTTGTCCGTCCGGGCCTGCTATGCTTGCGCTTTTGCCAGACACGTACGCCATGACTCCCTCGATATTGCTCTATTGCCGCCCCGGTTTTGAAGATGATTGCTGCCAAGAGCTGACCACCCACCTGCGCGACGACGGTGAATGGCACAAGGGTATCGGCTACGTACTGTTCACCCCGCACGATTATGCTGAAGCGCAGCGCCTGCTGCGCGAGCTGGACGTCAACCAGCTGATTTTTGCCCGCCAGCTGGTATTTGCACTGGCCCGCGTTGAACTGGGTGAGCGCGACCGCCTGACCCCGCTGCTCGCAGCCATTGATGCGCTGCCAGCCAACCAGCAAGGGCCATGGAGCGAAATCTGGCTGGAACACCCGGACAGCGATGCAGGCAAGCAGCTATCGGGCTTCTGCAAGCGCTTTGGCGATATCGTCGGCAAGGCGCTGGCGGCACGCGTGGCAGCCAAGGCCGGACGCTGGCGCCTGCATCTTTTCTATACCAGCCTGACGGAAGTCTTCATCTGCGTGGCCGATCCCTACCGCAGCAGCCCGTGGCCGCTGGGCATAGCCCGCGTACGCATGCCCAGCGTAGCGCCCAGCCGTTCCACGTTGAAGCTGGCCGAAGCGTTCATGGTACTGATTCCGGATATCGACCAGCGCCTGAAAGCCGGCATGGTCGGCGTTGACCTGGGCGCTGCACCGGGTGGTTGGACGTACCAGCTCGTCAGCCGCGGACTCAAGGTGTTTGCCATCGATAACGGGCCGATGAAAGGCGACATGGCCATCCACCCGCACGTGAAACACCTGCGCGAAGACGGCTTCAAATACCGGCCACAGCACCCGGTGGACTGGCTGGTATGCGATATGGTCGAGCAGCCGATGCGCATTGCCGAACTGATGGCGCGCTGGTTTGCCAGCGGCATGACACGGCATGCGGTATTCAACCTGAAACTGCCGATGAAGAAACGCTGGCAGGAAATCGAGCGCTGTTTCGACCTGATCGATTCCACGCTGGAAGATGCCGGCATCAAGTACACGCTGGTGGCCAAGCAGCTCTACCACGACCGCGAAGAAATCACCTGTTACCTGGCCCGGCCAAGCGGGCGCCAGCGTTGACAGGCAAATGCCGCACCGCATAGGCTGACGGCTCAACAGATACAGGGGAATGTGCATGCTCAAGGAATTCAAAGAATTTGCCATGCGCGGCAATGTGGTCGACCTGGCGGTCGGGGTGGTGATCGGCGCGGCGTTCGGCAAGATCGTTGATTCGCTGGTCAAGGACGTAATCATGCCGCCGCTGGGTTTCATCATCGGCAAGGTTGATTTCGTGAACCTGTTCTTCGTTTTGTCGGAAGGCAAGACGCCCGGCCCTTACACTACGCTGGAAGCCGCAAAAAACGCGGGCGCGGTCACGGTCAACTACGGTCTCTTCGTCAATACCTGCATCAGTTTCGTGATCGTGGCTTTTGCGATCTTCCTGGTGGTGCAGGCCATGCACAAGCTGCGCCACGCCGAGCCAGCCAAACCGGCAGAACCTGCGCCTACGCCTGAGGACATCGTGCTGCTGCGCGAGATCCGCGATTCGCTGAAGAAGTAGACCGCGTATCGGCAGGCAGGCACCAGCGCCGGCTTTTTAGCCGGCGTTGTCGTTTATGCAGGGCTATAAATCCGCTATCAACGCTGACGGATGCCACGATGAAACGACGCGACCTGCTGACACTTGCCGCACTGGGCCCGCTGGGCTGGATGATGCACACGCTGGCGGCCGATACGCCGGCGAAAACCGGCATACGTACCATCAAGGGTACAGTGATGCTCAACGGCAAACCCGCCCAGCCGGGCATGCCGGTGGTGCTGGGTGACGTGATCGAAACCGGCCCGGACAGCCAGGTGATCTATGTAGTCGACAGCGATGCATTCCTGCAGCGCGCCAACAGCCGCGTGGAGCTGGGCGGCAACCCGCTCAAGCGGATATTGCGGCTGACCACCGGCGCCCTGCTGGGCGTGTTCGGCAAGGGCGATACCACGCTGCACACCAGCACCGCCACCATAGGCATACGTGGCACCGCCTGTTACATGGAATGCGAGCCAGCACGCAGCTATGTGTGCCTGTGCTATGGTGAAGCCGAGCTGACCCCGGACGCCGCGCCGGAAATGGCCATGCGCTATCACACCCAGCACCATGAAAAACCGTACTGGATACTGAAAGACGGGGCGGTGATGGTACCCACCACGGCCATCAACCACAGCGATGCCGAACTGGAATTGCTGGAAAGCCTGGTTGGCCGCGTACCGGCGTTTGTGCGCGACAACAGCAAGTTCGGCCGCCGATACTGAAGTACCCGGTAATGTAAAAACGCCGGCATCAGCCGGCGTTCTGTCGTGAGGTACGCAACCTCAATCGGCGAGTGCAGCTTCCAGCACTTCGATGAAGCGCGCATTCTCCTGCGGCAGGCCGATGGAGACACGCAGCGAATCGGGCATGTTGTAACCAGCCAGCGGGCGCAGGATCACGCCATTCTGCAGCATGTACTGGTTGAGTGCTTTCGCATCGCCCACGTGGAAGGTCACGAAGTTGCCCCAGCTCTGGATAAACGGAATACCCAGCCGCTGCAGTGCGCCGGTGATCTGCGCCATGCCTTCGGTGTTGATGCGTACCGATTCACGCAGGAACTCGATATCGTCCAGCGCGGCCTCGGCAGCGGCCAGTGCCAGGTTGTTCACGTTGAACGGACGGCGCACGCGGTTGATGATGCCGGCCACTTCTTCGCTCATCAGCGCAAAGCCGACGCGCAATCCCGCCAGGCCGTATGCCTTCGAGAACGTGCGGCACACCAGCAGATTGGGAAACTGGCGCAGCCAGGAAATCGAATCGGAACGCTTTTCCTGCGGCAGGAATTCGGTGTAGGCCTCGTCCAGCACCACCAGCACGTCCTTCGGGCACTTTTCCAGGAACTCGATCAGGTCGCCGGGGCGAGCCAGTGTGCCGGTCGGGTTGTTGGGGTTGGCAATCCACACCACGCGGGTATCGGGACGGATGGCAGCCAGCATGGCTTCCAGGTCGTGGCCGTAATCGATCGCGCGTACTTCGATGCCGGTGGCACCGGTAGCCTGTACTGCCAGGGGGTACACGGCAAACGTGTATTGCGCATACACCGAGGAAACGCCCGGCGCCAGGAACGCGTGCGCAATGAATTCGAGGATGTCATTGGAGCCGGCCCCCAGGATGACCTGGCTTTCCTTCACACCGAACTTCTGGCCGATCTTGTGCTTGAGCGAGAACGCCGCATCGTCCGGATAGCGCGCCAGATCACCCAGTTGCGCGGCAACGGCAGCTCGCGCCTTGGGGCCGATACCCAGCGGATTTTCGTTGGAGGCAAGTTTCACGATGGTGGCCGGATCCAGATTGAGTTCACGTGCCACTTCGTCGATGGGACGACCAGGTTGGTACGGAGAAATGGCGCGAACGTATTCGGGGGCGAGATCACAAAGCGACATGGGGCAGTTCCTGACTGACTGGCACGGGAAACCTGAAGATTACCACGTCGGCAACGCGCATACGTCCGTCACCCCAAGCTTTGCTTTGTCAGTATTGCTCACTATGTTGGATTGAAGCCCACTGGAAAATGCCGATTGTGTATCCAGTTCCCCTCAGTGAGTTCCTGCATCCGCGCTCCATCCTGACCCTGGCCGCCGCCGTCTTCTTCACCAGCGGGTTCATGATGGCACTGATGGGATGCCGACGGCGCGTCTACCCCGGCTACTGGCACTGGGTAGCAGGCCAGTTTGCATTCGCGCTCAGCGCGCTGGCCATTGCGTTGCGCGGCGTCATCGATCCATTCTGGTCGATGCATTTCGCCAATGCGCTACTGCTGCTGCAACCCATCCTGATCGCAGCCGGGCTGCGACGCTTCCTGTCCCAAGCGGTAGGTCAGCGCGAGCAGATGGACTACCTGCTATGGGGCTTTGCCTACACGGCATGGCTGATCAGCGTGCTGGGGCATGCCCCGCATGGCGTGAGCATCTTCATCTTTTCCATGGGCTTCGTGCTGCTGAGCGCGCGACTGATCCAGCTTGGCTACCGCAGCCTCTATCCCGCCGTGCAAGGCACGCTGAACCTGCTGTTGGGCAGTTATGCGCTGTGTGCACTGGTACAACTGGCACGCGGCGTGATCAGCCTCACCGCCGAGGAGGCCGCCATTCTGGGCGATGGCGCCATGTTCGGCCTGGCATTCATTACCTTCGTATTGCTGGCCATCATTACCATCAGCATGCTGTTGCTGATGAATTACGAGCGCGCCGAAAGCGAACTGCGCGCCATCGAATCGCAACTGATGGAGCTCGCCAACACCGACGGGCTCACCGGCATACCCAATCGCCGGCATTTCCTGTTTCTGGCCGAGCGCCTGCAGGCCATCGCCGCACGCGGCCCCCGCCCTGCGCTGCTGATCATCGATGTCGATCACTTCAAGCAGATCAACGATGCGCGCGGGCACATGGCGGGGGATGTGGTACTGCGCGCCATCACGCATGCCATTGCGGACGTGCTGCGTGGCGGCGATACGCTGGGCCGCCTGGGGGGAGACGAATTTGCCGTGCTGCTGCCGGAGAGCGACAGCCATGCAGCCGGCGAGGTGGCCAGCCGTATCGTGAAATGCGTGCGCCAGTTGGTGATTCCGGAATTCGGCCCGGCACCCACACTGAGCATCGGCATGGCGGTGTTCACGCAAGGTGATTCGGTCAGCGAAGTGATGCGCCGGGCTGATCAGGCGCTATATGCAGCCAAGCGGGCCGGCCGCAATTGCGCAATGACGCAGGATGGCGAACATTGCGTGGATGATCTGGAAAAAACCGCCTGATCCGCGCAAACTGAGCCAGCACCGCTTTGCCTGATCAGACTGATGGTCTAGCCGCGCACCATGCGCAGGCTGGCGGGCGGATCCTGCGCCAGCAGCGCGGTAACGCGCGTTTCCACCACTGTCCTGAAGCCATGCCGGGTATAGAACTTCACTGCGCCCGGATTGCCATTATCCACATCGGTATGGATCTGGCCGAAGCCCGCAGCCTCGGCCAACAGCACGATATCGTGCAGGATGCGGCTACCCAAGCCATGGCCGCGTAGCGCACCGTTGACCGCCAGCGAGCGCAGATACCATGCCTGCTCGGGCACATGCGGAAACAGGAAAGCCAGCTCAGCGGTGCGCCGCTGCAACACCGACGCATCCAGCGGCAGCAGATCCAGCTGCCGTTCCAGCGCTGCGGCCATGCCTGCGCCGGCGCTGGCCGGGTAATGCGCAGCCAGTGCAGCCAGCTCGCCATGATGCAGCCATACCTGGTGATGTGCATGGCTATAGCTGCCCTCACCGGCCTGCCACAACCGGGCCAGGTTGGACACGATCAGCTCCGGCGTCAGCGCAAACCAGTAATCGTAAAATGCGGGGTCGGATTGGTAGATCAACGCGGCAGCCTGCCGCGCGTCCTGCGGCTGGCCAGTACGGTCATTGAAGTCTGGAGCCAACATTGCCACCTCCTGCAGCGACATGCCAGGCGTTCGTCTCAATGTGGTCAGAGCGCTGCGGAAGGCCACGGTTCCACCCTGGCGATCAGGTCTTGACCAGCCAGTCTGCCTTTGCCCAGCCTGTGGGCAGCACTGGCGTATTCATCAGCAGTTCCAGCAAGCGTGCCGGCTCATCTGCAAATTGCAATTTGGCACATTCGGCATCGTGTACAAACCCTTCCTGCACGGTTTTTTGCAGGAAATCCTGCAAGCCGCTGTAGTAGCCAGCTACGTCAAGCACACCCACCGGCTTGCCATGCAGGCCGATCTGCCCCCAGGTGAGAATTTCAAACAGCTCGTCGAAGGTGCCGAAGCCACCGGGCAAGGCAATGAACGCATCGGCCAGATCGGCCATCATTGCCTTGCGCGTATGCATGGAATCGACCACGTGCAGCTCGGTGCAACCTACCAGCGCAAGCTCGCGCCCTACCATGAATTCGGGAATCACCCCGATCACCCTGCCACCGGCCTGAAGGCAACTTTGCGCCACTTCACCCATCAGGCCCACATGCCCGCCGCCGTAGACCAGCGTCAGGCCCTGTTCTGCCAGCAGCCTGCCGGTGGCACGTGCAGCGTCACCATAAGCCGGGTTGGCGCCGTGGCGCGAGCCGCAGAATACCGCGACCGACTTCATAGCACCGCCGCCGGATAAGCACCAAGCACCTTGACGAAGGCCGCGGTCTGGCGCAATTCGGCCAGCGCACCGATCAGCTTGTCGTCGCTGGCATGGCCTTCGATATCGACAAAGAACAGGTATTCCCACAGCCCGGCGCGACTGGGGCGCGACTCGAACTTGGTCATCGATACGCCATGGCGCGCCAGTGGTTCGATCAGCGAATGCAATGCCCCCGGGCGATTGGGGGCGGAAATCACCAGCGAGGTTTTATCCCGGCCCGATGCCGTGGTCTGCTGGTGACCCAACACCAGGAAACGCGTGGTGTTGTTGGGTTCGTCCTCGATGTTTTCCGCCAGCTTGTTCAGTCCGAATTTCTCTGCGGCAGCATCACCGGCAATCGCGGCGGAAGTGGCGTCCAGGCTGGCCAGCCGTGCGGCTTCCGCATTGCTGGCAACGGAAATGCGCTCGACATCAGCGGGCAGGTTCTTGTTCAGCCATTCGTGACATTGCGCCAGGCTCTGTGCATGTGAATACACGCGCTTGATGGCGCCGCGCTCCGGCCCAAGGTGCAACAGGTGGTGATGGATACGCAGTACCACCTCGCCGCAGATGGACAGCGGCGAATTGACCATCAGGTCCAGCGTGCGGCCTACCGCGCCTTCGGTGGAATTCTCCACCGGCGCCACCACGTAGTCCGCCGTACGGGCTTCCACTGCCCGGAATGCTTCATCGATCGACGCACAAGCGTGCGTAGTGGCTGCATGGCCGAAATGCTTGATGGCCGCAGCTTGGCTGAACGTACCTTCCGGCCCGAGGAAGGCAATGGTCAACGGGCGCTCCAGCGCCAGGCAGGCCGACATGATCTCGCGGAACAGCCTTGCAACGGCTTCCCCGGACAACGGCCCCCGGTTCAGCGACTTGATGCGGCTGAGTACCTGCGCTTCGCGCTCTGGCCGGTATACCACGCCACTGCCCTTGATCTCGCCGATGGTGCGCGCATGCTGCGCGCGCTGGTTCAGCAGCGCCAGCACCTGGGCGTCGATGCCGTCGATAGCGTCACGATGTGTTTTCAGCAGTTCTTCACTCATGTTTCAGCCCTTGCTGCCGGCGAATTCACGCATGTAGTCGGTGAGCGCACGCACCCCTTCCACCGTCATGGCGTTATAGATCGATGCCCGCATGCCCCCCACCGCACGGTGGCCTTTCAGCTGCAGCAGATCGCGCGCCTTGGCGCCTTCCAGGAAAGCATCATCGAGTTTTTCGTCTTTCAGCGTGAACGCCACGTTCATGCGCGAGCGGTACGGCTTGTCCACCGGGCTGCTGTAGAAGCCGTTCGATGCATCGATGGTTTCATACAGCAGCGAGGCTTTTTCGATATTGCGCTGCTCGATACCCTTCACGCCACCCTGCGACAGCAGCCACTTGAAGACCAGGCCGGCCACGTAGATGCCGAACGTCGGCGGCGTGTTGTACAGCGATTCGCCATCGGCATGCACCTTGTAATCGAGCATGGTGGGCGTTTCCGGCCGGGCACGGCCCAGCAGGTCTTCGCGCACGATGGCCAGCGTCAGGCCCGAAGGACCGATATTCTTTTGCGCGCCGGCGTAGATCAGGCCGAACTTGCTGATGTCCACCGGCTTGCTGAGGATGTTGGACGACATGTCGCAGATCAGCGGTACATCGCCACTATCCGGAATGAACGGGAATTCGACGCCGCCGATGGTTTCGTTCGAACAGTAATGCAGGTAGGCAGCACCAGCGGTACGCTTCCAGCCGGCTTCATCGGGCACATAGGTGAAATGGCGGTCTTCGCTGCTGGCAGCGATATTCACATTGGCAAAGCGCCGCGCTTCCTTGATGGCGATCTTGGACCAGTGGCCGGTATTCACGTAATCCACGGTGTCGTCCTGGCGGGCCAGATTGAGTGGCAGCATGCCGAACTGGAAATGCGCGCCGCCCTGCATGAACAGCACCTTGTAGTCGGCGGGAATCGCCAGTAACTGGCGCAGGTCGGCTTCGGCCTCATGGATGATCTGGGTGAACTCGCGGCCGCGGTGGCTCATTTCCATCACGCACATGCCGCTACCGTGCCAGTCCGTCAGCTCCTGCTGCACCTGCAGCAACACATCCCGGGGCAATACCGCCGGGCCGGCGCTGAAGTTGAACACCTGGGTCATTGTTTTCTTCCTTCTAACAAGTTCAAGCCACGTCAGGCCAAGAGGAAATGCGCACGCGCGGCGGCAATGGGTTTGCTGCGGTCATCCTGCCAGGCATTGAGCAGCACATTGGCAATGCGCTTGCCCTGGCGGACGATCTCGCAACTGGCGTAGACATCCTGAGGGCGGCCGCTACGCAGATAATCGATGGAGAAATCCACCACCTTGGGCAGCACCGATGCCTCGTGCGCCCACATCAGGTGGCAGATTGCGGCATTTTCCAGAAAGCCGCCAATCACACCGCCATGCAGTGCGGGCAATAACACATTGCCGATATTGGATGCACGGTAAGGCAGCACGAACAGCGGCTCGCCGTCCTGCTCACGCACCTCTGCACCGATCAGCGTGGCATACGGGATGCGGGCCAGCATCGCCTGCAGGTCGGCAATGCTGTGAATGTCGATGCAGTTCATCATGCCTCCCTGTTCAGCGGCGTACGCGCAAACGTGCCCACCGCGTAGGCCACCGGCTTGTCGATATCACCCTGGTACGCGGTGGCGCGGGTAAAAGCGATGTGTTCGGACATGCGGTAGCACTCGGCGGTGCAGAACACCTGTTCATCCGGCTTGGCCGGGCGCAGGTAATCGATGCGCAGGTCCAGCGTGGCGACGGCTTCCGGCTCGGCCAGCAACGTGTAGATGGCGCTACCGCTGGCGGTATCGATCAGCGTGGTGATCACGCCGCCATGCAGCACGCGCGTTTGCGGGTTGCCGATGATGGCATCCGCGAACGGCAGCGACAGCGTGACGCTACCGGCGTGCGATGCCACATGCTTGATGCCCAGCAGCTGGCAATGCGGCAGGTGTTCGAACCAGTGCATGATTTGCGCGAAAAAAGCCGGTGCAAGCACCGGCTCCGGATTACGCTTCGACGTTTCCGTCATCGGCGCCACTTTCGGAATCGTCATCCAGATCGCCTTCGTCCGAATCGGTTTCACACACCTTTTCCAGCACCGACAATTTCTCGCCGGCATCCAGGTTGATCAGGCGCACGCCTTGTGCGGCACGGCCAGTCTCGCGGATTTCTGCCACCTTGGTGCGGATCAGCACGCCGCCGGTGGTGATCAGCATCAGGTCGTCGGTTTCGTCGACCAGCGTTGCTGCCACCAGCTTGCCGTTACGCTCGCCGGTATCGATGGCGATCACGCCTTGCGTGCCACGGCTGGTCAGGCGGTAATCACCCACCGGGGTACGCTTGCCGTAACCGTTCTCGGTAGCGGTCAGCACCTGCTGATCGGCAGATCCGGCCACCAGCAGCGAAATCAGCCGGTGTCCCTCGCCCAGCTTCATACCGCGCACACCCTTGGAATTGCGCCCCATGGGCCGGACCTTGCTCTGGCTGAAGCGCACCGATTTGCCTGCATCCGAGAACAGCATGATCTGGTCGCCGTCAGCTTCCTGATCACCGTCTTCGGCTTGTTCTTCGTCAGCCACCTGCTCCTCGTCGGCAACATCATCTTCCAGCACCGCACCGCCAGCGCCACGAGTCAGCGCCACGCCGATCAGATAGTTGCCTTCGTCCAGATCGATGGCGATGATGCCCTTGCGCATCGGCCGCGAGAATGCGGCCAGCGGCGTTTTCTTGACCGTACCGTCGGCGGTGGCCATGAATACGTACTGGCCTTCGCTGAATTCCTTCACCGGCAGCACGGCGTTGATTTTCTCGCCTTCCTGCAATGGCAGCAGGTTGACGATAGGCCGGCCACGGCTGGTACGGCTGCCCTGCGGCAGCTCGTACACCTTCAGCCAGTACACGCGGCCGGCAGAAGAGAAGCACAGGATGTAATCGTGGGTATTGGCCACGAACAGCTGATCGATGAAATCGTCGTCCTTGGTGGCTGCACCCTGCTTGCCGCGGCCACCACGCTTCTGCGCGCGATATTCGTCGGTCGGCGTGGTTTTCATGTAGCCGCCATGCGTGAGCGTCACCACCATGTCTTGCGGCGTGATCAGGTCTTCGATGCCGATGTCTTCGCCATGCAGCACGATCTCGGAACGGCGCGCATCACCGAAGTTGGTTTTGACTTCGATCATTTCATTGCGGATGATTTCCGTCACGCGTTCCGGCCGCGCCAGGATGTCCATCAGGTCGAGGATGCGTTCCATCACTTCGCGGTATTCGCTGACGATCTTGTCCTGCTCGAGGCCGGTCAGGCGCTGCAGGCGCAACTCCAGGATGGCCTGCGCCTGCACGTCGGACAGCCGATAGCCGCGCTCCGTCATGCCGAATGCGGCAGACAGCCCTTCCGGCCGCGACGCATGGATATCGGTGCGGGCCAGCAGATCGGTCACGATCTGCGATTGCCATTCACGCTCCATCAGCGCCGATTTGGCTTCCGGCGGTGTTGCGGCGGCCTTGATCAGTGCGATGATTTCATCGACGTTGGACAGCGCTACCGCCAGGCCTTCAAGGATATGGCCGCGCTCGCGCGATTTGCGCAGTTCGAACGCGGTACGGCGGGTAACCACTTCGCGACGGTGCTTGAGGAAGCACTCGAGCACCTGCTTGAGGTTGAGCAGGCGCGGCTGACCGTCGACCAGCGCCACCATGTTGATGCCGAAGCTGTCCTGCAGTTGTGTGTGCTTGTACAGGTTGTTCAGCACGATATCAGGCATCTCGGCGCGCTTGAGCTCGATGGCGACGCGCATGCCGGATTTATCCGATTCATCGCGGATTTCAGAAATCCCTTCGATGGTCTTGGCGCGCACCAGCTCGCCGATCTTTTCCAGCAGACGCGCCTTGTTTACCTGGTAAGGCAGCTCATCGATGATGATGGCCTGGCGATCGCCATTCTTGCCACAGTCTTCGAAATGGGTGCGTGCGCGCATCACCACGCGGCCACGGCCGGTGCGGTAGCCTTCACGCACACCATGGATGCCGTAAATGATGCCGGCAGTGGGGAAATCCGGTGCGGGAATCAGCTCGATCAGCTCGTCGATGCTGATTTCGGCGTTATCAAGCAGTGCCAGCGCGCCATCAATGATTTCATTGATGTTGTGCGGCGGGATATTGGTTGCCATACCCACGGCAATACCCGACGAGCCATTGACCAGCAGGTTGGGAATACGCGTCGGCAGAACGGTGGGTTCAAGCTCTTTTTCGTCGTAGTTGGGCGAAAAATCGACGGTTTCCTTGTCGAGGTCGGCCAGCAATTCACCGGCAACCTTCTGCAGGCGGCACTCGGTATAACGATAGGCAGCCGCATTGTCGCCATCGATGGAGCCGAAGTTGCCCTGGCCATCGATCAGCATGTAACGCAGCGAGAAATTCTGCGCCATCCGCACCAGCGCCTCGTAGGCGGCACTGTCACCGTGCGGGTGATATTTACCCAGCACATCACCGATGACGCGGGCGCATTTCACATACGGCCGATTCCAGACGTTATTGCTTTCATGCATCGCGAACAGAATGCGGCGATGCACGGGCTTCAGGCCGTCTCTCACGTCCGGCAGGGCCCGTCCGACGATCACGCTCATCGCATAATCGAGGTAGGAACGGCGCATTTCCTCTTCTAGACTGACAGGGATTGTTTCTTTGGCGAAGCTAGGTTGTTCGGACATATTCCAGCTGTGTGCGCTACTGCGGTTTGTGGGGGTGGGAGGTTCAGATGGGATCTTGCGTAGAGAACGAAGTCGGGCTCAGTACCTCCAAGCCGAGTTTAACATGGCCTGCAACACACTCCAATTCTCGGAAGTCCCCACCAAAATTCACATGGTTTTCATTTGCCTATCAATTTGCTAGGACATTAGAATAATGTTCGTGTAGGGAAACAAATTTTGAGTTGACACTCGACTCTCCAAATATCCTATATAGAAGTTGTACTGACACGTCTAACAGGAGAAACAACTATGCTGCTCAAACGAACTCTTTCCAGCCTGGCAATCGCTGCGGCCCTTGGCATGGCAGTGTCGGCGCAAGCTGCGACTGATGCTTACCTCACCAACACAACCAACGTTTCCGCAGCAAACCCGGAAGGCGTGGTGAAGAACGGTATCAGCGAATGCTGGCAGACCGGCACTTGGGCACTGGCCAAGGCTGTCAAGGGCTGCGCAGGCTACGTTGAACCGGTAGCAGCTGCAGCGCCTGCACCTGCTCCGGCCGCACCGGTAGCGGCTCCGGTTGCCCCGGCAGCCCCGGTAGTGAAGAGCAAGAAATTCACACTGCGTACCGATGTGCTGTTCGACTTCAACAAGTCGAGCCTGAAGCCACAAGGCAAGGATGCACTCGACAAGCTGTATGAAGAAGTAAAGGGCATGGATCCGAAGGAAGGCAGCGCAGTTGTTGTCGGCTTCACTGACCGCATCGGCAGCGAAAAGTACAACCTGGATCTGGGCTACCGTCGTGCCAAGGCCGTGGTTGACTATCTGGTGACCAAGGGTGCTCCGGCTGACAAGATCAGCGCTGAATCCCGCGGCAAGAATGACCCGGTGACTGGCGATACTTGCGACAAGGTGAAGCCGCGTTCCAAGCTGATCGAATGCTTGGCGCCGGATCGTCGCGTCGAGATCGAAATCAAGGGCGTACAGGAAGTTGCTGGTCAGTAAGCTTGGTGTGTAAAAAGCCCCGCCTAGGCGGGGCTTTTTTATTTGCACTTCAGCCACCATATTCATTGAATCTTGATCAGGAGTGCCGCCTTTGACAATCTTTTTCAGAGCGTTGCTCGCAGCCGGTTTGCTATGGGCAAGCAATGCCCATGCGGACACCATTGCAGATTTGAAAAAGTTTCTTGCAGCCAGTAATGGCATGCAAGGCCAGTTCACACAGATCGTCCAGCCCAAAAAGAGTGGCGAAAAAACAACACAAAGCAGTGGCAGCTTCGCCATTCAGCGGCCCGGAAAATTCCGTTGGGCGTATGCAGCGCCGTACGAACAACTGATCGTGAGCGACGGCAAGCAAGTCTGGCTGTATGACGCAGATTTGCGACAGGTAACGATCAAGCAAGTGGGCAACGCACTTGATGCCAGCCCTGCAGCCTTGTTGGCTGGCGATCAGATAGACAAGCTTTATGAGCTGAAAAATCTGACAGACAAAAATGGCCTGGGCTGGCTGCAAGCAACGCCACGCAATGCCGAATCGACCTTCAGGCGAGTGGAAATCGGCCTGCGCAATGGCGAACTGGCGGAAATGGTGCTGTACGACCAGTTTGGCCAGACCACCCGCGTGCTGGTGAATCAACTGGTAGTCAGCAACAGGATCGACGCCGCGCAGTTCCGCTTTACCCCGCCCAAGGATGTCGATGTCGTCCGTGAATGACCTGTTTGCCGAGCCCGGCCGTGAGCCGCTGGCCGAGCGGCTGCGCCCGCGTACGGCAAACGAGGTGATTGGTCAGCGCCACCTGCTGGCAGACGGCAAACCGCTGGCTCTGGCGATTGCCTCCGGCCAACCCCATTCGATGATCCTTTGGGGGCCGCCAGGCGTGGGCAAAACCACGCTGGCACGGCTGCTGGCCAGCAACTTCGATGCCGAATTCATTCCGCTATCTGCGGTATTTTCCGGCGTGAAGGATATCCGCGCCGCAATGGACGAGGCGGAAAGAAACCGCAAGCTGGGCCGACACACCATCCTGTTTGTCGATGAAGTACATCGTTTCAACAAGAGCCAGCAGGATGCATTCCTGCCCTTCGTGGAATCCGGGCTGGTGACTTTCATCGGTGCCACCACCGAGAACCCGTCTTTCGAGGTGAATGCCGCGCTGCTGTCCCGCGCGCAGGTATACGTGCTCAACGCACTGGCCGATGACGAATTGCGCGAACTGAGCACCCGCGCGCTGGCGGCCGCCTACCCTGCATTGCAACTGGATGATTCTGCGGTCAACACGCTGGTTGGCTATGCCGATGGCGATGCACGCCGCTTGCTCAATCTGATCGAGCAATCCGCCAACGCGGCGGAGGTGGCTGGCCTGGCAAGTATCGATGCCGATTTCCTCGCCAATGCGCTCAGTCTGAATGCCCGCCGTTTCGACAAGGGTGGCGACAACTTCTACGACCAGATTTCCGCATTGCATAAATCGGTACGCGGTTCCAGCCCCGATGGCGCGCTGTACTGGTTCACCCGCATGCTTGATGGTGGCGCAGACCCACGCTACCTGTCGCGCCGCATCATACGCATGGCGTGGGAAGACATCGGCCTGGCAGACCCGCGTGCAATGCAGATCTGCAATGACGCCGCCGCCACGTTCGAACGTCTGGGCAGCCCGGAAGGCGAGCTGGCATTGGCACAGGCCGTCATCTACCTGGCCATCGCCCCCAAATCCAACGCAGGCTACATGGCATACAACGCTGCGCGTGCGCTGGTGCGCGGCGACAAGAGCCGCGAAGTACCGGTGCACCTGCGCAATGCGCCCACCAAGCTGATGAAGGAGCTGGGGCACGGCAAGGCCTATCGCTATGCGCATGATGAGCCGGATGCCTATGCCGCCGGGGAAACCTATCTGCCCGATGCACTGGCTGGCACGCAGTTCTACCACCCTACCCCGCGTGGGCTGGAGGGCAAGATTGCCGAAAAGCTGCGTCACCTCGCCGAGCTTGATGCGGCTTGGCTGGATGAACATGGCAGCAAGCGAAAATCCTGAGCATCTGACCCATCTTGCCAAAATCGCCTGGCGGCAGTTCGTGTAAAATCGCCGTATTCATTACAAGTCAAACAAGCCGCCATGCTCGATATCAACCAGCTCCGTAACGAACTCGACCTCGTAGTCGAACGCCTTGCCACCCGTGGTTACACTTTCAATGCCGCCGAATTCGCCGCGCTGGAAGCCGAACGCAAAACGCTGCAAACCAGCACGCAAGACCTGCAAGCCAAACGCAACAGCGTTTCCAAGCAGATCGGCATTGCCAAATCGAAGGGTGAGGACGTTGCGCCGATTTTGGCCGAGGTGGAAAACCTCAAGGGCGAACTGGGCGCTGCGGAGACGGCACTGGCCACCCTGCAGGACAAACTCAATACGCTGCTGATGGGCGCACCCAACCTGCCGGATGCATCGGTGCCGGTGGGCAAGGATGAAGCGGAAAACGTCGAAGTGCTGCGCTGGGGCACGCCGCGCAGTTTCGACTTTGCGGTGAAGGATCACGTCGATCTGGGCGCACCGTTGGGCCTGGATTTCGAGACCGGCACCAAGCTCTCGGGCAGCCGTTTTTCGGCACTGCGTGGCCCGATTGCGCGACTGCACCGTGCGCTGGCGCAGTTCATGCTCAATACCCACACCAACGAGCATGGTTATGAGGAAGTCTATACCCCCTACCTGGTGAACGCAGCCAGCATGACCGGCACCGGACAGCTCCCCAAGTTCGAGGAAGACCTGTTCAAGGTCAGCCGCCCGGATGCCGAGCCGCTATACCTGATCCCCACTGCTGAAGTACCGGTGACCAACTTCGTGCGCGACGAAATCCTCAAGGCAGAGCAACTGCCGCTGAAGTTTGCCGCACACACGCCGTGCTTCCGCTCCGAAGCAGGCTCGTACGGCCGTGACGTGCGCGGCATGATCCGCCAGCACCAGTTCGACAAGGTGGAAATGGTGCAGATCGTGCACCCGGAGACCTCGTTTGCCGCGCTGGAGGAGCTGACCGGCCACGCAGAACGCATCCTGCAACTGCTGGAACTGCCCTACCGCAAGATGGCGCTGTGCACCGGCGACATGGGCTTTGGCAGCACCAAGACCTATGATCTGGAAGTGTGGCTGCCAGCGCAGAACACCTACCGCGAGATTTCCAGCTGCTCCAATATGGGCGCCTTCCAGGCCCGCCGCATGCAGGCGCGCTTCAAGAATGAAGCAGGCAAGAACGAACTGGTGCACACGCTCAACGGCTCCGGGCTGGCCGTTGGCCGCACGCTGGTGGCGGTGCTGGAAAACTACCAGAACGTGGATGGCTCGATCACCGTACCAACGGTATTGCGCTCCTATCTGGGCGGGCTGGAGCAGTTGGTCTGAGCATGAAACGGCGATCCGCAGATCGCCGTTTTTTTGATCCGGCCACGAAAGCACGCCAGCGGTATTGCCATACACTGGCCGACCCATCATAAAAACGGCGATCTGCGTGCACACGGCTTAGCGAAGCAGGCCGCAGTCAGCTATACCTGTAGGCAACCACTTACCCTTCATGATGATGACCGAATCGACTTTCTGGCTGATAGCCGCCGCAGTTCTGGTAGGGGCGGAGATGTTTTCCGGCACCCTGTACCTGCTGGCCATTGCCATCGGCATGCTCGTTGGTGCACTGCTGGCCTGGCTGGGCTTTGACCTGACCTATCAGTTGCTGGCAGCCAGCGCATCGTCCTTGTTGACGGTGTGGCTACTCAAGCAATGGAAGCGCCGGCATATCTCCAATATCAACCCGACCAACCTGCTGGATGTGGGCCAGCGCGTGGAAGTGGACAGTTGGCGGGACGAACGTCACGCGCGCGTGCGCTATCGCGGCACCTTGTGGGATGGCGAGCTTGCCCGCAACGCAACTCCACGTGAAACCAGCTATTTCATCATTGCGCAGCGTGGCAATGTGCTGATCCTTGATAACCAGACCAACTGAGCCGGAGCTTGCTGCATGACTTTTGCAATTGTGTTCTTTGTTGTTGTCCTGATTTTCATCATCAAAACACTCAAGATCGTCCCTCAGCAGCACGCGTGGGTGCGTGAGCGGCTGGGCCGCTTTCATGATGTGCTCGAACCCGGCTTGCGCGTGGTCATCCCCTTCATCGACCGTATCGCCTACAAGCACAGCCTGAAGGAAATCCCGCTGGATGTGCCCAGCCAGATCTGTATCACCCGTGACAACACGCAGTTGCAGGTGGACGGCATCATCTACTTCCAGATCACCGATCCGCGCCTCGCCTCCTATGGCTCCAGCGATTACATCCTGGCCATTACCCAACTGGCGCAAACCACGCTGCGCTCGGTGATTGGCAAGCTGGAAATGGATAAGACCTTCGAAGAGCGTGATGACATCAACCGCGCGGTGGTGCTGGCGCTGGACGAAGCGGCCACCAGCTGGGGCGTGAAGGTGCTGCGTTACGAGATCAAGGACCTGACTCCGCCCAAGGAAATCTTGCACGCAATGCAGCAGCAGATCACGGCCGAACGTGAAAAACGCGCGCGTATCGCCCAATCCGAAGGTGTACGCCAGGAGCAGATCAACCTGGCCAACGGCCAGCGCGAAGCGGCGATCCAGAAATCCGAAGGTGACATGCAGGCCGCCATCAACCAGTCCGAAGGCCAGAAGCAGGCCTATATCAACCGGGCAACCGGCGAAGCCGAAGCCCTGCGCCTGGTGGCCAGCGCCAATGCGGAAGCCATTGCCGTGGTTGCTGCAGCGATCGAGCATCGCGGCGGGCTGGAGGCGGTAAACCTCAAGGTCGCCGAACAATACGTCAGCGCCTTCGCCAATCTGGCAAAAACCAATAACACCATCTTGCTGCCCGCCAACGTGGGCGATGCGGCTGGCCTCGTCGCCACCGCAATGAGCATTGTGAAATCAGGCCACAAGGTCTGACCGAAATAGGGGAAGCGTGATGTCCGAACAGAAATACCGGCTGGTAACCCGCAGCGATTTCGATGGCCTGGTGTGTGCGGTATTGTTGAACGAGCTCGACCTGATTGATGAAATCCTGTTCGTTCACCCCAAGGACATGCAGGACGGCAAGATACCCATCACCGATCGCGACATCACCACCAACCTGCCCTATGTGCCGGGCGCGCACATGGTGTTCGACCATCATCTGTCGGAAACCATCCGCAACGAGGGCGAGCGCAGCAACCATGTAATCGACCCCAAGGCACCGTCCGCCGCGCGCGTGGTGTACGACTACTACGGCGGCGCTGCGCGTTTTCCGCAGATCAGCGAGGAAATGATGGCGGCGGTCGACCAAGCCGACTCGGCCGAATTCAGCCGCGAGGAAATCCTTGAGCCCGAAGGCTGGGTGCTGCTCAATTACCTGATGGATGCACGCACCGGACTTGGCCGCTACAAGACGTTCCGCATTTCCAACTACAACCTGATGATGGACCTGATCAAGTACTGCCGCGATCATGGCATCGAGGACATCCTGGCCTTGCCGGACGTGAAGGAACGCGTCGAACTGTACAAGGAACAGGAGCCGCTGGCGCGCGAGCAGCTGCAGCGCTGCTCACGCGTTTACGACAATCTGGTGGTGCTGGACCTGCGCGAAGAGGAAACCATCTACGCAGCCAACCGCTTCCTGGTTTATGCCCTGTTTCCGCAATGCAATATCTCCATCCACGTGCTGTGGGGCCTGCACAAGCAGAACACCGTGTTTGCCACCGGCAAATCCATCGTCAACCGCTCGTCGCAAACCAGCATCGGCGAGCTGATGCTGCAGTATGGCGGCGGCGGGCACGAAAATGCCGGTACCTGCCAGGTTGCCAACGAAAACGCAGATCGCGTGCTGCGTGAACTGGTGCTGAAGATCACGTCCGACGGCTGATCTGCACAAGCACGCTGCGTGCATGCAAAACGCCGGCATCGCCGGCGTTTTTGTTTGCATTCCGGCAATGGATGAGCAAAGTCAGGGGAACACAGCGCCCTGCAGTGCCAGCTCACCGCTGCGGCCGGTGATTTCGCCCATTTCCACACGGTGGTAGGGCAATGCCTGCAAATCCAGCGTATCGAAGAGCTCGCCCACGCTCACCAGCTTGTAGCCCTGCTCGGTCCAGCCTGCCAGCAGACGCTCGAATACCGGCAGCAGCTTCATGCCTTCCAGCTCGGCATGCAATGTATATACGTGCCCGGTGGGCAACGCCGTCTCGGTCAGTTTGAGCACATGCGTATCGACATTGAGCACATTGATGCCATCGACGCCGATCAGTTCATCCAATGTGGGCAAGGTGGTCGGCAATTGCGGCACCCGCACTAGTTCGCCATTCACCACCGGCCAGTACGGGTGCGTACCACGGCCATCGGATGCATAGCGGAACCCCAAGCGCTGCTCGAGCCGGTAGGCGTGCGGATTCATCTGCCAGCCTGCCGCGCCATGGGTCAGCGGCTGTTCGTCAAAAATGGCCTGGTAGCGCTCGACCGCCGCCGTCAGCTCGGCGCCGGTCCATGCCGCATCGGCGTTGACCACGCCATCCTGCCAGCGCACGTGATCCCAGGTATGGATGCCGTTCTCGAAACCCTGTGCGGCCACGTCACGCATGATGCTGGCGCAGCGCTTGCCGATATCCGGCCCCGGCAACAGCGTGCCATACATCAGCGTCTTCCAGCCGTAGTGTTCCAGCACCGAAGTGCGCGACACCTTCTTCATGAAGCCGGGACGGAATACGCGCTTGATGGCGCGGCCGGTATGGTCGCTGCCCAGGCTCCACAGGAAGGTGGCATTGGCGTTGTGGCGCTTGAGTGCCTCGACGAGCTGCGGCACGCCTTCGCGCGTACCGCGGTAGGTATCAATGTCTATTTTGAGTGCAAGCAGTCGCATGCGGATTCAGGGGTCGCTACAGAGTTGAAAAACAGGTTGTGCTATGGGCTTGCCCGGGCCGCGCGGCGTATCACTTCCTGACGCATCGCGGCAAATTGCTCGCCGAGCTGGCTCTTGATCATGTCGACGCCAAAACTGGCCATCAGGCTGGAACCGGGCATCCATTCGGCGCGGTAGCTTACCACGGTATCGTGCCCCTGCTGCGACAGCGTGGAAACGCTTTGCAACTGGCCGGCATTGCCGCCCACTGCACGCGAATCGATTTCCGATACCGGCTTGAGCAGCACCTCGCGCACCGACTCAAAAGGCAGATCGAAAAAACCGACATGCACGCTGCCATGCTGGCTGACAGTCAACTTGTCGCCATCGCGCTGCATCACGCGGCTTTGTGCCAGGCGCGGCATGAATTCGGCCATATGGTCAAAATCGACCAGCACCTGCCATACCTGCTCGCGCGTCGCTTGCGTGGTAAACGCGGCAGAAATCACCACCTTGTCGCCATCACGGTGTGCATCCACCTGCACCGGCGGCTCGCTGGCCTGTGCCAGCCAGCTGCAGCAAACCAGTATCAGACAGGGCAGCAAATGCTTCATCGGACAATCTCGCTGATTTCCAGGCCCAGTTCATACAGGCCACTGCCCGCCTCGACTTCGTGGCAGCGCACCACGCGCACGCGTGCAGTCAGCGGTGCGGCAAGGCCACCACCCTGCCGCGGCGGCATCACGCAGACCTCCAGTTCTTCGTTCGGGCGCGGCACGAAGATGCTGCGTATGGTCATGCCAGTGACACTCAGATCGATACAGTCGCCGTAATACGACAGGCCCAGCTCCAGCGTACGGATGCGGGCCTGGCATTTCACCGGTATCCGGACCGCGCTGCGCTGATCCTGAGCGCGCAAACCTGAGCGCATTCCCCTCTCCTGATCATTCCGTTGCGCGAACCACTATACGCGAGCAACCCTCCTGACTGCGGCCAAGCCGACAGCCGAGCACGCACTAGACGTCCCGCGTAACGCGCCAGACTTCTTCCAGGCTGGTTTGCCCGCCAGCCGCCCGGCGTACGCCATCCTGTCGCAGCGACAGCATGCCGTGCGCGGCGGCGTAGCGTTTCAGCTCCTGCTCGGCACCTTGCGCATGGATCATGCCCTGCAATTCGGCATCCACCACGAACAATTCATACAGCCCCGTACGGCCGCGGTAGCCGCTCTGCTTGCATTCGGCGCACCCAACACTCTGGTATACCGTTGTATGCGCGGGCAGGCCGATTTCGGCCGCCTCCTCCGCCGTCAATACATGCTGTGTCTTGCATACCGGGCAAAGCGTGCGTGCCAGCCGCTGCGCCAGCACGCCCAGCAACGACGACGACAGCAGGAACGGCTCCACGCCCATGTCGATCAGCCGGGTCACGGCACTGGCCGCATCGTTGGTATGCAGCGTGGCCAGCACCAGGTGGCCGGTCAGCGATGCCTGCACGGCAATTTGCGCCGTTTCCAGATCGCGGATTTCGCCGATCATGATCACATCCGGGTCCTGGCGCAGGATGGCGCGCAAGGCACGGGCAAAGCTCATGTCGATGCGCGGGTTGACCTGGGTCTGCCCCACGCCGTCCAGATCGTATTCGATCGGGTCTTCTACCGTCATGATATTGCTGCGGCTGGCATCCATGCGCGACAGCGCCGCATACAGCGTGGTGGTCTTGCCCGAGCCGGTCGGCCCGGTCACCAGGATGATGCCGTGCGGCTGCTGCAGCAGTTTTTCCAACCCGATCAGCGTATCGCCAACCATGCCGAGCTTTTCCAGGTTCAGGCGGCCGGCGGATTTGTCCAGCAGGCGCAACACCACACGCTCGCCGTGACCGGTGGGCAGCGTGGATACCCGCACGTCTACCGGGCGGCCGGCAATGCGCAAGGTGATGCGGCCATCCTGCGGCAGGCGTTTTTCCGCGATATCGAGGCCAGCCATCACCTTGATGCGCGATACCAGCGCACCATGCAGCGCACGGTTGGGTTCGAGCACATCACGCAACTGCCCATCCACGCGGAAACGCACTACCGAGCGTGTTTCGAACGGCTCGATATGCAGGTCGGATGCACCTTCGCGCAGCGATTCGGTCAGCAAGGCGTTGATCAGGCGGATGATGGGCGCATCGCCTTCGGCTTCCAGCAAATCCTCCACCGCCGGCATTTCCTGTGCCAGCCGCGACAGATCGATATGGTGTTCCAGATCGCCCGCCACCGTGGATGAATGCGCACCTTCGCCGCTGAACAGGCCACCCAGACGCGTTTCGAACTCGCTGGCATCCAGCAGAACGATATCGAGCGGGCGCGCCGCCAGCCGGCGCACCTCATTCAGCGCAGACAATGCCGCACCCTTGCGCATCCACACCTGTACGGACTGCTCGCCCTGCTCTACATCCACCACCCCGTGCTCGCGCGCAAAGTGGTAAGGCACCAGGCGCGCACTCATGGCTTGACCGGGTTAGCCACGGTGGGCGCCGGGGCCGGGACAGGAGCCGGCGCGGGCATCACATCCACCTGCGGCGCCAGTTGCACCTTGGGCAGATCAGGCAGACCGAAGCGCGATGGCATCTCGTAATTACCCTGCTCGTTGCGCAGGTATTGATAGCGCTCATTGGAGAGTGCGCGGCTGGCATCGCCATCGCGCAATACCACCGGGCGCAGGAACACCATCAGGTTGGTTTTCTGCCACTGGCGGGTGTCGTAACGGAACAGCGTACCCAAGCCCGGAATATCACCCAGCCCCGGAATCTTGTTGCTGCCGTTGGAGAGCTTGTCTTCGATCAGGCCGCCCAGCACGATGATCTGGCCGTTATCCACCAGCACCTTAGATTCGATGGCGCGCTTGGTGGTGGCAATGCCGGCGCCGCTGGTTTTCACCGTATCGTCGATATCGGATACTTCCTGGTACACGCTGAGCGTGATGCTGCCGCCTTCGGATACCTGTGGCTTGATCTTCAGCGTGATGCCGATGTCCTTGCGCTCCACCGTGGTGAACGGATTGGGGTTGCTGCCGGTTGATGACTGCGTGCCGGTCACGATGGGAATGTTCTTGCCCACCATGATCTGCGCCTCTTCGTTATCCAGCGTCAGCAGGTTGGGCGTGGACAGGATGTTGGCGTTGCCGGTGTTCTGCAGCGCGGTAGCCAGGATACCCAGCGTGGGCGTCTTGCCGGTCTCGGAGAACGGGTTGCCGTTGACGATGCCGAAAGTGCCACCAGTACCCAGCGCGGTCGGGTCCTTGTTGATTACCGCGCCGATGATGTTGGACAGGCTGTTAGTCAACAGGCCGAGCGAACTGAAACCGATGCCTGCCACATTGTCGTTGCCGCCCCCCAGCAGCCATTGCACGCCGAATTCCCCCACCTTGGAGACATTCACTTCGGCAATCATCGCTTCCACATAGACCTGGGCGCGGCGCATGTCGAGCTTGTCCACCACGCTGCGCAGGTTATTGTAGACGTTCTCCGGCGCGGTCAGGATCAGCGCATTGGTCATCGGGTCGGCCTGGATCAGCACCGTTGCCCCGCCAACCTGTACGCTGCCGGCACTGCCGGTTGCAGCGGCATTGTTACCAGAGAAATTGGGCGTGGTCGATGCCGCGGCACCCGTGCCGGCACTACTGTTGCCACTGGACGAGGAAATCGACATATTGCTCAGCGTACTGCCCGTACTGGCGCTGCTGCCGGTGTCCTGGCCGGAAAGGATGCCACGCAACGTGGCGGCCAGCTTGGTGGCCTCGGCATTCTTCAGGTAGATCACATGGATATTGCCACCGGCCGCACCGGGCTGGTCCAGCACATCGATCAGCTTCCTGATCTGCTGCGCGTGCGCCTGGTTTTCACTGCGGACCAGCATGCTGTTGGTGCGCACGTCCGGCACCACCACGCTGCGCTTGACGCCGTCGGATGCGGTGGGTGCGGACTGACCGGTCTGCACCGACAGTTCCGGCATCAGCCGGCCCAGCGTCTGCGCGATATCCAGCGCCGATGCATACTTGAGCTTGATCGGGAACATCTCGCCATTGGGCGGCTGATCAATGTTGCGGATGATCTGGTCCAGCCGCGTGATGTTGTCCGCGTAATCAGTGATCACCAGCGCATTGCCGGGCACATAGGCGGCAATGGCGTTGTTGGGCGAGATCAGCGGCCGCAGGATGGGCACCATCTGGTTGGCCGACTCATATTGCAGCGGAAACACCTGCGTGACGATGCGGTCGCCCGACACCTTGTTCGCGCGCGAAACTGTGGCACTGTAGTGCTGCTTGGCATCCGCCTCGGGCAGGATGCGCACCAGGTTGCCCTTCTCCACCGCGGTAAAGCCTTGCTGGCGCAATGCAGCCAGCAAGATGGGATAGACCGCGGATTTATCCACCGGCTGTGATGAAACGATGTTGATCGTCCCCTTCACACGCGGATCAATGATGAAATTCTTGCCGGAAATCAGGCCGACAGCCCGCACCGTTGATTCGATATCGGCATTGACGAAATTGAGCGTCATCCGGTCGTCTGCAGACCATGCGCTGGCGGCAAAACAGCCGCTCAGCATCAGGGCCACAAGGGAACGCTTTAGGGAAAGCTTCATTGCCATTCTCAAGGTTGAATCTGATATCGCAGCTGCACCGGGTTATCGTGGCGCTGAACGATCAACGCCACCTGGCTCTGCTGGCTGAATACCGTATAGAGGAAGGAAATCTCGGAGAGCTGGGTGAGCGGCTTGCCGTTCACGCTCTTGATCACGTCGCCGTTCTGCAGGTTGAGTACCTTGGCAAACGGCTGCTGCGCCACGTTATCGATCTGCAGGCCACCATCCTTGGCCAGTGCCAGGCCCTTGGCCCAGTCGGCGATATTGCCGGTCTGCATGGCAGCGGCCATCTGACCGCGCGCAATGGTGACCGGCAACGCATCCACCGGCGCAGGCTCGCCACTGCGTGGCGCCACCGGTGCGGCAACATTGCCCCCTTGCAGGTTGACCGGGCTGCCACCCGCCGGCTGTGCCAGCAGGATATCTTCACGCACCCCATTGCGTTCTATCTGTGCATGATCGCTGGCCACGCGTACCAGCTTCACCCCCGGCTGCAGCTCGGCACCCACGCGCACAGCAACGCTGCTGGCCTCAATACCGGAGAAAATCGCCACGCTCTCCCTGTCGTTGCCGGCAAACACCGCCAGCAATTGTGCAGATAGCGTGCTGGCCTGGGGTTCGGCGCTGGCCTGCGCGGCACCGAACCACTGCTGTGCACGGGTCCATGGCAGCTCCACCGCCTTGGGCGGCAATGCGGCTGGTGTGAGCCGCAAGGTATTGCCGCGTGCACCGGGCACTTGCCAGAAGAGGCCCGCCAGTACCCAGGCAATCGCAATGACTGTACAGGCTTCCAGTACGCGTACGAGTGTATGGAAGCGGATTGAAGTCAGTGGGGAAAACGGTTTCACGGACAGGGTTTCAGTTCGATGTCAGGCAAGAGTTGCAGTGTATAACGCAACCGCCCATGACGGACTATTGCAGCAGGAAATTCACAAAAGTTGCGGAAAGCTGTTGACGACCAAAAACCCGCATGGTTTAATTCGGCCTCTCTCGACGAGGGGTGGTTAGCTCAGTAGGTAGAGCGTCTGCCTTACACGCAGAATGTCGGCGGTTCGATCCCGTCACCACCCACCAATAACCTAGGTTATCGGGCACGTTGAGAACCGCTGCGGAGCGGTAGTTCAGTTGGTTAGAATACCGGCCTGTCACGCCGGGGGTCGCGGGTTCGAGTCCCGTCCGCTCCGCCAGCATCACCAAGCAGTTCCCCTCTGAGTCCCCCCGAAGTTAAATTCCTGTTGATCGCTTGATGCCAAGCGCGGTCAGTCCCGCTACACTGTGCATCGTGTACATTGATCCACCTACGGCATGACCTCGTCAGCAAGCAACGCCACGCCGCCATCTGCATACATCCGCCATCTGCCATTGGGCATAGGCGCGTTGCTGCTGCTCGTGATTAGCGTGCTGGCCTATTCCAGCATGGGCATCTGGCTGATCGGGTGCGAACTCGGTGTACTGGCCTGCCTGGGCTACGCGCTCTACCTGCGCCAGCCAGACGGGGAAAAGCAGCCGGAGATCAATGCGCTGGCTATGCCCACCGAATTTGCCATCGAAAAAACCACCGATATCTACGCCTGCCTGCCCGACCTGATCTGGCTGATCGACCATGGCACGCGCGAGGTCACGCCGCTGAACAAGACCAGCGCATCGCACCACCCTTCCACGCAAAGCAACCAGGTCAAGCTATCGGCATTGTTGCCGGCGCGCATTGCCCGCCAGTATCTGGAAACGCTGATTGCCGTGCAGAGCAAGCAGGAAGCGCAGCAGTTTGAATACCAGCTCACCGGTGAAGATGGCAAGAACCGGGTATTCGAGGCCCGGCTGCAGCCGCGCTCGGTGAAGAACTGCGTGGCGCTGATCCGCGATATCACGCACCTGAAAGACACGGAAGAAGCACTGTTCAACCAGCAGCTCTTCGTGCACCAGATCATCGATTCCAGCCCCAACCTGATTTACGTACGCGACAAGCACGGCCGCTTCCTGCTGGTGAACCGCGCTACGCAGGCCACGTTGGGCCATGAACTGCTGATGCAATCGCACATGGGCATCGGTGAAGACGAACAGCCTTTCACGACCGGCGACAAGGAAGTACTGGAAGATGGCGCGACCATACGCATCGTCGACCATTGGACCTTGCCCAACGGCCGTACACACTGGTTCGACATCACCAAGCAGCCGCTGGTGCGCGAAGGAGACATCTATATCCTGTCCATCGCCATCGATATCAGCCACGTCAAGGCAGCCGAAGCTGCCCTTGCCGTAACCGATCCGCTGGCCGGTGATGTGGCGGATGCATTGCCGGTGGCGTTCATGCTGGTACGGGACGGCATTGTCGAATTTGCCAACCTGCTGGCGTGCGAGAAGCTCAATGCGCCGCCGTCGGCCATGCTGGGCCGCCCGCTCAGCGCTTTCACGCCCAATGCACAGGCTTTGCTCGACGGCAGCGCCAGTGAATTTGCCTGCACCCGATCCGGCAAACGCTGGCCTTGCGTGTGCAGAACCATCTCGCAAGGCGAGCGCAGCGCGCAATTGTTGATCCTGAAAGAGTTTCTGCCGGAAGTGCGATTGTCCGCGTGATAAAATCGGCGCTGATCCCGCCCTACGCGCAGCCCGATGTCCCTACCCAGCCTTGCCGAACTCTCCTCCCGCCTTGACCTGACCACCGCACGCGATCGCTGGGGCCTGGAAAAAAAACTGCACACCCTCAGCGAGCGGCTGGCCAGCGGCAAGCCGTCCGAGCGCATGCTGGGCGAACTCGACCGTGAGTTGGCCGCTGCAGCGGAAAAAACCGCCGGCCGGCGTGCGCGGCTGCCCAAGCCCGAGTTCGACGACAACCTACCCGTCAACCAGAAGCGCGACGAGATCGCCGCCGCCATCCGCGACAACCAGGTGGTGATCATCTGTGGTGAAACCGGCTCGGGCAAGACCACGCAAATCCCCAAGATCTGCCTGGAACTGGGCCGCGGCGTGACCGGGCTGATCGGTCATACCCAGCCGCGCCGCCTGGCTGCGCGCTCCGTGGCCAGCCGCATTGCGCAGGAGCTCAAATCCGAGCTGGGCAGCATCGTCGGCTTCAAGGTGCGCTTTACCGACAAATCCACCGGCGACAGCTATATCAAGCTGATGACCGACGGCATCTTGCTGGCGGAAACGATGTCGGACCGTTACCTCGCCAATTACGACACCATCATCGTTGACGAAGCGCACGAGCGCAGCCTGAATATCGACTTCCTGCTGGGTTTTCTGAAGCAGTTGCTGCCGCGCCGCCCGGATCTGAAAGTGATCGTCACATCGGCCACCATCGATGCCGACCGGTTCTCGAAACACTTCGATGGCGCGCCGGTGCTGGAAGTATCCGGCCGCACCTTCCCGGTGGAAGTCCGTTACGCACCGCTGCAAAGCCGCGATGAAGACGATGCCGAGATCGAGATGGAAGAAGCCATCGTGCGCGAAGTCGAGCACCTGTGGCGGCAGGATGGCGCCGGCGATGTGCTGGTGTTCCTGCCCGGCGAGCGCGAAATCCGCGAAACCGCCGAGGAATTCCGCCGCACGAAGCTCAAGGGGGCGGAAGTGATTCCGCTATTTGCACGGCTGTCCAACGAAGACCAGCAACGCATATTCCGCCCCGGCAATGGCCGGCGCGTGGTGCTGGCCACCAACGTGGCGGAAACCTCGCTCACCGTACCCGGCATCCGCTATGTGATCGATTCGGGACTGGCACGCATCAAGCGTTATTCGCCACGTGCCAAGGTAGAGCAACTGCAGATCGAGCCGATCTCGCAAGCCAGCGCGCGCCAGCGCTCCGGCCGTTGCGGCCGGGTTTCCAGTGGCATCTGCGTGCGCCTGTATTCGGAAGACGATTTCAACCTGCGCCCCGGGTTTACCGATCCGGAAATCGTCCGCTCCAGCCTGGCAGCGGTGATCCTGCGCATGGCGGCGCTCAAGCTGGGCGTAGTCGACCAGTTTCCTTTCCTGGAAGCGCCATCGGGCAAGCTGATTGCCGACGGCTACGCACAGCTGCACGAGCTGGGCGCAGTAGACGACGTGAATGAACTCACCGCCACCGGCAAGCAACTGGCGCGCTTGCCGGTTGACCCACGACTGGGGCGCATGTTGCTGGCCGGGCATGAGAACCAATGCCTGAGCGAAATCCTCATCATCGCATCCGGCCTTTCAGTGCAGGACCCGCGTGACCGGCCGTTCGATGCGCGCGAGGCGGCAGACCGCGCACAGGCCAAGTTTACCGACGAGAAATCCGATTTCCTCTCCTATCTGCATCTGTGGACGTTCTTCGAGCGTGCGCAGAACGAGAAGACCTCCAACAAGCAGTTGCTGACGCTGTGTCACGACAATTTCCTCTCCTACCTGCGCATGCGCGAGTGGCGGGACCTGTATCGCCAACTGGCCGATACGGTGGAGGACCTGGAATGGCGCAGCAATGAAACCCCCGGCACCTACGAACAGATCCACAAGGCATTGATGGCCGGCCTGCTGGGCAGCCTGGGCATGAAGCAGCCGGAAAACGACGAATACCTGGGTGCACGCGGGCTGAAGTTCAGTATCTTCCCCGGCTCCTGCCTGAAAAAGGCGCGGCCCAAGTGGATCGTGGCCGGCAGCCTGGTGGAAACCACCAAGCTGTTCGGCCGCACCGTAGCGGCCATCGAGCCCGAATGGGTCGAGCGCATTGCCGCCCACCTCACCAGCAAGCACTACTTCGAGCCGCACTGGGAGAAAGAGCGCGCCGAAGTGGTAGCGAGCGAGCGCGTCACGCTGTACGGGCTACCGATCGTGAACCGCCGCCGCGTGAACTACGGCCGCATCAACCCGGTGGAAGCACGCGAGATGTTCATCCGCGATGCACTGGTGCGCTTCAATTACAAGACCAACGCCAGGTTCTTTGATCACAATATCGGCTTGTTGCTGGAAATCGAAGAACTGGAGCACAAGGCACGTCGCCAGGACGTATTGGTGGATGAAGAAGCGCTGTACCAGTTCTTCGATACACTGATACCGGCCGATATCGTCGGCGGTGCGGGCTTTGAAGCGTGGCGCAAGAAGGCAGAGCAAGCCGACCCGCAGTTGCTGTTCCTGACGCGCGAATTCCTGATGAGCCATTCGGCCAGCAGCGTCACCGAGGATCAGTTTCCGCCGTTCTTCCGGCTGGCAGAGACCAAGCTGCCGCTGGCGTACCGCTTCGAGCCCGGCCATGCGCTCGATGGCGTGACCATCACGCTGCCGCTGCACCAGCTCAACCGCGTGAACCACGCCGTCTTCGACTGGCTGGTGCCCGGCATGCTGCGCGAGAAAATCACGCTGCTGGTCAAATCGCTGCCCAAGGCCATCCGCCGGCTGTGCGTGCCGGTGCCCGAATTTGCCACGCGCATGCTTACCGATCTGGAAAAAGCCGACCGCGAAGCACCGCTGCTGCCACAACTGGCGCAGGCGGTTACACGCGGCGTGGGCCAGCAGGTGAGTGCGGATGAGTTCGATACCAGCGATCTGCCGCTGCACCTGCAGATGAACTACCGCGTGGTGGATGACGGCGGGCAGGAGCTGGCATCCGGCCGCGACCTGATCGCGATCCGCGCACAACTGGGCGATGCAGCGCAGCTCACCTTCCGCGATGAAGCCGATGATGTCGGCATCGAACAGAGCGGCCTGGTGAAATGGGACTTCGGCGATCTGCCGGTCAGCCTGACCATCAAGCGCCAGGGCCGCAAGCTCACCGGCTACCCTGCCCTCGTGGCCGAGGAAGCCAGTTGCGCGATCGAACTCTTCGATACCCGGCATGCAGCTGACGCTGCCCACCGCGAAGGCGTGGTGAAACTGCTGCGCATCGAGCTGAAAGAGCACGTGAAGCAGCTGGAAAAATCCGTTCCCAATTTCCAGCAGCTGGCGATTGCGCTGCGCGCACTGGGCAACCCGGACATGCTGATGGCCGATATCGTCAGCACCATCTGCAACCGTGCGTTCCTGGGTGACGACGAGCCGCCACGCACCCGCAAGGATTTCGATGCCCAGAAATCCCGTGCCAAGGTACGGCTGCCCAGCGTGCGCGATGCGGTAACGCGTTCGCTCACTGATATCGTGGTGGAATACGCGCCGCTGGCAGCCCATCTGGGCAAGCCCGGCCCCATCCACGCGCAGCTGAAAGACCAGCTCGACAAACTGGTGTTCAATGGCTTCCTGACCGCAACACCTTGGGAGCAATTGCAGCGGCTGCCGATCTATATCAAGGCAATCCGCGTGCGGCTGGACAAGCGCGTGCAGAACCCGCAGCGGGACGGCCAGCGCGGCGCCGAGATCAACGAGCTGATGACCCGCTGGCTGCTGGAGCTGGAAAAATGGCAGCGTGAAGGACGCGATACCGCCCCCTTGCTGCCATTCCGCTGGATGATCGAAGAGCTGCGCATCGGCTTGTTTGCGCAGGAGCTGCGCACGCCCTACCCGGTTTCCACCAAGCGCCTGAACAAAATCTGGGACGACATCACCCGTCGATGAGCGCCGCACGATGAAGCCTCACATCGACCTGCGCGGCGCACTGTACGAACAGCCGAAAAGCGTGGATACCCGCCGTACCGCGTTGATTGCCGGCGCGGTGGGCCGGCTGGGTGAAACCTTGCTCAACCGGCTGGTGCAGGAATACCGCCATGTGTGGGTGCTGACCAGCAAACCCATGGTCAGCAGCACCACGCGCTGTGATGATGTCTATCTGCCCGGCGAGCCACTGGACCACGCCGTGCTGGCAGCCTGCGCTTTGCCGCCGGTGGACGATGTGTTTTGCCACATAGGTGAGCGCAGCCTGTCCAGCCAGCGCGACCTGGGTATGCACACGATGCGCGCACAGGACGCATTGCCGCTGGCGCAAGCCGCCGCCCATGCCGGCAGCAAACGCTTTTGCCTGATCCAGCCGGTGGCCGCATCCGTACAGATGATGCGCAACCTGCCACTGGCAGGCGGCGAGCTCGCGCGCCAGTTGGCGCTGCTGCCGTTTGAAAACGTCAGCCACATCCATCCGAGTGCTTACCGGCTGGATGATGCGCCCAAAGACTTCCTGGCACGCTTCAAGGCGGTTTACCTGGCACAGTTTGCGTACATGCTGCCGCATTCCGTCGCGCCACTGACCAGCGAGCGCATTGCAGAGGCGGTGCTGATGGCGATGCAGCGCGCGGAACCCGGGCTGGCCAGCCTGGATATCCGCGATCTGCGCACCTTGTTGGGCATCGCCAGCCGCTGAGCATGCTCTGTACCGCGGCCATCATCTGGAAGCGGTAGCCGCTCCGGGGCATGATGGGCCGTGAAGCTGTCCCGCATCAGCGAGCCAGATTACGCTCCGCCAGTGCGAACGAGATGCTCATGCCCACGCCGGCGGTAATCGCCACCGCCATGACGCCCGGCGCCACATCGCGCACCAGATAATCACCCGGGCCGCTGGCATAGATGCCCTGCCAGCGCTCTGCCACTTCCAGCCGGCGGCCCAGTGCGGCTTCGGCCAGTTGCAGCAGCCGCGCATCGACGGCCTCGGTATTGAATGGCCCCACCGATTCACCGTAGCGATGCGAATCACCGATCAGCAGCTCACCCGCGTGGCCCACCTGCTGCACGATCAGGTGGATGCCTTCATCCAGCAAGAACGGATCGTGTTCGCGCACTTGCGCCCGCAAGGCGGCAAGCGATGCCAGATCGTCGAAGGCCTCGTAGCGCAGCGTGGATAGACCGGTCATCAGCGCTGGCCCCAGCGTGAAGCCGGGGCTGCGCGTACGCAACATCTGCAGCGAACAGCGCTTGAGGCCCTGGCCGGCAAACGCTTCCGGGTACAGCGTCTGGAAATCGTGCCCGGCGCAGACGATGGCGCGCCCGGCCTGCCATACGCCACTGCTGGTGTGGATATGCGGCAGCGTGATTGCATTGACCTGCGTGCCGAACACGAAGGTGATGCCATGCATGTTCTGCAGCCAGCGTGCGATGGCCGGGATGGCCACACGCGCTTCCAGCGCGATTTCGCTGGGGCTGAACAAGCCACCCAGCGCGGTAGCCGGCAAGCCCTGTGCGGCGATGTCATCCACGCCGACAAGCTGCGTGTGGTATTCGGCGCCGCGTACCGCCTGAAACTCCTGCAGCACCGCCCATTCCGCAGCATCACGCGCGATGATGAGGCTGCCCTGCGCCTTGTGCCAGCACCCGGCCTGCGCCAGTACGTCCAGCCAGATTTCCCGCGAGCGCAAAGCCAGCGTGCGCATGTCGCCAGGGCGTTGCCCCAGTGCCAGCCCCAGGCCGAAGTTGCGAATCGATGCCCCCAGCGCAGCGCTATCGCGCTCGAACACCGTGACTTTCAGCCCCTGCCTGCTGGCCGCCAGTGCGTGCGCCAGGCCGGCAATGCCGGCGCCGACGATGGCCACATCGCACGTGTTCACGGACGTTCACCCCGGGCAATGCGCGCTTCGATGTCCGAAATCACCGGCAGCAGATCGGCAATGGTATCCACCACGTAGTGCGCGCCGGCAAGGTACAGCTTCTTTTCCGCCGCAGTGCGCTTGCGCGCCTGCTCCGCGGTTGGTAACGCCACCCATTCTTCTGCAGACAGTCCCACTTCGTTGCCGGAAACCGACAAGCCCACTGTCCACATGCCGGCAGCCAGCCCTTCGTCGATACCGGGCACGGTGTCATCCACCTTCACGCACGCCGCCACATCACTCACACCCAGCTGGATCACGTTTTCCAGCACCATCCATGGCCCCGGGCGACCACCGGCCTTCAGGTCATCGGTGGCGACAATGCAATCTGGCGCGTAGCCACGCTCTGCGGCAATCGGCGTCAGCGCCTGCATCACCACGCCCGGGTAGCCAGTGCACGAGCCGATCTTGATGCCCTTGCCGCGCAGTGCAGCCACAGTCACCAATGCACCGGATATCAGTTGCGAGTAGTCGCCCACCTTGGACACCTGCAGCGGCATGAATGCCTCGTAGACGGCATCCACATCGCGGTCGCTCATTGGCCGGCCATAGCGTGCGTGCCAGCGCGCGGCCACTTGTGGCATGTCGCCCAGCGCGCGGATGTGATCCCACTTGGCGAGGCCCATCGGAATACGCGCCTCGGCCATGCTGATTTCGATGCCGAAACCGGCCAGCGCATCGATCAGCACCTGGGTAGGCGCAAACGAGCCGAAATCGAACACGGTGCCGGCCCAATCAAAAATGACAGCCTGTACCGGGCCGGTGTAGTGGCGGGAATAGCGATAATTCATCATGGAGATCCTTGTTTGAACCCGCGGACGCAGCCGCCGGGGAGTGAAATCAACGGGTCCAGCCCAGCTGGTCCAATGCATCGGCCACGGCGGCGATGGCCTGCTTGATCTCGGCAGCGTCAATGGCACCGATGCAGCCGACGCGGAAGGTGTTCACTTCGGTGAGCTTGCCCGGATAGAGCACGAAGCCACGTTCGCGCACCGCTTCGTAGAAGCGGCGGAAGTCGTAGTCCGGGTGATCGGGCGCGAGGAAGGTGTAAATGATCGGCGCTTGCAACGGAGCCGGCAGGAACAGCGACAATCCCAGCGACTGCATACCGGCCACCAGTGCCGCGCCATTGGCGCTGTAGCGGGCCAGCCGGGCAGGCTGGCCGCCTTCTTCGTGGTATTGATCCAGCGCGGCGCGGAAAGCGGCGACCACGTGGGTGGGCGGGGTAAAGCGCCATTGACCGGTTTTTTGCATGTACAGGTATTGATCGGGCAGATCCATCGCCAGCGAATGGCTGTTGCCGGCACTGGCCAGCAACACATCACGGTTGACGATGACGAAGCCCATGCCCGGCACGCCCTCGAGGCATTTGTTGCTGGACGAAATCAGCGCATCGAACGGCAATGTGCGTGCATCGATATCCAGCGCACCGAAGGAGCTCATCGCATCGATGATCAGCCGGCGGCCAGCCTGCGCCACTACTGCGGCAATCGCTGCCAGCGGGTTGAGAATGCCGGTACTGGTTTCGCAATGGATGGCGCCCACGTGGGTAATGGCCGGGTCGGCCGCCAATACCGCGGCGATTTCCGCCGGATCGGGCGGCACGTTGTCCGCGGTTTCGTAAACAGCCACCGCGCGCCCCAGTACGCGCGTCAGCTGCGCCATGCGCTTGCCGTACGCGCCGTTCACCAGCACCAGCAACTTGCCATCGCGCGGCACCAGGTTGCCAATGGCCGCCTCGACCGCGAACGTGCCCGAACCCTGCACCGGCACGCACACATGCGTATCGCCGGCATGAGCGATTTCGACCAGATCGGCACATACACTGGCGGTCAGCGTATTGAAGCTGGTATCCCAGGAGCCCCAGTCGGTGAGCATGGCCATCTTGGTACGCAGGGTAGTGGTCAACGGACCGGGGGTTAGCAGGATGGGTTCACGCATTTCATTACTCCTTGTGGGCGGCCTGTTCACCAGCGGCGGAACAGGTGTTGGCAATTGCGGCCATGGAAAACCAGTCATCTAGACCAATTTTCCATTTCAAAAAAACCGGGGCGAGCCCCGGCAGAGGAAGAAGGTGTATTCAGCGTGCACGCCACGCCTGGGTGCGGCGGCGCACCCCGTGTGACAGCAAGCCGAACAGCAGGCATACGCCGGCCGAGGTCAGTACGATCAGCGTGGCCATGCCGGCGGCGGCGGCGGTATCGCCGGCGTCATCCATATTCAGCACAGCCACCGAAGCCAGCACCGTATCCGGTGTGTAGAGGAAGATCACCGCCGATACCGTGGTCATCGCCGATACGAAGAAGTAGCGCGCCACATCGAGCACCGCCGGCAGGCAGACCGGCAGCGTCACCCGCCATGCGGTCACCCAGAACGGCACCTTGAGCGACGCCGCCACCGCTTCGAATTCGCCGTCGAGCTGCTTGAGCGCGGTGACGGCAGTGAGATGCGCGGTGGTGTAGAAGTGTGCGACCGAGCACAGCACCAGGATGCCCAGCGTGCAGTACAGGAAATGCAGCGGGTTCTGCGGATCATTGAAGAAGAAGATGTAACCCAGCCCCAGCACCAGCCCCGGCACCGCCATGGGCAGCACCGCCAGCAGCTTGACCAGTTGCCGGGCCACCGGTGCGGCAGCAGTTTTTTCCGCCAGGTAAGCGCCGGTGAACACCGTGGCCGTCCCCAGTACCGCGGTGGCACCAGAGAGCTTGAGGCTGTTCCAGAACGCCAGCCAGCCACCACCATCCATATTGTCGAAATCGAAATGCGCAAGCGTGGGGGCCAGGTTGTAGGGCCACAGCTTGATGAAGGCCGCAGCGACCGCCGTGCCGAGGATGACCAGCAAGCCAGCGGCAATCAGCGCGCAACACGCCACGCTGAGCAGATCCACCCAGCGTTGCCTTGCCGGCACCAGTGGCTGTGCCCGCGCGGTAAGCAATGCGCGCTGGCGTTTCTGCAGCACCACATCCACCACGAAGCTGAGCACGGCCGGCAACAGCAACAGCAGGCCGATGACCGCCCCCTTGGGGAAGTTCTGCTGGCCGATCACCTGCTTGTACGCCTCCACCGCCAGTACGTTGTACTGGCCGCCGATCACCTTGGGAGCACCGAAGTCGACGATCACCAGCGTGAACACCACTAGCGCGGCCGAGATCAGCCCGTAGCGCACCGCTGGCAGTGTCACCGTCCAGAACTGGCGCAGGCGGCCAGCACCCAGTGCATTGGCAGCTTCGTACAGCCGTGCATCCGCCACCGACAATGCGGTGATCAGGATCATCAGCGCGTGCGGAAAGGTGAAGAAGACTTCGGCGATCACGATGCCCCAGAAGCCGTAGATGCTGCCGTCCGGAAACCAGCTCTTCAGCACCCCCTGGTTGCCGAACAGATAGACCAGCGCAATGCCGGGCAGCAATGAGGGCGCCAGTAGCGGAATCAGCGCCAGGCCGCGGAACAGCGTCTTGCCGGGCATGGCGGTACGCGTGAGCGCGGAAGCAAACGCATACGCCAGCGGCAATACGATCACCGCGGTGGTGCACGATACCGCCAGGCTGTTGCGGATGGCATGCCAGAAATGGCTGCCGCCAGCGATCTCCACAAACTGCGCCAGGCCGACGAACGCGCCCTGCTGATCGGTCACTGCCTTGCCCAGGATGGCGGACAGTGGCAGCGCCAGGAAAACGATCAATACCAGCGCAACCACGCAGCTGAGCACGCCGGCCAGGCGCTGGCTGCGCTCGGCCGCCGGGCCACGCAATGCCAGGCCCGGGATGCGCAATGCCTGCAGGATGGCCATCATGCTGCCGCCCCGCTGGCGAAGCCGGTATCTTCCTTCGCATAGGCACGCAGCTTGTCGGCCGGCAGCGTCAGCGGTACGCGGCGTTCCGGCGACAGGCGCAGGCGCTGGAAATCGCCACGGCTCACATCGGCATTCACGCGCAGGTTGCCCCATAGCGGCACATTGAGCGCCACACGGTAAAAGCCACCCAGCAATTCGATCTTTTCAATATCGGCCAGCGCGGTATTGGCCTCGCCCATGGCGCCGCCTTCCCAGTGTGCATGCAGCACGATGTCTTCCGGGCGGATGAACAGCGACAATGCACCCTGCCCCACGGCCAGCGCCGGCAGCGTCTGCAGCGACAGGCCGATCTGGTTGACCTGCACGCCAGTCTCGACCGAGAACACCGCATCCACCCAGTTGGCGTGGCCAACGAAATCGGCAACGAAACGGCTGGCCGGCTGTGCATAGACTTCTTCCGGCGTACCCACCTGTTCGATCACGCCGTGGTTCATCACCACCACGCGGTCTGCCATGGTCAGTGCCTCTTCCTGATCGTGCGTGACCATGATGGTGGTCACGCCCAGCTTCTGCTGCAGCGCCTTGATTTCGCGGCGCAGGTGCTCGCGCACGCGGGCATCCAGTGCGGACAACGGCTCGTCGAGCAACAGCAGGCCGGGGGATGTGGCCAGCGCGCGCGCCAGCGCCACCCGCTGCTGCTGCCCGCCGGACAATTGCGCCGGGTATTTCTTTTCGATGCCGGCCAGGCCGATCAGGTCCAGCAGATCGGTGACGCGGCGTTGCTTGTCTTCGCGGCGCCCTTTCAGGCCGTAGGCGATATTGCCGGCCACATCGAGATTGGGAAACAGTGCATAGCTCTGGAATACGATGCCGTAATCACGCTCGCTGGCGGGCAGCCGGGTTACGTCGCGCTGCTGCATGAACAAGCGGCCGGCGCTGGGCGCTTCAAGCCCGGCAATGATGCGCAGCAACGTGGTCTTGCCGCAGCCGGACGGGCCGAGCAAGCACAGGAACTCCCCTTTCCTGACCGACAGATCGATGCCGGACAGTGCCGAAAAATCGCCGAAGCGTTTGGCAATGCCATCGGTGCGCAGCAGCTCGCTGGCAGTGGTTCCGGTTACGGGGAAATCGGCTTTCATGCGGAAACACTCCGGGCAGTACGGGAAGAATCAGGACGGACAACCTGCCGGGCCAGCGCAAGGTAATGCGCCAGCGGCGGGGTAAGCTTGCCAACGATCTTGGCTTCGTCATCCCAGCGGCGCAGCGCTACTGCGGCAACGGCGTGCGGGTTGGCGGCAAAACGGCGTACTTCACCGGCATCCATCGGGCCGCCCTGCAGCGCCAGCGACAGCGCGGATGCGTCCGACAGCGCAGCCGCGTAGCCCGGTTCGGTGGCACACAGGTAGCGCTTGGCAGATACATGCAGCGCAATCGGGGCCAGCACGTCGTCGGCAAACAGGTCTTTGAGCGCGGCCACGCCGATCTGCTCATGGCGGTCGTCCACGCCCATGGCGAGGTCGTGATCACCCTGCCCGGCCACCAGATGACCAACGTCGTGCAACAGCGCGGCGGTGATCAAGGCAGCGCTTGCGCCGGCCAGCTCTGCGCACTCCGCGCTTTGCAGCGCGTGCTCAAGCTGGGAGATGGCCTCACCGCCATAGAGCGACGCGGCGCTGGCGCCGAGCAGGGATTCGAGATGGGGCCAGGTCAGCGGCATGATCATTGCAGTCGGGTACGATGGCGCGAAGTCTAGACATCTTGTGTTACGTGCCCATGACGTCTAGACGACTTTTGCAAAAACCCGACCAGTGTGCGAGTTTCCCGCTCCAACCCTTGTTCACCCGGATGGATCAGCGTGCGCCAATGCAAAAGGGCCTCCAGTGGAGGCCCTTGCAAACGCCGGTCTATCCGGCAGCAGGCATGTACGCTCAGGCGGCGTTCAGGTATTCCGAAGTGGTGATGACCGTGGCAAACGGCACCTGCAGTGCAGCCAGGAATGCCACGTGCACATCGGCAGCGCGGATATGCCAGCCCTTGAAATCCAGCGCCCGCGTTGCGCAGGCATCGGATAGCACGGTGTTCACATAGCCCAGGTCGAACGCTGCGCGCACCGTGGTATCGATACACATATGCGTCATTGCGCCCACCACGACCAGCTCGGTGATGCCGGCTTTTTTCAGTGCTTCGTCCAGCCCGGTATCACGGAACGAATTGGGATAGTTCTTGGTGACGACGATTTCGGTTTCGTTCGGCTGCACTTCTTCGTTGATTTCGCAGCCCTTGGTATGCGGCACGAAGAAGTTCGCGCCGTCCTGCACGGCAAGGTGCTGCACGTGAAACACCGGCAGATTGGCGGTGCGGAAATGCTCCAGCACGCGGCGCACGTTGCTGGCCGCATATTCCATGCCCACCAGCTCCTGGTTGCCGCCGGTGAAGTAATCATTCTGGACATCGATAACGAGCAAGGCCTTGGTCATTTTGATTCTCCTAGAGTTCATGCAATGAAGCGGCAGGCGGCAACAGCGCATCGCTGCGCTGGTGCGTTGCCTACTGCAGGGGAATGACGTTCAGCGACGGGGATTCCAGGTACATGTACTTCCCGCCCATCTGGATTTCCAGCTTGTAGTGATAGGTACCGGGCGCCAGATCGGGCAGCACCATGCCGGCCCAGTAGTCATAAACCGGCGTGACACCCGGCAGGTAACGCGGCGAGGCCTCGATATCCGGTGCGCCATAGATTTCCAGCCGGGTGCACACGTCGTGATCGACGAAAGCGATGTTGCTGATGCGTGCCGATGTCGGCCCGACCAGCGGGTAGATGATCCAGTTGATCACCTGGCCTTGTGTGCAGGTGGTGCTGAGCAGCGGGCTACCCTGACCGGCACTGTGCAGGCCTTCGATATCTGCGCTGTTGTCCATCATGTACAGGCTGCCATCGAGCGTGCCGGTATGGATGGCCTTTTCGACATCGACAACGGTGATGACATTGAGCTGCACCGAATTGAGCGGTACGGGCATGACTTTCTCCTGGTTAATCTTGTCGTGATCCGGTGAATCAGGCGGCACTGCCCAGCAGCAATGGTGAACTGGACGTTGCGATGTCGCTGGCGCGGCTGGCCAGCCGGAAGCGCAGGTTGTACGGCACAGGCACATCGAGGTCTTTCTTGATCGTGGCCGACCAGTAGGTGACATTGGTGCCCTGGTAGGTCTTTTGCTGCGGCTCGATGTATTCGGCGAATTTGCTGTCGACATCGATGCCGGCAATGCTGGCATACGCTTCGCATTCGAGCGTTTGCACCACCCACACCAGTTGATCGCCTTTCTTCACCCGGGTCTTGAGCACATCGGTGCCTTCGTCGGTCGAGCCATTGCTCTTGTTGTTGTCCAGCAGGTAGAGATTACCGGTCAGCGTATCGTTGGCCAGCGCACCGACCACATCGACCACCGCCACAATGGATATTGCTTTCATTCCGTGCTCCCGAATTAGAGGAAATTGCCGGCAACCCGCTGATCACGCAGGCAGCATTTGTGGCACTTTCAAAAAGCCGTTTCTGGTGGCCTCGTTGGTGACGTTGATATACGAATCGAAGGTCAATGCGACCGGCTCCCACGCGACCTCGCCATCTTTCTCGTAAGGATTGAACAGCGTGATATGCAACGTGTAGGCATAGGTGCCCACCTTGTTGGTATCCACCGTTGCGCTCCAGTAAAGCCCTTTGGAGAACAGGTCTGGCGAGCCGTATTGCGCCGGGAAGATCACGTATTTATCCACGGCTTCACCGGTGATATTGGTGACCAGTGGCATCGGATACGTATACAGCGCGGTATTGCCCTTGGCCTTGCTTTTGCCCAGCAATGCACCGGTGATATCCATGCGCTTGGCTTCCAGCCGCGGAATGTGCTGCGCGCCACGTGCATGCGGGCTGGGTTCGTCCGCAGCCACCCTGGCCGTAGCCACGCTGGCGGTTGCGGTGGCGGCTTCGTCTGCCGCGGCGCTGCCTGCCGGGGCCTGTGGATCGCTGGCCGGGTGCACCAGCGTGGCATTGATGGTTTTCTTGGCAGCGGGGCTCAGGAAGAACGATTGCGGCAGCGAGTGCGGCAGATCGCCGATGCCATACGGCAGCCAGTTCAGCACTTGCGCATCCATCTGGCTGCGTACGCGGGTGCCGTCTACCGCCGTCACGAGGTTGGCCGTCGCTTCACCGGTCGAACCCACCCACTTGGCGTTGTCTATCAGGTATATGTGATCCGCCAGATTGCCCGCCTTGATGGCTGCGGCAGTGTCGATCATGATCAGAATGGCTAATTGCTGGCTCATCGCAGGGTCTCTTTGTATTGGTTGGTGTGCCGGAAAACGGCCAGGCAGCGGCAACGGCCGGCGCCTCCCGCTCCGTTACAGCAAATTCACGTTCAGCGCGGGCGCATCGGAATACATGATGCTGTTCTGGCCACGGCCCATCTGCAGCTTCAGGCTATAGCGGTATTCGCCTGCCGGCAGATAGCACGGCACAATGCCCGACCAGGTATACCAATGCGGCGCGGTGCCCAGAACCGGCTTTGCGTCAAAACCGTGGGAAACCGAATACTGGCGGTCTTTATCAAGAAAATTGATGCTGTCTATCAGTACCGGTGTCTGCACATCCATCGCGTGGATGATCCAGTTGATAGGCTGGCCGGGATAGCAGGAAGTGACCAGGTCGGAGGTACCCTGGTTTTCGCTGTTCCAGCTGTTGTCGACCATGTAGATATTGTTCTGCAGCGAGCCCTTGGAGAGGGCGCCCAGTACATCGATGATGGTTACGATATTGATCGTTTGCATGACTTCTCACCTGTCTGTTTGATCACGTGTGATTCTCCATGGGCATGTGCCCATAAACGCCTTGCGTATGCATATGCCCCCCATGCCGAAACCCATGCCGGCCATACCTCCCACTCCTCAAACCACTGCTTCCAGCTGCAAATGCCGTTGCATGCGCTGCAGTGCAATCTGCAGGTTTTCGTAGCTGTTGCCATAGGAAATGCGGATATGCCGCTTGTCCCATGGCACCACCGCGATATGCGCCTGCTCCAGCAAGTCATTGGCAAGTTCGAACGCATCGGCTGCCACGCCGGAGACATCGATATAGGCGTACATCGCACCTTGCGGGCGCGGGAAAGCCAGGCCGGGGATCTTCTGCAGCTCGGCAATCACCAGCAGCCGGCGTCGATCGAATTCCGCCACCATGCTGTGCAGGCTTTCCTGCGATTCATCCAGCGCGGCCACGCCGCCCCACTGCGCAAACGATGTGGCGCACACCACCGAGTACTGGTGAATGCGTACCAGCGCCTGGATCAGCGCGGCATCGGCAGCCACATAGCCCAGCCGCCAGCCCGTCATCGCGTAGCTCTTGGAAAAACCGTTGAGCGTGATGGTGCGGCTGCGCATGCCCGGCAGGCTGGCAATGCTGATATGCCGGCACTGGTCGTAAACCAGCTTTTCGTAGATTTCATCGGCCATCACGAACAGATCGTGATCGATGGCGAAATCGGCCAGCATCTGCAGTGTGGCGGCGCCCAGCACCACGCCGGTGGGGTTGCCCGGCGTGGTGACGATCAGCAGGCGGGTGCGTTTGCTTACTCGCACTTCCAGATCCATGCGGGTGGGCTGATAGCCGTTCTCCGGATAGACCGGCACCGGTACCGGCACGGCGCCGGCCATGCGCGCGGCGATTTCGTAGCACTGGAACAGCGGCTCGGGGATCAGCACTTCGTCACCGGGGTTGAGCAGCGCCATCGCCGTCATCACGATGCCTTCCGATACCCCGGCGGTCACGATGATTTCGGTTTTGGGATCGAACACCAGCTGGTTGTCGTACCTGAGCTTGCGGGCAATGGCTTCGCGCAGCGGCTGGATGCCGAAATTGGATGTGTAGTGCACATGGCCATCGCGCAATGCGCGCTGGGCAGCCAGCTTGATATGCGGCGGTGTATCGAAATCCGGTCGCCCCACTTCCAGATGGATGATCTTGTTGCCTTCCTGCTCCAGGCGGGCAACGCGTTCGAAAATGGTCCGTATTCCCGAAAAGGGAATCTGGTTCATCCGGTCGGCGATTTTTGGCATGGCATGGTTCCCGTAAAACGATACGCGTCAGAAAATGTCCCGCAGCAGCGGCACTTTGCCTACATCAGTGCGGTGGATCTGGTCGGAGTGCTTGTGCACCAGGCGGATTTCGAAGCGGTAGCCGGTCTTGTCGATGGCGTAATGGTTGGCTTCGCCCTGGTTGAACAGTGATAGCGAACGCGTCAGCGCCTCGATGAATACGCGACGCAGCCCCTCGGCACCGAGCAGGTAATCCAGGCGCGAAGTCAGCACTTCGGGCTCGTCCACCGATGCAATCAGCTGCAGTGTTCTGGTCTTGCGGTGATTGACGAACTGCATGTCGTGCGCCAGCGTATCCAGGTCGAACACGCTGGCCGTCTTGAGCTCGCGCACCAGCGCCGCATACGCTTGCGGTGCCGCGTACTGGGTATCGGCCAGGTGGATGACATCGCCGCTGCGGCCGGAGAACTCGAACTGCTGCGCCTTGAGACCGGCGCCATCGCGCGCGGGGCGGCGGATCATGCGGTCGCCCAGCTTGAAGCGCAGCAGCGGTGCTTCGTGCGCGTGCAGGCGGGTAACCACCAGCTCGCCCTCTTCGCCTTCGGCCACCCAGCGGCCGTTTTCGTCGACGATTTCAATCAGGTGCAGGCCCGGCACCGCCGTCAGCCACGGCGACCCGGCATCGAGCTGCAAGCCGATGGTTTCTGCCTGCGTAGCGGCAAAATAGCTGAGGATGTTCAGGTTGGGGTACAGCGCCTTCAATTCGACCTGCTTGCGCTGCGCCACCACGCCGCTGCCATACAGCGCCACGCGGAAGCTGTTGCGCGCGGCTTCCGGCAAGCCCTGGCCCAGTTCGCTGAGGATGGCCACACCAGCCGAAATACCCATGAAGGCCTTGGGGCCCGGGTAATTCATGATGTGCTGGTATACATCCTTCATTACCGGGCCGGCGCCGATGTAATTGATGCCGGGGATATGCTGCAATACCCCGCCCACCATGGTGCCGCTGCTCCACATCTGGTAATCAGCCAGCGTGGTGATCATCCATTTCGGATCGGTACCGGTCAGGTAATCGCGCAGCAGGTATTGGCCCATGAAATCACCGGCCACTTTGTAGGTATCGTGCAATTCGCGCAGCGAATACACCGATTCCACCGGCTGGCCGCTGCTGGTGCCACCGCTGGCGACAATCTCGAAACCGCCATAGCTGAGCGGTACCACCTGGCCGGGCCGCGTGCCCATGAAGAAATCACGCTGGATGCTTTTGTCCGCAACCGGAATGCGCTGCCATTCATCAAAATCGCGCGGGGCTGCCGTGATGCTCCCCAGTGCCAGCCGCTCTTTCCACAGCGGGTTGAGCAACACGGTATTGGTCATCTGCTGCAGGCGGCGCAATACCAGCGCGTCCTGCACCACATGGTCGATCTCGCTGTATGGCGTTTGCAGCGCGGCCGCACACGCGGCCATCTTTTCCGCAAATGCGGGCAATTTGACCACCTCGTCAATCGAACGCGGTTCCAGCTCTGCAGCCGGAATCAGCTGCTGAACCAATTGATCGATTGCACTGGCGGTCAATGTTTGCTGAGTCATTGCTTTCTTGTCCATGGTTGATTCAGGGCGTTACGGTTAGCGGGTATGGCCGGACAGCAATTGCTGGCCGACGATACGGATTTCCTGCAACAGCATTTCGATATGCGCGGTGGTGATCTGGTGATTCATCATCACGATGCGCAAGGCGCCGGCCTCATCCACATCCACTTTGGAAATGAAGAATTTGCCATCCCCGCGTATGCGGTTGCGGATTGCCACCTGAAAATCGGGGTAATTACTGGCCTGCAGATTGGCAGGCAAATAGCGGAAGCAGAGGATATTGCACTCGGGGCGGTGCACGGTTTCGAAATCTTCCTGGGCATTGATGATGTGATAGGCATGCAATGCCAGATCACACAGGTATTCGATTTTTTCAGCAAACAGCGCGGGGCCATACAGCGTCCACAATACCCACAGGTTCATGATCAGCGGGCGCTTGGTGCATTCGAAATTCTGTTCTGCGCTATCGTATTCGGTATAAATATCCGGCTCTTTCTCGAATACATAACTGGCATTCTGGCGAAATGCGCCAAAACTCTTGGCTTTGTCCTTGTAGAACAGCAAGGTGCACATGGCCGGTACGAACAGCATCTTGTGCGCATCCCAAGCCAGCGAATCAACCCGCTCGATGCCTTTGAGCTTGTGCCGCAAGGTATCCGATACCAACAGGCTGGCACCGTGTGCGCCGTCAATATGCAGCCAGATATCCTGTTCTTCGGCAATATCGGCCAGCTCGTCGATCGGATCGAAAGCACCGGTCGATGTGGTGCCGGCCGAGGCAATCAGGCAGAACACGCGCAGGCCGCGCGCACTGGCATCCGCCAGCGTCTGCCTGGCCTGCTGCGGGCAGATCTGCTTTTTGTGGTTGAGCGGCAAGCGCACGATCTGGTCTTCGCCGATGCCCAGAATGCCGGCAGCGCGGCACACGCTGTAGTGCGCGTCGTCACCCACCGCAATGGCGGGGCGCGGCTGCCCGGCCACGGCGCCAATTCCTTGCGACCAGCACTGCGGGAATTTGTCGTTACGCGCGGCAAGGATGGCGGTCAGATTGGCCAGTGATCCACCCGATGTGGTGATCATGGCAAATTGCTCCGGCGCCCAACCGATGAATCGGTTCAATTCCTCTGCCATGATGCGCTCGGCCACGCTGGGCAATTGCGCCGCTTCATAAAATGACGAAGGCTGATTGATGATGGAGCTGACAAAATCCACCACACCGGCCAATGGCACCACGCCGGAGAATTGCCGCCCCATATAGCCGGGTGAATGCACCTGGATGCCGGTCTTGATATATAGATCAAGGATTGCGCCCAATTTCTTGTCATCGCCAATCGCGATATCACCTGATTTGGAATTCATCAGGTTTCTGGCTGTCTGCAACAGGCCGGCGGGCTCGGTGAGTGCCAATCCCCTGATACTGGTATCGGCCAGATGATTTTCCAGCCGGGCAATGGCTATCTCTGCATGATGGCGAAACAATTGCGGATCAAATGCATGAAGTTGCAACCCGCCCTGCGAGGGCAGATTTGTCTTTTTCTCATATGATGCGGATTGGATCTCTTCAATGCCCAGGCTTTCTGTCACATACATCAAACAAACCCCCTTGGTGGCCGTCGTGATGACGGCAAAGGACTGTGGAATGCCAGTCCACGGCAGTGCACCCCGGCATTCATTGCCGATCAGGCCTTCACCCAGCCGGCACCCACCGGCGCGCGGCATCATGCAGGGTCATACCGGCTGGCTGTACGGAATCAGGCAACGATCTGCGGGAATAAGGGCCGGGTTTGCCGCAGCGCAGCAATCCGGCTTCAACGGGGTGCATGATAGGGCAGCAAACCGCTGAACTCCACATTAATTTTACATTAACTGAAATCATATTTTGAATTTTGCTGAAATATTACTTTCAAAAATAGAAAGTATAAGGTTTACAAAATCCGGAGCACATCCTTGCAACGACCATGCCGACGCAAACGCACACTCAAGCGTTGCCAGCGGATCCTGACTGGTGCTGCAGACTGAAAAGCAACCAGCACAAGATGACTTTCTCATCGGCCTGTCATGCGGGATGTGCTTGAAATTTCAGAAGAAATACGGCTTGGCAGGCCACGTGCAATTAGGGGTATACAACCAGATCGCTGTCAGCGGCAGCGCTGCAGCACAGTGGTACAGTCCTCACCATCACCAGCGCAGGTACCGGTGTGCAGATGCCGGGCAACATGGGCAAACCCGTCGCATATCCGAACCGCCGCGGGAGCAATCGCCCAGATCGGGCGTAAGCACGGGATAGGCCAATGTCATGCTTCGGGCACATTTGCCGGCTTAACGTAAGTAACAACGGCCAGGCAATGGTGACGCAGCCGCAACATATAACGGGAAAAGCTGAAAATCCGGCGCTACACAATGGGGTATCCGCGGCTGCACCAGCGCGAAACGTCACTGCCAGCCCTGCCGCTGCCGCTGAAGAACCTGCCCTTGCCCGGTAGATGCACCCCATCAACCACGCACAAAGAAAAAGCCCGCCGGGCATATACCGGCGGGCTTCTTTGCGGGCCACATATTGCAGTGGCCGGCAGGGAAAAACGGCTTACTTCTTTTCCGACTTGCTATCGTAACGCTTGGTCCATTCGGCCAGGATCTTGTCGCGGTTGCTGGCGGACCACTTCAGATCCTGCTTGACCAGCAGTTGCTCGTAGTTGGCCGGGATGAACTGGTTCGGCTTGGCAACGCCCGGCATGGCGACGATGGCGAAGTTCTTTTCATACAGCTCGTTGGCCGAGCGCGATGCCGACCAGTCTGCCAGCTTCTTCGCAGCGTCCAGGCTCTTGGTGCCCTTCATGATGGCAGTAGCTTCCAGATCCCAGCCCAGGCCTTCCTTGGGGAATACCAGATCCAGCGGTGCACCGCCTTCCTTGAGCTTGGCTGCGCGGTATTCAAATGCGATACCGATCGGGAATTCGCCAGCAGCAGCCTGCTTGCAAGGCTTGGAGCCCGAATGCACGTACTGGCCGATGTTTTCGTGCAACTTGTCCATGTATTCCCAGCCGCCCTTCTCGCCGAAAAGGGTCAGCCATGCGGAAACGTCGAAGTAACCGGTGCCCGACGATGCCGGGTTCGGCATCACGATCTTGCCCTTGTATTCCGGCTTGAGCAGGTCTTTCCACGATTCCGGCTTCTTCAGGCCCAGCTTGGCTGCTTCAACGGTGTTGAAACAGATGGTGGCACCCCACACGTCCATGCCTACCCAGCTTGGTACGGCGGCGCTATCGACATAGGACTTGGTCAGCTTTTCCACGCCCTTGGGTGCGTATGGCTGCAGCATGCCTTCCTTTTCCAGCACCAGCAGCGACGAAGCCGCCAGGCCCATTACCACGTCGGCTTGCGGGTTGGCTTTTTCAGCCAGCAGCTTGGCAGTGATGATGCCGGTGGAATCGCGCACCCACTTGATCTTGACGCCCGGATTTTCCTGCTCGAATTTTTCCTGGTAGGCCTTGATCTGGTCTGCTTCAAGCGCGGTGTAAACAGTCAGGGTGGAATCAGCGACAGCGGCCGCGGCAATGGATGCCACGCCCAGCGCGAGAAGAAGATTGCGGATTTTCATGCTACTGCACTCCGTACGTTTGGATGGGAACAGGTGCAGTCTAAAAAGAGATCGTTACATCGACGTGACGTCTAGACGAATTTTTGGTGACCGGCAGTCCATTTCTGCAGCAGCTTGCTGCCGATCACCCGTGGAAAGGCCATCCCCAACGCCTTGTTGCCGCGACCGGGCCCCTTTATTGTGCAAGTAGCCATTGCTGCCGTGTGGCAAGCGCGGTGCTGTCGTCATCCTTCACCCGCAGCCCCCACGTATCCGCCTCTGCGGCGCGTACGTCCAGCTGGCGCACGATCAGCTCATCACGCCGGAATGCATGCACCGGCACGCTGCTGCCGGGCAGCGCCGTCCCCAGCAGCGTATCGATATTGCCGATATTGATGCGCAAGCCATCCCACGCCACCAGCACATCGCCGGCAGACAACCCGGCGGCGCGCGCAGCGCCCCCATCGAAGACCTGTGCCAGTTTCACCCCGCCCGCTTCGCCAGCCAGCTTGGCGCCGATGCTGTTACCGGGTGCGCCGATCTCCTTCCAGCCGCCCTTGTCGCTGCTACCGGCCGGCGCACGCAGCTGCGTTTCCACGCCGAAGCCGGCCAGCAACGCGGCCAGCGGCAATGGCTCGGTCGAACGCAACGCCAGCGCAAAGTAGGCAGAAAGGTCCACACCCGCCACTTCGCTGGCCAGCCGTTCCCACTCATCCTCCGGCACGCCATTGCCAACCGGATAGAAATCACGCCCGTAGCGCTGCCATAGCGCGCGCATCACGTCGTCCAGGCTTCTGGCGCCATGCGTCCGGCTACGGATGGTCAGGTCGAGGCCCAACGCGGCCAGCGCCCCCTTGGTGTAGTAGCTGACCAGCACGTTCGGGCTGTTCTCGTCCTGCCGGTAGTACTTGACCCACGCATCGAGGCTGGCTTCTTCCAGGTTCTGCTTGTTGCGGCCGGCAGCGCGCTCAACGCTGGTCAGCGTTTGCGCCAGCAGATCAAGGTACTCCTGCTGCGTGATCAGACCGGTACGCACCAGCGTGAGATCGTCGTAGTAGGAAGTGATGCCCTCGAATGCCCACAGCAGGCGGGTATAGCTTTCCCGTGCCAGATCGTAGGGTGCATAGCTGGCTGGCTTGATGCGCTTCACGTTCCAGCTGTGGAAGTATTCGTGGCTGCACAGCCCCAGATATTGGCGGTAGGCGGGCTTGATGGCGGTTTCGTGTGCCAGCGGCAGATCATCACGGCTGGCGAGCAGCGCGGTGGATGCGCGGTGCTCCAGCCCGCCGTAGCCGTCACCGGTTGCCATGGTCATGAACACGTAGCGCCCGAACGGTGCCGGCTCGCCAAACAGCCTGATCTGGTATTCGCAGATGCGGGTAAGATCGCGCTGCAGGCGCGCCAGATCGGCACAGTGCCGCCCGGCGATGACGATATCGTGCGGCACGCCGCAAGCGTTGAAAGTGGCGAGCGCAAACTCGCCCATTTCTACCGGGTGATCGATCAGTTCTTCGTAGTTGGCTGCCTGGTAGCTGCCAAACGTGTACGGTACAGCGCCGGCTGCCGGCAAGCTGGTTGCCACCTGCCACGCAGCCACGCCTGGCGGCGGCAACAATTCCACCGCTACCGGCTGATCCTCCTGGCCATTTACGGCCAGAAATACGCTGGTGCCGTTGAAAAAGCCGCGTGTTTCATCCAGATAGGCGCCGCGTACCGACAGATCGAATGCATAGACATCGTATTGCACCGTCAGCGCGCCCTGCATGGCGGCAGCCTGCCAGCGATGCTTGTCGAGCTTGTGCAGCGCCACTGCCTGCCCTTGTTCATCCTGCGCGCTGATCGCCACGATATTGCGGGCAAACTCGCGGATCAGGTAACTGCCCGGTATCCATACCGGCAACCACAGTATCTGCCCCGCCGCTGCAGGCTGCGCCACATCCAGCGTGATGCGGAACAGGTGGGCGGAGAGATCAAGCGGTGCAATGCGGTAACGGATGGCGGGAGCAATGGCGGGCATGGGCAGATTCGCTGGCGGCAAAAGTTCTATTTCAACAGATGCCACGCCGCCAGCCAATCCATCGCAACGCGATTTATTGCCATTTGTTGATCACACCGGTTTACCGCAGGTCGATCAGGCCCCCGGCATCCTGGCCAGCCCCACCTGGTTGCGGCCGGCCGCCTTGGCACGATACAGCCCCTGGTCAGCCACATCGATCAGGTCGCGCACGCTCATGCCCGGCTCGAATACCGCCACGCCGGCGCTGAAGCTGGAGCAGAACCGCGCCTCCGGTGCGATATGGCTGATGGCAGAGAAACGTTCGCGCCATTCGTCCACCTTTTGTGCGGCACGCAGCACGCTGGCATCGGGCAGGATCACGCAGAATTCCTCGCCGCCATAGCGGCCCACCAGATCAGGCTCAGCGGCAGCGTGGCGCAGCAGGCGCGCCAGGCTCTTGATCACCGCATCGCCGGTCAGGTGGCCGTGGTTATCGTTCACATGCTTGAAGTGATCGATATCGATCATCGCCAGCGCCAGCGGGCGGTTGCTTTGCGTGGCCAGGAACAGCTCGGACTGCAAGCGGTTGGTAAAGTGGGTATGGCTGAGCAAACCGGTCAGGCTGTCGCGCGTGAGCGCGCGGCGCAGCTTGCGATAGCGGTCTGCAACGATGCTGACAGTGGAAATCAGTTGCTGCGTATCGCTGTTCTTGACGATGAAATCCTCCCCCCCCATGCGCCGTGCCGAGAGCTGGTGCCCCAGCCGCGTTTCGGTGGAAAGGAATACGATGGGCAAGCCGTCGTATTGCGGGTGCTGGCGCACAATGCGGGCGATTTCATCGCCGGTATAGCTGGGCATGTAAATGTCCATCAACACCAGGTCGGGCTTGTAGCGCTGCAGCCACAGGAAGATTTCCAGCGGATCCTGGATATGCTTGGCCTGCATGCCGTTTTCTTCGAGCATCTTCTGCGCCCAATGGCCCGATGCAATCGAATCATCGACCACCAGCACGCGGAACGGCACCGGCTCATTGTTTTCCAGCAGCGCATCCAGCCGGTCTGCCAGCTTGCCGGCATCGCAGGGCTTGGCAATGAAATCACTCACGCCGGCCCGCAACAGCTGGATCTGGCTGACGATGGTTTGCGAACTGGACAGCAACACCAACGGCCAATCGCCAATGCGGGCAAGACGCTGCACCAGCTCCTGCAAGGCAAGACCGCTTTCGAGGCCGGCATCATCAAGCAGCACTGCCAGCGGCTTCGCTTCGGCTAGCGCCACCAGCAAGGCGGCCGGGCGCTGGAATGCCTGACAATCGAATCCGAAGGACGTGAGGCCGTCCGCCAGCACCTGGCCTGTATCAGCGTCGGCGCAGAGAATGAGGATCGGGCGGGCGGCAATATCCAGCATGAGGAATGCGTTTTCGCAGTGTAAGAAAGGTGCTTACAGTTTACCGACTAATCGGTAAAACCCCAGCAGCCGGCTGTCTGCCGACTGCTTAATTAACAATATATGCAACATATGGACAAATATCAGGATTGGCTTCTGATTATTCGCGCCCTTGCTTGCGCTCGAAGCTGTGCAGCTCGCGCCGCCACTTCTTGGTCGGCCTGCCCCTGACGTCCGGATGATCGAAATGCGGTGCCGTTGCCTGCATTTCACGGCTTTGCTCACGCTTGGCAATGCTCTCGGGCGATTCTTCGTACAACGTCACCGCAATCGCGGCCGAGCCACGTTTGTCGGCGAGCTGGCGCACGGTCATTTCAAACTCGCCATGCGCGGCATAGATGCGCAGCTTGTCGCCGATCTTCAGCGCGCGAGCCGGCTTGGGGCGCTCGCCATTGAGGTGGACATGCCCTGCTTCGACTGCATCGGTCGCCATCGAGCGGGTCTTGTAGAAACGCGCCGCCCATAGCCATTTGTCGACACGGATTTTCTCGTCTTCTGTCTGCTTCATGCCCGGCTCCGGAAAAGTTGCCCGATAACATAACAAAAACGGGGCACAAGGCCCCGTTTTCTTTTGCTGCTTTCCAGATCCGCGGCGATCAGCCTTCGGACTTGGATGCACGGCGACGCTCGTGTTCCTGCAGGTGACGCTTGCGGATACGGATCGACACCGGGGTGATTTCCACCAGTTCATCATCATCGATGAACTCCACCGCCGATTCCAGCGACAGCTTGATCGGCGTCGTCAGGCGCACCGCTTCGTCGGTACCGGATGCACGCACGTTGGTCAGCTGCTTGCCCTTGATCGGGTTCACAACCAGATCGTTGTCGCGGCTGTGGATACCGATGATCATGCCTTCATACAGCTTGTCGCCCGGGCTTACGAACATGCGGCCGCGATCTTCCAGCTTCCACAGTGCGTAGGCCACGGCTTCGCCGTTATCCTGCGAGATCAGCACGCCGTTGTGACGGCCGGGCATATCCGGCTTCACCGGTGCATAGTCGTCGAACACGTGGCTCATCAGGCCGGTACCACGGGTCATGGTCATGAAGTCCGACTGGAAGCCGATCAGGCCACGTGCCGGGATATGGTATTCGAGGCGGGTACGGCCCTGGCCGTCGGATTCCATATTGGTCAGCTCGCCACGGCGGCGACCGATTTCTTCCATGATGCCGCCCTGGTGTTCATCTTCCAGGTCGATGGTCAGGTTTTCATACGGCTCGCACTTCTGGCCGTTGATTTCCTTGTAAACGACACGCGGCTTGGCCACGGCCATTTCGAAACCCTCACGACGCATGCTTTCCAGCAGGATCGTCAGGTGCAGTTCACCACGGCCGGATACGCGAAAGATATCGGCATCGCCGGTGTCTTCAACGCGCAGCGCAACGTTGGTCAGCAGCTCCTTGGTCAGGCGATCGCGGATCTGGCGCGAGGTCACAAACTTGCCTTCGGTACCAGCCAGCGGCGAGGTATTGACCATGAAGTCCATGTTCAGCGTCGGTTCATCCACACCCAGCACCGGCAGGCCAACCGGGTTTTCCTTGTCACAGATGGTGACACCGATACCGATATCGTCGAGGCCGGAGATGATGATGATGTCGCCCGCTTCGGCGCCTTCAACCGGCACGCGGTCCAGGCCCTGGAAACCCAGCACCTGGTTGATGCGGCCGCTGGCCACCTGTTCGTCATGGTTCATCACCACAACCTGCTGGCCCGGCTTGATGCGGCCGTTCACCACCTTGCCTACGCCCAGACGACCGGTGTAGGTAGAGTAATCCAGCGCGGCCAGTTGCAGCTGCAACGGCGCATCAGCATCACCCGGAGGGGACGGAACGTGCTTCAGCACGGTTTCGAACAGCGGACGCATATTGTCCGACTCTTCTTCCAGCTCGAGCTTGGCAAAGCCGTTCAGGCCCGATGCGTAGATGATGGGGAAATCGAGTTGTTCGTCGGTTGCACCCAGCTTGTCGAACAGGTCGAACGTCTGGTCCAGCACCCAGTCAGGACGTGCGCCCGGACGGTCAACCTTGTTGATCACGACGATGGGCTTGAGGCCCAGTGCCAGTGCTTTCTTGGTCACGAAGCGCGTTTGCGGCATCGGGCCTTCAACGGCATCGACCAGCAGCAGCACGCCGTCTACCATGCCCAGCACGCGTTCGACTTCACCACCGAAGTCGGCGTGACCCGGGGTGTCGACGATGTTGATATGGGTGCCTTCGTAATCGATGGCGGTGTTCTTGGCCAGAATCGTGATGCCACGTTCTTTTTCAAGATCGTTGGAGTCCATCACGCGCTCGTCAACCTGCTGGTTTTCGCGGAAAGTGCCGGACTGGCGGAGAAGTTGGTCAACCAGCGTTGTTTTGCCGTGGTCAACGTGGGCGATGATAGCAATGTTGCGGAGCGCGCGCGTCATGAGGGTGTCGATGCTTTGGTTAATCGGTAACCGGCGATTGTAGCACGCGATTGTGGCAATTCGCTGAATGCTGCCGACAATCGCTTGCCCGCCCGGCCAGATGCTGCAGCGACTCCCTGCCGCTGCAGCACGGGTTCGTGCGCTACACAACCAATGACCGAGCAGCCCGGCCAGCGGTGAGCTAACGGCGTTTAAGCCAGACGATGCGTGGTGCATCGTTACCGTTGCGCTCCAGCAGCGCCGCATAGCGCACGGTCACCCGGCCGAACTGGGCATCCACTTCGTTGATGAAGTAGCGGCTCTGTATGCTCAGCGAGCCGGCAACCACATTGGCTCGCACCCGCTCCGGCAAGGCATCGGAAAAATCCTGCAGCGTTTCAAAATACTTGCCGGCGCGTTTCGAAACCACCGCCTGCGCCTCGGCCAGCGTCAGGTCGGGAATGACAGCGGCCAGGACTTCAGCACTGGCAAAATTCACGTTCACCGGTGATGCCTGCGGCAATACCGCCACATGGGGCGCCAGTTTCGCGATCAGCTCGCGCGTAAAGCCCTGTACCCTTGCCAAGCTTTCGATATCGGCAAGCGGCCGGTTGGCTGCCCGATAAGGCGGTGTCTGGTTCAGGTATTCCAGATCTTCCGCTCCACCGGGGTAGCGGGTTTCGCTATCGCCATCTTCCCAGTCTGCCAGCGCGTTGACGAGCTCCACAGGCACCCCCACCGATTTGAACAGCCGCTCTGCGGCAGCCACGGCCACCGGATCAACCGTACCGATGGGAGCGATGTTGTTGAGGTTGAAACGGCCCTGCTGCTCCAGCACCCGTCCGCCGACACGGCCTTTTTCCACCGGTATGGAGGGGATGGGGATATTCCATGGTTCCAGCAGGTTATCCACCTGATTATGCCGCGCATCGTCACGCATGGTCAGCCGCGCCATCTGGATGGCGGCGCGCGCCACACCGCGCGCCTGCGCCTGGTCGAACTGGTTTTCAATCTGCCGGAACCACAGCTGCTGGCGCCATGCCATCCAGGCTACCAGCGCCGCCACCAGCGCAGCGGTCAGCACCGCAGTGATGATGGCAATCCCGGCCTGCCGGTGCCTGCTGGCGCGCGTGCGCGTACCGGATCGTTGCGTCATGGCAGTGCGTACACTCTTTCGATCTGCTGCCCACCCTTGCGGGCCAGTTGCACGCGGATGCCGCGCGGTGGCGTCATGCTCACCGTGGTGGTACCCGGCTGTTTGTTGGGCCAGTTGGCCTGCCATACATTATCTGCATCCAGAAACCATACGGTGAAGCTGTCGACGTCAGGCATCAGCGTGAATACCTGGGGTATCGCACGGGGTGCCAGATCCAGACTATCCCACAGCAGCATTTCCAGTTTGCCGTCTTTCAGCCGGTACGCCACATGGAAGGGATCGCGGTCCCGCGCACTGCGTATCAGCGCCAGCCCCGGCTGGCCGGCATTGGCCATCTCCGCACCGCCACGCACAGGTGGCTGCAATGTGCCGCCGGTATCGCGCCATGGCCGGTTTGCCACCTGGCTGACGTCCTCTTCAAAGCGGTCGAGCACCAGCGAGAGTTCGCGCCATTGGCGTGCTTCTTCATCCAGCCGCAGCTTGGTATCGGCAATGCGCGACAAACCCTGGTACGCCACCAGCGTGAGGATGGCGAACACGATCAGCGCCACCAGTACTTCCAGCAGCGTGAAGCCGCGTTGCTCAGCGCGGCGCATTGGCAAGGTAGCTCACAAGCGTGGCCAGCGCATACTGGCTGTTATTACCGTCATACACGGTGATTTCCAGCCGGCGGAAACTCAGGTTGGGCGACGCGCTGGTTTCCACCCGCCAGGTAAATGCATGCCCCGCCTGTTCTGCCGAGCCTTCCTGGCGGCCGATTTCAGGGAAGTCACCGCGTGCCGTCATTTCGTTCAGCCGATTTTGCGCCACCCACCCCGCCAACGTATGCATGCGGTAGCTTTCCGCCGTAGTCACGCTACCGCTGGTGGCCTTGATGGCGGCCGCCAGCGCAATCGCCAGCACCGCCAGCGCAATCAGCACCTCGATCAACGTAAAACCGCGCGGCCCGGGTTTCATTTGCCCGCATCCGCTTCGACCTGCGTGGCATGCACCTGACCGGTGACATCGCCGTCCACCCGCCAGTGCTGTTCGCCCAGCGCCATATCCAGCTGGAACAGCGCATTCACGCCCGATGGTTCAAACACGATGCGCTCGCCAATCGGCTGCTGACGCAGATTGGTGCTTTGCCGGGTAATCTGCAGCCCTTCCGGCAGGCTGCGCTGGCGGAACTCTTCCTGCGTACTCAACACCTGCCAGTTGTTCTGATCATCCTGCAACCAGAACTGGTAGCCATGGCCATCGGTGCTCCACGCCAGCGGTCGGCCACCATTGATGGCTTCGTCCCGCGCAGCATCGAGCAGCAACGACAGCCGCTCGGCTTCGCGACCGGCTACCCGGCCGTCAGACTCACCCAATTGCACCACGGCAATGCCCATCACGATGGCGATGACCGCCAGCGTGACGAGGATTTCAATCAGGGTGAAGCCTGCATCGCGCATATCAGGAAATCAAAGCATCCACGAGCCGAGGTCAGCATCGTAGCCCTCGCCACCCTGCTGGCCATCCGCACCGTAGCTCATCACGTCGATTTCGCCTTTCAGGCCCGGGTTCAGGAACAGGTAATCATTGCCCCACGGATCCTTGGGCAGCTTTTCCAGGTAGCCACCGGTTTTCCAGTTGCCGGGTACTGGCGGATTGCCTGGCTTGACCACCAGCGCTTTCAGGCCCTGCTCCGTTGTGGGGTAACGACCGTTGTCGAGTTTGTAGAGCTTGAGCGCCTGCATCACCGAACCGATATCCTGCTTGGCCGCAGTCACGCGCGCATCATTGGGCCTGTCCATGATCTTGGGCACGATCAGCGCGCCCAGAATGGCCAGAATGGTGATCACCACCAGGATTTCGATCAGCGTAAACCCGCGTTGCAGCTTTTTCATCGTTGTTTTCCTTGTCTACTTGCAACGGCCACATCCGCCCGTGCGGGCATGGCATGCAGCCGTCAGCTATTTGACCAATTGATTCATTTCGAACACCGGCAACAGGATAGCCAGCACGATCAGCAATACCACACCGCCCATCAGCAGCACCATCAGCGGGCCGAGCAAACTGGTGAAGGTGGCCACGCGGTTTTCCAGCTCCTGCGATTGCTGCGATGCTGCCTTGTCCAGCATGTGCTCCAGCCGGCCGGTGGCTTCGCCGCTGCCGATCAGATGGATCAGCACCGGCGGGAAAAGTTTGGACTGCCCCAGCGCACGCGACAGTACCGAGCCCTCGCGCACCTGCTTGCTGGCTTCCATCACCGCATCGCGCAGCGGCAGGTTGGACAGCACGCCACCCGCAGCCTGCAATGCGGTCAGCAACGGCACGCCACTGCCCACCAGGATGGCCAGCGTGGATGCCAGCCGTGCGGTATTGCCAGCCAGCTCGAAGCGGCCAAAAAGCGGCAATCTTAACTTCCACGCATGAAAACGGCGTTTCACTGCCGGGTCTTTCAATGCGCGCCACGCACCGAAGCCCGCCAGCACCAGCACCACCAGCACGATGGCGCCCCAGTCCCGCACAAAGCCGCTGATCCACAGCAGCGCGCGCGTGAGGAAAGGCAGCGTCTGCTTGGCGCTCTGGAATACCGTCACCATCTGCGGCACCACCCAGGTAAGCAGGCCCACGATGACCAGCGCGGACACCACCATCACCACGATGGGATAGATGAACGCCAGCATCACCTTGGCGCCCAGCGCGGCGCGGGCCTCCAGGTAATCGGCCAGCCGCTCCATCACCGCGGATGCCTTGCCCGATTCCTCTCCCGCCGCCACGATGGTGCGGTACAGCTCCGGGAAGGCAGCCGGATGGCGTGACAGCGCGCTCGACAGCGATACCCCGGCAAGGATTTCACTGCGCAGCGCCGCCACCAGGCGTTTTTCCTTGTCGTTCTCGCTTTGCTCGCCCAGCACCACCAGTGCCTGCTCGATATTGAGGCCGGCATCGAGCAAGGTGGCGAACTGCCGGGTGAGCATCGCCAGCTGCGCGGTACTGAGCTTGGGGCCGCGCTGGCCACTGGTGGCATTGAGCTCGATCAGCTCGCTGACCCACAGCCCCTGCTCGCGCAATTGCTGGCGTGCCTGGCGCAGTGAATCGGCCTCCAGCGTGCCACGCTGGTTGGCCCCTGCGGCATCGACGGCGCGATAACGGAAAGCGGTCATGCTGCGCGGCGCTTAAGCAAAGATCACCGTCTTGTTCGAATACACCAGCACACGGTGCTCCAGGTGCCACTTCACCGCGCGCGACAGCACGATGCGCTCCAGGTCACGGCCCTTGAGCACCAGCTCTTCCACATCATCGCGGTGCGAGATGCGGATCACGTCCTGCTCGATGATCGGGCCGTCATCCAGTACTTCGGTCACGTAGTGGCTGGTGGCGCCAATCAGCTTCACGCCACGCGCAAACGCGCGGTGATAAGGCTTGGCCCCGTCGAAGGCCGGCAGGAAGCTGTGGTGGATATTGATCACCTGCTGCGGATACGCGCCGGTGAATTCGTGGCTGAGCACCTGCATGTAGCGCGCCAGCACGATCAGGCTGACGTCATGTTCCACCAGCAACGCACGCTGCCGTGCCTCGGCCTCGGCCTTGTTGTCCTTGTTCACTTCCACCACGTGATAGGGAATGCCGTAGAAATTGGCCAGTGCCCGGCAATCTTCGTGGTTGGAAATGATCAGCGGGATATCGCAATGCAGCTCGCCACTCTGGTGGCGGTGCAGCAGGTCGACCAGGCAGTGATCGTACTTCGACACGAAAATCGCCATTTTCGGTCGCTGTGCCGATAGTGCCACCTGCCATTGCATGTCGAAACGATCGGCAATGGGCTGGAATGCCGGGGTAAACGCGGCCATATCCAGCGTGAAATCGGTCAGATCCCACTCCACGCGCATCAGGAACAGGTTTTCGCTGATGTCCTGGTGCTGATCCGAGTGAACGATGTTGGCGTTGTACGTGTAGAGAAAATTGGCGATCGCGGCCGAGAGCCCTTTTTGGTCCGGGCAGCTGATCAGCAGTGTGGCGGTATTCATGCACTTGTCCGTGGCAAAACCAGCCGCCGATTCTAGCAGCCTGCCCGGACTCCGGGCGAGTGACATTCAGAGCGTCGTCACCACCCGCTGCCGGCGAACTTCGCCCACGTGCACCATCGCATCGATAAAAATCTGCTGAAAGGTGCTGTTGTAGCCATGCGGCGGCAGTTCGGATGTCAGCGCCAGCCCCGCTGCGGCGATGCATCGACAACAATCGCCAGCGGATAACCGAACATTGCGGCATAGATTGCCTCGCCAATCCCCGGTGTGCGTACAGGATTGAATGCCTTGCCATCGGGTGCCTGCAGATCATGATCCAGCGCACGCAAAATCACGGCCATGGTCTGGCTCGGGGTAAGATGATCGCGCATCGCCATCTGTGCGGCGGCAATCAGCATTTCAGCGGGAGCCAGTTCCATGGTGCGCTCCTTGGTGCGGTGCATCTGCACTTTAGCGAGCTCTCCAAAATGCTGGCAAATGCTTTTTCAAAACCGACCGACTCCATCTTCAGCGTATTCCATGTTCGATATCGTCCTGTTCCAACCTGAAATCCCCCCCAATACCGGCAACGTGATCCGCCTTGCCGCCAATACCGGCTGTACGCTGCATCTGGTCAAGCCGCTGGGCTTCGCACTGGAAGACAGCAAGCTCAAGCGCGCCGGGCTGGATTACCACGAATATGCCGCCGTGCACGTGCACGACAACTGGCAGGCGCTGCAGGCGGCCTTGCCCGGGCGGCGCATGTTTGCGATGACCACCAAGGGCAGCAGCCGTTTCGATACGCTACAGTTCAAAGCGGGCGACGTGCTCATCTTCGGCCAGGAAACGCGCGGCCTGCCGGACGAGGTGCTGCTGCAGTTCGATGCTGCACACCGCATCCGCCTGCCGATGCGTGCCGGGCAGCGCAGCCTCAACCTCTCCAACGCGGTAGCAATCACCGTGTTCGAAGGCTGGCGCCAGCTCGGTTACGCCGGCGGCGCCTGATCAGCAATCCGCAACCGGAAAGGACACCGCATGAAGTATCTGCCCGTATTGCTCTGCCTGCTGGCCAGTGCCCCGCTGCTGGCCGCACCCTGCGCCAGCAACACACCGGTAGGCAGCTATTGCGAAATCGATTTCAATGCGCTGCATCCCACGCAACCCGCCATCGGCCTGATGCAGGTGGAGGACGAAGTCAAAGCGTATGCGGGACAAAGCCGCAAGCAATACATCAAGCTGATGCGCAAGAAGGAAATCCCGGTGGTGATCGGCCCGGATGGCGGCTTCTACCTCACTGACCGCCACCACCTGAGCTCGGCGCTATGGCGCTTGAAGGTGCCGCAAGCCACCGTCAAGGTCATCGGCAAGCTCGATGACGCCAGCAACTTCTGGCCGCAGATGCAGGCGCGCCACTGGGCATGGCTGTACGACCAGCACGGTGCGCCGTTGCCGCCCACGCAGTTGCCCCGCAACCTCGCCAGTCTGAAAGACGATCCGTACCGCGCGCTGGCCGGTTACGCGCAGGGCGCGCACTACTACAACAAGGCCGAACGCGCGTACTTCGTCGAGTTTGCCTGGGCGCGCTACTTTGGCGAGCAGATGCAATGGCGGGTCCTGGACCGCAGCAACCTGCCCGCCGCGCTGAAAGACGCGCAAAGGCTGGCCTGCCTGCCCGCAGCGCAACCGTTGCCCGGATACAAGGATGATTGCAAGGTGGATTGAGGGCCGCCAGATGCCCGGTGCAGAGGGATCGCAGTGTTGTCCCGCAATCGCACCGGGAGCCAGCGCTGCTAACCCTGATTCCGCATGAAATCTGCAGTGCGGTAAAACGATTCCTGCAGATGTTCATACAGCGCGCCATCCATCGGCACGTCGTCCATGGCCTTGAACATGCAGTACAGCCATTGATCACGTTCGGTCTCGCCGATGGCAAACGGCATATGCCGCATGCGCAGGCGCGGGTGGCCATATTTCTCGACGAACAGCTGCGGCCCACCCATCCAACCGGACAGGAACTCGAAGAACTTCTGGCGGATTTCCGTAGTATCGGCCGCGTGCATTGCATGGATATCCGCAGCCACCGGATCGGTAGCCATGATGTCGTAGAAACGGTCCACCAGCTGGCGCAATACCGCTTCGCCACCCAGCAGGTGGTAAGGCGTCATTTCCTGTACTTCACTCATCTTGCTGACTCTTCACCGGTTTGACCAGATTGGCCGCGTGCTTGGCGCGCTCGCGTGCAATGCCCACATCCGGCCCGGCGGCCAGCGCCACGCCCATACGGCGACGCATGAATGCCTCAGGCTTGCCGAACAGCTTCACATCGGCACGCGGCACCGCCAGCGCGGCAGCAACGCCGTCGAATGCGATACCGGCTTCGTCCATATCGCCATAGATCACCGCACTGGCGGCAGGCTCGCGCATCTGCGTATCCACCGGCAGCTTGAGGATGGCACGCGCATGCAGTTCGAACTCGGAAAAGCGCTGGCTCATCAACGTTACCAGCCCGGTATCGTGCGGGCGCGGGCTGACTTCGGAAAACCATACCTGCTCACCCTTGACGAACAGCTCGACGCCATACAGACCGCGGCCGCCCAGATTATCCGTCACCGCCCTGGCGATGTCGCGGGCTTTCTGCAGCGCGGCTGCATGCATCAGTTGCGGCTGCCAGCTTTCCACATAATCACCCTTGACCTGGATATGACCAACCGGCTCGCAGAAATGCGTTTCCACTTCACCTGATTTGCCCTGTGCACGCACGGTCAGCAAGGTGATTTCATAATCAAAATCGATGAAGCCTTCCACGATCACGCGGCCTTGGTTGACGCGGCTACCGCTGGCCGCGTATTCCCATGCTGCCGCCACATCGGCACCGGTGCGCAATGTGGACTGGCCCTTGCCGGACGACGACATCACCGGCTTCACCAGGCATGGGTAGCCGATTTCGTCGATTGCCGCTTGCAGCTCATCCAGGCTATCGGCAAAACGGTATGGCGAGGTGGGCAGGCCCAGCGTTTCCGCGGCGAGCCGGCGTATGCCTTCGCGGTTCATCGTCAGGTTGGCGGCGCGCGCGGTCGGGATCACTTCTGCCAGGCCATCGGCCTCGATGCGCAACAGTTCCTCGGTGGCAATCGCCTCGATCTCCGGCACGATCAGGTGCGGGCGCTCGGCCTCCACCAGCGCCCGCAATGCGGCAGCATCCGCCATGTTGATCACGTGGCTGCGGTGCGCCACCTGCATGCCCGGCGCGTTGGCGTAACGGTCCACGGCGATCACTTCAACGCCCAGGCGCTGCAGTGCAATGACCACTTCCTTGCCCAATTCGCCGCTGCCCAGCAGCATCACGCGCGTTGCGCTGCTGCTCAGCGGGGTTCCGATACGCATTTGCTTATTCCTTACAAAATATGGTCTAGCATCAGTACATGCCTCTCGCGAGGGTTGTGCCTCTGCCATAAATTATAGCTGAACGCGGCCAGTGCCCCATCGGGCAAGCGTGCACCCGGGGCATTGATTCCAAGACGAAGAATCGGAAGCTGAAGCCAGGCGACGCTGATCCTGGCGGTTCTTCAAAAACGGCCTTGTCATCCTTGAACGGCCCAGATACCAGGTGCTGCGGGCGCCAGGTAATGAAAAGCATCATGCACTGCGCTACGGCATACAGGCCAAGACGATGGTTAATCGTGACTGTTCCGCTGGTCGGACAGAACCGTATTACCTGGCTATGGCTATTCTAAGATTTTTGAGGGAACGACTTGATGCAAGCCGACGAATTGAGCCCCGAATCACCTGCACGCGTACTTGATCCGGTGGATCGGGCGACGGAAGTGATCTTCGGCCTGCTCATGGCAATGACATTTATCGGATCTCTCAGTGTTGCCACCGCCGGACAAGAGGCGGTGCACACAATGCAGCTCGCAGCACTCGGATGCAATCTGGCCTGGGGCTTGGCAGATGCCGTCATGTATCTCATCCGCGCCGTGGTTGAACGAACCCGTAGCCAGACATTGCTTGCGCGGCTTGGCAAAACCGATGCAAAAACGGGACAGGCCCTCATTGCAGAAGCACTTCCGGCGCGCTTATCGGTTGCCGCAAACGCTGAAATCCTTGGAATGCTGCGACTCAGCCTGCTATCCCGATCTGCTCAGGTCGAACAACGTCGCTTGAGCTGGAACGATTTAAAAGGTGCATCGGGCGTTTTTCTGCTGGTTGTACTTGCAACATTTCCGGTCGTCATACCATTCATGCTGCTGGATCAAGTTGCAATTGCGCTGCGTGTTTCCAATTTGGTCGCACTGGGCATCCTTTTTATTGCCGGGTGGGTATTGGCGCGCTACTCCGGTGGACGTCCACTGCTGTGGGGTGTCGCAATGGCGGTCATAGGCACATTATTGATGACTGCGATCATGGCGCTAGGCGGTTGAAAGATGACGATATTTTTGGCAAGTGTTTCCTCCAGGACGTCAACATGACTGTGTCGTCCTTTTGATGCCATAGTAAGCGGGCACCGTAGATTGCTGTCGCTTGGTTAGGCTGGCATCACTTTCGCTTCAAGTTTAATTGGTTGCACGGCACCGCTTCGGTGCCACAGCCGGGCCGTCTGAATGGAGGCTGAAATGCTCAAAAACATGACCGTTGCAGCGCGTATTGCTGCGGGCTTCGGCCTGCTGATCGTGCTGATGATCGCCATCGGCCTGGTGGGCTACATGGGCATCAGCCAGCTGCAGGGCGAGGTGGAAAAGCTCCTGAAGCAGGATCTCGCCTATCACGCGGCGCTGGTCGATACCCGCTACAACGTCGGCAACATGCGCCGTTACGAGAAAGACAGCTTCCTCAATTTCCAGCATGCCGAAAAGGTAAAGGAATACGAGGAAAAGTGGCAAAAGTCCTACGAGGGGGCCGGCAAAGCGCTGGAAAAGGCCAATGCACTGCAAGCCGACGGCGATGCGGCAGACCTCAAGCAACTGAACGAAAACCTGAAAATCTATGGTGATGGCTATGCCACGGTATTGGCAGCAGTCAAAGCCGGGCAATTTGCCGGCGCGCCGGAAATCAACCAGGCGTTCGGCAAATACAAGGATCCGGTCCGCAATATGGAAGAAGCGCTGGGCAAGCTGGCCGAGCGTTCCATCCAGCGCGTGGAAGCACTGGATGCCACCGTGGCACGTATCGGCGGCAAGGCTGCCACCTTGACGGCGATACTGCTGCTGTTCGCCATCAGCGTAGCTGTGGTGTTTGCGTGGGTGATCATCAACGGGGTGCGCCGCCCGCTGTCCGCGATGCAGACCATGGTGGAAGAAATTGCCCGCACCGGCCAGCTCAATCTGCGCATGCCGGTAAGCGGCCGTGACGAAATCAGCGCCACCTCCACAGCGGTGAACAACTTGCTGGGCAATATGGGGCAGGTGATCAGCGAGGCCAACCAGAGCGCCGTCGAACTCACCCGCGCAGCGGATACGCTGGCGCAAGCCGCCAGCCAGGTGACCGAAGCATCACAGACCCAATCCGAAGCCGCCAGTGCCACCGCCGCTGCCATCGAGGAGATGACGGTCAGCGTCAACATGATTTCGGACAATGCGCAGGGGCTGGAAAACGAAGCCCGCCGCACCTCCAGCACCGCCACCGAAGGCGTGGCGATTGCAGATCAAACCTCCTCGGAAATCCGCCAGGTGGCCACCTCGATCAGCCAGTCCGCAGATGTGATCACCCAGCTCAACCTGCGTTCGGACGAGATCGGCAGCATTGCCATGGTGATCAAGGACATTGCCGACCAGACCAATCTGCTGGCGCTGAACGCCGCCATCGAGGCGGCCCGCGCCGGCGATCTGGGCCGCGGTTTTGCCGTGGTAGCGGATGAAGTACGCAAACTGGCCGAGCGCACCACGCAGGCCACCGCAGAGATCACCAGCAAGATCAGCGCGGTACAGCAGGACACCGGCCGGGCGGCCGCGGGCATGAACCAGGCCAGCCGCATGATGGAAAGCGGCGTAACCAGCACGCAAAGCGTTGCCCGCGCACTGGGGGAGATCGATACGCTTGCACAGCAAACGGTGGGCAACATCACGCATATGGCCACCGCCATGCAGGAACAAAGCCAGGCCAGCCAGGATATTGCCCGCAACGTGGAGCGCATCGCGCAGGCCAGCGAGGAAAACCATGCAGCAGCGGCCAGCACCAGCGACCTGTCCATCCAGCTCAAACGGCTGGCAGACGATGTGCAGCGCTCGATCAGCCGTTTTCACTAACCCGCAATCTACAAAACAAAAAACCGGGCATACGCCCGGTTTTCTTTTGCTGACTGGCTATCAGTCGGCTTGGTAAGGATAAGGCTTCTGCGCGACGCTGGATGCGCCCTCGCGTGAGCGTTCGTCCAGATTGATGGGCGCCTTGTCCCACAGCAGCGCGCGGCCTTCCAGCTGGCCCTTGGCCACCTCGGGCTGGTCTTTCAGGAATTGCTCCATGAACTGGGTGTACTCGGAGACATAAGACGTATTCTTGAACATGGTGCTGGCGCCAGATAATCAATCGATAACGTGATTATACCGGCAGTGCTGCCAGTTGCGGCAGCACTTGTGCATGTATTGCCGGATTGGCGGATGCAACCACCCTGCCCTCGCTCCCCAGCACCAGTGGCTTGCCCTGCCAATCGCTCATCACCCCACCTGCAGCCTGCACTACTGGTGCCAGCGCCGCAAAATCGTGCAGCTTGAGCCCTTCCTCGATCACCAGTTCCAGCCAGCCACTGGCTACCTGTGCATACAGATAACCATCGCCACCGTAAATCGGATAACGGCACGCCTTGACCAGCGCATCGAATACCGGCTTGGCCACATCCAGGTATTCCGGGCCGGTGGTACCGATACGTGCGGCGGCAATCTCGCCAATCTCGCTGCTGTGCAGCGGCTGGCCATTGAGCGTTGCCGGCACGCCTACGCCACCCATCCAGCGGTCTTCGGTAATCGGCTGGTTGATCACGCCGAGCACCGGCACGCCCTTGTACAGCAGGCCGATCAGCGTGACGAACAACGGCCGCCCTACGGTGAACGACTTGGTGCCATCCACCGGGTCCAGCACCCATACCCAATCGGCATCGGCGTTTTCTTCACCGTACTCTTCGCCGATGATGCCGTCCGTTGGTCGGCTGGCGGCAATCAGGTTGCGCATCACCCGCTCTGCTTCACGATCTGCCTGGGTGACCGGGCTGGCATCAAGCTTGTCGTCTATCGACAGCGGGCTGCGGTAATAGCCACGGATCACGGCGGCACTGGCATCGGCCAATTGCTGGGCCAGTGCAATCTGGGCAGGGCTTGCGGAAGTCATCGGGTACTCCAAAGGTCTAGACGTGCAGGAGGCTATCACGTCAGCAGCAGCGCAACTACCGCAGCGCGTGACGATTTTCTTACTTCAATAAATGAGAATGGTTATTTCAATTAATTGCGAATGAATATCAAATTCATAGTCAATTAGGTTTATTTAATCAAATCAATTCAAATCACCCCATAAACCCGATAAAATATTGCTTATTCGAAATAAGCGGAGCATGCATCATGCAAGGCGACAAGAAAGTGCTCAAAGCGCTTAACGGCGTACTCGGCAATGAATTGACCGCAATCAACCAGTATTTCCTGCATGCGCGCATGTTCAAGAACTGGGGCTACAAGCGCCTGAACGACCGCGCATACCACGAATCGATCGATGCGATGAAGCGCGCAGACAAGTTGATCGAACGCATCCTGTTCCTGGAAGGGTTACCCAATCTGCAGCAGTTGGGCAAGCTCTTCATCGGCGAGCAGGTGAGCGAGATGCTCGATTGTGACGTCAAACTCGTCAATCTGCACCTGCCGGTGCTGCGCGAAGCGATTGCCTTGTGTGAAACCCTGCAGGATTACGTATCGCGTGATCTGCTGGAAGATCTGCTGGAAGAAGGCGAAGAATACCTCGACTGGCTGGAAACCCAGGCAGAGCTGCAGGTATCGATGGGCCTGCCCAATTACCTGCAATCACAGACCGGCGAATAAGGAGTGCACGCATGAAAGGCAATACACTGATCATCGACGCGCTCAATCTGTTGCTGGCCGCCGAACTCACCTCCATCGACCAGTATTTCGTGCATAGCCAGATGTATCACAATTGGGGCTATCACAAGCTGTTCGAGCGCATCGATCACGAACGGGGCGATGAAATCGGCCATGCCACGCGCCTGATCGAACGCATCCTGTTTCTGGGGGGCCTGCCCAATGTGGCAGCGCGCACCGCACTACGCCTGGGTAGCGATGTGCCGGGCATGCTCAAGAACGATCTGGACACCGAATACGAAGTGGCTGCGCTGCTGAAAAAGACCATGGCACTGGCTGAATCGGTGCAGGATTACGTCACCCGCAACATCCTGCTGCAACTATTGGACGATACCGAGCAGGATCATGCGCACTGGCTGGAACAGCAACTGGGACTCATCAACGCCATCGGCCTGCCCAACTATCTGCAGCTCAAAGCGGCAGACTGAGCCCGCGCGGGTTACTGCTACCACCATTCAACACGGCAAACAGAAACGGGGCACAAGCCCCGTTTTCGTTATGCGGGCGTACCTTGCACTCAGGCAGGCACCAGCGCAATCTGCCACGCCGGCTGGCGTTGCTTGTCGAGCGCTTCATCCATCACGTCGCGCGCGCAACTGGCGCACTTGCCGCAGCAGCTTGCCACTTCGGTGGCTTGTTGCAGCTGTTTGAACGTGCGCACGCCACCATTTACCGCCTTGCGGATGTCACGGTCAGTTACGCCATTGCAAACACATACGTACATGGAGAGCCCACTCATTGATAAGCGTTCTCATTATCCAGAAAACTTGCCACCCTGCCAAGTGCGAACGACTCTCAATCCGCATGCAGCCTGCATGCACCGACAAACGGCAAAAAAACCCGCATCGCTGCGGGTTTTTCATCTGGCGGCATATCAGCCGTGATATGGATGGCGCAGCACGATGGTTTCTTCACGATCCGGGCCGGTGGAAATGATGTCCACCGGGGCTTCGCAGATTTCTGCGATGCGCTCCAGATAAGCACGTGCATTGGCCGGCAGGTCTTCCCAGCGCTTCACGCCGAAAGTCGACTCGCTCCAGCCCGGCATTTCTTCGTAAACCGGTTCGCAGCGGGCGATTTCTTCAGCGCCGATCGGCAGGATGTCCACCAGCTTGCCATCGAGCTGGTAGCCGGTGCACAGGTTGATGGTTTCAATGCCGTCCATCACGTCGAGCTTGGTCACGCACAGGCCGGATACACCATTGATCTGGATCGAACGCTTGAGTGCAGCCGCATCGAACCAGCCGCAACGACGCGGACGACCAGTCACCGAGCCGAACTCGTTGCCGCGCTTGGCGAGGCCCGCGCCCACATCATCGAACAGCTCGGTCGGGAACGGACCGGAACCTACGCGGGTGGTATAGGCCTTCACGATGCCCAGCACGTATTGCAGCATCTGCGGTGCCACGCCGGCACCCGGTGCGGCCGCACCGGCCACACAGTTGCTGGAGGTCACGAACGGATAGGTACCATGGTCGATATCGAGCAAGGTGCCTTGCGCGCCTTCGAACAGCAACGGCTGGCCGGCCTTGTTCATTTCATACAGCGTGCGCGATACGTCGCCCACCATCGGCTTGATGCGTTCTGCATAGGCCAGCGTGGCGTCGTACACTTTCTGGAAGTCGATGGTGTCTGCCTTGAAGTAATGCTTCAGCGCAAAGTTGTACCAATCGAGGTTTTCCAGCAGCTTGGCGGCAAAACGCTCTGGATGATAGATGTCCTGCAGACGGATCGAGCGGCGCGCGATCTTGTCTTCGTAGGCCGGGCCGATGCCGCGACCGGTAGTACCGATCTTCTTGTCGCCCTTGGCGGCTTCGCGCGCCTGGTCGATAGCAATGTGGTACGGCAGGATCAGCGGGCAGGCTTCGGAAATGATCAGGCGACTGGCGACGTCGATGCCGGCAGCGTCCAGTTCGTCGATTTCCTTCAGCAGCGCCTCGGGCGAGATCACCACGCCGTTGCCGATGAAGCAGGCCTTGCCTGCGTGCAGGATGCCGGAAGGGATCAGACGCAACACCGTCTTCTTGCCACCCACCACCAGCGTGTGGCCGGCGTTGTGGCCGCCCTGAAAGCGCACCACGCCCTGGGCCTGATCGGTCAACCAGTCGACGATCTTGCCCTTGCCCTCGTCACCCCATTGGGTGCCGATCACGACCACGTTTCTGCTCATGTAAAACCTCAATCGAAAAACAAATCAAATTAGTACTGGGCGTTTAGCCCGGGCGCGCAGCCGCGGCGGCAGCCTACGCGCTTGGCCGGCCCACGTCAAAAGCACGGGCCGGACGGAAAAAATCAGCTCAGCGCCACCACTTGCCATTGCGTGCCGATCAGTTGCAGCACGCGATCGCATGGCGACTCATCCAGGCGTACATCCAGATCCACCAGTACGGTCTCGCCGGCAGCGCGCAGCGCGCGGATGGCAGCAATCAAACTCGGTTCATCGCCGGCCGGCGCCAGGATGGCGGGTGGCGCAGCGGGGAATGGCAAGTGCGTGAGCGCACGCAGGTCCAGGCTGAAACCGGTGGCCGGGCGCGAGCGGCCAAACTTTTCACCCACGCTGTCATAGCGGCCACCGCGGGCAATCGCGTTGGCAAAGCCGGCGGTATACGCGGCAAACACCAGGCCGGTATGGTAATCGCTGCTTTTCACTTCAGCCAGGTCAAAACGGTAGCCGATACCGCGCGCAGTCAATGCATCGGCGAGTGCCTGCAAGGCGGTCAATGCCTCGCTCACACCGGCAATCTGCAGCGGCAGCACGCTGCGCGCGCGCTCGATCACGCCTGCACCGCCATACAGTGTCGGCAATGCCAGCAGGCCGGCCACGATCACTGCGTCAATGCCGGCGGTGGTTTCACGCAATGTGGGCAGGTCTTTCTGCTGCAGCGCGTCGAATACCGCATCACGTGCATCACCCTTCAGCCCGGCGGCATTGGCCAGCGCGTGGAACAGGCCGATATGGCCGATATCCAGCGAGATCTGCGCCAGTCCGGCAAGTTGCAGGCTTTCCACCAGCAGTTCGATCACTTCCACGTCGGCGGCAATGCCGACATGGCCGTAGATTTCCGCGCCGATCTGGCGCGGCTCACGGCTGGACAGGATACCGTCCGGCCGGCTGTGCACCACCGAATCGGCATAGCATAACCGCGCCACGCCCTGCCGGTTGAGGATGTGCGCATCGATACGCGCCACTTGCGGCGTGATATCGGCGCGCACCCCCATCTGGCGGCCGGATAATTCATCCACCAGTTTGAAGGTCTTGAGATTCAGCGCCGGGTCATCCAGCACGAACAGTGATTCGACGTATTCGATCAACGGCGGCATCACCAGCTCGTAGCCGTAACGGCCAAACAGATCGAGCAGGCTGCGGCGCAGCGTTTCAGTCTGGCGCGCTTCGCGCGGCAGCACGTCGGCAATGTTCTCGGGCAGGATCCAGTTTCGCATTTTTTCTTTCTATTCAAACCAAAAGCCCGCCGGCCAAGGCCGGACGGGCGGAAGTCATCATTTTAACGGATTAAAGCAAGATAAGCGCGATCAGCAAGCCAACCATCATCGAGACGAAGCCGACAATGCGCACCTGCTTGTTGCTCATCATGGCCAGGCGGCCCATGGTACGGCGCCACAAACCCGGCACGGCAAACGGCAGGATACCTTCCAGCACCAGCACGAGGGCCAGTGCCAGAATCAGGCTGTCAGTCACTTGCCATTGCCCTTGGGGTTCTTCATGTACTTGAAGAAGTCAGAGCTCGGGTCCACCACCAGCACATCGCTTTTCTTGGAAAAGCTCTGCTTGTAGGCATCCAGGCTCTTGTAGAACGCGTAAAACTCCGGGTTGCGGCCATAGGCATCGGCATAGATCGCGGCAGCCTTGCCATCGCCCTCACCCTTGAGCTGCTGGGCGGTATTGTATGCATCAGCCAGGATCACTTCACGCTGCCTGTCGGCATCGGCCTTGATCTTTTCTGCCTCCGCACTGCCTTCGGCGCGCAACTGGTTGGCCACTGCCTTGCGCTCGGACTGCATGCGCTCATAAACGGACGTCAGCGTGCTGTCTTCGAGTTCGACGCGCTTGATGCGTACATCGATCACCTTCACGCCGATACGCGCGGCATCGGCATCCGCCACTGCACGCACCTTGGCCATCACTTCATCGCGCTTGCCACTGATCACGTCCTGTACGGTGCGCTTGCCGAACTCGTCACGCAGCATGTTGTTGACGGTGTTGCGCAAGCGGTCAATCGCCTTGGCCTCGTTGACGCCAACCGCCTTGTAGTAGCGCTCCACATCGATGATCTGCCATTTGATGAAGCTGTCCGCCTTGACGTTCATCTTCTCGATGGTCTGGATGCGGGCGGGGCTTTGCGCATCGATGGTCTGGATACGGTTATCGAAATAACGTACCTCCTGCAGCAGCGGCACCTTGAAATTGAAACCCGGCGTCTTGATCACGCGCTTGGCTTCAGAAAACTGGAAGATCACTGCGGACTGGCGCTGGTCGACGGTAAAGAACGACAGGCTCAATACAAACAGCACCACCAGGATGACAGCAAGAGTAGGAAGAATGCGGTTCATGGTGCTTTCCTCCTTAGCGGCTATCGCGCTCGGAGCGCGAAGGAATCGGGTTGGCAGGGATCACAGGCGCAGCGGCAGCTTCCTGCGCAACGGTCTTGGGTGCTTCGGGCGCTGTTGCGGCATTGGCCTGCATCAGCTTGTCCAGCGGCAGGTACAACAGGTTGCCACCGGCTTTCTGGTCAACCAGCAACTTGGTGGTGTTCTGGAACACCTGCTGCATGGTGTCGAGATACATGCGATCACGCGTGACCTGCGGCGCCTTCGCATACTGCTCGGCCACCTGCTTGAAGCGGGAAGCATCACCTTCGGCACGCGCCACGACCTGCTGCTTGTAGCCCAGTGCCTCTTCGTTCAGACGTGCGGCCATACCGCTGGCGCGCGGTACCACGTCGTTGGCATAGGCTGTGCCTTCGTTGATCAGACGTGCCTTGTCCTGACGCGCCTTGACCGCGTCGGAGAACGACGCCTGCACATCGTTGGGGGGCTGCACATCGGAAATGTTGACCCGGGCAATCTGGATGCCGGTGCCATATTTATCCAGCAACTCCTGCATCAACTCCTTGGTGTCTTCACCGATCTTGCCGCGGCCTTCGTTCAGCACGAAGTCCACCTTGTTCTTGCCAACCACTTCACGGATCGACGTTTCCGCCGCCTGCTTCACCAGATCGTTACCCAGCGTCTCGCGCGTCTGCTCGATGCTGCGGTTGTTGAACAGGAAGTCCTTGGCGGATTTGAGCGTGTACTGGATTTCCAGCTGGATCTCGATCAGGTTCTGGTCACCCGTCAGCATCATCGCTTCATCCTGGCCAGCACCCGCCTGGGCGGCGGTGCCCACTTCCAGGCTACGGATTTCAGTAACGTTGACGATTTCGCGGCGCTCGATCGGCCAAGGCAGATGCCAGTGCAGGCCAGAATTTTCCACCGTGCCTGCATAACTGCCAAAGCGCGTGATCACGGCGTTTTCACGCTCATCAACCACGTAAAAGCCAGAAGCGGCCCAAAGCACCACCAGCACACCAACGACGATACCTGCGCCCGCAGCACCGGCATTGCCGCGATCAGGCTGCGGGTTGTTATTGCCATTGCTGCCAAACAGGCCGGAAAGTTTGTTTTTGACGTTACGGAAGATATCGTCGAGGTCCGGTGGGCCATTACGGCGGCCACCCCACTGCGGATCGTTCTGGCTCATGTAGTCTCGTTTTCCTCGCTGGATTGGCTCATTGCTTCGACCAGAGCGGCGCGCAGCAAGTCTAGTCCTTCCCCACGCATAGCGCTGACACGCACGGCATGGATTTTACCATACTCATCCCGCTCTACTGCGGGCTGCCCGTCCTTCAGGTCAATCTTGTTCCAGACCATCAATTGCGGAATCCGTTCCGCATCAATTTCACCCAGTACGTAATTTACAGCTTCAACCTGTGCTTCACGCATCGGATGATTCACATCCACCACATGCAAAAGCAGATCCGCATGGATGGTTTCTTCAAGGGTGGCGCGAAACGCCGCCACCAGGGTATGAGGCAGATTGCGGATAAACCCGACGGTATCGGATATCACCACCGAATGCTCGGCATCCAGAAACAATTTGCGTGACGTGGTATCGAGCGTGGCAAATAACTGATCCGCTGCATATATCTTGGCTTTGGTCAGCGCATTAAACAATGTCGATTTACCGGCATTGGTATAACCGACAATGGAAACGCTGTATTCACCGCGCCGCACCCGCGCCTTGCGCTGGGTGGCACGCTGCTTTTGCGCAATCACCAGTTGCTCGCGCAACCGCTTCACGCGGATACCGATCAGCCGGCGGTCGGTTTCCAGCTGGGTTTCACCCGGGCCGCGCATGCCGACACCGCCTTTCTGCCGCTCCAGGTGGGTCCAGCCACGGATCAAGCGCGTCTGGATATGCGCGAGCTGCGCCAGCTCCACCTGCAGCTTGCCCTCCGCCGTGCGTGCACGCTGGGCAAAGATATCCAAGATCAGCGTGGTGCGGTCGAGCACGCGGCATTGCAACTTGCGCTCCAGGTTGCGCTCTTGCGCCGGTGACAGCTGGTGATTGAAAATCACCATGTCCGCACCATGCGCCCGCACTACTTCGCCGATCTCATCCACCTTGCCTGAACCGGCAAAATAGGCTGGATCGGGACGGGCGCGCTTGCCCTCCACAATGGCCAGCGGTGCCACGCCGGCACTTTCCACCAGTTGTACGAATTCATCGACACCATCGCGATAATCCGGCTCGTTGAAATCGAGACAGACCAGCACCGCGGCATCACCACCTTTGTGGCGTTCAAACATGCATTACTCTTTTCTCGGGAATCTTTGGCGGCTGGCACAAGGCCGGGCTGGCATTGCAGCAGTGACGCCGGGCAAGGTATAGATGAGGCAGAATCTCCGGATCACAAGAGAGGCTGGCAGCGCGGCGTTGCACGGGCATCAATAGAAAACCCCGGCATTACTGCCGGGGTTTTCACGCAACAGGCTTGCGGATCAGGCTTCGCCTTCCGGCGCGACACTGGCGTGCTGCGGGTTTTCATGCGGGATCGTGACCGGGCGCGAAGGCACCACGGTAGAAATGGCATGTTTGTAGACCATCTGGGTTACGTTGTTGCGCAACAGCACCACGTATTGGTCGAACGACTCGATCTGGCCTTGCAGCTTGATGCCATTGACGAGATAGATGTAGACCGGCACGTGCTCTTTACGCAGCACATTCAGGAATGGATCCTGCAGCATTTGCCCCTTGGCACTCATATTGTTGTTCTCCGATGCATTGTTATTGGTAAGACAGCAGCACGCTTACGCTTATAGTATAAATCCCGAACCCTGCCAATAGGCAGGATTACCGATGCGCTAAGCGATGCTGCTGGATCATTTCTCGCGCCGGCCCGGGTGGACCATCTTGCGCGGCACCTTCTTGTCGTCGTACGGATTGCCACTGAGCTTGTACTGAACACGTAGCGGCGTACCCTGCAGCTTGAACATTTTCATGAACGTGTGCTCCAGGTAACGCCAATACGAAGCAGGCACTTTCTCCAGCGCATTGCCATGCACGATCACCACCGGCGGGTTGCTGCCCCCCTGGTGCGCATAGCGCATTTTCGGGCGGACCTTGCCGATCAGCGGCGGCTGCTGGCGTTCGATGGCCAGTTGCAGCGCATTGGTCAGTTTCGGTGTGGCAATCTTGATCATTGCAGCGGTATAGGCCTGATCAATGGACTTGAACAGATCAGTGACGCCCGCACCACGCAACGCTGAAATATAGTGGAATTTGGCGAAATCCAGAAAGCTCAGTTTGCGATCGATTTCACGCTTGATGCGATCACGCTGCTCTTGGTTGGCCGCATCCCATTTGTTGACCGCCACCACGAGCGCGCGGCCGGTTTCCAGCACGAAGCTGGCTACGCGCGCGTCCTGATCCGAGACCTCCTGCGTAGCATCGAGCACCAGCACCGCCACATTGGCATCCTCGATCGCCTGCATGGTCTTGATCACCGAGAATTTCTCGATCATCTCGGTGACCTTGCCGCGCTTGCGCACGCCAGCGGTATCGATGATGGTGTACGGCTTTTCGCCATGCTCGAAATCGATATACACCGAATCGCGCGTGGTGCCCGGCTGGTCGAATGCAATCACGCGCTCTTCGCCCAGCACCGCATTCACCAGCGTGGACTTGCCCACGTTGGGGCGGCCGACGATGGCAAACTTGGGGTGATCGGATTCGCCATCATCCTCGGGCACTTCGAAGCGTTCCAGCACCTCGTTGAACAGGTCGCGTACGCCTTCGCCATGACTGGCGGAAATGGCAACCGGATCGCCCAGGCCCAGCTCGTAGAAATCCGCGGTAACGACGGCGCGCTGCATGCCTTCGACCTTGTTGACCGCCACCCATACCGGGCGATCGATCTGGCGCAAGCGCTGCGCGATGATCTTGTCCTGCGGGGTGATGCCGACGCGGCCATCAACGATGAACACGATGGCATCGGCCTCGTCCACCGCTTGCAGCGTCTGGCGGGCCATTTCGAACATGATGCCTTCGTCGACTACCGGCTCGAAACCGCCGGTATCGACGACAAAGTACGGCTTTTCGCCCACCCGGCCATGGCCATAGTGGCGATCCCGGGTCAGGCCCGGCTGGTCGGCCACCAGCGCATCGCGCGTCTTGGTCAGCCGGTTGAACAACGTCGATTTGCCGACGTTGGGGCGTCCGACCAATGCAATTGTGGGTTTCATTTTTCTACTCTTACTTCACTTTCAAGGCGTATACATTGCCGGATTGGGTTTGAACGAGCAGCTTGCCGTCCAGCACTTGCGGTGCGGCAGCAATGCGACTGCCGTCGGTGGCAAGCTGACTGACAAAGCTGCCGTCCTCGGGGTTGAGCAGGTGCACATAGCCTTGGTAATCAGCAACGGCAACCTGGCCATTGATGACAGCAGGCGTACCTACGCCGCGCGCGGCCAGTTTGTCCTGACGCCACAGGCTGCGGCCACTGGTACGCTCGAATGCCTGTATGGCGCCGTCGGCAGCCACGAGATAAACGCGCGCTTCATCCATTGCCACGCCGGAAAAGCTGGACGCTTCGCGCGACCAGATCAGGCTGCCGTTCAGTACGTTGAAACAACTCACCCGGCCCTGATAAGCCGCTGCGCAGGTGACATTGCCGTTGACTGCCGGGGCGGCAACCACATCCGATACGCGCTCCAGTTCGGTGGCGCCGCGTGGCAGCGATACCGGGCTATCCCACAACACACGGCCATCAGCCACGCCCAGCGCAACCAGGCGTCCACCTGCCAGCCCGGCCAATGCAGTACCTTCCACCACAGTCAATGGCGCGAAGTTGCGCAAGGTCAGCGCCGGCAACTGGCGCTGGAACTGCCAGACCTTGGTACCGTCGCTGCTGGACAGGCCGGTAATACGGCCATCACCAGTGCGCACCATCACGGTATTCTGGGCAATCGCAGGCGGCGCGATGATTTCGCTGGAGAGCTGGATTTTCCAGCGCGGCTTGCCATCCGTAGCAAACGTCAGCAACTCACCCTTGAGCGTACCAACCGCAATCAGGCCATCACCCGCGCCAACGCCACCGGCAATGTCGCTATCGAGCTGAACCTGCCAGTCGCGTGCGCCAGTGCTCAGCCGCAACAGCGCCAGCGTATTCTTGGCACCGGCAACCACCAGCTTGTCATCACCCAAGCGCGCGGGCAGGAAACGGTATTGGGTCCCTCCCCCTACCGAACTGTGCCACAGCACATTGGCACTGACCGTATTCTGAACAACCGGCAGCGGCGACGGCACCGGCGCGTTGCTGACCGTGCCGCAACCCGCCAGACCGAGCGCAACGGCAACCAGCCCGGTACGCCATGCAGATCGCATCTTGCTCATATCAACCGTTCCCCAGTGCTGCGAGTTTCACTTCCAGGTACTGATAGCTGGGAGCGCTCTTTTCCAGCTTGGCAATGGCCTGCTTGTAGGCATCGCGGGCGCCAGCGGCATCACCTTTTTCAACCAGCACATCACCACGAGCTTCGGCGAACAACGCCGTGGATGCCTCTTCTTCACGGCCTTGCAATGCAGCCAGTGCTGCATCGTATTGCTTCATGTCCAGATTGACGGCAGCCAGACGCAGGCGCGCGGCATCGCGCAAGCCCGCTTCGTTGCCGTGGCCCAGTACCCATTGCAATTGCGTTTGCGCGGATTTGAAGTCACCCGAGCTGGCAGCAACCTTGGCGGCCAGCAACGTGGCCCGCGCGGCATAGCCTGTACCTCCGTATTGGCTTTGCAATTTCTCGACCTCGGCACGCAACTTGGGCAGATCATCCGCCATCAGTTCAGCCTTAGCGTAGATTTCCGCAGCGGCTTCCGCCTCACTGGACTGATAAGCGTTCCAGCCAGCGTAGCCGGCATAGCCGACGAGGCCCGCTACAACGACTGCGGCCAGATACTTGCCCCAGTCTTGCCACCACGCCTTGAGCTCGGCGATTTGTTCTTGTTCTTGCAGATCGAATGCCATTTTTCGTGATCCTTGCGGCCTTGAGGCAACGCATTGAAGTGGAATGCTGCCGGATTATGCCGCAGCGAGGATTTGCGCCGCCAGCTCCGCTTGCGGCAAGGTAATTTGTTCACCACCGTTTTCGCCGGTCAAGCGTTTGAGATTGGCGCTGCCAGCCTCCGCTTCCGACTCGCCGATCACTACGGCAAAACGCGCACCTGAAGCATCGGCCTTCTTGAATTGTGACTTGAAACTGCCGCCACCGGCGTGCATGACCACTTTGAGCCCTGCAGCGCGCAGCATGCGTGCCACGGCAAATGCCGCCCGGCTGGCTGCATCGCCGTCGTTGATCAGGTAGACATCGGGGGCATTGACCGGAACAGCAATGGCCTGCGCTTCCAGCAACAGCAGCAGGCGCTCGAGGCCGATACCGAAGCCGACACCCGGGCAGGGCTTGCCACCCAGTTGCTCGACCAGGCCATCGTAACGCCCCCCGGCAGCCACTGTTGCCTGCGCACCCAACTCGGTGGTGGTCCACTCGAACACGGTGCGGTTGTAATAATCGAGGCCGCGCACCAGCCGGTCATTCAGCGTGTAGGCAATACCGGCATCATCCAGCAAGGTACGCACACGATCGAAATGCGCGCGTGTTTCCTCACCAAGGAAGTCGGCCAGTCGCGGTGCATTTTCCGCCATTTCCTGCAGTGCCGGGTTCTTGGTATCGAGCACGCGCAGCGGGTTGGTATGCAGGCGGCGCTTGCCGTCTTCATCCAGGATATCCACGAATTTTTCCAGATAAGCGATCAGCTCGGCACGGTGTGCGGCACGCTCGGCGGTATCGCCCAGCGAATTGAGCTCCAGCTTGAGGCCAGTCAGGCCAAGACGCTGCCACAGATCGGCCAGCATGGCGATCAGCTCGGCATCCACTTCCGGACCGGCAAAACCGAATGCCTCCACGCCTACCTGATGGAACTGGCGATAACGGCCCTTCTGTGGCCGTTCATGCCGGAACATCGGGCCCGTATACCATAGCCGTTGTGTCTGGTTATACAGCAGGCCATGCTCGATGCAGGCGCGCACGCAACCGGCGGTACCCTCGGGGCGCAGCACCAGTTGATCACCATTCAGGCTGTCCTCGAACGCGTACATTTCCTTTTCAACGATGTCGGTATGTTCGCCAACGCCGCGCACGAACAACGACGTGAACTCCAGAATCGGGGTACGCAATTGCTCATATCCGTAACTGGCCAACCAGTCGCGCGCGATCGCTTCAAAATGCAGCCAGACAGGCGTGGGAATCGGTGCTGCCTTGCTTGCAATGGGCAGAGCATCATTCATACCCTTGATGCTCTGGATGGTTTTACTCATTGATCTGAACCTGTTGGAATTGAAAACGGCCGGTGCAATACCGCCCGTCTACACGACTTTCAATGGAATGGTCTTGCTGGCGACATCGCGGCGCTTGGCGCCCGCTGCCCCATAATTCGTCTTGACGTAGTCCTCGACCAGCGCCTGGAACTCGACGGCCACCTGCTCGCCCTTGAGCGTCACGGTCTTCTGGCCGTCCACATACACCGGACACACCGGTACCTCACCCGTGCCCGGCAGGCTGATGCCGATATCAGCCAGCTTGGATTCGCCCGGGCCATTCACCACACAGCCCATCACCGCCACTTTCATTTCCTCGACGCCCGGATACGCCTCACGCCAGATCGGCATCTGCACCCGCAGGAAATCCTGGATATCGCGTGCCAGTTCCTGGAATACGGTCGAGGTGGTACGGCCACAGCCCGGACACGCCGTCACCAGCGGGGTAAAGCTGCGCAAGCCCATGGTCTGCAGCAGTTCCTGGCCAACGATCACTTCCTTGGTGCGATCGCCACCCGGCTCTGGCGTGAGCGAGATGCGGATGGTATCGCCGATGCCTTCCTGCAGCAGCACGGCCAGTGCGGCGCTGGATGCCACGATGCCCTTGGACCCCATGCCGGCCTCGGTCAGCCCCAGGTGCAGCGGAAAATCGCAACGTGCAGCCAGATCGCGGTACACCGCGATCAGGTCCTGCACATGCGAGACCTTGCACGACAGGATGATCTTGTCGGCAGACAGGCCCCAGCCGATGGCCTGCTCGGCCGATTCCAGCGCAGACAGGATCAGTGCTTCGCGCATGATGGCCTCCACCGGCAGCGGCTGTGCGCGCCTGGCGTTTTCATCCATCAACCGGGTGGCCATGGCCTGATCGAGTGAGCCCCAGTTCACGCCGATGCGTACCGGCTTGTTGTATTCGATGGCCTTTTCGATCATGTAGGCGAATTTTTCGTCGCGCTTGCTGCCCTTGCCCACGTTACCGGGGTTGATGCGGTATTTGGCCAGCGCCTCGGCGCAGTCCGGGTAATCGCGCAGCAGCCGATCGCCGTTGTAGTGGAAATCGCCGACGATGGGCACCTTGCAGCCCCAGTTCTCCAGCTTGGACTTGATGGTGGCCACCTGCGCGGCCGCCTCCGGGCTGTTCACGGTAATGCGTACAGCTTCCGATCCCGCTCGCCACAGCTCGAAGATCTGCCGCGCGGTGCCTTCGGCATCGACGGTATCGGTGTTGGTCATCGACTGGATCATCACCGGATGATCGCTGCCAACCCAGACATTGCCGACCTGGACCTGGCGGGTCTGGCGGCGCGGAATAATGAGGTCACTCATGGCAATAGGGCTTCAATGGCTGCTTATTTCAGTTCCAACGTCGCCACGTCGGTCTTGGTATAGGTGGTGAGGTCAACTTGCTGGCCCCGCAGGTAAAGACGGGTTTTGGGCGCGTTGCCGATTTTTACCCGGTAAGGTGGCACGCCACCCACCACACGGCTTTCGCCCTGCTTGACGATTTCGGAGACCAGCTTGGTGCCATTGGCATCAAAAATCTGCACCCAGGAATCCGCCTCGGCCTGCAGGCGCAACTCGCCATTGCCCACCACCGCAGAAGCGGCGGCCTTGGGCGCACTGGCCCGGGCTGCGCTGGCGCTGCTGGCTACCGCCCTGACGGCAACCACTGCGGAAGCGGCGCTGGCTTCGGCAACCGCCGACGCCCCCACCACCGGTGCGGCTGAAGCAGCGCTGGCGTTGTCATTATCATCCATGCTGATGGTTGCCGCCTCGCTGGCCACCTCGGCCACCGCCACGACCGCAGAAGCGGCAGACGCCACTTGCGGCACATCCAGTTGCGGCGATACCGGCTGCTGCAAAAACCAGAATACCGCGCCTGCACCTATGATCAAGCCGACCAGGATCACCAGCCACAGCTGGATTGCGCGGCCCGTGCCACTCCCCAGCGAGAAAGATTCTTCCTCGTGTACCTTGGGCAATGCGGTCTGCACGCGCTCGGCCGGCAGCCATGCAGACAGGTCTTCCAGAATGGGGGCCGGGTCAATTTCCAGCAGACGGGCATAGTTGCGCACAAAGCCGCGTGCAAAAGTATTGCCGGGCAGGCTGTCGAACGCATCGCGCTCGATGGCACTCACCTGCGTTTTCGTCAGCTTCAGCTGCTGGGCCGCCTGTTCTATGGTCAGGCCCATCTGCTCGCGGCGGGCTTTGAGGCGCGCGCCAACACTGACAGTCGTGGCACGATCCCGCAACGGGGTAGTTTCTTGCTCTGGTGGGGTCATTCGGCAGCGCTGTCGTACTTATTGGCCAGAAGGCGGGAGGTTTCGATCGAATCCGGATATTGCTTGCGCAGCAGATCTGCGTAGCGGGCCTCGCCATCCTTGTTGCCAAGGCCGCGCTCGACACGCAACGACAACCAGGCGAGTGTAGCACTGGGTTGCACCAGCTTCTGCAGCTCTGCCAGATAACGCTTGGCCTCGTCAAAGTCCTTGCGCCGCAGATCCACTTCAATCAGCCTTTGCCGCGCCTGCGCGCTGCTGACGCGTGCTTTCAACGCCTGCAGATAGAAGCTGCGCGCGCCATCCAGGTCATCACTGTCAGCCGCGCATTCACCGGCATTGATCAGCGACTTCTCCGGCGTGCTGTACAACGGGTTCCTGGCAGCCAGCACATAGTAACGGATGCCTTCCTGGCGCTGATTGTGTTCACACAGATACCAGCCGTAATTGTGGTTGATGTCGGCATCATCCGGCGCCAGGCGCAATGCCTCCTGGAAATGCCGCTGTGCAGCCACATTATCCTGCAGCTGGTTGTAGATCAGACCGGCAATATTGTGTGCCGGCGCATACTTGGGGTCGGCATCGATCGCCTTTTGCACATCTTCCAGCGCTACGCCAACCTGGCCACGCCGGAAATATTCGGCAGCCAGCTGTGTATAGATGCTGGCGCGGTTTGTTGCGGGCGGCAACGTCTCGGCCCTTGCCATGGCGCTTGCAATCAGCAGTATCGATAGCAGTAAAGCGATGGGCTTGGGCGTCATTGAATCCTCGTGTCAGGGGCGAAATATTATCGGTTTTGTTTCCATCGCATGCCGGGCTGCACGACGGGTCTTGTCCTTGACCTGACCTGCCAGTTGACCACAGGCGGCGTCGATGTCATCTCCCCGTGTTTTCCGCACCGTTGCCACATAGCCGGCTTCGTTGAGGATATCCCGGAATGCGAGGATAGCATCCCGGCCCGATCGGTTGTAGTCCGCACCCGGGAAAGGATTCCAGGGAATGAGATTGATCTTGCATGGCACGTCGCGTACCAGCACTGCCAGCTGGCGCGCATGCTCTGGCTGGTCATTCACGCCGGCCAGCATCACGTACTCGAAAGTGATGAAGTCGCGCGGCGCTTTTTCCAAGTAGCGGTTGCACGCCGCCAGCAGCTCTTTGAGCGGGTATTTCTTGTTGATCGGCACGATTTCGTCGCGGATCGCGTCATTGGGTGCATGCAACGACACCGCCAGCGACACCGGACAGGCATCACGCAAACGGTCCATTGCCGGCACGATGCCGGAGGTGGACAGCGTGACGCGGCGGCGGCTGAGCCCATAGGCGTTGTCATCGAGCATCAGGCGTAGCGCAGCCACAACATTTTCGAAATTGGCCAGTGGCTCGCCCATGCCCATCATCACCACATTGGTGACGATACGACCGCCCGGCTCCAGCGGCACATCGCCGATACGCGCCTGTTCGGCCGTCAGGCGGTTTTCCGCCCACCACAGCTGGCCGATGATTTCGCCCACGCTGAGGTTGCGATTGAAGCCCTGCTTGGCAGTCGAGCAGAACCCGCAATCGAGTGCACAGCCAACCTGGCTGGAAATGCACAGCGTGCCACGGTCATCTTCCGGAATGAACACGGTTTCGATGCCGTTGCCTACATTCACGTCCAGCAGCCACTTGGTAGTGCCGTCCGTAGCAATCTGTTCCGCCAGCATGGCAGGGGCAGCAACCTGTGCGCCCGCCACCAGCTTTTCGCGGAATGTCTTGGCGATATCGGTCATCTGCGCGAAATCCGCCTCGCCGCGCTGATGAATCCATTTCATCAGTTGCTTGGCGCGGAATGGCTTCTCGCCGTACTGGATCATCAGTTCGGCAAGGCCGTCCGCATCGTAGTTGAGCAGATTGACCGACATCGTATCCTTCCCGGCCTTAGCGGCCTGCGTACACTTCGCTGGAAGCGAAGAAGTAGGCAATTTCAATTGCGGCATTTTCAGCCGAATCAGAGCCATGCACTGCATTGGCATCGATCGATTCTGCGAAATCAGCGCGGATGGTGCCTGCCTCTGCCTTCTTCGGATCGGTCGCGCCCATCAGGTCACGGTTCTTCAGGATGGCGCCTTCGCCTTCCAGCGCCTGGATCATTACCGGGCCGGAGATCATGAAGGTCACCAGATCATTGAAGAAAGGGCGTTCCTTATGTACAGCATAGAAGCCTTCGGCTTCGGCGCGGGACAGTTGCTTGAGCTTGGCAGCAACCACTTTCAGGCCAGCTGTTTCAAAACGGTCGTAGATTTTGCCGATGACGTTCTTGGCAACGGCATCCGGTTTAACGATCGACAGCGTGCGTTCAATAGCCATGTTCACTCCAGAAAGACAGGTTAATAGATACGGATTCATGCGAAAGCGGGATTCCGGAAACCGGGAATCCGGCGTCGAATTCATTTACAAGCCCGGCTGCTTTGGGTAGCCTCAATGCACGTTTGTGCATCCCGATCCGGCACCCAGCCAGGCTAGATAGCCGGACATGATAGCAAATCTGTACCATCTCTGCCTTACAACCGGATTAAAGCGCCTTTAACGCCCATGAGCGACGGATTCGACCCGATACTGCAACAGGCCGAACAACGCCGTTTGCGCGAACAAGTGTTATGGCGCCTGGGCATTGCTGCCGGCCTGATTGCGGTGGTGCTGGGCGGTATCTACCTGCTGGACCGGCCGGACGAAAAACCGCAGCTGGAAACCCCGACCACGCCACGTATCGCGCCGCAGATCAGCGAGGAACCCGTACCGCCCACCGAGCAGCCCGCAGCTCAGGCCAGTGAGCCTGCCACTGCCAGCGCCCCGGCATCGGTACCCGCTGCCGCCAGCCCGGCGCCAAGCGCCGCCCCAACGCCGACAGCGGCTACCTCCAGTACGCCACCCCCTACTTCGAAGCCGATTTCCGGCAAAGTTCCTGCGCGCACGGCAACCGTAGCGCCCCCTCCTGCAGCCAGCCTGCAGACTGTGGCGCCCACGCAGCCAGCCACACCAGCCGCAGCACAGCCAGTCAACACGCCACCGCGTGCCACCGCCACAGCACAAGCCGCTCCCCGCCGCAACAGCCAGGCGGAAACGCTGTTGCAACCCCAGAATCTGCTGGCGGGGCCCGCAGCGGCGGACGCGGTGCGCGGCCCCAATGGCTATACCGTGCAGGCCGGCGTGTTCCTGCATTCGGACAACGCGGAAAAACTGCTCAAGCGCGTACAGGCCGCCGGCATTCCCGCCTACCTGGAAACACGCGTGCAGATCGGTCCGTTCAAGAACAAGGCGGAGGCCGATGCCGCCGCCGCCAGGCTACGGGCCATCGGCGTGGAGCCGGTGCTCAAGAACAACTGAGTTTTGCCACGGCTGGCCCGGCAGCTGCCGGGCGGCGCCTGCGCCACCCGCTCAGCACAGCGAGCCTGCCGCTCCGATATAATCGCTCTTTTGCCTCAAGTATCCAGCCATGCACCGCCTCGTCATCCAAGCCCCCAACATCGCCACGCAGGACCTCAAGCAGCTCGCCCGCTTGTCCGATGCGTACCAGATCGATGCGATCAACCAGCAGGCATTCCGGCTGCTGGGCGCGCATATCGACAATGACGAGGCCGTGGCCGACTTCTGCGAGAGCAACCAGCTCGATTACGCCTTCATCCCCGAAGACGTCGCCGTGAACGATATCGGCCTGGTGGTCATGGATATGGATTCCACGCTGATCACCATCGAGTGCATCGACGAGATTGCCGACATGGTGGGCATCAAGCCGCAGGTAGCGGAAATCACCGCCGCTGCCATGCGCGGCGAACTGGATTTCAAGGCCAGCCTCACACGGCGCGTAGCGCTGCTGGCCGGGCTGGAAGAAAGCGCGCTGGCACGCGTGTACGACGAGCGCCTGCAATTGATGGCCGGCGCGGAGAAAATGCTCAAGGGTTTCCAGCAGGCTGGCGCCAGGACGCTACTGATTTCCGGTGGTTTCACCTTCTTTACCGAACGGCTGCAGAACAAGCTTGATCTGAGCCGCGCCATTGCCAACGTGCTGGAAATCAGCAACGGCAAGCTCACCGGCCAGGTGAATGGCGACATTATCGATGCCGAACGCAAGAAGGCCGAGCTGATTGCCTACCGCGAGGAACTGGGCCTGCGGCGTGATCAGGTGGTAGCCATCGGTGATGGGGCCAACGACCTGCCCATGCTGTTCGAAGCCGGCTACGGCGTGGCCTGCCATGCCAAGCCGCTAGTGCGGGCAGAAGCGCCGTACAGCATCAACCAGGTTGGCCTCGAAGGCGTGCTCAACTATTTCCTGTAACACCGCTGCGCATCAGCGTTGTGAAAACAGCCCCTTGCGGGGCTGTTCATGTTTGGCGAGATGGATGGCGCTTCAATGCGACAGGCGTGCGGCCAGTTCGTCGATCACTTCGGCCCACTCCGCATCCTTGTCCACCCCTTCGGCAAGAAAAGCTGCCTGGTGATCACTCCAGAACGGTGCCTGTGCCAGATCATCGCCCGGCCCGATGCGGTGCTCATGCAGGAAAAGGGCGATCTCTGCCGGATCGTTGGCGAGGCCAAGCTGGCCGAACAATGCGGGCAAATCGTGCTTGCTGGTATCCATGTGGTTCTCCTTGGCGCTGGGCCTGCTGGCCCGATATGGGTCAAACTTAGATCAGATCACGCACATCAGCCATCCGGTTCCGGCTGACACGATGGGTGCTGCGCTCAGATTGCTGTCCTCTCTTCCAGATACACCCCTGCTGCCAGCAGTTTGCCCTGCGGGGCCGGATGGAAATATGCCCAGGCGACCGCCTGATCGCCGCTGGCGAGCTGCACGGTAATTTCCCGACGGCAATAATCGTCCGGATGTTGCTCGAGCACATCCAGCCGCAGCAAGCCGGCATCGCTCACCGCATACAGCTCGCCCTCGACCGGATATAGCGCCAGATCATCGGACAAGAACGGGTAGCTCACCGCGTACAGCGCATAACGTGCCGTGGTGTGCGCATGCCCGAGGAAATGCGCACCCTCCAGCCAGTGATGATTGCTATAGCCACGCTTGAGCGTGCCATAGACAAATACCTGCCGGGTCATTGCCGGCTCAGCGTATCGCCCTTGGGCTGGCTGGCCGCCGCCTCTGCTTCATCCGGCGAAAAACCGGTGCTTTCCGTGCAGACTTCCCCCTGGCAAACGCGCACCGCCAAATCCCCGGCAAGATCCAGCCTTGCGACGCGCCCTTCACCACACCAGCTGGCCACGCGGGTTTTGGGCGTGATCGCATCAGGCGCCATGCATTCGCGAATCGCTGTTTGCACCTTGCCGAATGCTGCGCCGGATTCAGGATCAAGCCATTGCCAATGGCCGGGTTTCTTGCTGCTGGCATAGCGCGGCAGACTCCAGCCCACCACCCAGCCGTCCACGGTAGTGGCTTGCAGTGCCAGATTGGGCGGCAGCGGCGTGCTGTTGGGGATGATGACTTCCACATTGCCGGCCGCACTCTCTGCGCAATCGAGCGCGGTACACAGTTTGATGCTCAGCGCATGCTTGCCCGGCATCAGGCCGGCCACACTCACGCGGCCGGACTGGCTATGCGCATCGCTCACCTCGAACGCTGCAGATTCCAGCAGCACGGCACCGTTATCCAGCACCTGCCAGTAGCGCCCCGGGTTGCCCCACCACATGTTCCACGCCAGATCGATGGCTTCGCCAGTGGTCACGCTGGGCAACCAGTCGATCTGTGGCGCATCCGGCTTGTTGCCCTCGGCATCCGCGCCTTGGCCTGCCACCCAGGTTTGCCCGCTGATGCTGGTACATGCCGGTTTGTCGCTGCGCTTGCCCTGCGGGGTGATGGTATTGCACAAGCGCACCAGCAGTGCGTGCCGACCGGCGGTCAACTCATCGATGGTGGCCACGCCACTCTGGGTCGCCATGATCTTGACGCCGCCCACACCCCCATCGGCCAGCGGCCGTTGGGTAAAGTCCTGGCTGCGCAGCCGCATCACGCCGTTATCCCAGACTTCCCAGTATTCGGCGGTGGTGCCGTAGCCCATGTCCCAGCCGATCTTCACGCTATTGCCGGCCAGCTTTTCCGGGATTGCATCCATGGTGGGTTTCATCGGTGCATCCGCCACCATCGATGTGGCAGGGATGCTTTCACCGAAGTCGGTCGGCTTCAATTGCTTGGGATCGGACGGATTGGGTTCCGCCACCTGTGGCGGCGCCACCGTCTGGCAATCGAGCATGCCGTGCTGCGCCGGCTTGCAGACGCGATCACCCAGCGCTTCCGCCTCTGTAGGGGTCAGCAAGGCTGCGTGGGCAGCACCCGCAAGCAGCATGCCCGGCAAGATCATCCAGCGCATTGTCGTCCTCTCTTTTTATATCGCCACGGTCAGCGCCGATGCGCCGCCATGGCTTGTCGATATGCTGACTGTACACTGCGCAGATGACTGCTGGCAGCACGTTGGCATTAAGTCGTACCCGCCACGGCAAAAAACACCGCCGCGCTTGCCCGTGCAGTCCAGCCAGCGGGGTGCTTCACGCCGCCTTGTCGTCGCAATAATCGATCAGCAACTGCAATGCGCGCTCGCCGCGGAATTCATTGATGCCAAGGCTGTACACCGCGCGGATGGTGGCGGGCAGCGGATCGGCATGTTGGAAACGCATTGCGGCGATCTGCTGGCCAAACTCGTTGGCAAGCTTCAGCCGCAGGTGGCGCTCGCCCACGATGCGCTGCTCCAGCACGCGGAAAGTGCCCTCGAAGCGTGGCGCCGGGAAGCCCTGCCCCCATACCTGCGACTCGATGCGCTCGGCGGTGGCAAAGCTGAGCGCATCCGCTGGCAATTCGCCATCCGTCTCGATCACGTGCGTAAGTGCGGCTTCGTCCATCAACTCGCGGCACACGGCTTCGAATGCACGCTGGAAGCGGGCGAAGTCCGCGCTGCGCAAGCTCAGGCCGGCGGCCATTGCATGCCCCCCAAACTTCGCGATCAGATCGGGGTGGCGCTTGGATACCAGATCAAGCGCATCGCGCAGGTGCAGGCCGGGAATAGAGCGCCCCGAGCCCTTGATTTCATCCTCGCCGCCATCGGCAAACACGATGGTGGGCCGATGGAATTTGTCCTTCACCCGCGATGCCACGATGCCCACCACGCCCTGGTGCCAGTCGGCGCGGTACAGCGCAATGCTGAAGCAATCATCGACCGCAATCGACAACAGCGCGGTTTCGGCTTCCTCGCGCATGCCGGCTTCGATCTCGCGGCGTGCGCGGTTCATCTGGTCCAGCTCGCGCGCCAGCGGCATTGCCGCCTCTTCGCTGCCGGACAGCAGGCAGGCAATGCCTAGGCTCATGTCATCGAGCCGGCCTGCGGCATTGAGCCGCGGGCCCAGCGTGAAGCCCAGGTCAAAGCAACTGGCCTTGGCGGCATTGCGCCCCGCAGCGGTAAACAACGCGGCCACGCCGGGGCTGGCGCGGCCGGCGCGCATGCGCTTCAAGCCCTGCTCGACCAGGATGCGGTTATTGCTGTCCAGCCTGACCACATCGGCCACCGTGCCCAGCGCAACCAGATCCAGCAGCACGGCAAGGTTGGGTTCGGCCTGGCCGGCAAAAGCATCGCGACGGCGCAGCTCGGCGCGCAATGCCAGCAACACGTAGAACATCACGCCGCAGCCAGCCAGGTTCTTGCTGGGGAAGGTGCAGCCTGGCTGGTTGGGGTTGACGATCAGGCAATCGGGCAAGGTATCGCCGGGCAAATGGTGATCGGTCACCAGCACCTCGATGCCGCGCGCCTTCGCCGCTGCCACACCAGCCACGCTGGCAATGCCGTTATCCACCGTCACGATCAGGTCTGGCGATTTCTGTGCTGCCAGTGCCACGATTTCCGGCGTCAGCCCGTAGCCATATTCAAAGCGGTTGGGCACCACGAAATCGACGGTGGCGCCCAGCATGCCCAGGCCCTTCATCGCCACGGAACACGCGGTAGCGCCATCCGCATCGTAGTCGGCCACGATCAGGATGCGCTCGCTCGCGGCAATGGCATCGGCAAGGCGGATTGCCGCCGCAGCGGCGCCCTTCATCTGGTCGGGCGGAATCAGGTGCTTGAGTTCGTGCTCCAGCTCGGTGGGCGATGCAATGCCGCGTGCGGCATACAGCCGCGCTTCCAGCGCCGACAGCCCGGATGCCATCAGTTGCCGGTTCAATTCTGCCGGCACGTTGCGGCTGCGTATCATCGACATGTCAAATCTCCCACGGCCAGCGGTTGCCACGCCAGAAATGCCATAGCTGGCCTTTGGTCACCGTGACATCACGCCCCAGTTCCGGAAAACTCAGCCGCAGGCTGGCCAGCCTGCCCGATTGCAGCATGGCAAGCGCCGGCGCCAGCCAATCGGTTTCCAGTTGCTGCCAGCCGGCGTACCAGGCCTGCGCATCACCATACAGCGCACCGCTACGCAGCTGCGGCAGCAGCACATAGGCATCCTGCTGCACATCCGCGATGGATGCCGGCAATGGCTGCACCGCTGCACCAGCCATCTGCGTCAATGCCGCCAGCACCGCATCATCGGCGTAAACCCGTGCTTGCGGGGCTACAGCCCGCGCTGCAGGCGGAAACATGCCGCCACCCCAGGGCCACACGCTGTTGACCGCGGTTTTGCCCGCTGCCACCCGCGCATCATTCACCTTGTGGCCGTACATGCACATCTGCATTTCATTGAGCAACTTGTGCCAACGTAGCGCTGTGGCGCCTTGCGGCAGCAGGCTATCGATATCGCGGCCCAGCGCATCGTCGAACGGCGTGAACAGCAGGTGCGGATCGGCGGGCAGGCGCAGATACCAGCGATACGGCGTGGCCGCCAGAAAACGGAAACCGTCTTCGGCAAAGATGTGGTTGAGGCCATCACACAGGCCATCCGCTTCTGCCTGCGTAAGTTCGAACGCGCGTGAGTCGAGCATCACCAGTTGATCGCGGTCCGGCCGCAGGTGCACGGGATCGGCACGCAGCCAGTAACCGGCCTCCTCGGCAGGGGCATCCAGTTGCAGCGTCAGCGGCGCCACAGCCAGTTCGGCGACGGCAAAATCACGCGCCAGTACTGCATGGGGGGTGGCAGGCGCAGACCTGCGCGCAGCACCACGGCCCAGCAAGCGGTTCAGCGCCGGGGCAGCCAGCACCTTGACGATGGCAGCACGTGTTGCATGATCGGGCCAGTCTGCGTGGGGGATGACAAGATGAAGGTTCATGCCGCGCATTTTACCGCAGCCACCCGGTCACCCCTCAACGAAACATCTGTCTAACATTCACCGACCGGGTTCAGATGCCGCCGCTTGCCGTTTCGCCTTGCGACAACCACTCCACATTGGCCTTGCGACCGATCACAACGGCCACCAGCAGCGCGCCGCATGTCGCCAAGGACAGCAGGCTGGCAAAAATCAGCAGTATCTGTGAATAAGGCAGCACCTGGTTCCACGAGCGGGCAATACCCAGGAAAGCGGCAAAAAGCCAGCACGTTGCCGATACACCGCCCATTACTGCCAGCTTGGCGCGATCAGGCAATGGCAGATCCACAAATGCAATGCGCCTTTGCAGATGTGGAAACGCCACCGAATGCAATAGCCAGCCGTTGGCAGTCAATGCAATCACCACCGTCACTTTCATCCATAGCTTGGGGTTATCGAGGTAATGCATGCCATCCTGAATACAGCCCAAAGCAATCAACGCCGCACCGGTAATCCAGAGTATGCCCAATGTAAATGAAGCGGTGCCCTGCGTGGTACGGATATAGGCCAGCCGCGGGCCATCCAGCGCTTTCTCGCGCCAGTGCCACAAGCGCCGGTCCGCTTTCAGCACGGCTGCCAGTGCAATACAGGTGGTGAGCAAATGGATATAAACCACGATCAATTTCAACATGCCGCCAATCTCCTCTTCCATCATCTTTTTTGACGGTAACGATGAACGGTGTAGGACCGCTTCGCGCCGCATTTTTTGAATTACCCGAGCAGGTTTGGTGGACCAGACGAAATAAGCGGCAAATTGCTGCATTGCAGTAATTTACGTCACCCAAACATGGTCAAGCAGATGGATTCTAGCGCAATGGCACAATTGCACACTTCAATGCTGACGGCCGTCAGCAAGCTGTTGCTACGATCAGACAAACGCCTGATACAAAAGAAAATTCTTATAAATTCACATAGCCCTGCAAATGGCTTATTCCGTCGCTGTTTCAGGCAAGACCAGCCCCTGCAATTCCATCAGCGGCGGCAATTCGCCCAGCTTTGCCAGGCCCAGGTCATCAAGGAATTGCGCGGTGGTGCCCAGCAGTTCCGGCCGGCCCGGCACATCCTTGTGGCCCAGCACCTCCAGCCAGCCGCGCTCTTTCAAGGTCTGCACGATGGCGCTCGATACCGTCACCCCGCGGATTTCCTCGATCTCGCCACGCGTTACCGGCTGGCGGTAGGCCACGATGGCCAGCGTTTCCATCACCGCGCGCGAATAGCGCGGCGGCTTTTCCGGCTGCAGCCGGTCCAGGTAGGGCTGCATTTCCAGCCGCGCGCGGAAACGCCAGCCGGAGGCCAGCCGCACCAGTTCCACGCCCTTGCCGCCCCACTCGCCCTGCAGCGCTTCCAGCTGATCATTGAGTACGCTGGCCGGCGGCTCGTCGGCAAACAGCCGCTTGAGGGTGATCACCGGTAACGCATCCTGCGCGGTGAGCAACGCGGTTTCGATCACCTTGCGGATATGTGCAAGCTCGCGGTCGGTATATTTGGCGTCACTCATGGCAGCGGAATGGCTTCAATGGATTCTTCGGCGCTCGTCAGCCGCACGTAGATGGGTACGAAGCCCTCATCCTGGCTGACGATGATGTATTTTTCCTTCACCAGTTCGAGCACCGCACTGAAGGTAACCACCAGCAGCGGTACCCCCTGCGTGAGGTCGAACAGCGTTTCGAAGCGTGCAAAGCGGCCGTCTTTCAACAGCTTCAGAATCGACGACATCTGCTCGCGTACCGATAGCGCGCTGGTGGCAATCTTGTGGTGCTGGTTGCGCTTGGCGCGTGCCAGGATGGCCTGCCACGCGGCGCGCAGATCGGCCGCTTTCACTTCCGGCAATTGCACGATCATGTCGCGCTCGAACAGCACCGCCACCAGCTGGAAATCACGCCCGGCCTGCGGCAGCTGATCCAGCTCGAACGCGGCCAGCTTGATCTGCTCGTATTCGAGCAGGCGGCGCACCAGCTCGGCACGCGGATCGTGCTCGTCATCCTGCGCGTGGGTAGGGCGCGGCAGCAGCAGCCGCGATTTGATCTCGATCAGCACCGCCGCCATCAGCAGGTATTCGGCGGCGAGTTCCAGCTGGCTGGTTTTCATCGCCTCCACGTACACCATGTACTGACGGGTGACCTCCGCCATGGGGATATCGAGGATATCGAGATTCTGCTTGCGGATCAGGTAGAGCAGCAGGTCCAGCGGGCCCTCGAAAGATTCGAGCAGTACCCGCAGGGCATCGGGCGGGATATACAGGTCGAGGGGCAGCTCGCTGACCGGCTCGCCCAGCACATGGGCAAGGATGGCCGGCACCGCCGGGCTGGCTTCAGCCAGCGGCTCGGCCAGTTCGCTCATGCGTCGTTGCGGTCATCGTCGGCCCAGCGCCCGGGCAGTGGCCCCCGCTTGGCGCGGCTGCGCTCCGGAATGGCCGGCAGGCGGGCAACCAGCAGCAGCAACCCCCACAGCATCAGCAGCACCGGGATCAGCACGCTCCAGCCGGCACCAGTGCGCTCGTGCACGAAAGTGAGCACGCCACCAGCGATCAGCAGCGGGCCGGTCACGATGCTGGAGCGGTTGATACCCTCCACGGCCAGCACGCCAAGGCCAGCCGCAATCAGGCCGAAAATGACGATCCAGTTGGCTTCGGGCAGCAAATGCAGTTCACTGACCAGCCAACCGGCGCCGACCACGATCAGGGCAATCGGAAACAAGGTGTCACGCATCACGTACTCCTGGAAATGCCGGTGTCAAACATGACTGGATGGTAAAGCGGCGCCGACGCAGCGAACAGGCATTATTAACCGGCGCGCGCCGGGGGCGCCATTGCAGCACCCCCGGCCCGTATCGCATCCATACCGGATCAATGCGGGGATCAGTTGTAACCCAGCCCCATCGCCTCGCGCACGTCGCGCATGGTTTCGCGCGCCAGCTCGCGCGCGCGCTCACAGCCATCAGCCACGATGTTCTTGATCAGCGTCGGGTCTTCCAGGTAGGGCTGCGCACGTTCGAACATCGGCTTCTGCTCTGCAAGCACCGCTTCGATTACCGGTGTCTTGCACTCTATACAGCCGATACCGGCGGTCTTGCAGCCTTCTACCACCCAGTTGCGGGTGCTGTCGTCCGAATACACCTGGTGCAGCTGCCATACCGGGCATTTTTCCGGATCACCCGGATCGTTGCGGCGCACGCGTGCCGGGTCGGTCGGCATCACCTTGATTTTCTTGGCGACGGTATCGGCGTCTTCACGCAGCGAAATCGTGTTGCCATAGGACTTGGACATCTTCTGCCCATCCAGCCCCGGCATGCGCGATGCGGCAGTCAGCAGCGGCTGGCATTCCGGCAGGATCATCTTGCCGCCGCCTTCCAAGTAGCCAAACAGGCGCTCGGTATCACCGTGGCTGAGATTCTGCGCGTCAGCCAGCAATGCACGGCCGGCTTCCAGCGCTTCCACATCACCACCCTGCTGATAGCGCGTGCGCAGCTCCTGGTAAAGCTTGCCCTTCTTGCCACCCATTTTCTTGATCGCAGCCTGGGCCTTGTCTTCAAAACCCACTTCCTTGCCGTACAGGTGGTTGAAGCGCCGGGCAATTTCACGGGTGATTTCCAGATGCGGCACCTGATCCTCGCCCACCGGCACCAGATTGCCGCGATACAGCAGGATGTCTGCGCTCATCAGCACCGGGTAGCCCAGGAAGCCGTACATGCCCAGATCCTTGTGCGACAGCTTGTCGATCTGGTCCTTGTAGGTGGGCACGCGCTCGAGCCACGACAGCGGCGTCATCATCGACAGCAACAGGTGCAGCTCAGCGTGCTCGGGCACGCGGCTCTGGATGAAGATCGCCGATTGTGCCGGGTCCACCCCGGCGGCCACCCAGTCGATCACCATGTCCCACACGCTTTTCTCGATGATGCTCACATCGTCATAGCTGGTGGTAAGCGCATGCCAGTCGGCCACCATGAACAGGCACTCGTATTCGCTTTGCAGCTTGACCCAGTTCTTCAGTACGCCGTGATAGTGACCGAGGTGCAGCTTGCCGGTCGGGCGCATGCCGGAGAGAACGCGATCGGGGAACATGGTGTTAATCCTTGATTATTTCTTGTAAGTAGTATGAGGTTCAGCCCAGCAACCAGGCCAGTGGCGTTGCGGCAATCTGCAAGAGCGGCGACATGATGACTTCCAGCACCCCGGTTGCCAATAGTGCCAACAGTATAAAGAAGCCATACGGTTCTATGCGCGATAACGCAACAGCCTGTTTGTAAGGCAGCAACGACATCAATATCTTGCTGCCATCCAGCGGTGGCAGGGGCAACAGGTTGAGCACCATCAGCGACAGATTGATGGAAACACCGGCCTGCCCCATCTTCACCATTGCCTGCTGCAATTCAAACCCGTCCATCGAAATCGCGAGACGGATCAACAAAACCCAGATCACCGCCATCACGAAGTTCGAGGCAGGCCCTGCTGCCGCTACCCACATGCCGTCCCGTTTGGGATTGCGTAAACGACCGAAATTCACCGGCACCGGCTTCGCGTAGCCAAACAGGAACCCACCAACGGCCAGCAAAAACAGCGGCAACGCAACGGTTCCGATCGGATCGATATGCCTGAGCGGATTGAGCGAAATGCGGCCCATTTTCCAGGCGGTATCGTCGCCGAAATAACGTGCCACATAACCGTGTGCAGCTTCATGCACGGTAATGGCAAAAATCACCGGCAGCGCCCAGATGCACACAGTCTGGATGAAAGTACTCAGGTCAAAACCACCCATATTGCTTCCTGTTTCAGTGTTCGGGGTCAAAGGCCGAATGGCGCGAGCGAGCCACAGCCCTGACGCAATACATGCGGGTAATCTTCGGACAGATCCACCACCGTGGTGGGGTCCACACCACAGAAGCCGCCGTCGATCACCAGATCAACCTCATGCTCCAGCCGCTCGCGGATGCTCCACGCATCGGTCAGCGGGTCGGTTTCATCGGGCAGCAACAGCGTGCTCGACAGCAAAGGCTCACCCAGCTCTTCCAGCAACGCCAGCACCACCGGGTGATCGGGCACGCGCAGGCCGACGGTCTGTTTCTTCGGGTGCCACACGCGGCGTGGCACATCCTTGGTGGCACGCAGGATGAAGGTATAGCTGCCGGGCGTGGCGGCCTTGAGCATGCGATAGGTGCGGTTATCCACCTGTGCGTACTGGCCAAGCTGCGACAGATCGTGGCAGACCAGCGTGAAATGGTGCTTGTCGTCCAGCTTGCGGATGCGCTTGATACGCTCGAGCGCGTCCTTGTTGTCCAGCTGGCAGCCCAGCGCATAACAGGAGTCGGTCGGGTAAACCACCAGCCCGCCCTTGCGGATGATCTCCACCGCCTGCTTGATCAGCCGGGCCTGCGGGGTTTCCGGGTGTATGGCAAAAAACTGCGACAAACGATGCCCCTCCGGGTTTCAGTCAGGTTTCAGGTAATGCAGCTGCACCAGGCCGTCCGGGTAGGCACGGCTGTCCGCCAGCTTGAGCCGCAGCGGCGGCAAACTGGAAAACAGCGGAATGCCCTCGCCCAGGATCACCGGTACCAGGGTCAGGATGATTTCATCCACCAGCCGTGCCTGCAGCCATTGCCGCGCGGTATTCGCACCGCCCACCAGCCACACTTTGCGGTGGCCAGCAGCCTGCAACTCGTCGAGCAGTTGCGCAGCCGGCACATCGGTGCAGAAGATATCGTCGCGGCCGGTGTTGATTTCCTTGTGCGTATACACATAAGACGGTTTGCCCGCATACGGCCAATCGCCCATGCCGGCCGCCTGCACGTAGGTGGAGCGCCCCATCACCAGCGCATCCACGCCGGCGTAGAAGGCGTTGTAGCCATAGTCCTCACCGTTTGCCGCCACTTGCGGCAACCAGTCCAGCCCGCCATCGCGGCCGGCAATCTGGCCATCCAGCGAGGTGGCGATGTACAAACTCACGAAGGGACGTGTCATGCGGCCTCCAGCCAGCGTTGCCATACGGGCGTACAGCCCATGGGCAGATCGGGATTCAGGCCAGGGTCGCGCGCGCCCTCGCCGGTTGCGTGAAAATCGGTACCGCTGGACGCCAGATAGCCGAACTCTTCGGCCAGCCGGCCAAATCGTGCCGCTTCGTGCACACCGTGCACGCCGGAAACGACCTCGATGGCCTCGCCCCCCAGCCGTTTGAACTCGGTCAGCAGCACGCGCATGGTTTCATTGCCCATATCGTAGCGCGCCGGATGGGCCAGCACCGCCACCCCGCCGGCCGCGCGTATCCAGTCCACTGCGTCGTGCAGGCGCGCCCATTCATGCTCCACGTAGCCGGGCTTGCCGCGGATCAGGAATTTGTGGAACACGCTCTTGGTATCCTTGGCGCGGCCGGTTTCCACCAGGAAGCGCGCAAAGTGCGTGCGGCTGAGGATTTCCGGGTTGTCCGCGTGCTTTTGCGCGCCTTCGAGCGCACCCTCTATGCCCACCTTGGCCAGCGAAGCACTCATGCGCTCTGCACGCTCGAAGCGGCCGGCGCGCACGGTCGACAGCCCTGCCACCATGGCCGGGTGATCACGATCGAACCCCAGGCCGACGATATGCAGGGTGTGCTTGCCCCAGCTGACCGATACCTCGACACCATTGATGAACTGTACGCCGCGCCGGGTGGCCTCATCCTCGGCATCGGCCAGGCCGCGTGTATCGTCGTGATCAGTCAGCGCCAGCATCTTGCAGCCGCGTTCGGCGGCCACGCGCACGACCTCGCGTGGCGGCAACAGGCCATCGGAAACATTGGAATGGCAATGCAGGTCTACCGGGGTCATGGCGCTCGGTCCGTTTCAAAAGTGTCTGCCACCCTGGCGGTGAGCTGCTGCATTTCCGCCTCCAGCAACCGGGCAGCGCGGTCAAAGCGCAACTTCATCAGCAGCACTGCGCTGGCCAGCAGCAGCGTGACGCCGTTGGCGACCATCACCGGCATGGCGCCGGCCAGCACACCATAAACCAGCCACAATGCCACACCGGTTACAAACAGCCCGTACATGCCCAGCGAAATATCCCGCGCCGAGCGCGTGCGCCACACCATCAGCACCTGCGGTACAAACGCCGCCGTGGTGCACACCCCGGCAGCCAGACCCAGCAGGTCGATCAGGGTCATGCCGGGAAGACGCCGGTGGACAGATAACGGTCGCCACGGTCGCAGACGATGGACACGATCACCGCATTCTCGACCTGCTTCGACAATTCAAGCGCCGCCGCCAGTGCGCCACCGGATGAAATACCGGCAAAAATGCCTTCTTCACGTGCCAGGCGCCGGGTCATTTCCTCGGCGTCCTGCTGGTTCACTTCCAGCACGCGGTCTATCTTGCTGAAATCGCAGATGCTGGGCACATACTCTGCCGGCCACTTGCGGATGCCGGGAATGCTGGCGCCATCCATCGGTTGCACACCGACGATTTCCACTGCGGGCTTCACTTCCTTCAGGTAGCGCCCGGTGCCCATGATGGTGCCGGTAGTGCCCATGCTGGAAACGAAATGCGTGATGGTGCCGGCGGTATCGCGCCAGATTTCCGGGCCGGTGGTTTCGTAATGCGCGAGCGGGTTATCCGGGTTGGCAAACTGATCGAGCACCGTGCCCTTGCCTTCTTTCACCATGGTTTCGGCCAGATCACGCGCTACTTCCATGCCCTCGACCAGGATCACCTCGGCACCAAACGCCTTCATGGTCTGCACGCGTTCCAGGCTGGAATTGGCCGGCATGATCAACACCATGCGGTAACCCATCATCGAAGCAGCCATGGCGAGCGCGATGCCGGTATTGCCACTGGTGGCCTCGATCAGCGTATCACCGGGCTTGATGGTGCCGCGCGCTTCGGCATGGCGGATCATGCTCAGCGCAGGCCGGTCTTTCACCGAACCCGCAGGATTGTTGCCTTCGAGCTTGACGAGGATGGTATTGGAAGTATTGCCGGGCAGACGCTTGAGCTTGACCAGCGGCGTGTTGCCCACAAAATCTTCCAGCGTCTTGAATTCGGGCACCGGCGGTGCGGAAACAGGGATAGGCGGATTCATGTGGCGGATTATACGCCGGGTAGACAAACGGCAGCGATTCACATCGCTGCCGTTGCAGTCATGCATCGGCAGCGCAGGCGGCTGCCGGCCACGCAATGTGCTTACTTGGCGGCAGGCACTTCAACCCAGACCGCAACCGCACGGCGGTAGCTGACCTGGATCTGGTCGCCCACTTCCACATCCTTGAGCAAGGCCTTGTTCTTCACCTTGGTGGTCACGATGCGGTTTTTCGGGCCCTTGACCTTCAGCAGGCCCTTTTGCTTGTCCACGCCCAGCACGTCAGCGGTGATGGTTTCAGTCTGCACCTTGGTGGTGGACGGGCTTTCACCTGCGCCAGCCTTGGTGGTGCCTTCACCTTCCACGCTCTTGCGGATACCGGCCTGGCCCTTGAGCAGCGCAACGGCAACAGCCTGGTTGACCTTCACCGAAACCACGTCGCCCACTTTGAGCTGGTCGAAGTTCTTTACCTTCTTGTCGATCTGCGCTTCGAGGATTTCGCCGTTGGGCTGCACCAGCGTAACCACGCGCGTAGCCGGATCGATCGATTCGATCTTGGCGGAGATCTTGGCGCCGTCGGCGACGGCGATCACTTCATCGGGTGCCTTGGCGGCATCGGCAGCGATGGCAGGTGCAGCGGCGAGCATGGCGGCCAGCAGTGCGGAAATGACAAACGGTTTGTGCATGTGTTACTCCAGTTGGGCAAAGATGATGAGCAGCCCTTACAAGATAGCCGCAAGTCATGACAGATGAAAGCTGCTGCTATCCCTTAGCGGCTGACAAGTACATTTGCTAGGGCTGCCCGACGTAGATGGCGATCTTGCCGATGGCCCGGCCGGATTCGGAATATTCGTGTGCCGCAGCCAGGTCCTTCAACGCGAATTCGGCGCCGACCACCGGGCGCAGGTGACCGTTATCCACCAATGCGGCCAACTCGGCCAATACCGCGGCATCGGGCTCGATGAATATGAAAGCGCTGCGCACGCCGTGCTGTGCAGCCAGTTCCGCCGACGGCGGGCTGTAGATGGATACAAGCAGGCCGCCGGGCTTGAGTACCGACCATGAATGCTGCTGCACTTCGCCCCCCAGCGTATCGAAGACCAGATCGATATCGCGCACCACCTCCTGGAAGGCGGTACTGCGGTAATCGATCACCTCGTCCGCGCCCAGGCTGGTCACCAGGTTCACATTGGCCGCGGAGGTGGTGGCAATCACATGCGCGCCACGTACCTTGGCCAGTTGCACTGCCAGCGATCCCACGCCGCCAGATGCCGCATGGATCAACACCCGCTGCCCTGCAGTCACCTTGCCCACCTTGATGATGGCATCCCACGCGGCAATACCCGCCAGCGGTAGCGATGCCGCTTCCACATGCGAAATGGTGCGGGGCTTGAGTGCGATTTCACTGGCGCGCACTGCCACGTATTCCGCGTAGGTGCCGTTGCGCTTGATGTCCGGGCGCGAGAACACCGCCTCGCCCACGGCAAACTGCGTGGCATTCTCGCCCACGGCCTCGATCACGCCGGATACATCCCAGCCCAGCGTCAGCGGCAATTCGTAGGGGATCATCTCTTTCAGATGCCCTTCGCGGATTTTCCAGTCCACCGGGTTGACCGAGGTGGCCACCACGCGGATCAGCACATCATCGGCACCGATTTCCGGCAGTACGGCTTCTTCCACCTGCAACACGCTGCGGTCACCATATTCATGTATGCGCACGGCTTTCATGGGTTTTCTCTCCTGAAGGGGCTTTGTTGCAGCTTAGAGCGCCCGGTGCCGGCACGCTGCCTACTTTGTAGCGGCCCGCGTTGTGCTTATTGCCCCTGCAAGACACGGCCGGCGCAGCTGGAGGCCCGCGCAAACACCGTCTTGTGCTGCCGCGGCATATAAACCAGCTACGCCAAAATCCGAGGGGAAAATGCACGCGCAATCGCGCCGCCGGTAAATCGACATGCCATCGGCTGCGCAGTAGCATCATCGTCACCCCCGGTTTCCTCAGGTAGCGATCATGCATCTGGAAGGTTCTTGCCATTGCGGCGCGGTTCACTTCAGCGTGGAGGCATCATCCCCGGTGCCTTTCATGCATTGCCACTGCAGCATCTGCCGCAAGACAGCCGGCGGCGGTGGCTATGCCATCAACCTGGGGGCAGACGCCACCACGCTGAAAGTGCGTGGCAAAAAACACCTGGCCATCTACCACGCGGTGATGCGCGAGCCGGGCAAGCGCGCCACCCGCTCGCCGGCGGAGCGGCATTTCTGCAGCCTGTGCGGCAGCGCACTGTGGTTGTGGGATCCACGCTGGCCCGAGCTGGTGCACCCGCACGCATCCGCGATCGATACCCCGCTACCCAGGCCGCCGGAGGTGGTCGAAGCGGCGCTGGCCTACGTGGCACCGTGGGTGGACGTGCCGGATGGCGCAGGCCATGTGCATTGCCAGAAGTGGCCGGACGAATCGCTGGCGGACTGGCATCGCCGCCACGGCTTGTTCTCGGGCAAGGATTGAACAGCGGATCAGTTGGCAACACGCCGCCTGGCCAGGCGATGGAACGCTGCGCGCCCCGGCCTCCTCGAACCGCCATCCCCTGCGTTCACGGCAGGCCGCGCGCCAAGGCCCATCTTGCGCTTTCACCCCACCGTTGCAAGCACCACCAAGGAGGTTTCCCATGAGTGACGCACCTGCATTGATACCCGCACATCAGCTGGCGCAATCGCCGCGCCGTTTTCCGGGTGAAAGCCCGGCCTACCGCGCCGCGCGCAATGCCTTGCTGGAACAGGAAATTGAACTGCGGCGGCAACTGGAACGTGTTGCTGCACAGCGGCGCACGATGCCGCCCGGTGGCGTGGTGCCGGAAGATTACCTGTTCCAGGGCGAGCACGGCCCCGTGCGGCTGTCGCAGCTGTTTGGCGATCACCCCACGCTGGTCGCCTACAACTGGATGTTCGGCCCCGGGCGGGAGCGGCCGTGCCCGATGTGCACCTGCCTGCTGGCCGCCTGGGATGGCGAAGCACCGGATATCCTGCAGCGGGTGGGCTTCGCGGTCATCGGCAGAGCTCCGATAGAGCGGCAGACCGCCTTCAAACGCGAACGTGGCTGGCTGCACCTGCCGCTGTATTCATCGGAAGGCAACCGCTTCAACCAAGATTACGCCGATGAACACCCGGATGGCGAAGACGTGCCGGCACTGAATGTATTCACCCGCGACGAAGACGGGGTGATCCGGCATTTCTGGGGAGAAGAAATGGCCATGTACACGGCCGACCCCGGCCAGGACCCACGTGGCGCGCCAGACCCGATGCCGCTGTGGAACCTCCTGGACCTCACACCGCAGGGCCGCGGTACCGGTTGGTATCCCAAGCTGGAGTACGCCAAGGCAACGGACGGCTGCGCGCACAGCAGCTGACAGGCACCCGGCAAGCCATGCCGGCCGGGCTACCCGATGACCTGGGCCGGCAGCAACGATTGATGGCGCAATTGACGCAATTGCTGGCTGAACCGGTGCGGCAAGCACCTGCCAGCCAGGCCGTGGTCGGGCTTATTTGGGGAAATAGGCCTTCAGCGGCTGCTTCAGGTGCAGCAGCCACAACTCGGTTGGCTCCTGGCTGGCCTTGAGCACGTAATTGCCACCACCAATCAATTTGCTGCCCTCGACGGTATTGTCTTCCGGGTCTTTCTCGCTGCCACCTTCCACGCTGGCCTTCAGGCCGAAATCGTTGTCGTTGATCACCGCGATGCCGCCCTCGAACAGCGCCAGGCCTTCGGATTTCTCCGGCTGCCAGCCCAGCTCACGCAGGTCCAGCACGCGCTGCTTGCGGATCAGCTTCACGGCCGCCAGCTCATCGGCTTTTGCGTATTCCAGCGCTTTGCCATCGGCGGTCTTGCGCTCGCTGATGTCGTCCGCACCGGCGATGTCGATCACGTACAGCACGTTGCGCAGCTTCTTGTCCGCACCCTTGCCCTGTTCGATCAGCAGCAGGTGCGTGTCGTCGATGGCAACGATATCGCCCAGCTTGGCATCACCGGTTTTCTTGTAGACATCCGCATCGATCGGGTAGGCAAACTGGCGCGTGGCGCCGCTGGCCGGGTCCAGCTCGACGATACGGGTAAAGCGCGCCAGGTTGCGCGTTTCACCATTCACGTCCAGCGTGGATTGCACCATCGCATACACCTTGCCATTGGGTGTGACGGCCACGCCCTCGAAGCCACGGTTGGGCTGGCGGTACCTGAGGATATCCGGCAGGCCCGCACCTGGCGCCAGCTTCTTGCTGACCTTGCCGGTTGCCGTTTCCACGTAGGCCAGGAAAGGGCCGTACTCATCCACCAGCCAGAGGTTGCCCGCCTTGTCCAGCGCCAGCCCTTCCGGATCGATACCGCGGGCGTTGTAGCCCAGCATGCCCAGCGTATCGGACAGCGCCACTTCACCAGTCGCGCCGGTGCTGCCAGGCGTCAGCGGCAGGCCGCTGGCTTTTTCGCCATCGATCAGCAAAGGCAGGCTGCGCACCACACTGACCCTGTCTGCCAGCTGCACGCGGATTTCCGCCAGCCTGGGTGCGTAATCCGGGCTGGGGAATACCTTGGCGATGCTGCTCTTGTCAGCGGCCCGGACCTTGGGCGCATCACCGTTGGGACCACGATCACCCACACCCCAGAAAATCAGGCTGCCGTCCTTGTCCACCTTGCGGAAAGCCAGGCCGGAACCCGGTGCATACGGAAATCCCGCCGGGAACGCGCTCTTGAATGCACCGCTGTACGCCACGTTTTCGCTTGCCGGCACCTGCAGCTCGTAGCGCTCCACCATGGCTACTGCCGCATGCTCGACCGGCTTGATCGAATACGGCTTGGCGGCCTGGGCTCCACCAGCGATCAGCACGAGGGCAGGCAGCAGTTTGAACGGGTTGGGAACGGACATGGCGTGGTGCTCTCGGAATGCTCGGAAAGCAGGCACTATAAAAACCGCAGATGAAAACTGCGTGACATGTCCGCGCACGCCAACGCGCAAACGGCCGCCGGCAAAATCGTGCTACTTGCCGGCCAGCAGGCCTTTCAGTCCGTCATCGCCCCAGAACTTCTCGCAACCACGCGTGGCAAGGTAGCTGCCATCGATCCCCAGCCAGCGGCGCGCCGCTGCCTGCATGCTGTCCTGTGTGATGATCTGGTCGAAATCCGGCCATGGTGCGGACCGCTCCGGCATGTAGCGCCACTGGAAGGCAAGCATGCGTGCGTAGGCGCCCGGCTCCTGCTGTGCGTCGGCCACGCTGCGATGCATGCGTTGCCGGGCGGCGATAACTTCCGCCTCGGTCACACCCTCCTGCTGCAGCCGCTGCATTTCGCCCAGCACCCTGGTCGCCAGGGTGCGGCATTGCGAAACCGGCCCGGTATGAAATACCGACAGCACCATGCCGCGTTGCTGGCTCACGTCATCCCCGGCAAGCAGCGTGTAGGCATGGCCACTGTCAAAGCGCAGCGCGGACAGCAGCCGTTGCTGCATGATGTCGGCCAGCGCGCCGGCCTGCCAGGAAGCAACTGCGTCCACAGCCTGCGGTTGCACGAAGCGCCAGTTGAAGCGCGCTTCACTGTCGCTGCCGTAGCTGGCCACATGCGCACCGGTAGCCGGTGATGCCTTGACGGGCAGCAAGGCCGGGCGGGCAGTGTCCGCAGTCAGGCTACCCAGGTAGCGCGCAACCAGCGGTGCCACAATAGCCGGATCGGCAACCCCCGTCAGCGTGACCCTGATCGCGGCCGGATTGCCGAACAACGCGCGTTGCGCATCGGCAATCTGCCGGGTGGTCAGCGCTTTAAGGTCAGATTCCTCCCAGTTGCGCCATGGCCAGTTTTCGCCAAAGGCCTGCATATCGGCATGATCAACACGCAGCTGCATCTTGTTCGCCACGTTGCCAACTGCCGCATAGCGTGCGCCGGTATCCTCCGGCAGTGGCTGCATGTGCAGGTTGAGCAATTGCAGCGCGGTTTCCAGTTCGGCCGGCGCGGTATTGCCCTGATAGCCGTGCGTATCCGTGTTCACGTTGAGCACAAGACTGACCGATGTAGTGACCAGCACATCGTCCAGTTGCAGGCGAGTCAGCTTGCCCGCACCAACCCTGACGTCATAACCGGACAACGCTGCGCCGGCCAGCCGCAAGTCTTTCGGCAATGCATCCAGCCCGCCGATGCCGATCGCGGCGATACCGATCATTTCATTACTGTTGCGCGGCGCCTGCCAGCGCACCTGCATGCCATTGCCCAGCGTCCAGATGCCGCCACCGGGAAGGAGGTCTGTTTTGACGATGTGCCCGGGTTCGGGCAAGACCGCCATCAATTTTGCCGCTTTGAGCTGCCTGTGGCCGCCAGCCAGCGTGGCGATGCGTACCCTGTTTTCAATCGCGCTGATATCGCTATCGGTGACGACGCCAAAATCAGCCGCAGCATCATCCACCGAGTGCAAGGCGGTAACCAGTTGCGCGGCATGCATCAGCGTTGCGTCCAGCAATTGTTTTTCGCGCTCTGCATCCAGCAGGGGCAAATAGCGTTTGAAGCGGGCCAGGCTTTGCGCTGGCGTATCGGCGACCACACCAGACCCGGCAGACGCTGCCAATGCCTGCGCACGCGCTGCCTGCTGCTGCGGCTGGCGAACCTGGGTTTCGAGCAGGCCGGTCAGCACGCGCTGTGCTTCGGCCACCTCCTCGCTGGAAAAACCGATGCGCCGTGCACGCTCGATTTCGGTTCTGAGCGCTTCCAGCGCCGCCAATGTCTGCCCGGGCTTGGGGTCCACTTGCAGGCCACGCAACTGCGCATGCGACACATTGTTATCGCTCATCCAGCGCGGATTGTCGAAACTGGCAAAGGTCTGGCTTTGCAAACGGCGTTGCAGCAAGACCAGCAGCAACTGGTGTTGCCAATCACGCTGCATGCCGGCCTCGGTGGCGATGCCGTCCCAGTATTCGATCCAGTACCAGCCCACTTGCGAACGCTGAAGCGCGCGTGCCTGGTCATTGGTAAAGAGTGCTGTCCCTTTTTGCGGTACCGCCACCGGCCACGGAGCGGGCAATGGCCCCGCAGCCACGCCGGCAAATTGGGCCCGCACCAGTTCTTCCACCTGAGCCGGTTCGATATCGCCAACCACGATCATGGTCATGCGCGGTGCCACATAATTGCGGCGGTAAAACGCCGCCACCCGGTCCAGCGGCAAGCCATTGATCGACGCTTCCTCGCCGATCGGCATGCGGTTGCTATATTCGCGCTCCGGATAGATCGCGTCGCTCCAGTCCATGAGGAGGCGTGTGTCGGCAGAGCGCAAGCGCATTTCGTCCTGCACGATACGACGCTCCAGCGCCAGATCTACCGCATGGAATGTCACCCCGCCGGCCCAATCCGCCATCAACTGCACGCCTTGCTGCAGCCCATCCTTGCCGGTGGACAGCATATAGGTGGTGTCTTCCCACGATGTCCACGCATTGCTGTCATTGCCCCAGCGCATGCCCTGACTATTGAGGAAACGGTTGATCTCGCCCTCGCCAAAGTGTGTGGTGCGGCGGAATGCCATATGCTCCACCAGATGGGCGATACCGCGCTCATCGTCCAGCTCATCGCGCGAGCCGGTTTTCACTACCAGGCGCAATTCCACCTTGCCGGCAGGATTGGCATTGTGTTCGATCACATAGTGCAGGCCATTTTCCAGTTGGCCCGATTTCTGGTCGTCGGTAGCGAATGCAAAAATACTGGCAAGGCAGAGCGTGGCTGCAAGTACATAGCGAAGCATGGATATCCCTGATGTGCAATTGCCCGTGCATGAACACAGTTCGACATAAAATGTCAACACATCATAAACCAGATGGCAAGCAATAAGTAAGCACAAAATGGTGCAAGCGCATGGCAGCTGCGCCAGCAGCATGAAAAAGCCGGCACAAGCCGGCTTTTTCATGGATCGCGTTCAGCCTGACACTGACCGCGATGGTGCGGCGCTTACTTTCGCAACAGCGCCTGCACGTAGCGCTGCACGCCCTGCTCCACGGTGAGGAATGCGTCTTCGTAGCCGGCCTCGCGCAGCAAGGTCAGGTCGGCCTCGGTAAAGCACTGGTACTTGCCCTTGAGCGCATCGGGGAAGTCGGTGTACTCCAGCAGGCCTTGCGCCAGCAGTTCTTCGCGGCTGAGCGCCGGTTTGCCTTCTGCTGCGCGGCAGGTGTTCACCACGGTGACGGCAATGTCGTTGAATGGCTGCGCGCGGCCGGTGCCCACGTTGTAGATGCCGCACACTTCCGGATTATCCAGGAACCACAGGTTGACCTTGACGATGTCCTCGACCGAGACAAAATCACGGGTATGACCACCGGCTTCGTAGCCACCGTATTCACCGAACAGCTTCACCTTGCCGGTTTCGCGGTACTGGTTGAAGTTGTGGAATGCCACCGAAGCCATGCGGCCCTTGTGCTGCTCACGCGGGCCATACACGTTGAAGTAACGGAAACCGGCCACCTGCGCGGTGATGCGCTCATCTTCCATGCGGCGACGCAGGATCTGGTCGAACAGCAGCTTGGAATAGCCGTAAACGTTCAGCGGTTTTTCGCAATCGGGCGTTTCGACAAAACCGTTGCTGCCGTTGCCGTAAGTGGCGGCGGACGATGCATAGATGAACTGCACCTGCTGTTCCTGTGCCCATTCGAACAGCGCCAGCGTGTACTGGTAGTTGTTGTCCATCATGTAGCGGCCATCATGCTCCATGGTGTCCGAACATGCGCCCTGATGCAGGATGGCGGTGATCTGGCCGTCGTAGGTGCCGGCCGCCAGCTCCTCGATGAAATCCTGCTTGTCGATGTAATGCGTGATCGCCAGATCGACCAGGTTATGGAACTTGTCGCCCTTGGAGAGGTTGTCCACCGCGATGATGTCGGTTTCGCCGCGCTCGTTCAGCGCCTTGACGAGGTTGGAACCGATAAAGCCGGCAGCGCCGGTAACCACGATCGTCATGCTGCAAGCTCCTGTTGGTTCAAGCGGGTGCACAGCGCCAGCAGTAGCCAGGCGCCGTGCGGCATCCATTGTTCGGTAAAGCGCCAGCTGTTGGCCATGGTGGCCACCTTTGTGAGCGGGAAGGCGATGTCTTCATCATCGTCGAAGCCACCGGTAATGCCATTGCATACGCCACCCGGCGCGTTGAAGAAACCGGCTTCGTAACGCGGGTTGTTGCGGCCCCAGCCTTGCAGCATGCAGGCATCGAACGGATTGGCACCCAGTATCCAGTGCAATGCGTTGTCGCCGTATTGTGCGATGGCCGCTGCAAACGTTGCCTCTTCGTCGGCAAAGAATGCGGCAGCGCGTGTAGCTGCGGCAGCAATCGAGCCCAGGCGGGCATTTTCGCCCTGCCACCAGTACCGGGTTTCGTTGTCATGCGGGATGAAGAACTGCGTCTTGCCCGGCTTGCCGGCATGCTTCACGTACTGGCGCGGGTAGCCGAACGGGTTGCTGACTTCGTTGGTCGCAGCCAGCTCGAATGCATAACCACGGCGCAATGCATCGCGGATACGCCCAGCCAGCGGCGATGCTGGCACCACTTCCAGGTAGCGCAGCAGCGCAAGGTAGACAAGGCCGGCCTCGGCAGCGTGGAAATAGCTGCGCTCGCCACTGGAATCCGCATTGAACCAGCCTTGTTCGGTCTGGCGCTCCAGCAGGTTCAGCACGCGGCGCGTGGCGGCATCGGCATGATCGCCATCGCCGCTAATGGCCAGCAGCTCGGTTGCGGCCAGCAACGCGCAATAGTCATCGATGATGTTCTCGACGCCGTTTTCCAGGTATTCGACGTTGTGCGCTTCGAGGTGCGCGAAGCCTTTCGTGGCTGCAGCAAGGTATTCGGCGCGGGTGAAGGTTTCACCATCACGGCCCAGTTGCGATGCACGCGCCAGCGCGGCGATGGTGATGCCGCCGCCCTGCCGGTACGCAGCCTGGTAGCTGGCGAATTTTTCGCCGCCCTGCTTGTATTCGCAGATGTCGCGGGCGTTTTCGTCCTTGCTCCATTTATCGAACACGGTCATGTAGAAGAAGCCGGCCGGGTCTTGCAGGCGCATGAGGAAATCCGCGCCATGCAGGGCTTCGTCGGTAAAGCGCTCGTTGAACCATTTGCAGAAGAAGGCGATGTGTTTCTCGGCCTCTTCGCCTTCGGTTTCGGCCATCACTTCCGTCACCCAGCTCGGGCGCGATGGCAGTTGCTGCAGGCTTTCCAGCAGATTCCACACCACCATGGGCGTTTGCTGCGGGTTCATGAACTGCGAATACGACAGGTGTGACAGGTATTTGGAAACATCGCCGGAGGCGTCGTACCAGCCACCGCGTACATCGCGGCGGATTTCCTGGCCGGCTTCCTTGCTGCCCCACAGCGGGCGCGAGCGATCGGCAATGTCGAAAATGCCGGTGCAACGCTGGCCCTTGATGTAATGCACGATATCCGAAATCAGCAATTCACCCAGGATGCGCGGGCGGATGCCGAAGGTATGCGAAACCAGCGGCGGGCTGACGCCGTCGATGGCGATGAAATAGTCACCCTCGCTATCGAGCCGGGAAAAATCCGCGCTGCGGTAGTGCTTGCGTGCCCCGTCGGCCACGCCCCAGTTGGCGACTGTTTTTGCATCGCCCAGTTCGCCCTTGTAAACCGTTTCACGCGTGGCGGCGTTGTACACGGTGAAGCCTGCGGCGGTAAAACCGGCCGGCGCTTCGACGATGGCCTGTTTGCGGGTACCGGGTTCAAAGCCGACGTGATTCAGCAATATTTTCAATTCGGGGCTCCTGGCCGGATATATCAGAAGAAACGTTTGGTCAAAAACCAGTTGCGCGCAGCGCCGATCATACCGGCATGGTTGCCGGCACTGGCGAGCACAATCTGGCTCATATCGCGGAAATCGGCTTGCAGCTCGTTGCGTACTGCGGCGTCCAGCGCACTGCGGAACGCTTCGCCGCGCCCGGCAATGCCGCCGCCGATCACCACGCGCTCCGGGTTGAATGCGTAGATGAGGTTGGCGATGCCGGTGGCCAGCAGTGCCATCCACTCATCCACCAGTGCGCGGATCTGCGCATCGCCCTGATCGTACGCGGCAAAAATCTTGCGGCCATCCCAGCCGCTCGTGGCCGTGGCGGCGGCGACACTGTGTACCAGCCCGCGCATCGATGCATGGTCTTCCCACACCTTGCCGGCGATGCGCATATAGCCCCATTCGCCTGCCGCAGACTTGTGGCCGCGGTACAAGCGGCCATCGGTAACGATACCGCCACCGATGCCCGTGCCGACAGCGACCGCCAGATAGTGTGCCACGCCTTGCGCAGCGCCCACCCAGCCTTCCGCCAGTGCCACGCAATTGACGTCGTTCTCCACGGTGACGGGCACACCGAACGCCGCCTCGAACGCCGCCTGTACCGACAGGCCCGTGTAGCCGGGCACAGCCTCCGCAGCGCCCAGCACGCTACCGGTATGCGGCTCGATCAAACCCAGCGAGCTGACGGCAATGCCGGCCGGCTGGTGGGCGGCCACCAGCGGGCGCGCCAGCGCCACCAGTTTCTCCAGCAGCGACTTGCCGCCCAGCGCGCCTTCGGTATCGCACAGCGTGGTATCGAGCACTGCGCCGGTATCGGCCACCAGGCCGTACTTGATGTGGGTACCGCCAATATCGAATGCGAGCAGGTTCATGGATCAGGCATCCGCCCAGTTGATGGGCGCTTTATGTTCGGATTGCAGATAGGCATTGGCAGCAGAAAAGTGCCCGTTGCCGATGAAGCCACGGTGCGCGGACAGCGGCGACGGGTGCGGTGAAGCCAGCACGCAATGCCTTGCAGTATCGATCAGTGCTGTTTTCTTTTGTGCATGCGCACCCCACAGCAGGAAGACGATGCCCGCGTAACGGGATGACAACGCATGGATCACCGCATCGGTAAATTGTTCCCAGCCACGCTTGGCATGACTGCCGGCGCAGTCGGCCTCGACCGTCAGCGAGGTGTTGAGCAACAACACACCCTGCCGGACCCAACCTGCCAGGTTGCCGTGCTGCGGCGGCGTGATGCCCAGGTCACGGGCGATTTCCTGCCAGATGTTGCGTAGCGAGGGCGGCGTTTTCACGCCAAGCGGTACTGAAAAAGCCAGACCGTGTGCTTCGCCGGCCCCGTGATACGGATCCTGCCCGAGGATCACCACCTTGACGTCCTGCGGTGCAACCGCAGCCAGCGCGGCAAAGCGCTGTTCTCGCGGCGGGTAGATCACCTTGCCGGCAGCGGTTTCGGCCGCGATGAATTGCTGGAGGCCGGCAAAACGCGGGCTGGCTGTCTCTTCAGCCAGCAGCGCGCGCCAAGCTGGCGGGATTTCTTCAAAAACAGGCATCAATGTTCCTGGGTGTGCTGGCGGCGTATCTGTTCACGATGGCGGCGGAAAACCGTGCGCTCGAAGGCGGTGCGCAGCGCATCGTCCTCGATGCGCCACCTGGCGGTACACCGCCAGCCATCAGCCACGGCCAGCGTCGATTCGATTTGCGCCTGCAGGCTGACGAGGTAGGGAAAGGTGCTGCTGAAGCACAGCGCCAGCCAGCCCGCCTGCATGGCTGGCTGCGTTGTCGCCAGCCATTCCACGTGCTCCAGGCCCACGGTAAGCGTGCAGGGTGCCGGCAGCGCCGGTGTCAGCACCCGCGCCAGCCACAGCAGCTGCAGGTCGAGCTTGGCATCGTCCACGCTGCGCTCTTCGGTTTGCTCGAACGCGTTCAGCACCTCGAAGTAACGGCTGGCCTCGAATGCAGACTGCAACGGGGCATCCTGCCAGCACAGTGGCAGGCTGGCAGAAAAATGGACACCGTCGAGAAACTCGGCCATACGGCACACGCGCTGAGGGAAAACCCGGATTATACCGTGTCGGATTGGTGTTTTCGCGCCGTACGGCTAAGCTCGGAAGGTCTGCCTCTTTTTGATACACATTCCATGCGCCTTCTTGCCTGCCTGGTCCTTTCCATCCTGGCTGCTTCCGGCAGCGCAGCAACACCGCATGCGGCAAAAGAAGCGCATGCATCGGCCGATCCCAAGCACTGGACCTACGAGGGTGGCACCGGGCCGGGCTACTGGGCCGATATGGATCCGGCCAATGCGCTCTGCCGCAGCGGCCAGCAGCAATCCCCCATCGATATCAGCGTGACCTATGGGCAAAAACTGGAGCCGCTGAGCCTGCGCTATCTGCCGGGGCTGATCAGCACGGTGAACAACGGGCATACCATCCAGCACAATATCGAGCCGGGCAGCTTCCTGGAAATCGGCGGCGATCGCTACCAATTGCTGCAATTCCATTTCCACTCGCCCAGCGAGGAAGCCGTCGCCGGGCGGCGCTACCCGATGGTGGCGCACTTCGTGCACAAGAACGATGCCGGCCAGTTGGCGGTGATCGCGGTCTTCCTGAAGGAAGGCAAGGAAGACCAGCGGCTGATCCGCTCATTGTGGAAAAAGCTGCCGGCCGCCAACGAAACCACGCGGGACGAACACCTGATGCTCAATCCGCAAGCACTGATGCCAGGCAACCTGGCGTACTGGACGTTGATGGGCTCGCTGACCACGCCGCCCTGCAGCGAAGGCGTGCGCTGGCTGATCCTGAAGACCCCGATCACGCTGTCCGCACGGCAACTGGCGCAGTTCAGGAAAATCTACCCGATGAATGCACGGCCGATACAGCCACTGCACCAGCGTGCCATTCTGGATGCGCAAGGTAGCTGGTAACTGCAACGCTGACTGACGGTGCTATCTGAGCTGCCGCACTCGCTCGTAAAGGCAGATGGCTGCTGCAGCACCGACATTGAGCGATTCGATAGCCGGTGCCATGGGGATTTTCAATCTCAGCGTAGCCAGCCCGGCGACCTCGACGCTGACGCCCTGTCCCTCGGCCCCCAGCACCAGCGCCAGGTCACCGCGCAAATCTGCCGCATACAGATCGACGGCGCCATCCAGCAACGTTGCCGCCACCGTCCCGGCAAATGGCGCCAGCAGCTCGGGCAGGTCGGCACGTTCAATCACGCTCAGCGCAAAATGCGCACCCATGCCTGCACGCAACACCTTGGGAGACCACACATCTGCACAGCCGGCAGACAACCACACCTGATCAATGCCCGCTGCCAGCGCCGTGCGCAAGATTGACCCCACGTTGCCCGGGTCCTGCACGCCATCAAGCGCCAATACCGCGCCATTGCGCAACGGTATAGCCCCTTCCGGGAAGGGCGCAATGGCCAGGATGCCGGTCGGGCTGGGCAGCTCGCTCAACTCTGCAAACAGGTTGTCGGCGACCACGTGCACGCTGGCCCCGGTACGCCCGAGCAGCGCCGCACATTCGCCATCATTGATGGCCGCGGGTGTCAGCAGGATGTGCTGCAATGCATGCCCGGCATCGAGTGCGGCGGCAATCAGGTGCGGACCATCAAGCAGCATCAACCCTTGCTTGAGGCGTTCACGCCGCTGGCTGGCCAGCTTGTGCGCAAGCTTGTAATACGGGTTCTGCAATGACTGGATCTGATCCATGACCGGTGTTCCGAAGCAAAGACGGGGCGCGACATGGTGCATGAGCCGGCAACAAGCTGCAATGCGCGCAGCGCGTGCTGGCGGGCACGCATGTGCTTTAGTGCGCGCGTTCCGCCAGCGCCTTGCTCACCAGCACGCAAATCTGCTTGAAGTGCTGGTAGGCGTGATCGTCCAGCGGATGGTCCGCACTGCGGTCCGCGTAGATCAGCCCCACCGCACGCGGGCCAACGAACAGCGACATCGCACAGAAGTCGCCATCCCCTGCCTGGCGCAGGAACAGCGGTGGCAAGCGCCCGGCCAGCTCGGCGCGGGTTTGCGCATTCAGCCAGATGCTTTGCTGCTTGCTCATCAGCTTGGTGATCAGGTGCGGCGGATCGAGCGCCAGCGAGAATGTCCGCAGCGGATCATCACTGGCAGCGCTGTGCGTGAAGCGGGCCTTGAGCGTGATCTTGTCGCTGTCGAGCAGGCTGAGCATCACCCGGCGCATGCCCAGGCCATTGATCAGCGCCTTGAATGCCAGTTGCATCACCTGATTGGTCTGCGCGCCCTGCTGTCCGGCAAGCTGCAGTGCCTGCATCGCTTGCTGGAAGGCATCAGCCGGCTTGGCAAGCAGCGGGGCGGCCGCTGGTCTGGCAGCGACGGGGGCAGGCGCCGGGGTGACTGGCGGTGCGGACACCGCGGCCGGTGCCGGAAGCGGGACGGTCTTGGGCGCCGGTACGCTGACCGGTTTCGCCACCGGCGGTGGCGGCCAATCCCCCGGCAGCATCGGCAGCCAGCGGGCAGCGGGCCACGGCGGTATTGCCGTAGCGGAACGCGCGGCATTGAGCAGGCGATCACGCACCGGCGCCCAAATTTCCTCCGCCGGCACATTCAGTACTTCGGCGATCTTGGCAATGGCGTGCTGCGGTTGTGGCTGCCACCAGCCATCGGCAAATGCGGGCAAACCTTGCACGATCGCTGCCTGCATGGCCACGCGTGCCGGCATGTCGCCACTGAAATCGTTCAGCTTGCGCAATGCATCCGGCAGCTTCCAGCCATCAATCAGCGCAAGGCTGCCGCCTTGCGCGGCCGGCGCGGCCGGGTCTGCACTGGCCAGCAGCGCCAGTATCTGCGGCACGCGCGCCAGGCAGGCAGCCAGATAGATTTCTTCCAGCCGGGAATCGATACGCTGGTTGGCAAAATCGCGCGCCAGCCGCGCCATCACCACGGTCTGGGTCATTTCCGCGTGGAGTAAAGCCAGCGTAGCCGGGTGCGACTGCAGCACATCTTCCACCGTTACACCGCGCCCGAAGCGCTCAAGGAATGCGCTCAGCCCATACAGCATGATGGCGCTTTCCATCGTCACCACATCAGCGGCAAGGCTGCTCTTTTCACGCTGGTTGACGAGCTTGAGCACCTGCGCGCACAGCAACGGGTCTGCCAGCACCACCTCGGCCACTTCGTCGGCCTTGATACGCTCGGCACGGCGCAGCATCGGCAGCAGCCGTTCGCGGGTTTCCCGCAGTACGGGCCAGGGCCGGGCATTCCAGTAACCGAGCCAGGCATTGCCGGCAGTGGACGGGGCGCTCACAGTCGCCATAACAACAGCTCACTTTCTTTCCAGTCCTGCACCGGCCCGATCCAGTCGGGCGACAGGCCGGGGATGCCAAAACTGTTGCTGATCAGGATTGCGCCCGGTTTCATTTCCGCGCGCGCTTTTTCCCATAACTGCGCCATGGGTTCCGGCGACAGGTATGCATACACCACATCGTAGTCGGCCAGTGAAACGGCGAACAGGTCGCCGCGCTGCAAATGTGCTGCCGTGCGCCAAAGGCGCAGCCGTCCGATCAGGCAAGGCAACCACGCAAACTCCACGCCATGCGCGATCACGTCGGGCCGGTACCGCGCCAGCCACGCCAGCACGGTACCGGTACCGGCACCCAGGTCGACAAAGCGTGCCTGCGGGGGAATCTGTGCGGACAGCAAACGCAGCGCATGTGCATTACTCAAGTAGAGCGGTACCCGGTTGCGGATGGCGCCCGCGTAAACCAGCCAGCACGATACGAATGCCAGCAGCCAGATCCAGCCGGGCAACTGCAATTGCATGCCGGCCAGCAGCGCCAGCGGAAACAGCGCATGCAACACCCGTTGCCACCAGTCGCGCTGGCGCAGGCAGTGCGCAAACCCCACCGCCATCGGCGCTGCCAGCAGCGCCCCGGCCAGCGCCGGCCAGCCCAGCAGGAAAGCCAGTGCACAAGCCAAGCCAAATGCCAGCACTTGGATCAGCAGGAAACGCAGCATCAGTGTGCGGCGGCGGTTGCCGAAGCAGCCTCGGCCGCGCCTACCTGATCACGGATATCCTGTTCGGCTTCCTTGTTGAGCACCACGATGCTGATGCGGCGGTTCACCGGGTTGTAGATATTGTCCTTGTCGATCGGCACCTCATCAGAGAAGCCGTTCACACGCAGCACCTTCTTCGCATCCATGCCGCCACCACCGATCATCTGGCGCCGCGCGGCATTGGCGCGGTCGCTGGATAACTCCCAGTTGCTGTAGCCGTTCTGCCCGCCGGCAAACGGCGCGGCATCGGTATGGCCGGATACGGAAAGATCGTTGGGTACATCGTTGAGCAGCTTGCCGATCTCGGCCAGGATGTCACGCGCGTACACTTCCAGCTCGCTGCTGCCGGATTTGAACATCGGGCGGTTCTGCTCGTCGACGATCTGGATGCGCAGCCCTTCGGCCACCATGTCGAGCTTGAGCTGGCTCTTGTATTGCGCGAGCTTGCTGTTCTGCTGCGCCTTGTCATCCATCAGCGCTTCGAACTTCTTCTTCAGGTCGGACAGGCGGCGTTTGTCGCGCGCGGCTTCCTGCGCTGCCGGGCTGCCCTTGTTCACCTGGCCGGCCTGCTTGGTGATGTCGTTGCCGCCACCCTTGATTAGCGAAGTGGCATCGCCGGCGCCTTCGCCACCGCTGGCTGCCACCTTGAGCGGGTTCGAGAAGTAATCCGAAATGCCCTTGAGGTTACCCTTGGAAACAGAACCCAGCAGCCACATCAGCAGGAAGAACGCCATCATCGCGGTCACGAAGTCGGCATAGGCAATTTTCCAAGCGCCACCGTGGTGGCCATGGCCACCTTTCTTGATCTTCTTGACGACTATGGGGCGCTGCGAATCATCGCTCATGTTCTGGGGCCTGCCGGATACAGATGGTGGTTATGCGTTGCTCTAACGTGCCGCCGATGCATCGGCACGCTTACTTGCCCTTGGCGTTCTTGACGTGCTCTTCCAGTTCCTTGAACGACGGGCGCTCGGTGGAATTGAGCGCCTTGCGGCCGAACTCGACCGCTACTTGTGGCGCATAGCCATTCAGGCTGGCAAGCAAGGTCACCTTGATGGTCTGGAACACTTGCGTGCCTTCGGCCGCCTTGGTTTCCAGCGAACTGGCCAGCGGGCCGACAAAACCGTACGCCAGCCAGATACCCATGAAGGTACCCACCAGCGCCGCCCCGATCAGCTCGCCCAGTTGTGCTGGCGGCAGATGCAGCGAGCCCATGGTGTGCACCACGCCCATCACCGCGGCCACGATACCGAACGCCGGCAGGCCGTCAGCCAGCTTGGCGATCACCGTGGCGGGCACTTCGGATTCGTGGTGATGGGTATCGATTTCGACATCCATCAGGTTTTCGATTTCGAATGCATTGAGATTGCCCCCCACCATCAGGCGCAGGTAATCGCAAATGAACTCGACCACATGGTGATCGTGGGAAATCTTTTCGTATTTGGAGAATACAGCGCTGGAATGGGGGTCTTCCACGTCGGCTTCGATGGACATCAGACCTTCCTTGCGCACCTTGGAAAGCATCTCGAACATCAGCGCAAACAGGTCCATGTAAAAGGCCTTGCTGTATTTCGAGCCCTTGAAGATGGTGGGAAAGGCCTTCAATGTCGCTTTCAGCGGTTTGCCGCCGTAGCCGGCAATCATGCCGCCCAGCGCGCCGCCAAAAATGATCACCACTTCCGAGGGCTGCCACAGCACGCCAAGGTGGCCGCCGTGGAAAGCGTATGCGCCCAGGATGCACGCACACATGAATACATAACCGATGATGACGAACATGCGCCGGAATTCCTGTTGGCCGGTGGCTGAACCCCGCGCGGGGCTGCGCACACGTGAATTGTTCTAATACGCCCTAGTATCTTAGTGGCTGGTCATGACAGCGACAACCCGGCGGCGCCTTATTGCGCCTTTGGTTGCAAGCACGCCACCAATTACCAAAGCGTAGCCTGTGCGTGCGCTGCGCGCACGGGCGCAAAACTCATGCGGTGCTGCGGACACGGCCCCAGCTTCGCCAAAGCCGCCAGGTGCTCTGCAGTACCATAGCCCTTGTGCTTGGCAAACGCGTAACCGGGGTAACGGATATCCAGTTCGCCCGCTTCGGCATCGCGCGCCACCTTGGCCAGGATGGATGCGGCGGAGATTGCCTGCACCTTGGCATCGCCCTTGACGATGGTTTCCACCGCCATGGGCAAGCTGGGAGCCCGGTTGCCGTCCACCTGCGCAAGCTCCGGCTGCACGGCCAGCGCGGCCACTGCGCGTTGCATGGCCAGCATGGTGGCCTGCAGGATATTGATGCTGTCTATTTCGCTGGCACTGGCGCTGGCCACTGCCCAGGCGATAGCGTGCTGGCGGATTTCCACCGCCAGCAGTTCGCGCTTCTGTGCACTGAGTTTCTTCGAATCCGCCAGGCCGATGATGCCGTGCCCATCCGGCAGGATGACCGCAGCCGCAAACACCGAGCCCACCAGCGGGCCACGCCCGGCCTCGTCCACCCCGCAGATCAGCGCCATTTTTGCCCCAGTATGCCGGCGACAGCCTCTGCCGCACGTGCCGCTGCACCACAACGCAACGCATCGTGGTGCGTGCTGAAGCGGGCGACGAGTTCAGCCACAAAGCCCTTGTCACCGATGAAGTTGCTCAATGCCTGCACCAGGTTATCCACCGTCGCATCATGCTGCAGCAATTCGGGCACCAGGAATTGCCCATCCAGCACATTGGGCAAGCTCACATACGGCAGGCGGATTTTCTTCTTCACCATGCGGTAGGTGGTATTCGACAAGCGATAGGTCACCACCGTGGGACGCTTGGCCAGCATCGCTTCTAGCGCCGCAGTGCCTGATGCAACCAGGATGGCATCCGCCGCCTGCATCGCCTCATGCGCATGGCCGAACAGCAGCCGGAATGGCAGCTCCTGCGCGCCCTGCTTCCACATTTCGGTTTCGAACTGCAGGCGCGTTTCACGCGTGATCAGCGGCACCAGGAAAACCGCGTTCGGATACTGCGCGTACAACTTCTGCGCGGTCTGCACGAACAGCGTGGCATGCATGTCCAACTCGCTCTGGCGGCTGCCCGGCAGCATGGCGAATACCGTCTTGCCATCGGGTACGCCCAGCACCTCGCGCACTTCGGCCTGGTTGGGCACCCGCGGCATCATGTCGGCCAACGGGTGACCTACATAGGTGGCGGGAATGCCGGCCTCGCGGTAAATGGCCTCTTCGAACGGGAACAGCAACAGCACGTGCGAAACCGCCTGGCCGATTTTCTTCAGCCGCTCCGGCCGCCACGCCCATACCGACGGGCCGACGTAATGGACGGCGGGAATGCCCGCGGCTTTCGCAGCGGCTTCCAGATTGAGGTTGAAATCGGGCGCATCGATGCCGATCACCATGTCCGGTTTTTCGGCCAGGATGGCGGCTTTCAGCTTGCTGCGCAGCTTCAGCAGCCGCGGCAGGTGGCGGATCACTTCAGCGTAGCCGCGCACCGCCAGCGTATCCATGTCGACCACGGTGGATGCACCGGCGGACAACATCCTGGGGCCGGCAATGCCGGCAAAACGGGCGTTCGGATAGCGCAGCTTCAGCGCGTCGATCAGTTGCGCGCCAAGGAGGTCACCGGAGGATTCACCGGCCACGATCACAATGCGTGGGCCGCTGCCACCGGGCTCGAAGAGTCGATACGTCATCGGCTCGATCATTCTTTTGAAGAGGGTTTTGGGGAAACTTGCTTGCGGTGTGCTGCCAGCGCCGGTTACCCGGCGCCATCGCGGCAGGCCGCATCAGCGCTGAATGATACTTGAGTATGCCGGATGCGCGCTGAAAAGCTGCTGTGCCGGCAGCGCGTATGCTGCAATCAGCGTATCAGCCCGCGTGTGCTGGTGGCGAAGAAGTCGACGAAAGCCTGCAGTTCCGGCGCATCCTGCGCTGCAGCTTCGATTTGTGCACGTGCATCATCGAATGGCAGGTTCTGCCGGTACAGCGTCTTGTAGGCACGCTTGATCACGGTGATCTGCTCGCCACTGAAGCCGCGACGGCGCAGCCCTTCGCTATTGATACCGGCCGGCACCGCACGATTGCCAGCCGCTGTCACATACGGCGGCACATCCTGCGAAATGGCGGCAGTAAATGCACTCATCGCATGCGAGCCCACCTTGCAGAATTGGTGGATGGTGGTGAAACCGCCCAGAAAAACCCAGTCGCCGATGTGCACATGCCCGGCCAGCGTGGCATTGTTGGCAAAAATGCAATGGCTGCCGATCTGGCAATCATGCGCGATGTGCACATAGGCCATCACCCAGTTATCGTTGCCGACGCGGGTGATGCCTTCGTCCTGTGCGGTGCCGGTCGACAGCGTCACCGACTGGAAGAAGGTATTGCCATCGCCAATGACGAGGCCGGTAGGCTCGCCAGCATATTTCTTGTCCTGCGGCTGGCAACCGATATGTGCAAACGGGTGGAAGCGGTTGTTGGTGCCGATGGTGGTTTCACCATCGATCACCACGTGTGGACCGACAACAGTGCCTGCACCGATACGTACACCCGGGCCGATCACCGAAAACGGCCCGACCTGCACGTCAGGCGCGAGTTCGGCTCTGGAATCAACGATGGCGGATGGGTGTATCAGTGTCATGGCGGCCCGGAATCATTCATGCAAAAACGTGGATCAGCGCTTCACTTCGCGTTGAGCGCACATCAGGTCTGCCTCGGCAGCCAGTTCGTCACCAACAAAGGCCTGCGCCTTGTATTTCCAGATACCGCGTTTGTGCGCGACGATTTCAACCTGCAAAGTCAGCTGGTCACCCGGCACGACCTGGCGCTTGAAACGCGCATTGTCGATGCCGGCAAAGAAATACAAGGTATCTTCCGATGGTTTTTCAGTCACCGTCTTGAACGACAACACCCCGGCGGCCTGCGCCAGCGCCTCCAGGATCAGTACGCCTGGCATCACGGGATAGCCGGGGAAATGCCCCTGGAAAAACGGTTCGTTCATCGTTACATTTTTCAGCGCGGTGATGGTCTTGCCCGGTACCAGCGCCAGCACGCGATCCACCAGCAGGAAGGGGTAACGATGCGGGAGATACTTCATGATCTCCATCACGTCCATTTGCTCGCTCATTGCTTTTCCTCTCCGGACGGTGCCTGCAGCGCCGCCACTTGTTTTTCGAGTTGTTTTACCCGTTGCACCAGTTCATTCAAGTGGCGTAACTGGGCGGCATTTTTCAGCCAGTCCCCATGTTCCTGCATCGGATACGAGCCGGAATAGACGCCCGGCTGATGGATGGTCTTCGCAACCAGCGTGCCACCCAGCACCACCACGCTATCGCAGATTTCCAGATGTCCGCTGATCATGGCCGCGCCACCGATCTGGCAACGGGCACCAATGCGGGTCGAACCGGCAATACCCACGCAAGCAGCCATGGCGGTGTGTTCGCCGACACTGACGTTGTGGGCCACCTGGATCAGGTTATCCAGCCTTGCGCCCCGCCCGATCACGGTATTTTCCAGCGCGCCGCGGTCTATGGTCGTGCAGGAACCGATCTCGACATCATCCCCGATGATGACCTTGCCGAGTTGCGGAATTTTTTCCCAATGGTCGCTTGCCCAAGCGTTACCGAAGCCATCTGCACCGATCACCGCGCCCGGATGCAGGATCACCCGCGCGCCGATCAGGCAATCATCCATCACGCAGACATTCGGATAAAGCAGCGCATCGTCGCCGATCTGCGTATTGCGGCCAACGTACACATTGGCCAGCAAGACGGCATTGCGCCCCACGCTGGCGCCTGCCTCAACCACCACACCGGGGCCGATCTGGGCGCTGGCATCAACATGGGCGGCCGGGCTGATCGTGGCAGCAGCATCGATACCCGGCTGCGCGGCACGCCCGGGATGCAACAACCGCGCAGCACGGGCAAAAAACAGATGGGGATCTTTGGCAATCACATGCGGGCGGGCAAGCGCTTCGGCATCCGCAGCCTTGAGCACCACCGCTTCGGCAGCGCTGGCGGCCAGTTGCGCCTTGAATCGTGGATTACCCAGAAAGGCCAACGCGCCCTGCCCCGCCGATTCCAGCGAGGCCACGTGACTGATGCTCACATCGGCGCCACGCAGCTCCCCGCCCAAGCGCTCAGCCAGGGCCGAGAGCAGGTAGGTGGTCATTGCTTGTCCGACAGGAGTTTCAGCACCTTGTCGGTAATGTCGATCTTGGGATTGCGATAGGCCGCTTCCTGCAAAATCAGATCGTATTTTTCGCTGGTGGCGATCAGCTGGATCGCGTTGTCGACACGTTCCCGCAATCCGGCCAACTCTTCGTTGCGCCGCGCGTTCAGGTCTTCGTTCAGCTCGCGCTGCATGCGCTGGAAATCCTGGTTCAGGCGGATCAGCTCGCGTTCCTTGGATTTACGGTCTTCCTCGCCCAGCCCGCCCCGGTCCAGTTGCTGCTGCAGCGATTTGCCCTGCTGCGACATCTTCTGCACTTCGACACGCCGCACATCGAATTCGCGCTCGAGCTTTTTCGCCGCCTTCTGTGCCGGCGTGGATTCACGCAGGATGCGCTCGGTATCGACAAACCCGATCCTGGTTTCGGCAAACGACAGCGATGCCGCTGCGCTCAACAACAGTACAAGCAGAATTTTTTTCATCACACCCTCTTCCGATCAGACCGGATCAGAATACCCGTCCCATCTGGAACTGGAATTTCTCGATCTTGTCGCCCGTCTGTTCCTTGAACGGCCGGGCATAGCTGAGCTTGATCGGGCCGACCGGGGACGTCCAGGTAAATGCTGCACCCGCTGAATAGCGCATATCGGCAAAATCGGCCGGATCGCCATCGGCCCAGGCGGCACCGCTGTCAACGAACATGCTCAGGCGGATGGATTTGTCATCCTTCATGCCCGGCATGGGGAAGAACAGCTCCACGCTGCTGGTCAGGTATTTGCTGCCACCGGAACCATCGCCATTTTCATCTTTCGGGCCAACCGTGCCGTACTTGAAACCACGCAGGCTGTTCACACCGCCGACATAGAAATTCTTGTAAAACGGAAAGCTGGAATCCCCATAGCCAGCACCATAGCCACCCTCAAGGTCCCACATCAGCGTGAAGGGCTTGATCGGTGACCAGAACAGCTGGTTCTGTGCGGTTACCTTGTAAAAATCGACCGTCGAATTGGGGAGCGCAAATTCAATCGCCGCATGGCTGTACATGCCATCGGTGGGGTAAGTGGCGCTATTGCGGGAATCACGCGCGAATGCACTGCCCAGCGAATAGGTCTGTACGTTGTCACCGTATTGCTTCACGAAATCAAGCACCCGCAATGGCGATTGCTTGTTGGCCTTGATCGTCATGTTTTCGTAGTTGGCGCCAAAGTTGATCCGGTTCGTTTCCGAGATCGGCAGTCCGGTCAGCAGGCCAAGGCCCCATGATGAGGTCGAGTAGTCGCCGGTATCCAGTTCGGACGCATCGCTGTCACGCAGATAGGCGTTATAGCCCATCGAAATACCGTCCGGCGTGAAGTAAGGGTTCACCAGCGAGAACGACAACGCCTTGCTGGCCTGGCTGGTATTGAGCTCGGCAGTGAATTGCTTGCCGCTACCGAGGAAGTTGTTTTGCGACAACGACATCACGAACACGATGCCATCGGTCTGGCCGTAACCGATACCGACATTGAACGAACCGGTTTTCTTCTCCGCCACATTGACATTGAGATCTACCTGATCGGTCGCTTCCGGCACGATGGGGGTATCGATGCTGACTTCGGTGAAGAAATCGAGCTGATCCAGGCGCTGTTTGGAGCGCTTGATCTTGGCGCCATCGTACTGGGCCGATTCAACCTGACGCAGTTCACGACGGATGACCTCATCACGGGTGCGGTTGTTGCCGGAAATATTGATGCGGCGCACGTAGATCTTGCGGCCCGGATCAACATAGAACGTGAAACTGGCAACCTGGGTGTCCTTGTCGAGCTCGGGCACCGCGTTCACGTTGGAAAACGCATAGCCTTCCTGGGCAAGGCGCTCGGAAATCGCTGCGGTGGACTTGTTGAGTTTTTCACGGGAGAAAATGTCGCCCTGTGCCATCTCGACAAATGCGGCCAGTTCGTCGTGCGGCAAAATGGTATCGCCCACAACCTTGACTTCGCCCACCTTGTATTGCGGCCCTTCGGTCACGTTGATCGTGAGGAACATGTCTTCACGATTTTCCGATACGGCAACCTGGGTGGAATCGATATTGAATTCCAGATAGCCGCGGTCGAGATAATACGAGCGCAGCTTTTCCAGGTCAGCGGCAAACTTGGTCTTGGAATACTGGTCCGAGCGGGTGTACCACGTCATCCAGCCGCCAGTAGTCAGGCTGAGTTCACCAATCAGATCGCTATCCGAGAACACCTTGTTGCCGACGATATTGATCTGCTGGATGCGCGCCACTTCACCTTCGGAAATTTCCAGTTCGACACCGACGCGGTTGCGTTCGAGCTTGGTGACCGTGGGCTTGATGATGACCGAGTAACGGCCACGCGCGTAATACTGTTGCTTGAGTTCCTGTACCGCCTGATCCAGCTGTGCCTGATCGAAAATGCGCCCTTCGCTGAAGTTCTGCATCTTCAGCGCTTTCTTGATCTCGTCTTTCTCCATCAGCTTGGAGCCGGAGACGTTGATCTGCGCAATCGTCGGCCGCTCTTCCACGGTCACGATCAGTACGTCGCCTTCCGATTCGACACGGACATCATTGAAGAAGCCGGTGGCAAACAGCGCCTTGATGGCCTCGCTGGCCTTGCTGTCGTCGAACGAATCGCCAACCTTGATGGGCAGATAGTTGAAAACCGCGCCGGCATCGGTGCGCTGAAGACCTTCAACCCGGATATCCCGAACCGTGAACGAATCAACGGCAAAGGCATGCAGACTGACGGAGCCGAGTGCTGCAGCAAGCAGCAAGGAAAGCGGTTTGAGTGTCATTGTCTCGGTTCGGAGGCTGACCGCAGCGCGATCAGCCGGGTAAGAATCGATGGAAATCGTTGAACAAGGCCAGCGCCATCAGACCCAGCAGCAAAGCAAGCCCAACGCGTTGACCTATTTCCTCGATACGGGCCGGCACGGGCCGCCCTGTCAGGAGTTCGGCGGTATGATACATCAAATGCCCCCCATCCAGCACCGGCACGGGCAACAGGTTCAGTACGGCAAGGCTCAGGCTGATCACCGAAAGAAACTGGATGAATGCCACCAGGCCCAGCGATGCACTGTCACCGGCGAACTTGGCGATTGTCAGCGGGCCACTGATCTGGTCAAGCGGGGCCCGACCAGTAAACATGTGACCGAAGGCAAGGAAGGTAATCCGCGTCTGCGCCCAGAGTTTATGCACCGCTACGCCAATGGCATCCACCGCACCGTACTGCTCCGTAAAGCGTTGCGCCTGCCAGCGTGCCTCATCCACTGCCGGGCCGACGCCGATCTTGCCGATCCGTACATCACCCTGCGTGACGAGCGTGGGCTGCACGTGCAAGGTGAATTGTTGCGACTGTCGCGCCACCAGCAAGTCCACCTTTTTGCCCTGCCCAGCGGCCAGCGCGCGTGGAATCTGCGTCCAGTCGCTCAGCGGTTTGCCATCCAGCGCCAGCAGGCGATCGCCCACCTTGAGGCCAGCCCGGTCCGCCGGCTGGCCCGGTGCGATATCGCCCACGGTGAGGGTAAGCGGGTATGGCGACATGCCCAGCAGGCCGAGCATGCCGGGGCCGAACGCGGATTTGCCGAGACTATCGAGCGGCAGCGTAACCACGCGGCGGGCGCCTGATCCACTGGCAACCTCGAGCATGGCCGTATCCTGCCCGATGGTACCCAGCATCTCCAGGAAGAACGCATCCCAGCTGGATACGGGTTCGCCATCCACCGTCAGCACTTCGTTGCCAGCCTGCAAGCCGGCCCTGGCCGCCACCGAATCCGCGCTGACGAGGCCGAGCACCGGCTTGATGGTCTGCACGCCGTAGGCATAGACACCGGCAGTGAGCACGATGGCCAGCAACAGGTTGGCCAGCGGCCCGGCAGCCACCACCCCCATTTTCTTCAGCGGGTGCTGGTTGTTGAATGCCACCGAGCGCTCGGCATCGCTGACTGGCGCCTCCCGCTCATCCAGCATCTTGACGTAGCCACCCAGCGGGATCATGGCGATCTGCCATTGCGTATCGCCACGCTGCCAGGTGAGCAACGGCTTGCCGAAGCCGACCGAAAACGTCAGCACCTTGATGCCGCAACGCCGCGCCACCCAGTAGTGGCCGTACTCGTGGATGGTAACGAGGATGCCCAGTGTGACGATGAAAGCAGCAATGGTAATCAGGATATGCATGGTGTCTCCAGCAACTGATTACGTCAGCCGGCGTGTGGCGCATTCGCGCGCCAAGGTGTCTGCAGCAAGCAGGTCTGCCAGCGTTTCGGCACGACAGTCGGTGACGCAATCTGCCAATACCGCTTCGATCAATACCGGAATGCCGTTGAAAGGCAGTTTTCCGTCCAGGAATGCCGCCACCGCGATTTCGTTGGCGGCATTGAGTACCGCTGGCGCAGCACCACCGGCGCGCAATGCATCAAAAGCGAGACGCAAACAGGGAAAACGATCGTAATCGGGCGCCTCGAAATCAAGCCGGCCTGCGGCAAACAGGTCAAGCGCCCTGACGCCAGCATCCACCCGCTCCGGATAGGCCAGGCCATAGGCGATCGGCGTACGCATATCCGGCTCACCCAGTTGCGCCAGCACCGAGCCATCCGTGTATTCAACCATGGAATGCACGATGCTCTGCGGGTGCACCACCACGGAAATTTCATCAAGCCGCGCGTTGAACAACCAGCGCGCCTCGATCACCTCGAGCCCCTTGTTCATCAGGCTGGCGGAATCGACGGAAATCTTGCGGCCCATCGACCATTTCGGATGTTTGACTGCCTCCGCCGGCGTGATGGCATCGAAGGTTTCAATGGGGCGGGTGCGGAACGGGCCACCGGATGCGGTAAGCAGAATGCGCCGCACGCCGACGTCCTGCAACGTTTGCGCATACGGATGTTCACGGTGCGCGCGCGGCAGCACCTGGAAAATGGCGTTGTGCTCGCTATCGATAGGCAGCAACTCGGCACCGCTGGCATTGACCGCATCCATGAACAACTGGCCAGCCAGCACCAGTGTTTCCTTGTTGGCCAGCAGAACGCGCTTGCCGGCCCGCGCAGCTGCCAGCGTAGGTGGCATGCCGGCAGCGCCGACGATGGCGGCCATCACGGCGGTTACTTCCGGTGCCGTGGATACTTCAATCAGTGCAGCCTCGCCACACCGCACTTCGGTCTGGCTACCGGCAGCGTGCAAGCGTGCCCGCAGCGATTCAGCGGCCAGATCATCCAGCACCACCGCATAGCGTGGCTTGAACTGCAGAGATTGCTCGAACAGCTTGTCGATCTGGCTGGCCCCCGTCAGCGCGTAGACGCTGAAGCGCTCCGGATAGCGGGCAACGACATCGAGCGTGCTTACGCCGATGCTGCCGGTCGCGCCGAGTATCGTGAGGGTGTGATGCAGGGAAGTCATGGCCGGTCTCGCGTTCGCCGGACGGGCTGTCAGAGCAGGGCCGGGAAAATGATGGGGAAAAAATAAAATGCGGTTGCTATCGGCAGGATGGCCAACAGGCTGTCGATGCGATCCAGTACGCCACCGTGGCCCGGCAACAGCTTGCTGCTATCCTTGAGGCCCGCCTGGCGCTTGAATAGTGATTCGAGCAGGTCGCCGACGATGCTTGCCGCGGTCAGCAACACTCCGAGCAGCAGCCACGCCCACAGCGGCAACGCCGCCGCATGCGGATACAGGCTTTTGGGCAACACCGCCACATAGATGGCTACGGCAACTGCGCCGCCAATGGCGCCCTCCCAACTTTTACCGGGGCTGATCGCCGGCGCCAGCTTGTGGCGGCCAAAGGCCTTGCCGCTGAAATAGGCAAAGGAATCGGCCACCCAGGCAATGGCCAGGATACTGAGCAGCACCCAGCCGCCCTGCCCGCCGCTACGCAGCAGCACCATGGCCTCGCCGGCGGGCAGCAAGATCGCCCAGCCCAGCAGCAGATTGAGCTTGCCCGCTTTGGCAAGCGGCCAGCGATAGCGCAACCATAGCGGCGCAATCACCAGCCAGAACACGCAGGCACCCAGCATCAAGCCGTACGCCATGCTCAAAGGCACCAACAATACCAACAATACCAGGCCCGATGCGCTCAGCAGCGGGTAGGCCACTTGCAGTACGCCACCAAGACCGGCAAGCCGTGTCCACTCCCACGCCCCCAACCCGACAATGACTGCCACCAGCGCCAGCCACGCATAGGGCGGAAAGTAGAACAATCCCGCCAGAATCAGCGGAATCAGGAACAGCGCGGTGAGAACCCGGGTTTTCAGCATGTTCAGGACGCCGGTTTGACTTGTTCGCTGATCCGGCCAAAGCGGCGCTCACGCCCCGCATACCAGTCTATGGCAGCCTCGAGTGCGGGCCGGCCAAAATCAGGCCAGAGCAGATCAGTGAAATAAAGCTCTGTATAGGCAAGCTGCCACAGCAGGAAGTTGCTGATGCGCTGTTCGCCACCGGTGCGGATGAACAGATCCGGCTCAGGCGCGTAACTCATCGCCAGATAAGGTGCGAGGTCTGCTTCGTCAAAGCTTTGTGCAAGATCGGGATGATCGGCCAGCATGGCCTGTGTGGCCTGGATCACATCCCAGCGGCCACCGTAGTCCACCGCTACGCTCAGAGTCAGCCCGGTATTGCCGGCGGTACTGGCTTCAGCCGCTTCGATCAGCGCCAGCAAATCAGGCGTGAAACGCGAACGATTGCCGACAATGCGCAAGCGGATCTGGTTGGCATGCATGCGCTCGATTTCCGAACCCAGCACCTTGATGAACAAGCCCATCAGGAAGGTCACTTCATCCGGCGGGCGCCGCCAGTTTTCACTGCTGAAGGCGAAGACGGTCAGGAATTCCACGCCCAGTGCATCACATGCCTTGATCGTTTCTCGCAACGCATCAACGCCGCGCTTGTGGCCAAAGATGCGCGGCATGAAGCGCTGCTTGGCCCAGCGACCATTGCCATCCATGATGACGGCAACGTGCCGGGGCACATCCTTGACCTGATCGGGAACGGCTTCAGTGGAACTTTTGAACATAAGGGCTCGACGTGATTCCTGGGCAACAGCGGCCTTAAACCGTCATCAGCTCTTTTTCTTTCTCGGCATAGATCTTGTCGATCTCGACGATGTATCTGTCGGTCAACTTCTGGATTTCTTCCTGGCCACGACGCTCGTCGTCCTCGGAAATTTCCTTGTCTTTCAGCTTGCGCTTCATCTGGTCGTTGGCATCGCGGCGCACGTTGCGCACTGCCACGCGGGCGTCTTCCGCCTCGACGCGCACGACCTTGGTCAGTTCCTTGCGGCGCTCTTCGGTCAGCATGGGCATCGGCACGCGGATCACATCGCCCATCGAAGCCGGGTTCAGACCCAGGTCCGAATCACGGATGGCTTTTTCCACCTTGGCAACCATGGGCTTTTCCCATGCCTGCACGCCGATGGTGCGCGAATCGATCAGCGAGATATTGGCAACCTGGCCGATCGGTGTGGGATTACCGTAGTAATCGACCATCACGTGATCAAGCAAGCCGGTATGCGCACGGCCGGTACGCACCTTGGTCAGGCTGACCTTCAAAGATTCGATGCTTTTCTGCATCTTGGATTCTGCAGTTTTTCTGATTTCAGCGGTCATACGGAAAACTCCTTGCGGCAAAACAAAACAGGCGGGTTCTTCCGCCTGTTTACCGGCACGCCACACAGGGCATGCCGCTACGAAAACCTTAGCAGTGTACCAGCGTGCCTTCGTCTTCCCCAAGTACCACGCGCTTGAGCGCACCCGGTTTGAAGATGCTGAACACCGAAATATTCATTTTCTGATCGCGGCACAATGCAAATGCTGTGGCATCCATCACTTTCAGGTTGCGGCCGATGGCCTCGTCGAAGGTGACGGTCTGATAGCGTACCGCATCCGGGTTCTTCTTGGGATCATCGGTATACACGCCATCGACCTTGGTGGCCTTGAGTACGATGTCCGCACTCATTTCCATGCCGCGCAGCGCCGCAGCGGTATCGGTGGTGAAGAACGGGTTGCCGGTACCGGCGCCGAAGATCACCACCTTGTTTTCTTCCAGGTAGCGGATGGCCTTGCCGCGCACATACGGTTCAGCCACTTGCTGGATGGTCAGCGCAGACTGCACGCGACTGACGATGCCGGCGTGGCGCATGGCATCCTGCAGCGCCAGCGCGTTCATCACCGTGGCAAGCATGCCCATGTAATCCGCAGTGGCGCGGTCCATGCCGGCAGCAGCCGGGGCAACGCCACGGAAGATATTGCCGCCACCGATCACGATGGCAACCTGTACGCCCAGGTCAACCACGTCTTTCACTTCACCGACGATACGACCTATCGTGGCGCGGTTGATCCCGTAGCTGTCATCCCCCATCAGGGCTTCACCGGAGAGTTTCAGCAAAATGCGTTTGTACTTGGGTGCTTGGCTCATATGGGGTTCCTTATAGCAGGCGGTTGGAGTATTCAATTGTGTAATGGTTCGCGCGGCAGCGCATCCGTGCAGGCCATTGCAGAATGGAACAGGATCAGGGACAGGAATCAGGCGCAGAAACGCCGCGCGTCTCCGCGCGGCGTTCCGGGTATTGCATGCAGGCTGCGATGCCTGCGGCAGGCTTACAGCTGGGCTGCAGCAGCCACTTCAGCAGCGTAGTCCACCACTTTCTTCTCGATGCCTTCGCCAACCACCAGCATTGCAAAGCGGTTCACGCTGGCCGATTTGGACTTGACCAGTTGCTCGATGGTGACCTTGTCGTCCTTGACGAACGGCTGGTTCAGCAGCGTGACTTCCTTCAGGAACTTCTGCACGGTGCCTTCAGCGATCTTGTCCAGCATTTCTTCTTTCTTGCCGGCTTCCTTGGCGCGCTCGATGGCAACGCGACGCTCGGTTTCGATCAGCTCGGCATCCACGCCCGATGCATCCAGCGCCTTCGGCTTGGCTGCAGCGATGTGCATGGCCAGATCCTTGCCCAGCTGCTCGTCGCCACCGGTGTAGTCAACCAGCACGCCGATCTTGGCGCCGTGCAGGTAGGCAGCCAGCTGGCCAGCGGTTTCGTAACGCTGGAAGCGGCGCAGGGTCATGTTCTCGCCCAGCTTGGCAATGATGGCCTTGCGCAGGTCTTCAACGGTTTCGCCCGAATCGGTTGGTGCGGCAGCCAGTGCTTCCACATCGGCCGGGTTGCTTTCAACCACTGCCTTGGCAACAGCGCGAGCGAACGCGGCAAAGCCTTCGTCCTTGCCCACGAAGTCGGTTTCACAGTTCACCTCAACGATGGCGCCAGTTTTCTTGTCATCGGTGATGTAGGCAACAACCACGCCTTCGGCGGCGGTACGGCCAGCCATCTTGGAAGCCTTGTTGCCGGATTTGATGCGCAGCAGCTCTTCAGCCTTTTTTACATCGCCTTCGGTTTCGACCAGTGCCTTCTTGCACTCCATCATGCCAAGGCCGGTTGCTTCGCGCAGTTCGGCAACCATCTTTGCGGTAATTTCAGCCATGTCAGTCTCCTGAATTCATTCAAATATGTCAGTTACGAAAAAGGGGCGCGTTCGCCCCTTTTTCGATGGATGCTAGTGCGTCCGGATTACGCTTCTGCGCTTGCTGCTGCAGCAACGATTTCCTGGACAGCCTGATTGCGGCCTTCCAGCACTGCATCTGCAACACCGCGGGCGTACAGGCGGATTGCGCGGGACGAGTCGTCGTTACCCGGAATGATGTAGTCGATGCCTTGCGGGTCGTTGTTGGTATCAACCACGCCGATGACCGGGATACCCAGCTTCTTGGCTTCAACGATGGTGCCATGCTGGTAACCGGTATCGATCACGAAGATCGCGTCCGGCAGACCCTTCATGTCCTTGATGCCGCCCAGCGAGCGCTCGAGCTTTTCAGCTTCGCGCTGCATGTCCAGCAGTTCTTTCTTGCCGTAGCCGCTGTTGTCGTCAGCCAGCACAGCCTGGATTTCTTCCATGCGCTTGATCGATTGCTTGACCGTCTTGAAGTTGGTCAGCATACCGCCGAGCCAGCGGTGATCAACGAACGGCGAACCGGCGCGTTGCGCTTCTTCAGCAACGATTTCGCGCGCTTGGCGCTTGGTACCCACGAACAGCACGGTGCCCTTGTTGGCCGACAGACGACGCACGAACTTCAGCGCGTCTTCGAACAGCGGCAGTGTCTTTTCGAGGTTGATGATATGGATCTTGTTGCGTGCACCAAAGATGTATTGACCCATCTTCGGGTGCCAGTAACGGGTCTGGTGGCCAAAGTGGCAACCGGCTTCAAGCATTTCACGCATGCTGATGGACATTGCTAAAACTCCAATAAGGGTTATGGCCTACCGATCCGCGCGACACCCTGTTTTCAGACAGAGCACCCTTAAGGGGCGAACCGGGAAGATTGCCTGAGCCGGACATCCGGACACAGGACGCAAGATTATAGCGGAACTATGCCCACATGCTCAAGCCACGTTTCAGTCTGCGCGGCAGGCGGCGGCATCGGGGGAGGCGGCGCACAGCGACTGAAGGCGCCTGCCAGCCTCGCCTGCCAATACGTCATCCCCGGCAGCACCTGCATAACGGCGAAGGAATGCGTAGTCATCGATCAGGTAGGCGGGCTCGGCCAATTGCCGGTCGATGGCAATGGCGGCGTCGATGTACTGGCGGGCGCGGGCAAGGTCTCCGCCTTGCAGCGCCAGCTCTGCAGACAGGCGCAACGCGTGGGCGCGCTCGCCCTGCGGCAGGTCATCACTGGCCAGCACCCCCGCCAGCAATGCAGCGGCCTGCGGGTAGGCGCCAGCCTGCATGGCCAGCCGTGCTGCCAGGTTATCGAAGCGACTGCGCCACGGGCATGCAACGCCACACAACGCACGTGCCTCTGCCAGGCTCTGCGTGGCCACATCCGGCGTAGCCACCTGCAACAACGCCTGCTGATAAGCAGCGCGCGCACGCACCATTGCCGGATAAAGCGTATCGCCACGCAGCCCGGAAAGGATACGCACTGCTTCATCGCGCTCACCGCTGCGCACCAGGCTTTGCGCCAAGCCCAATGCAGCTTCACCCTGCCCGGCCCAATCGTCGATGCTGGCATAGGCAACACCGGCCTCGCGCCAGAACGCCGTTGCGTCCGCATAAGCACCGGCCTGACTGGCGCGGTTGGCAGCAAGCACTGCAGCTTCGGCCGCCTGCACGCGCACCGGCTTGGGTGCTGCTGGCGTCGCGGCGCAGCCGGACAGCAACGCCAGTGCAGCAGCAGACAGGATCAATGTAAACAGACTTTTCATTGTTGCACTCGGGGCTATTGCCGACTGTCAGGCAGTGGCGCGGATGCAGAAGGCGGCGTCATCCAGTTTTTCAGCGGCCAGCTCTGCGCTGCCCCATCCAGCAGCTCGCGACCTGTGCGCACCACGCTATCACCATTACGGATCAGGCTGGGCAGCCGCGGCGCGGCTTCGTCCATCGCGCGGCGCGCAGTGCCCATCAATGCAGCGGCCTCGCTGGCGGCGTCGTTGGCGTGGCCCAGTGTCTGATCGACCTGATCAAGTACGCTGGGCAGGCGCACCTGCACATCGGCCAGTGTCTGATCGGCGCGCTGCAGTGTTTTCTGTGCATCCTGCAGGGTTCTGGGCAATTCGCTGCCGACCACGTGATCGACCTTGCCCAGCAGCTGATCGAGTGCGGCACGCGTCTGGCGCACCTCGCCCGACAATTCTTTCAGGTTGACCAGCGTCTGGCGTATTTCACCGCGCGGGTCATTCACGTAATCGAGCGTGGTCTGCGCGGAATCGATGATGGGGATGATGCGCTGGCGCAAATCGAGAGCGATATCCGCCAGCCCCAGCGCTGGCGCGAAGTTGAGCTTGCTGCCATCCTCCGCCGGAGCGAGCGTGGGCGAGCCGCCAACGATCTCGATGAAATGGTCGCCGAGAAAACCATCCTGCTGCAGGATGGCCTGCGAATCGGGCTTCACCCATTTCATGTAGCGCGTTTCCACCAGCATATCGACATCAACCTTGGCCGCTTCATTGAGCGACACGGTATCCACTACACCGATCTTGAAGCCGGACAGGCGCACCTGCATGCCCGGCAGCAGCCCGGCACCATTCTCGGCCACGAAGTTGAGACGCGTCTTGGCAACAAAATAGCCCTGCCGGATACCCAGCACCACAATCAGCAGCACCATCAGGCCCAATGCCAGCATGGCAAAACTGCCTGCGCGCCACCCCAGCATGCGAAAGCGCGGATCGCTGTCTTTCAAGTACTTCATCCTTGCTCCCGTTCCATATCCTGCACAGCGGCATCGGGCAGTGCCAAGCCCGCTTCGCCCCCCGGCATCAGGAGGATCGAATGCTCGCATATCGCCTGCCAGAGGGCCGTCACCGACGGTGAGCGCTCCACCCACGCACACCAGTCTGCATCAGCAAATATATAGCGTGGCGCCAGCACCAGCGTACGCACCAGCACCAGCTCCTGCTTGCGCGTGACAGCCAGGGTAGCCGGCAAGCTGTCGAGCAGCGTTCTGACTGCGTCTTCGCTCAGTTGCAGGTGCTGCAGCGCAGCCAGCACACGCGTCTCCAGTTCCGGCAGCTCCGCAAGCCGGTGATACCATGCCGGCAAGATCAGGTTTTCCCACACCCGCAGGTTGCTCAGCAAGCTGGTGGTGAAATCCAGCCGGGTGGCCTGCCCCGGCTTTTGGACGTGCAGCGCAGCAATGGCGTCAGCGATCAGGTCTGCATCATCCCCGGGCAGCCGATAGCGCTGCCCGATCATGCACTCGTCAAGCGCGGCCAGCAACGCATGCTGGCGGTCTAGTTGAGCAGCGACCATGCCAGATCCAGAATGAATACAGCCAGCATCCCGCGCATCACCGCGCGGGAAGATGCCTTGGGTATTTCCGTGACATACGGTTTGGCCTTCAGGCCCATGCGGCAGGCCACTGCAACCGCCACGAAACCAAACAGCGCCGCCTTGCCCACACAGGTCAGCAACATGCCCGGATGCAAAAAGCGGTCCAGCTGGAATACCTGATAGCCGATATCCCAGCCTGACGACAGTACAGCGCCGCCCAGCATGGCGGACAACGCCAGGTAGAGCGCCAGCGCTGCAGACGATATCGTCATGCCCACCAGGCGTGGCGCAATCAGGTACGAAGACAGCGGTATGCCGAGCGCAGTGAGGCTGTCGAGCTCGCCGTGCGCCTTCATTGCAGCCAGTTCGCTGGCCACCGCAGATGAGGAACGCGCCACCAGCAACAGCGCGGTGAACAGGGGCGCCAGCTCGCCGAAGGTCAGCACCGCCAGCAGACGCAACGCGGCCTCCCGGCTTTGCCCATATTGATCGTGTAACTGGCTGACCACGATGCCGCCCAGTGCGAAGCCGATCAGGACCACCAGCAGCAACGCTTCGATACCGGTGAAGTACACCTGCTTGAACAGCACGCGCCGCACCGGCGCCCGCCAGAGATCGGCAAACGTGCGTAACAGCGAGCGATGAAATGGTTGGATGGGCGGCATTGGCAATGGTTTACAGCAGCAACCCTCAGACTAACGCATGGCTGCAAGCAAGGGCAAACCTGCCGGTCCCTGTAGCGACCCGACCGGATGCGGCAGATATCGGCCCGGCATCACGGGCCATCCGTTGAAATGTGCCAAACCAGCACCAGATTCTGGAACATGCACAGTCAGTTTGCTGGCGGGCCTGGACGCAATCGCACTCATAGAGAAAATCGATTAGAACCCTTGGAGCCGACGTTTTAGACTATGCGCCATTCCCAGCGAACCGCTCACTCACCTTTCAGGACATCGACCATGGCCACCACCCACTCCCGCCTGCTCATTCTTGGCTCCGGCCCCGCCGGTTATACCGCAGCCGTTTATGCCGCACGTGCCAACCTCAAGCCCACACTGGTAACCGGCCTGGCACAAGGTGGTCAACTGATGACCACCACGGACGTGGACAACTGGCCTGCCGATGCCGAAGGCGTGCAAGGCCCGGAGCTGATGGCACGCTTCCAGAAGCATGCCGAGCGCTTTGGCACTGAAATGATCTTCGACCACATCCACACGGTGGATCTGCAATCGACCCCGAAAAAACTGATCGGCGATTCCGGCGAATACACCTGCGACGCGCTGATCATTGCCACCGGTGCTTCCGCGCAATATCTGGGCCTGCCATCCGAGGAAGCCTTTGCTGGCCAAGGTGTGTCTGCTTGCGCTACTTGCGACGGTTTCTTCTATCGCGGCCAGAAAGTGGCCGTGGTGGGCGGCGGCAATACCGCGGTCGAAGAAGCGTTGTATCTGGCGAATATTGCCAGTCACGTCACGCTGGTGCATCGCCGCGAAACCTTCCGCGCGGAAGCGATTCTGGTTGATCACCTGAAAGAAGCGGTCGAGGCCGGCAAGATCACGCTGGCACTGAACAGCACGCTGGACGAAGTGCTGGGCGATGCAACGGGCGCCACCGGTATCCGCCTGAAGTCCACCGTGGACGGCAGCACGCGCGAACTGGCACTGACCGGCGTATTCATCGCCATCGGTCACAAGCCCAATACCGACCTGTTCAAGGGCCAACTGGAGATGGATGGCACTGGTTACCTCATCACCAAGGGTGGCCGCGAGGGCGGCGCAACCGCTACCAGTATTCCGGGTGTGTTTGCCGCCGGGGACGTGCAGGACCACATCTATCGCCAGGCAGTCACTTCGGCAGCATCCGGTTGCCAGGCGGCGCTGGATGCAGACAAGTATCTGCAAACCCTGAAGTAATCACCCCGGCACGGTCCTCCCGCCGTGCGCATGGCCCGGATGCTTGGCATCCGGGCTGCCCGCTGTGTCATACTTCCGCCCGATGATTGCCTGCAAGCCTACCTATTGCGACGGACCGTGACCGAGCCCCTTTCCGCCTCCAGTTTTCCCCGCCTTTTTGTGGTGCTGCCCGAATCGGCAGACATAGAGCAACCATTGCAATGGTTTGCACCGGACAGCAACCAGCAAGGACTTGCAGCGCTGGCTGCGCTGCCCGCCGCGATGCGCACCACGCTGCTGCTGGCACCACCACAGCTGGCAAGCTATCAGCTGACGTTGCCGCGCCGCCCGCAACACAAGCTGCTACCCCTGATACGCCATGCACTGGAAGACCGGATGCTGGTCAATACCGATACGCTGCACTTGGCCACCCGTCAGGCGCGTGACGGCGCCACACAGGTCCACGGCTGTGACAAGCATTGGCTGCGCACTTGGCAAGCCCACTGCCAGGCCGCCGGCCGCACCGTGATTGCCGGTTACGCATTGATCGACCTGGTTCCCGCAACACAAGCATGGCGCTGGCTGCCATTGGCCGCCGGGGGCCTGCTGTTGTCGCCGGATGGTGAAGCCGCCCGGCTGGATCACGATGCCGATGCGCATGTGCTGCTACCAGACGGCGCTGCACTGCAAACACTGAGCTGGCTAGATTTGCTGCAAACGCCTCTACCCAACCCGATCGAATTGCTGCATGGCGAATTTGCCCGACGTACCGCAGTGATGGATATCGACTGGAAGCCATTGCGTCGCCTGGCCTGCTTGGGCGGCGTGCTGCTGGCTGTGCTTTACCTTGCCCAGTTGGGGCAATGGTGGCAATTGCGTTCCACCACCACGGCATTACAAAGAGAAGTACGCCAGAGTTTCGCTGCCGCGTTTCCCGGCGAGCCCATTGTTGATCCGGTGCTGCAGCTTGCGAGCAAGCTGCGTGCCGCCGGCTTGTCGCAAGATGGCGGTAGCCAGAAACTCAGTGACTGGCTGGCCCGTATCGAAGGTGCGCTCGATAGCGATATACAGCTGAGCGCACTGGATTTCCGTGATGGCGCGCTCAGGCTGACCCTGAATGGCAACGAAGCCAATAGTGCAGTCAGCAAACTGATCGCTGCCGGCTTCAATGCGGCGCTTACCAACGAAGGCGGCAAGAACGTGATTACCCTGAGCGAGAAAAGCCGATGAATGCGCTCAAGCAAACCCTGCTGACTTTCTGGCAAGCGCGCGATACGCGCGAAAGACAAATGCTGATCGCCTGTGCGTTGGTGCTGCTTGTGGCGTTCGCCTATGGCGTGCTGTGGCAACCGCTGGCCAACGCCCAGGACAAACTGAAAAGACAGCTGCCGCAGCAACAGCGCAACCTGATTGAATTGCAACAGGGCATCGCATTGTTGAAAACGCAGGGCGGCGGCAGCCAGAACAACGATGGTGACTTGCGCAGCACAGTGCAGGCGCAGTTGGACCGTTATGGCATCAAGGCGGATCTGCAAGCGCTGCCGCAGGAAAAACTCAAGCTTGCAGCCGGCCAGCTCGATGGCGCCAAGGCGCTGCAACTGATTACCGCGCTGGAGCGTGGTGCCGGCCTGCGACTCGAGGAAACACGGCTGGCCGGTGTAGCCGGACAATTGCAACTGTCCATGATCGTGGGGCGCTAAGGTGCGTACGAAGAAAATTCTCTGGCTGGGCGGCGTATTCCTGATGCTGTTCCTGATCGTACGCATGCCAGCCAGCCTGTTCATCGGGTTCCTGCCCAAGCCCTGGCAGGCGGGAGACGTCCGCGGCACGCTGTGGCATGGACAAGCCGCGCAGTTTGGCGCCAATGGCCAGTTGCTGGTTTCCGACCTGCGCTGGGACTGGCAAGCTGCCGAGCTGTTGCGCGGCAAGCTTGCATGGCAGATTTCCACCCTGCACAACCAGACTACCGGGCATGCGTTGCTCGGCCTTGAACTGGGCGGGCTGAAGGCTGAAAACGTCGATGTATTGTTGCCACTGGCACCGTTGCTGGCGCTGGATGCAAAAATGGCGCCTTTGCAGATAGGCGGCAATCTGGCAATACAGGCGAAAGCAGCCAGTGAGCATGACTGGGACGGCGTGGTATTGACGCTGAGCGATGCCCACGCAATGCTGACCCCTCAGGCCAATCCGTTTGGCAGCTACCGGGTGGATACACAGCGCAAGCCGGAGGGGATTGCCTGGAAAATGCGCCCTTTGCAGGGCATCCTGCACATCGACGGACAAGGGGTCATCAAACCCGGCGGCAAACCACAAGGGCAGTTGCATTTCGTTCCCGCCAAGGGTCAGGAAGCGCTATTTGCACCTTTGATGGCAAGCCTGGGCGGCAGCAGCGCGGGTTACACCCTGCAACTGGGTGGCCAGTAGCGGGGTAACCCCCTGCAAGTGCGATGAACAGCCGGGCCAGCAGGCCGCCCCGCCCTTGCAGAAACATCATGCGCCGACTTTTTCCCAGTCCACATCGCGCAGCAACGCAGCAAGCTCCACGCCCGAGCGCACGCGCAGCTTGGAATAGATGCGGGCACGGTGTACTTCCACGGTCTTGATACTGATATCGAGCACATCGGCAATCTGCTTGTTGAGCCGGCCGACCAGCAGCTCGCGCAGCACGTCACGCTCGCGCGGGGTCAGGCTGGACAGCCGCTCCGCCAGGTGCTGGCGCACTTCCCAGTCACCCCGCTCGATGCGGTCCGTTTCCAGATATTGTTCTACCTTACTGACCAGTACGCGATGGTCGAACGGTTTTTCGAGGAAATCCGCAGCGCCATCCTTGATCGCCGCCACCGCCATCGGCACATCGCCATGGCCAGTCAGAAAAAGGACAGGCGGCAGGTAACTGGCGGTTTTCAGTTCGGCAAACAGCTCCAGCCCGGTCATGCCCGTCATGCGCACATCGACCACCAGACAGCCGAAATCCGCCGGATTGGCAGCCCCCAGAAAGTCTTCCGCCGATTCGAATCCCAGGCTGGGCCAGTGGCGGGTTTCAAACAGCATGGCCAGCGAATCACGTACGGCAATATCGTCATCAATGATGGCAATGGGGCGCATCAGTATACTTCCTTCTCGGTTTTTTCAATCTTGGCCGGCAACGGTATCCGGCAAACAAAACGCAAACCGCCGCCCGGGTTGGGCTCGGCGCGTAAATGACCTTTGTGCTGTTCCAGTACCGAGCGGCAGATATTCAGGCCGATACCCATGCCCTCTGCCTTGGTACTGTAGAACGGCTGGAACAGATTGCCCGGCTCTGCCAAGCCGGGGCCGCGGTCGGCAATGCTGACTTCCAGCGCATCGCCATCGCGGACGGCGGTAACGCGGATTTCACGCTTGCCGGGCATGGTTTCCATGGCTTCGACGCCGTTCTTGAGCAGGTTGAACAATACCTGCTCCAGCATCACGCTATCGCCGACGAATACCGGCAAATCGCCCGGCAGGTCGACGATGATACGTACGTGTGCCTTGCGCGCCAGCGGCTCCAGCAGCTGCAGCGGCACCGCCAGCAAGGCATCGATCTGGCAGCGCTCCTCGCGCGGTGCGCGCTTGGCGGCAAAATCGCGGATACCGCGGATGATCTGCCCGGCACGGCGCGCCTGATCGCCAATTTTGGTGAGTACCTCGCGCGCGCGGGAAAAGGCCGGTGGCTCCGCCCCCAGCAAGCCATCGCCCGCGGCCGCATAGCTGGCAATGGCGGCCAGCGGCTGGTTGAGCTCGTGCGCCAGGCTGGATGCCAGTTCGCCCATGCTCACCAGCCGTGCGGTGTGCTGCAACCGCTCGTTGCGGATGCGGGTTTCCTCGGCAGCCAGGCGCATCTCGGTAACGTCGGTAGCGATATCGAGCCATACCGAGCGGCCATCCACCCAATCCAGACTGCGGCGCTGCACGCTGTACCAGCGGCCATCCACCGGATCACAGCACTCGGCGTACTGGGCATCGCCCGGCAACAGCGTCAGCAGGCAATACTCGCCATCCACCGGCAGTACGAAGGTAGTGGCGTGGTGCCGGTTGCGGTACAGCAGCTGGCCGGTATGCGCATCGGTGACCGATACCGCCGCCTCCAGCCCCTCCAGCACGGCGCGCAGCTGCGAGCGCGATGCGGCCAGCGCTTCGCGCTCGCGTTTGACTTCGGTAACGTCGTACAGCGATGCCATCCAGCCGCGATGCTCGCCACGGCCGTCCACCAGCTTGGAGGCGTACAGGCGCACATCGAAGCGCTCGCCATCCTTTTTCATGAAACGCAGCTGAAAACCATTCGATGGCGACTGGCCATTGAGAATCGCCTGATACACCGATGCACAACGCGTGAGCTCCTCCGGCGGCCAGAACGGGAATGGCGGCACCAGATTCAGCAACTCCTCGCTGCGCCAGCCCACCATCTTGCAGAAAGCGGGGTTCACGTAAATCAGCCGCCCTTCGGTATCCATGGCGCGCAAGCCGGTGATCAGCGAGTGCTCCATTGCGGCGCGGAAGCGGATTTCATCGTGCAGCGCCACTTCGGCCGCCTGCCGTTCGCGCATGCGCCGCCGCACCTGCGACAGCGCCCACAGCAACAGTGCCAGCAGCACGGCGACGGCAAACACGAGCGCCGGCAATGACCAACTGGTGGGCTGCACGCGCACGCTGGCGCGCAACGACAAGCCATGGCCGGGCGGATCGAAAGCGATCTTGCGGGTGATGGCGCCGCTGGGCTCGACGGCATCGTACGGTGCAATCACGCCGTCACGGCCATCCAGCAGCGCCAGATCGTAACGCTGCACCATCCACCACGGAATCCGCTGCTGCAATAGCTGCGGCAGCGAGTAGCTGGCCAGCACTGCCCCTTGATACACGGTGCCGTGGAAATAAGGCACGATCAGCATCGCTGCGGGCGTATCGCCTTCGATGATGTTGCTGTAGATCGGGTAACCCAACGTGGCCGCGCCATCGATGCCTTCGCGCACTGCCTGGCTATCGAGCGCCGGCAGGCGACTGGGCCGGTCGCTGTACACCGGCAGGCCACCCATGCGGCGACCGGTGAGATCGATATGCTCGACCGCAACCAGCTCCGGGCTGGCTTTCATCAGTGCATCGGCACGGACATTGAAATCCGGCGGGCGGATGGCGCCGGCGGCCAGACCATAGGCGAGGTTTTCCAGCGCGTTCTGATTGGTTTGCAGATACAGGCGGATGCCCTGCTCCTGCCAGAGCAGATCCTGCATCATGGTATTTTCGCGCTGCACGCGAGCCTGATGCTCGGCCAGCCAGGTGTAGCCGACCAGCGCAACCAGTGTCAGCGCGATGGCGGCGTACGCAAGCAGCCAGGGCCACTGGCCAAGATAACGGTTGAGAAGCAGCTTGATGCGCATGCTTGCAGGATAGCGCGGATGCACGCATCCACCCCATACGGAATAACCAAGGGATGAAAAAACGCCACCCGGAGGTGGCGTTTTCATTACAGCGTGTATCGCGCAGCAATCAATCGCGGCGGCCGGTCAGCATCATCAGGATGTTGAGCAGGCTGACAAAGACGTTGTACACGTCCAGATACAGTTGCAGCGTGGCGCTGACATAGTTGGTCTCGCCACCGTTCACTATACGGCTTACGTCATACAAAATGTAGGCCGAGAAAATGATCAGTGCGACGGCGGAAATCGCCAGCGAAAGCGCCGGGATGGCGAAGAAGATATTTGCAATCGCAGCCAGGATCACCATCACCAGACCGATGAACAGGAATTTACCCAAGAAGGAAAAATCCTTCTTGGTGATGGTCGCTACGGCCGACAGCGAAAAGAAAATCGCCGCAGTGCCAACCGCGGCCATGGTGATCATCTCGCCGCCGTTCGAGAACTTCAACGCGACCTGCAGCATTTGCGACAGCCACAGACCCATGAAGCCGGTAAAGCCCAGCAGGATGAACACGCCAAGCGCGCTTTCCTTGGTTTTTTCAATGGCATAGAAGGAGCCGAAGGCGACAGCCATGAAAATCAGCAAGCCCATCCAGCCGGTCATGTGGAACCCGATCGAAATCCCCAGCAATGCACCGGCAGCGGTAGGCAACATCGAGAGGGCGAGCAGCGAATAGGTGTTGCGCAGTACCTTGTTACGCTCTACGGCCAGCGATTCGCCGCCGTAGGTGGCGGTGTTCAATTGCATGAGATGTTCTCCTGAATGATGTTTGCGGTCGGTCCGCAGCAATAAGATGGCCTTGGAACGGAAAAGTTTCAAGTAGCAAACACAAGGATTTCATTCATGCGGCATTTTTCGTATCGCGTTGCAGGCCGGGCGGCGCGCAAGATGGCGCCACCGCGGCAAAAAAAATGGCTTACAGCTGCTGTTGGGCGTCGTCATCTGCCTGCACGGCTGCAACGTTGTCCGGTTGCGCGTCGTCGCTACTGGCAGCATGCTGATTGCCCGAGCACGGGCGATTCTGGTACACCAGCGTGCCGGTATCATCCACGCAACTGCTGATGCCCAAACTGGCCATGCGGGCTGGATCGGGCGCTGTGGCGTTGGCAATCTGCGCGTTCTCTGCGTGCTCGCCATCCGCAACCACCGGCTGCGCTGCGCCACGTACGCCTCCTACCTCGGGCAGTGCATCAAGTGCCGCCTGATCATGGATGACCGGGCGGAGAATTTCCACGGTATCGGGCATGCGTGCCTGAGTACCCGCATGATGGAACTGCGGCTGGCTGAACATCAAGGTCGATGCCACTGCGGATACTGCAAGTATGCCGGCACCCAGGCCGAAAACGGTACGTTGCATGGCAGGCTCCCGCTGGTTTGGATGCCCCCAATGTACGTTTCCATCCTGCTGCTGCTTAGCGGACGGGCCAGCGAAACCCTGTGCGAATCGGTACTTTCACACGCAGGCGCTTTGCGCAAGCTGCGTCGGCCAAACCCTTGCCTGCTCAGACGCGCGCCGCGGCCAGCATGGCTTGTGCATCAGCCTGCGCCTGCTGCAGCGTGCAGGCGCGCCAGTGCGGCAAGCCGTCACGATCGATCAGCTTGGCGCGCACACCCTCGCGGAAATCACCATGACGCAGGCAATGGCGTGCAGCGGCAATTTCCAGCACCAGCAACGCCACATCACTGACCGTGGCAGCGCACTCTGCCATCGTCCATGCCAGCGCAATGGAATGCGGCGAGCCGGCGCGGTGCTGCGCGGCGGCTTCGGCAAGCCAGGCATTGCTGCCTGCGTACGCGGACAGCCGTGCCGAAACTGCCTGCAGATCGTTGCCGGCCATCAGCGCCACCACCTCATCCTGTACGTCCGGCCACTGCGCGGACGGCAACGGGCATGGTTGCGCGCTGGAGAGCGCATTGAGCGTGCCGTGCAGCAGCAATGCATCGCCGTTGCCAGCGCCGCTCCAGGGCAGCTCGGCCAGCGTGGCCAGCAGCATTGGCCACGTACTGGCCGCCAGCGCCGCATCTGCGGCACCCACGGCCAGTGCATCCGCGGCATTGATACGGATGCCGGACAAGGCCATCAGGCGGCCTGCACCATCGGCAAATGACTGCAGCCACAGGCTTGCCCCCACATCCGGGAACAGGCCGATGGCCACCTCCGGCATGGCCAGCATGCTGTTTTCAGTCACCACGCGATGGCTGCTGGATGCAAACAGGCCAAACCCGCCGCCCATCACCACGCCATTGCCCCATGCCAGCACCGGCTTGGGGTAGCGGCGCAGTTCCATGCACAGCGTGTATTCATGTGCGAAGAACGCATCCGCTTCGTCGATCAGCAGCGGATCGCACATGGCGTGGTACAGCGCCTTGATATCGCCGCCGGCGCAGAAGGCGCGCTCGCCTGCGCCACGCAACAGCACGGCCACCACAGCAGGATCATCGCGCCAGCGGTCAAGCTGCTCCTGCATCGCCCACACCATGGGCAGGCTTTGCGCATTCAGGCGGGCGGGCGCGTCCAGCGTGATCACGCCGAGTGAAAAGCCGTTCTGCGCAGCGAGGGTGTCGAAATGAACCAAAACATATTCCTTGCGGGATGGAGGACAACCAGCGCTACTGTATCGGGCCGGCAACGCAAACGGCAGCCTAAGCTGCCGTTGCGGTCATGACGATCGGGGATGTCACCTAAGCGGTGGATTTACTGACGGCTTCGCGGCTGAACACAGCAGCCCCGGTCACCAGGGTATCAGCCGGTGCCGCCCACGGTCAGGCCACCGTCGATACGCAATGTGGGTTGCCCCACCCCCACCGGCACGCTTTGCCCTTCCTTGCCGCAGGTGCCCACGCCCGGATCCAGCGCCAGATCGTTACCCATCATCGATACACGGGTCAGCACGTCCGGGCCGTTGCCGATCAGCGTAGCGCCCTTTACCGGGTACAGCATCTTGCCATCCTCGACGTACCACGCTTCCGCTGCGGAGAACACGAACTTGCCGCTGGTGATGTCGACCTGACCGCCACCGAAGTTGATTGCATACAAGCCACGCTTCACCGATGCAAGGATCTCTGCCGGGTCTTTGTCGCCCGCCAGCATGATGGTATTGGTCATGCGTGGCATGGGCAGGTGCGCATAGCTTTCGCGCCGGCCGTTGCCGGTCAGCGCGGCGCCCATCAGCCGTGCGTTCAGACTGTCCTGCAGATAGCCCTTGAGCACGCCATCCTCGATCAGCACGGTGCGCTGCGTGGGGTTGCCTTCATCGTCGACGTTGAGCGAGCCCCGCCGATCCGGGATGGTGCCGTCATCAATCACCGTCACACCCGGTGCAGCCACGCGCTCGCCGATACGGCCGGAGAACGCGGACGAGCCCTTGCGGTTGAAATCGCCTTCCAGCCCGTGGCCGATGGCTTCATGCAGCAGGATGCCGGGCCAGCCCGAACCCAGCACCACGGTCATCTCGCCGGCTGGCGCCGGGCGGGCGTTGAGGTTGAGCAGCGCCTGATCAACCGCTTTCCTTGCGTAATCGTGGATGATTTCATCGCTGAAATAGCCATAGTCGAAACGGCCCCCGCCACCGGCGCTGCCTTGCTCGCGCTTGCCGTTTTCCTCGACGATCACCTGTACCGACAGGCGCACCAGCGGGCGTACGTCGGCGGCGCGGTGGCCGTCGTGGCGGGCAATGAAGATCACTTCGTATTCGGATGCCAGGCTGGCCATCACCTGCACCACGCGCTTGTCGATGCTGCGCGCCGCGCGCTCCAGCTTTTCCAGCAGCGCCACCTTGGCTGCCTCGTTCAGGCTGGCCAGCGGATCAACCGGCGCGTACAGGCTGTGGCGCACGCCCCCCTTGCTGACGATGGCGGTGCCGTTGCCGCCCTGCCGGCCGATCGCGCGGGTAGCGCGCGCCGCCTCCAGCAGCGGGTTGAGGCCGATATCGTCCGAGTAGGCAAACGCGGTTTTCTCGCCCGAGATGGCGCGCACGCCCACGCCCTGGTCGATATTGAAGCTGCCGGATTTGACGATGCCCTCGTCCAGGCTCCATGCCTCGGCCCGGCTGTACTGGAAGTAAAGGTCGGCGTAGTCGAGGTCATGGCGCATCATTTCGCCAAAGACGCTTTCAAGCCGGCTCTCGTCCAGATCGAACGGCAGCAGCAGGGTTTGTTGGGCAGTGGTCAGCGGTGCGTTCATGGTTATGCTTCATGGCTGGGCCCGTGCAATGCAACAGGCCGTGTAATCGGGACAGGGGCAAGGTATCGCGCACCGCGCCCCGATGCAATTCTAAAAAGACCAGAATGGAAAAAACAATGCGCCGGCGTCGCTTATCGGGCGCTCGTACGGCGGATATCCTGACTATATGAGGCTGGCGGCAATGGAAACAAGCAAACCGGCCCGATTGCGCAGTACAGGCGGGAAAATCACAACACCCGATGCTGCAGCGCCGGCAGCACCTTGCGCACGCGTTCGATCTGGCTGGCCTTGAGCTCCGCTGCGGCGATCCCCTCACCCTCTTCCACCAGCGCCAGCAATTCACCCCAGGGATCGGCAATCAGGCTATGACCGAAGGTGGTACGCCCGGTGGGGTGCAGGCCGCCTTGCCCTGGCGCGATCACGAAGCACTGGTTCTCGATCGCGCGTGCGCGCAGCAGCACTTCCCAGTGCGCGCGGCCTGTGGTGGCGGTAAAGGCGGCGGGCAACACCCATGCATCGACCTCATGTGCACGGAACAGCTCGGGAAAGCGCAAGTCGTAGCACACGGCAACGCCGATATGGCCAAACGGCGTTTCAAACGTAACCGGCGTATCGCCGCATTCGATGGTATCGGCCTCCGCATAACGCTCGGTGCCGTTATCGAAACCGAACAGGTGGATCTTGTCGTAGCGCGCCACGCACTCGCCCTGCGGGTTGTAGACGAGGCTGGCATTGCGCACCCGGCCCGGATCACGGGAGGTCAGCGGCAGCGTGCCGCCCACCAGCCAGATGCCATGGCGCTGCGCGGCGCCGGCCAGCATGTGCTGGATGGGGCCGCTGCCGAATTCCTCGCGCACCGCAAGCTTGTCGGTGGCGTCCGCCCCCATGATGGCAAAGTACTCCGGCAACGCCACCAGTTGTGCACCGCCATCGGCTGCCTGCGCGATCAGCCGCGCGGCGGTGGCCAGGTTGGTGGCCACGTCGGGCGTGGAGATCATCTGGACGGCGGCGGCAGAGAATGTCTTCATGGGAAGCCTCATCGTGGGCGGACATCGCGCAGGCGATCGGTCAGCGTCTGCTTGTTGGGAGTGATCTGCGGATCACGCATGGTGCCGGTGATATCGTACTCATACGCCACCAGCTGGCCCAGCGGGTCTTTCAGTATCCGTTGCAGCAAAAAGGCTGCCGCGCCGGCAATCGGGTTGATCAGCGTGGTGGCAACCGCCACCGAATCACCGATGACCGGCACGATGCGCACGCGCAGGTTCTGCGTGCCGGCCACGAAATTGGCATCGCCACGGAACAGCACCTGCGCCGCCGGCCCGCTGATGATCAGGTTTTCGGTATGCGCCTGGCCACGCTGTATGGTGGCCTCGCCGGTAATCGTATCGAACTCGAACCCTTCCGAAAACACATCGCGGAAATCGAGCTGCACACGGCGCGTCAACGATTGCAGACTGAGAATGGACAGGAAGCGCGCAGCGCCCGGCGCGATCTTGCTGAATTGCCCCGCCTGTACATCCAGTTTGAGCGAGCCCTCCAGCGTGGAAAGATCGGGGGGAAACAGATCGCCTTCCCACGCCAGATCGCCGCTGAACTGCCCGGGCGCACGTTTCATCGTATCCGGGTAATCCAGCCGTGTCAGCAGTTTGCCCAAGCTATCGGTGCTGACGTTGAATCTGGCTTCGACGCGAGAGCGATTGGGGCGCTGCCGCCACAGGCCGGTCATGCTGAGCTTGCCATCCGGGTTGACGAGGCTGACCGAATTGAGCCGCCAGATATCGCCCTGTTGTACCGCATCGACATCCAGCTTGCCCAGTTGCCACGTCTTGTAGCGGAAATCCTCCACATGCAGATCCATCGCCGGCAACGTGTGTTGTGCCTGCGGCACCGCAGCCACGCTGCGTGGCAGCGTGGAGGGCAGGATGGTTTCGGCATCCTCGGGCAGTGGCAGCAGCAGGCGTCCGAGCGCCACCGAGAGCTTGCCACGATTCTGCCCGTTCCATGCCACCTTGCCGGTCACTTCACGGCTGGCGATATCGCCCAGCCAGCCATTGCCATCCATGCGTAATTTCAGTGCCACATCATTCAGTGCATAGCCCCAGCCCGCCAGGCGGCCGAAAGAAAGATCGGCCGATATGATGCCCGCAGCGGCATCGCCACCGGTTTTGACTTCATCGGCCAGCTTGCGCCAGCCATCCAGGTTCACTTCGCGCCAGCCACCGACCAAGGTGACGCCGGGCTGTGCCGGCGTGCCCGGCACGCGGTTCAGGCCGATCTGCCCGCTCACTGTGTTGTCGCGCTGGATGAGGAGGCCCTGCAACAATTTGTCGTAGGCGAATTCGAACTGGTTCTGTGCCTTGCTGCCGGTAATTTTCAGGCGCAACGGACGAGCGTCGGCTGGCAGCTTGCCCAGCGGCGCAGGCAGATCGAGCAGTACGCCCGTCAGCGGTGATTGCAATGCCAGTTCGAAGCTGTCCGCACCGCCGCTGAGCGTCCCCTGATATACGGCAGCACCGCGCACGCGGCTGGCCAGCGGCAACTCGAAACGCTTTGCCACCTCCGCAAGCTGCGCCTGGCCATTGAATGCGATCCGGAGCCCGCCAGTTGCATCGGTACCACCGGCAATGCGCAAAGGGCCACCCAGCGCCTGCGCGGTGGCATCACTGATCTGCATCTGCTTCTCGGTAAAGGCCACACGCCCACGCGCATTGGCAAACCTGGGTACGCTGGCGCCAAAGTCGAACTGGTTATCCACAAACCGATACTGACCGGCAATGCGCGCGGCCTCGATATTGGCCAGCGGCAAATCCAGCTTGAGCTGCAGATCACCATCGCCCTCGGCCTTGAGGTCACCCAGGTAGCTGTCGGTGCGCTCACGGATGGGGCTGGCTTTCAGGAAGCGCAGGAACTCGCGCGTGGGGCCGCGTGCCTGGCCATCGATCTGCAGCACAGGCGTGGTGGTATCGAGGTCCGGAATGATCGCGCTGACCGCGCTCAGCCGCGTGCCGAACAGGCCCGCATCGCGGCCATGGATTTCCATGCGCGTACCGTGAAAATCCAGCTCGCCATTGATGGCCTCGATGGCCGGCCAGCCTTCCGCGTATTTGAGCGCGGTGTCCCTGGCCTTTGCAGTAATGCGGAACAGCCCCCCCTTGTCGCCAGCAAAAGGGAAGTGCGCCAGATCACCCTTGACCACCACCTTGCCATCGTAGGCCTCGCCAGTGGTCAACGCCTGCCTGAGCCAGGCCAGCGTATCGGCACCCACCTCGCGCGGCAGGTAAGTGCTGACCCGGCTGGCACTCAATCGTGGAATTTCGCCCGTCAGGTCCAGAAAGCCGGGGCCATCAGGACTGGCGGTGTAGTGCGCGCTCAGGCTGGTGGTCACATCATCGTTCTGCAATTGCAGCCGCTTCATGTTGGCATGCCAGCCCTGCGGATCCCTTTGCCAGTCGGTATCGAACTTCAGCACCTTGAAGTTCAGGTCATCGGTAAACCAGTCTGGCGCAGCGAGGCGAAACTGCTCGCTGGCAACCTGCAACTGGCCACCGCGCGCATCGAAGCGCAGCGACACATCCATCCCGCTTGCTGCAGGCCAGCCCGGATAACCGGCAATGCTGGCGGCTTCAACCTCGCCCTCGCCGTCAAACTGGCCCCCCTGCTTGCGCAAGCGGATCTGCTTGAGATCCCCCTTGAGGCTGAGATTGACCAAGCGCTCCTTCCACGGTGAAGGCAGCAGCGGCACGAACGCCGTCAGCGGCGCAAGCTGCCAATCGCGGGCTTCCAGCGTCCAGCCCCGGGCGGCGCCCTGTTTGTTGTCCTGTTTGAGCGTCAGGCTGCAGTCGCGGCAGAACGGCCCGGCACCGGTATCGATGCGGGTTGCCTGCAACTCGAAGCGCTGCTGACCTGCCTGCTGACGCCAGTTCATGCGGGCATCGACTTCCGCCAGTCTGATCGCGCGCCCCTGGAAATCGCCTTGCCAGTTCTTGCCCTTGAGCGCCATGCGCATCTGCTCAGCCTTGCCAGCGGCAAACGAGAGCGAAAACTCGCCGCCACCCTGCCCCTGCCAGGCCACCGGCCCCTGCAGTGCAGCAGGCAACCAGCGCGCCAGCCTGGTGAGGTCGAAACGGCTCATCCTGGCGTTCACCACACCGCGCCACTCCCGCCACTCGGCCACTTCGTTGCCGTACCAGTTGCCATCGACCAGCAACGGCGAAGCCAACTGGGACGGTGGCGTAACAGCCAACGAAAAACGATGCCGGCTGAACAACTTGCTGATGCTGATGCGCACATCGCTCAGCGTTTGCGGCGCCTCACCGCTGGACATGTCGTGCCAGGTGATTTCGCCGCCACTCAGCGACAGCTCGCCTTGCGCCAGTAGCCAGTCAATGAAGTGATTGTCCTTGCCGTGCCCTTCACGCAGCGCAAAACCGCCCAGATGCCACACACCCTGCTGATCACGTACCACTGCCAATCTGGGTGCGGTCAGCGCCAGTTTATGAAAATGCGGCTCGAACGCCAGTAGCGACGACCACGACACTTCCGCATCGATCGATGCCAGTTCCACAGCCACCTGGCCACCGGCATCCCTGACCGTCACACCGTCGATTTTCAGCCGCGGAAAAATGCCGGCCCAGCCCCCGGTCAGGTGCGCCACGGATAAATTGCTGCCGCTGGCTTTGGCGATGGCTGCCACGATGCCTGGCCGATACTGGTCCAGCCTGGGCAACAGGTAGAACTGCCAAACCAGCGCCAGGATCACGAAAATGGCCAGCACCGCCAGCAGTAAACGCAACAGCAGGCGTGAGTGCCAGGCAAGCACTGCCAGGATGATCCGCCCGGCGCGACGCGCACGGCTACCGAAGGTCATTGCCCTGCCTTGGCTGCGGGTAATGTCACAGGTGTTGGGTAATCGCAAAAGAAAAACATCATCGGGCAATTTGGCGCCAATCGCCACGCGGCAACCGGCCAGCTTGTGCTAGCGTGTAGTTAAGTTGCCAATTCTACCGGATTCCCCACCTTCGCTTATGACCGAGTTACTGTCCACCAGCCTCGCCCCCGCCTTAGCCCATAGCCGATATCTGGAACGCCTGTTCCTGCGCGATCCGGCGCTGGCCGATGAAACGGCAGCCCATCTCTACCACCCGTTTGCACGCTCGGAAATGGAGTTGCGCCTGCTCAAGCACCCGGCAGCCGATGAAGCCACGTTTCGCCGCCAGCTGCGCACACTGCGCCAGGCGGTAATGGCACGGCTGATTGCGCGCGAGCTCGAGGGCCTGGCCTCGCTGACCGAGGCCATGCACACCGTCAGCGATCTGGCAGAGGTAGCGGTCCAGCAGGCGCTGGCGTGGGCCATGCAACCGGAAGAGCGCATCGGCATTCCCATCGGCGAGGACAGCGGTGCTGCGCAGGAGCTGATCGTGGTCGGCATGGGCAAGCTCGGTGGTTGCGAACTGAATGTCTCCAGCGACATCGACCTGATTTTTGTCTATCCAGAAGATGGCGTCACCGATGGGCCACGCCACATCACCAATCACGAGTATTTTGCCAAGGTCGGCAAGAAGCTGATCAACCTGATTGCCGATACCGATGAAAACGGCTTCGTGTTCCGCGTGGACATGCGCTTGCGCCCGTTCGGCGATGCCGGCCCGCTGGCCTGCTCATTCGCCGCGCTGGAAAATTACCTGCTCACGCAGGGGCGCGAATGGGAACGCTACGCATGGATCAAGGGCCGCGCACTGACCGGCGATGCAGAGGGGCTGATGCAGGTGGTCACCCCCTTCGTATACCGCAAGTACCTCGATTACGGCGCCTATCACTCGATGCGCGAACTGCACAGCCAGATCCGCCGCGAAGTGGAGCGCAAGGATCGCGCCGACAACATCAAGCTGGGGCCGGGTGGCATCCGCGAGATCGAGTTCATTGGCCAGGTCTTCCAGCTGATCCGCGGCGGACGCACACGCAGCCTGCAACAGCGGCCAACCCGCGCCATACTGGATGAATTGGGCCGGCTGGGCTTGCTGCCACCCGATGCGGTCAGCGAGTTGCAGGAAGCGTATGCATTCCTGCGCAACCTGGAACACCGGTTGATGTATCTGGACGACGCGCAGACGCAGAATCTGCCCGTCAATGACGAAGACAAGCGGCGCATTGCACTGAGCATGGGCTTTGCCGATTGGGCGATTTTTCTGGTGGAGCTGGAGAAACAGCGCGGCCGGGTTACCCGACATTTCGAACAAGTGTTCGTGCTGCCACCCAACCAGGACGAAAATCATCCGCAGGCGGCGCTGTGGCAGCAGATGCAGCAAAACCAGCAGGCGCAGCCTGCAGAAGACAGCGCCGAGCAGGACGCCGGCAGCAATGACCTGGGCAAGCTGGGCTATCACCAACCGGCAGAAATCCAGCGCAGGCTGACCGCATTTGCATCCGGCAGCGCCTACCAGCAAATGCCCGACCGTTGCCGCAAGCGTGTGGATGCCATTTTGCCGCCATTGATCGAAGTAGCTGCCGGTTTCCCCAACCCCGACGATACGCTGCTGCGCATCGTCGACCTGCTGGCGGCAATCGGCCGGCGCGAATCCTATCTGGCCTTGCTGGCCGAGCACCCGCAAACACTCAAGCGTCTGGCCGGCCTGTACAGTGCCAGCCCATGGGTATCCGATTACCTGACGCGCCATCCCATCTTGCTGGACGAATTGCTGGATGTACGCCTGCTCTACCAGAGCCCGGACTGGAAGAAACTGGGGCTGATCCTGCGCCAGGAACTGGGCGATCTGGAAGACGACGTTGAAGCCAAGATGGATTGCCTGCGGCATTTCCAGCACACACAGGTCTTCCGCCTGGTATCACAGGATCTGGCTGGTCTGTTGCCACTGGAGACACTGTCCGATCATCTGTCAGATCTGGCCGACCTGATCCTGGCAGTGACGCTGGAACAGGCGTGGCAGGAAATACCTGGCCGCCACCGGCCTATACCGCGCTTTGCGGTGATCGGCTATGGCAAGCTCGGTGGCAAGGAACTGGGCTACGCATCGGACCTGGACCTGGTTTACCTGTACGACGACGATCACCCCAATGCCAGCGAGCTGTACGCCAGGCTGGCCAAGAAAATCGTTACCTGGCTCAGCACACTGACTGCGGCTGGCCTGCTGTACGAGATCGACCTGCGCCTGCGCCCCAATGGCGCATCGGGCTTGCTGGTTTCCAGTACCGAGGCCTTTGCCGAATACCAGCTTGAATCAGCATGGGTGTGGGAGCACCAGGCGATTACCCGGGCGCGCTACGCAGCCGGCGACAAGGAAATCGGCTCGGCCTTCGAAGCGATCCGCGAGAAAATCCTTTGCCAACCGCGCAATACGGCGGACCTTGCCAAGGCGGTGGTGGAAATGCGCCACAAGATGCTGGAAAGCCATCCCGCCCGTGCCACGGACGTCAAGCACTGCCGCGGTGGCATTATCGATATCGAGTTCATCGTGCAGTATCTGATACTTGCACATGCCAACGCCCACCCACGCATGACCGCCAACCGCGGCAATATCGCACTGCTGGGCTTTGCTGCAGAAGAAGGCTTGCTTGATCGTGCGCTGGTTGAACGCGCGCAACGCGCCTATCGCGAATTGCGCCGCCTGCAACACGCCAGCCGGCTCAATGGCAGTGCATTGGCAGCCGAGACCTTTGCGCCGCTGGCAGAGGACATGACGGCGGTTCGTACACTTTGGCAGCAGTTGTTTGCGGAAGAGGCAACAGCCCGATAAGCGGGGCTGATCCAGCATTGAAACGGGCCGCATCAGCGGCCCGTTTGTTTATGTCATCTCTGGCATTACCCATTTCTGGTATTGGATAACCCCGGCAACACGTTGTCAGACTGTTGTTTACTCGGGAAATGCGCAGAACTCGATGCCGTCTTTTCCTTCCGGCAGATAGGCACTCAGCCAGCTCATTTCAAGCTTGATGTGATCGATCAACGCGACCACGTGGCGCGGATCAGCATTGGTGGAAAACCAGAACTCCTTACGCCACACACTACCCTGATCCGGATCGGAAATCTCCACGCCCGGATGCAGTTCGTCACCAGACTTGCCCCGCCGGCCGTAACCTACGGCAGCCAGCAGATCATCCAGCTCATCACCGGTTTCACTCACTTCCGCCACGAAGGCGGCCATACCGGGAGAAAGTTGCTGCAAATTTACGTACACGCGGGTATTGAGGCCCAGGCGGCGCGTGATGTCGGCAATGCAGCCGGGGCAGCGGAATGCCGCGCGGATGAGATAGGCTTCGTGCGTATCGAAGTCAGCAGCCAGCTCTGCCAATGCATGGCCACAGCGATGAGTGAGGCTGCCCGAGAAGCGGTCCATTACTTAAACCCGACAGGATTTTTACTTGATCTCATGGTAATGAATTAACCGGCATAAGAAAAGGCGCCAACGGCGCCTCTCCCATGTTTACAACAAATTACCGACAAGCGGCCAATTTGTGTAAGGTGTAAAACCTACGCAGCAGGCTGCGTGGTGTTACGCAAACGGATATGCAGTTCACGCAATTGCTTCTCGTCCACGGCGTTCGGTGCATTGGTCAGCAGGCACTGCGCCCGCTGGGTTTTCGGGAAGGCGATCACGTCGCGGATCGATTCAGCGCCCGTCATCAGCGTCACCAGGCGATCCAGGCCAAAGGCCAGGCCGCCATGCGGCGGTGCACCGTATTGCAGGTTATCGAGCAGGAAGCCGAACTTGTTCTGTGCTTCCTCCGCACCAATCCCCAGCGCTTCGAACACGGTGGACTGCATGTCGGCCCGGTGGATACGTACCGAACCGCCACCCATTTCCCAGCCGTTCAGCACCATGTCGTAAGCACGAGCCTTACATTTGCCCGGATCGGTCTTGAGGAACTCGATATGCTCGACCTTGGGGCTGGTGAACGGGTGGTGACACGCGTTCCAACGCTTGCCATCCTCGTCGTATTCGAACATCGGGAAATCCACCACCCACAGCGGCTTCCACGACTTGGTGAAGTAACCGCCGGCTTCGCCCTTCTCGTGGCCGATTTTCAGGCGCAGCGCGCCGATGGCTTCGTCCACCACCTTGCGCTTGTCGGCACCGAAGAAAATCATGTCGCCGTTCTGTGCACCGGTGCGCTCGATGATGGCCTTGAGCGCGTCGTTGGACAGGAACTTGACGATCGGCGCCTGCAGGCCGGAGCCCTCGGCGTTGCTGATGTTGGAGATGTCGTTGACCTTGATGTACGCCAAGCCCTTGGCGCCATAAATGGCGACGAACTTGGTGTACTCGTCGATCAGCGAGCGGCTGAATTCGGCGCCGCCCGGTACGCGCAGGCCCACCACGCGGCCACCTTCCATATCTGCTGCGCCGCGGAAAACCTTGAATTCCTCGGTCTTCATCAGATCGGTCAGTTCGGTAAACTTGAGGTCCACGCGCAGGTCCGGCTTGTCGGAACCGTAGTAGAACATCGCGTCGTCGTACTGCATGCGCGGGAAGTCGCCAAGATCGACGCCGATGGCTTCCTTGAACACGTGTCTGGCCATCGATTCGGTGATGCTCATGATCTCGTCCTCGTTCAGGAACGAGGTCTCGATATCGATCTGGGTGAATTCCGGCTGGCGGTCTGCACGCAGGTCCTCATCGCGGAAGCACTTGGTGATCTGGTAGTAACGGTCGAAGCCCGCCACCATCAGCAGCTGCTTGAACAGCTGTGGCGATTGCGGCAACGCGAAGAACTGGCCGTCATGCACGCGCGAAGGCACCAGGTAATCGCGTGCGCCTTCCGGGGTGGAACGCGTCAGCATCGGCGTTTCGATGTCGATGAAGCCTTGCGCATCGAGGAAGTTGCGCACCAGCAGCGCCACCTTGTAGCGCAGGCGCAGGTTCTTCTGCATTTGCGGGCGGCGCAAATCGATCACGCGGTTGGTCAGGCGCACGTTTTCCGACAGGTTTTCATCGTCGATCTGGAACGGCGGGGTCACGGCGCTGTTGAGTACGGTGATTTCCTTGGCCAGCAACTCGATCTCGCCGGAGATCAGGTTCTTGTTGGCGGTGCCTTCCGGACGGGCGCGCACGATGCCGGTGATTTCCAGCACGAATTCCGAGCGGCTGCTGTCCGCAGTGGCAAATGCTTCCGGGGTATCCGGGTCCACCACCACCTGCACCATGCCTTCACGGTCACGCAGGTCGATGAAGATAACGCCGCCATGGTCACGGCGACGGTGGGCCCAGCCCTGAACAGTGACGGTTTGGCCCAGGAAACGGGTGTCAATCAGGCCGCAGTAATCGGTACGCATGTTAAAGGCAATCCTTGCTCAGACATGTTCGGCGCGCGCAGGCTCGCCGGTTTCAGTGGTAGATACGGGAAGAATGATCTGGGCGCTGGCCGGGGCGTTGCCGCCCGGCGTGACAACGCCCATGGAAATCACATACTTGAGCGCTTCATCCACGCTCATGTCCAGTTCGCGCACATCGGCCTTCCTTGCCATGAACAGGAAGCCAGAGGTGGGGTTGGGTGTGGTGGGCACGAAAACGGAGACCAGATCGTCGGACAGCTTGGCGCTGATCTCGCCACGCGGCGAACCGGTGATGAAGCCGATCGACCAGGTACCCTGATGCGGGAACTGCACCAGCGCCGCCTTGCGGAACGCCTGGCCGGAATCGGAAAACAGCGTATCCGATACCTGCTTCACGCTGGAGTAGATGGAGCGCACGATGGGGATGCGGTTCAGCAACTGCTCGCCGATCAGCAGCAGGCGGCGGCCCAGCATGTTGCGGGCGATCACACCGGTCAGCAGCAATACCGACAATGCAAACACCAGGCCAAAGCCGGGAATATGCTGTTTGTCCTGCAGCCATGGCACATACACGGCCAGATGCTGCAGCAACCAGTAATCCGGGCGCACCGCAGACGGCAGGATGCTGCCGATCTGATCCATGGTGCCGATGATGAGCTGGATCACCCAGATGGTGATGCCCAGCGGAATCCAGATCAACAGGCCGGTAAACAGGTATTTTCTAAGCACGGATGTCCTTGGAGCGACTTGTTCTTGCGAGCTTTCAGTGGTTAGTGGCAAGCGCAGCCGCCACCCGGGCACGCCGGTGTGCTGCTGGAAGCAGCAGGTGCTGACGTCGCCGCAGCGCCGCCTTTGAAATCGGTTGCGTACCAGCCGGTACCCTTGAGCTGGAAGCCCGCAGCGGTAACCTGCTTCTGGTAGCCATCGGCATGGCAGGCCGGGCATTCGGTGAGGGCAGCATCTGCGATCTTCTGCATGTGCTCGTCTGCATGACCGCAGGCTGCGCAACGATAAACATAAATCGGCATGGCGTGCTCCTCTTCAAAACATTCGATTATACCGGAAGCCGCCATCGCTGCGCGCTTGCGCACGCATCAGGATATTCCGCCATGAAATCAGTTGCTTCGACCGCATCGCCGCGAACGGGTTACATGAACTTTCCGTGAAGTACTTGCCTGGCGACGAGCGAATATTTACAATTTTCAATAATTACTGAAAATACAAGAACACATGAACCTTTCACCATTGAACGAGCGCTTCGTACTGCATTTCGGCGAAATGGGCAGCCGCTGGGGGGTCAATCGCACCGTCGGGCAAATCTATGCGCTGCTATTCATTTCCCCCAAACCGCTGAATGCCGACGAAATCGTCGAGCAACTGGGCATGTCACGCTCCAATGTCAGCATGGGCATGAAAGAGCTGCAGTCATGGCGACTGGTGAAAATGGTGCATCTGGCTGGCGACCGGCGTGATTACTTCGAGACTCCCAAGGATGTGTGGGAAATCTTCCGCACGCTGGCCGAGGAAAAGCGTCGCCGCGAAATCGAACCCACGCTGTCGCTGTTGCGTGATGCATTGCTCGACACCCCCGCCAACGAGAACGAGCGCCACGCACAGGCCCGCATGCGGGAAATGCATGATCTGGTGGAGCTCGCCAGTGGCTGGTTCGACGAGGTGCACCGGCTGTCGCCCGAAACACTGGAAAACCTGATGAAGCTGGGCGCCAAAGTACAGAAAGTGCTGGGCTTTGCCGACAAGTTGCGTGGCAACAAGGACGATTAGCGATGAACCCGCGGCGTGCTTCCCTGTTCAAGACTGGCCTGCCGCTGTGGCTGGAAATCACCCTGATCATCTGCATCAAGCTGTGCCTGCTGTGGGGCGCCAAGCAATTGTGGTTCTCGAAGCCGCTCACGCATAGCCACCAGATGTCGGTCTCGCAGGATGCCATCAGCCGGCAGATACTGGGCGTGACCACCGCATCGGCCGCTGCACACCAAACACTCAACACCCCTGGAGAAACACCATGATCCCCGCCGCCGATGTGGTGGAACTGTCGCGCCTGCAATTCGGGCTGACGGCCATGTTCCACTTCCTGTTCGTGCCGCTCACGCTGGGCCTGTCGTGGATCCTGGTGATCTGCGAATCGGTCTATGTGATGACCGGCCAGCAGGTCTACAAGGACATGACCCGCTTCTGGGGCAAGCTGTTCGGCATCAACTTTGCCATGGGCGTCACTACCGGCATCACGCTGGAATTCCAGTTCGGCACCAACTGGGCGTATTACTCGCATTACGTGGGCGATATCTTCGGCGTGCCGCTGGCCATTGAAGGATTGATGGCTTTCTTCCTGGAATCGACCTTCGTGGGGCTGTTCTTCTTCGGCTGGGATCGCCTGTCGAAGGTGCAGCATCTGTTCGTCACCTTCCTGGTGGCGCTGGGTTCCAACCTGTCGGCGTTGTGGATATTGATTGCCAACGGCTGGATGCAGAACCCGGTAGGCGCGGAGTTCAACCTGCTGACCATGCGCATGGAACTCGTCAGCATTACCGAGGTGATTTTCAACCCGGTGGCGCAGGCCAAGTTCGTGCACACGCTGGCCGCCGGCTACGTCGCAGCATCGATGTTCGTGCTGGGGATTTCCGCGCTGTACCTGCTGAAAGCGCGTGATACCGGCTTTGCCATCCGCTCGTTCGCCGTGGCTGCCGGTTTCGGCTTGGCCTCCGTCTGTTCGGTGATCGTGCTGGGCGATGAATCGGGCTATACCACCGGGGAAGTGCAGAAGGTGAAGCTCGCCGCCATCGAGGCGGAATGGGAAACCGCACCCGCGCCCGCCGCGATCACTGCGTTCGGCATTCCCAATCAGTCGGAAGGCCGCACCGATTACGCAATCCAGATTCCCTATGTGCTGGGGCTGATCTCCACCCGCTCGACCGACAAGCAGGTGATCGGCATCCACGATCTGAAGATCAAGCATGACCTGCAGATCCGCAGCGGGATGCTGGCCTACGATGCACTGGTCAAGCTGCGCGCCGGCAACAAGGACCCAGCGGTGCAAAAGCAGTTTGACGAGCACAAGGCGGACCTGGGCTTTGGCCTGCTGCTGAAGAAATACACGCCCAACGTGGTGGACGCTACCGAGGCGCAGATCAAGGCCGCAACCGACGACACCATCCCGCGGGTGGCGCCACTGTTCTGGAGCTTCCGTGTGATGGTGGGCCTGGGCTTTTTGTTCCTGTTCATCTTCGGTGCATCGTTCTGGTTCCTGGCACGCAAGAACCTGGCGCCGCAGCGCTGGTTGCTCAAGCTGATCGTGTTCAGCATCCCGCTACCGTGGGTAGCAATCTCTGCCGGCTGGTTCGTGGCCGAATATGGCCGCCAGCCGTGGACGATATCCGGCGTGTTGCCCACCTTCCTGTCTGCATCGTCGCTGGATGGCAAGCAGGTGATCTTCAGCCTGATCGGCCTGTGCACCATCTACAGCGTGCTGTTCGTGATCGAGATGTACCTGATGCAGAAATACATCCGCATGGGCCCGGCCAGCCTGCACACCGGCCGCTACCACGGCGAAACGCCGGCAGCACACCACGAGGATGCACTGGCGGCCCAATCAACCGGCCCGGCCCACGCCTGAGGAGAACCACATGCCCGATTACGAAACACTCAAGCTGATCTGGTGGGGCCTCATCATCGTGCTGATGCTGGGCTTTGCGCTGACCGGCGGCTGGGACCTGGGTGTCGCCACGCTGTTGCCGTGGGTAGGCAAGACCGATGACGAACGCCGCGTGGCCATCAACACCGTCGGCCCTACCTGGGAGGGTAACCAGACCTGGCTGATCACCTTTGGCGGGGCATTGTTTGCCGCGTGGCCACTGGTGTACGCGGCGGCATTCTCGGTGCTGTACGTGGCGCTGATCTTCACGCTGTTTGCGCTGTTCCTTCGGCCGGTGGGCTTTGACTACCGCAGTAAGCTGGCCGACCCGCGCTGGCGCAATGGCTGGGATTGGGGATTATTCGTTGGCGGCATTTTCCCGTCGCTGGTGTTCGGCGTGGCAATCGGCAACCTGTTCGTCGGCCTGCCCTTCCGTTACGACGACACCATGCGGGTGAGCTACAGCGGCAGCGTCCTCGATCTGTTCAATGTGTTCGGCGTGTATTGCGGCCTGCTGTCGGTGGCGATGTTCACGCTGCATGGCGCCACCTTCCTGTACCTGCGCAGCGATGGCGCGGTAGCAGCGCGGGCGCGGGCTGCTGCGGTGATCTTCGGGCTGCTGACCGCCTTCCTGTTTGGCCTGGGCGCGCTCCTGATCGGCGGCATGGGCGGCTATCACCTTGCCAATGCCGGTGGTGACCTCAACGGCATCATCACGCCGCTGCAGAAAACCGTCACCCGCAATGCCGCAGGCTGGTTCCTCAACTTCCTGGCGCAACCACTGCTATGGCTGGTACCGATCGGCGGGCTGTTTGCCGCGCTGGGTGCGGCATTCGGCGCGGCCATGGGCTGGCGCTGGGCCGCGCTGGCCGGTAGCGCCACCGCCATTACCGGCATCATCTGTACCGGGGCGATTGCGTTGTTCCCGTTCGTGCTGCCATCGAGCATCGACCCCGCTTCCAGCCTGACCTTGTGGGATGCGGTATCGAGCAAGAAAACGCTGGGCATCATGCTGGTGATGGTGGCGATCTTCGTGCCGCTGATCATGGTTTACACCAGCTGGGTGTACCGGGTAATGCGCGGCACGGTCACCATCAAGCGTATCCATACCGATACGCATAGCTACTGAGCGCCTGCCATGCACCCTCTAACGTTAGCCGTGGATCACCTGCATCAAAACCCCGGCAAAGCCGGGTTCTTACCGGTTTTTGCGGGTGAAGCAGCGGCGCTCCCCTGCTTGATGCCATCTCCCCCCGCCCTCGCCGCCGCGAGGGAGCCTCGCTGCGCTCGTCAGTGGCCCGAAGGCAGCTTTGCAACCTGGATATTTGACTGAGAGGACAACACGATGTGGTATTTCGCCTGGATACTTGGCTTGGGGCTGGCGCTGGCATTTGGCGTGGTCAACGTGATGTGGCTGGAAAGCCAGTATGCGTTCGGCGGGCGCACCGCGGACGCCACGCAGAAACGCTTCGAGGATTACCGCAAGAAGCGGCGCAAGAGCGCGGGCGCGAAAAAGGCAGGGTGAGGACCCAGCTTCCATGAGGTTGCCGCTGACCATAACGGGCCAGCGGCTACGCTCACTTGGCCTTGGTACCGCCACCATCAAACGACGCGGTAACCGTTGCCATGCGCTGTTGATAGGTTTCGAAACTCATCGGCGTGGTGTTGAACAGGCTGACATGGCCAGGCGCATGGTGGCTATCCGGCTTCCCGAAGGGATTGTCGTCGCGCAGTTCCATATCCATCGGGATCGGGGAGCCTTGTGGCAGCGTGCGGTACTTGCCCGTCAATGGCGAAGCTGCCGGATCAACCGTCAGCGACGCCCCATGCTGATGCGTGCTGGTGACCTGCCGGTTAGGGATGTCGACCGTGAAGTCCTTGCCGGCCCGCGCAGGCTTGCTGATCGGATCAGGCAAGGGGCCAAAACGGTGTACCGGTGCCGTCGTTACCTTGCCGATCTGGGTATTGGTGCGATCGCTGGGTGCGTCGTGCGGGTCATAGCGGACATGCGTGTCAGCGAGACTGAATGACACGCTTTTGCGGGGTTTCATTGCTGCCATGGTGCCGATCCTGTGGAATGGAAGATGAGTGAATCACATCCACAGGTATCGGCAATACATCGGCATTTTTCAAGATGCACCCGCGGCGCACCTGACGTTTACTTGCTCAGGCTGTAGCGCACCGGCACGTTGACCGACAATGCCACTGCCTTGCCATCCCGCTTGGCCGGATTGAAGCGCCACTTCATCACCGTGCGCCTGGCATCTTCATCCAGCCGGCTGAAACCGCTGCTGGTGAACAGCTCGGCTGAGATCGGCTTGCCCTCTTCACTGACCATCACTTTGACCACCACCGTGCCCTCTTCACCCAGGATGCGCGATTGCGCCGGGTAGCTGCGCGGCATCGACATATAACCGGCCTGTACCGTAGGCTGGCTTGGCGTTTCCTGTACCGGCGCGGCGGGCGCTTCCGGTGCCTTGACCGGTGCCGCCACTTCCTTCACCTCTTTCACTTCAGGTTTGGGCTTGGCGGTTTCCTCCGGGATCACCGGCGCGGTTTCGCTCTTGGGCAATTCCACCGGGGCCTTGGGCAACGGCTTGGGCGCCGGCTTTTGCGGGGCTTTTTCCACCTTGGGCTGCGGTTTGGGTTGCGGCTTGGGCTCTGGCGCCGGCTTTTCCGGTATCGCAACCGGCAACTCCACGTAGGCCAGCGTAGGCGCTTCCACCTCCGGTTCCGGTTCGCTGTGCGATGACCAGATCGCCAGCAGCAGCGCGGCATGCACGCCGATCACCAGCGCGACAGTGCCCATGCGGGGAAGTGTGAACTGGGGAGAGGGCATTGTTGCAGTATTGAGAGTCATTCTCACATTTTAATAAGAAAGGTTCTCATCTGTAAATTGGCGTTCTGTACCAACCCGGAAGAAAACCCTGACGGCAGCGGAAAAGCCAACAAAACCTTCGGGATTGCGCCACGCTGGCCACACCTCACTCCGCCGGCCGCACCTCGCCGGCCGCACCAAAGCATCAGCCTGGCTACCGCACAGGCCATGAACGCAGGAGCCATCACAGGTTATCGGTGGTCAGTACCAGCGGCAAGGTGATTGAAATCGTCAACCCGCCACCCGGCCTGTTGCTGGCGGCAATGGTGCCACCATGGGCATGCACGGCACGCTGCGCAATCGCCAGGCCCAGCCCGTAACCGCTGCTGTTCTCGCCCACGCGAATGAACGGCTCGAAAATGCGCGCCAACTGCTCTTCCGGCACGCCGGGGCCTTCATCCATTACCTGGATGCGGCAACGGTCCGCCACGCCGTCGCGCAGGATGCTGACCGTTACCGTCTGCCCGCTTTGCGAATAGCGCACCGCGTTGCGCACGATGTTTTCCAGCGCACGGTGCAGCAACTCGGCACGGCCATGCACCACTGCATCAGGCTGGCTGGCGGTATCACTGACCAGCGCAATGCGCACGCCGGATGCATCGGCCTCGAAGCTGGCATCGGCGACGATTTCCTCCGCCAGCTCCACCGGATCGAAATAGTCCTCCCAATCCTGCTGCGCACCGGCTTCCAGCCGCGACAGGGTAAGCAGCTCGCCCACCATCACATCCAGCCGCTGCGTTTCCCGCTCGATGCGATCCAGCGTTGCCGCCATTTTCTCCGGCTGCTGCCGCGCCAGCCCCACTGCCACCTGCAAGCGTGCCAGTGGCGAGCGCAGTTCGTGCGATACATCGTGCAGCAACTGTTTTTGCGACGACACCAGTTGCGCCAGCCGGCCGGTCATGGTGTCGAAGTCGTGGCCGAGATCGGCAATCTCGTCGCGGCGGCTGCCGATGCGTGGCCCCACTCTTACCGTCAGATCCCCTTCCGACACCCGGTCAAACGCGCTTTTCAGCACACGGATCGGCCGCGCCAGATACCACGCCAGGAACGCACTGAACGCCAGGCTGCCCACGCCAAACCATAACAGCAACGGTAATGGCAGGCCACGCTGAGGCGGCGGGCCACGATGGGGGATATTGTCTGCCAGCACGAAGAACAGCACTGCGCCTTCAGGTGTGGGCTCGCTGATCACGCTCTGGTTGCTGACGAGGCCATCGCGCAGCACGCGCCGCGCGTCTGCCAGTGCGCCGGGTGGCACCGGCCGGTCGAACAGATCGTGATCCCCTTCGTCCACCACCAGCAGCCGGTCGCGCACGAAACGCGGCCAACCGTCGAACAGCGCCTGCAAGCCCGGGCGGCCGCCATGACGCAACGAAGTGGCTGCGGCCACCGTCATCATCGATACCCGCCCGCCAAGCGCCACCTCGCTGGTCGCACGCTGGCGCGCCTCGCTGTAGTGATAGGAGACGGTATCCACCACCACGGTGACAATGATCAGCGTCAGCCAGAAACCCAGCAATATCTTCCAGAACAGACGCCCCATCATTCCCCCGCCAGCCGGTAACCCACGCCGCGTACGGTCTGGATGGGCGAGCGGCCGTCTTCGTAGCTGCCCAGTTTCTGGCGCAGATTGCTCATGTGTACGTCCACGCTGCGGTCATAGCGGGTATGCGGACGGCCCAAACCGCGCTCGCATAGCTCGTTCTTGGTCAGCACCCGGCCACCGGCTGCAACGAGGATTTCCAGCAGCTGGAATTCCGAGTTGGTAAGGTCCAGGGGTACCCCCTGCCATTCTGCGCGGCGGTATTCCGGAAACAAGGACAGTGGCCCGGCGTGCTGCGGCTGATTGGGCTCGGCGCCGCGCGTGCGCCGCAAGATGGCGCGCAGCCGTGCTACCAGCTCGCGTGGCATACAGGGTTTGGGGATGTAATCGTCGGCACCCAGCTCCAGCCCCACGATGCGGTCTATACCATCGCCCTTGGCAGTCAGCATGATCACCGGCACCTGCGATTGCGCACGGATCTGCCGCAGCGCATCCACCCCGCCCAGCTTGGGCATCATCACATCCAGCACCACCGCGGCATAATCGCCGCTGAGGGCGGCTTTTACGCCAGCCTCACCATCGAACACCGCATCGGCATCGAACCCTTCGGTGGCCAGGTATTCAGCCTGCATGGCGCAGAGATCTGCATCGTCGTCCACCAGCAATACGCGCGCGTTTGCCATTGCAATCACTCCTTTGATAGGTGGATGATCGGCCATGCGCGCGCGTGCGCCAAGCGCGCAAAGCCACCTTTTCGAAACGATTACACTGCCCTAACCCGCGTTTACATTGCACCGGTGCAAACTGGCTGTCATCGCAACACCAGTTGCGCAACCAGGAGCCTTGCCCCATGAATGCGATCAACCGTTTCGGCCTTGCCGCCCTGTCTGCCGCCCTGCTTGGTGGCGCCGCCCTCACCTACGCCGCTCCGGAAAAAGGCGATGTCCCACCGCCACATGGCGAACATCACCGGGATGGCCGTGGTGACCATGAACACCGCATGGGCCCGTTTGGCCTGCCACTGCGCACGCTGGATCTGACTGACCAGCAGAAAGAACAGGTAAAACAGATCAAGGAAGCGCTGAAGCCACAGTTTGAAACCAAGCGCGATGCGTTCAAGCAGCAACACCAGGCATTCGAGGCGCTGATCGAAACCCCCGATGCCGATCCGGCCAAGGTACGCGCTGCGGCAGATGCACAAGCCAAAGCTGGTGCCGAGTTGAGCGTGCTGCACGCTGAGCTGAACCAGAAAATCCTGGCGGTGCTGACCCCGGCACAGCAACAGCAGCTGCAACAGTTGCTGAAGGAAAGAAAGGATCACAAGCGTGGCCCGCGTCACGACCGTGCATCCGCCCCGGCGCAGAAGTAACCCCGCGCACGCAACAAAAAACGCCGCTATGCGGCGTTTTTCATTTGGGGCGGTAAAGCGTTGCGCCAGCACCCGCTACTTCAATCATCCTGCTCCAGCAACGCGCGTTGCCGCGCTGCCTCGATCTTGCGGATTTCTTCCACTTCGCGCAGCACGCCTTCCACGTCGATGGGGCCGGTATCGGCTTCCACATGGCCAGTCAGCACCACATCCGGATGCAAAGCACCCGCCACGTACAGCCGCCAGATTTCCTTGCCGTACTGGGTATCGTTCAGCGCTGGCGCAAACTGGCCGAAGTACGTTGCCAGGTTATTCACATCCCGCGCCAGCATCTGCTCGGCATTGTTGTTGCCGGCGGCATCCACCGCCTGCGGCAAATCGATGATCACCGGGCCTTCGCCATCGACCAGGATATTGAATTCGGACAGATCACCATGGATGATGCCCGCGCACAGCATCAGCACCACCTGGCGGATCAGCTTGGCGTGGTAATCCAGCGCCATGGCCTCGGTCAGCACCACATCGTTCAGGCGCGGCGCTGCATGCCCGTCGGCATCGGTCACCAGCTCCATCAGCAACACGCCTTCAAAGCACAGATATGGCGTGGGCACACGCACCCCCGCAGCAGCCAGCCGGTGCAGCGCATCCACCTCGGCATTCTGCCATACCTCTTCCTGCATCTTGCGCCCGTAGCGGCTGCCCTTTTCCATCGCGCGCGCCTGCCGGCTGTTCTTGACCTTGCGGCCTTCCTGATAAGACGCAGCCTGGCGGAAGCTGCGCTGCTCCGCATCCTTGTAGACCTTGGCGCAGCGGATTTCTTCGCCACAGCGCACCACGTACACGGTGGCTTCCTTGCCGCTCATCAACTGGCGCAGCACTTCATCGACAAGGCCGTCTTCGACCAGTGGTTCGATTCTTTTCGGGGTTTTCATCAGTGGCTTATGAGTAGAAACAACGGGCCTGCACATGCCAGCTTTGGCGGTGCAGGGCTCGCAGTTTATCCCAGCTGCAGCGCCAGCAGCGCAAGCAGTGCCGGCACGGCCTGAATAAAGAATATCTTGCGGCTGACTGTGGCCGCACCGAACACGCCAGCCACCACCACGCAGGCGAGGAAAAACACCTTCACCCCGAAACCTGCCGCCCCCTGGCTCAGCCCCCATAGCAGTCCTGCTGCCAGAAAGCCGTTATACAAGCCCTGGTTGGCCGCCAGCGCCCTGGTGGCCTCGGCAAACTCCGGCGTCAGCCGGAATACCTTGCGCCCCAGCGGCTTGGTCCACAGCACCATTTCCAGCAGCAGGAAATAGCCGTGCAACACTGCAACCAGCACGATCAGGATGGTGGCAATCATCTGTTTCCCCGTTGAAACTGCAAAATCATCTGCGTGCAAACGCTTTGACGTAGCCGGACGCAATAAAGGCAGCAGGCTCATGAAGCCGACCGCCTTGTACTATGCCGCCGAATACGTGCAGCTGCCAGTAAGGTTTAGCCGCAAGTGATCAGCATTGCAACAACCTGCTCAGCAATCACCAACGCGCTTGGCCGTGCCCTTGCTCTTGCGGGCTTCACCATCACGCGTGTGGGTTTGCTCGAACGTGTAGCTGGTGCGTGCGGCATCGAACTTGTACACCGCGTGGCTGCTGGACGGCTCGGGCGCAGTGCACTTGAGGTCGATGGTCAGCGTGGTCTTGTTGCTGACCGCATACTTGGGCGCGTCGCACTTGGGCTGTTCGTCTTCGTCGCGGCCACGGCGCATGCCCTGGCCCCAGCGGCTGATGCTTTCCTTGTTCAGGCACTGCGTGCGCGTCATGGTGCCGGCCTTGGCATCGAATATGGTTTTGCCGCCCGGGCCACCCTGGCCGCGGCCATCGCCAGCACGTTCCTGCATGCGGGCAATCTGCTCCTGGGTGAGCTGGGTAACGATCTGCCACTGGCCGGCAGCAGGCAACAGCGGCGGTTGTGGTGCGGTGGCAGGCGCTGCCAACGCGGGTACAGCAAGCAGACAGACCAGCAAGGGTAATGCACGCATCATTTTTCTCCGTTGGATCACAAGTGATGTAAAGCGGACCGCATGCTGCGGCCCGAAGAAATACTTACTGGTAACGCAGGGCCTCGATCGGATCGAGCCGGGCAGCTTTCCACGCCGGATAGAAGCCGAAAAACAGGCCGATCACCGCCGATACCACGAAGGCCAGCACGATGGATTGCGTGGTGACCTCAACCGCGGTTTGCCAGATGGCCTGTACCGCGTAGGCGCCACCCGCCCCCAGCGCCACGCCGATCAGGCCGCCGGTCAGCGACAGCATCAGCGCTTCGAGCATGAATTGCGCCATCACGTCCTTCTGCCGCGCACCGATGGCCATGCGGATGCCGATTTCGCGCGTACGCTCGGTCACGCTCACCAGCATGATGTTCATGATGCCGATGCCGCCCACCAGCAGGCTGACCGAAGCAATGGCCCCCAGCAGCAAGGACATGGTCTTGGCGGTTTCCGCCGCCGAGTTGGCCACGGCAGTGAGGTTACTGACGAAAAAGTCATCATCCACGCCATTGAGCCGGTGCCGTTCGCGCAGCAGGTCTTTCATGCCGGATTCGACAATCGCCATCGCGCCATCCGACTCCGCCTGCACCATGATCATGCGCACAGCGTTGCGGAAACGGCTGCCGGACAGGGTACGCATCGCGGTATTGAGCGGCACCATCACGGTATCGTCCTGATCACGCCCATCCAGGCTCTGGCCCTTGGGGGCCAGTACGCCGATGACGGTAAACGGCGCGTTCTTGATGCGCAGCACCTGGCCGACCGGGCTGGCATCGCCAAACAGGTTCTTCGCGGTGGTGGCGCCCAGGATGGCCACACGCCGCGCCGCCTGCACATCGCTATCGTCAAAGCCGGCACCATCGGCAATTTTCCAGTCCCGTGCAGTCAGGTAATCGGGCGTGGTGCCAAATACCTGGGTGTTCCAGTTATTGGATTCGAAAATCAGCTGGTAGCTGCCCATCACCACCGGCGCCGCTGCCGTCACGCCGGGCAGCTCGCGGATGGCATACGCGTCATCACTGGTCAGCGTGGTGGCATTGCCCCCACCGGTGCGGGCGCCACCAGCCTGTTGCGAGCCGGCCAGCACCACGAACAGATGGCTACCCATGGCCTCGATCTGCCGTTTGACGGCGGCACTGGCACCCTGCCCCACGGCCAACATCAGCACCACGGCACCCACGCCGATCATCATGCCCAGCATGGTCAGGAATGCACGCATGCGGTTGGCGCCGATGGCGTGCCACGCTTCGCCCAGCATGGGAACGATCATGCGCTGGTTCATGGTTTTACTCCGTGCCAGCTGCGGTTCAGTACCGGCGTATCCTCAACCAGCAAGCCATCGTGAAAACGCACCAGCCGGCGTGCGTATTGGGCGATATCCAGCTCGTGTGTCACCAGCACGATGCTGATGCCTTCGTCGTTGAGTGCGCAGAACAGGTCCATCACTTCATCGCTGGTTTTGCTGTCGAGATTGCCGGTGGGTTCATCGGCGAGAATCAGCCGGGGCTCGTTCACCAGTGCGCGGGCAATGGCCACGCGCTGCTGCTGGCCGCCGGAAATCTGGTTGGGGCGTGATTGCGCATACTTGGCCAGACCCACCTTGGCCAGCATGTCCCGCGCACGCTGGCGCCGGGTGGCGCGGTCTACGCCGGCATACACCAGCGGCAGCGCCACGTTGTCTTCCAGCGTAGCGCGCTGCAGCAGGTTGAAGCCCTGGAATACGAAGCCGATCACGCGGTTGCGCAAGCTGGCCAATGCATCGTTATCCAGTGCCTCGACATCCTGCCCGGCCAGCTCATAGCGACCACCAGTCAGATGATCCAGGCAGCCGAGGATATTCATGAAGGTGGATTTGCCCGAGCCCGACGGGCCCATTACCGCGGCAAACTCGCCCTCACGCAAGGTGAAATCGATGCCGTGCAACACCGGCACCGGCCCCGCCTGCGTGCTATAGGTCTTGGTCAGCCTGCTGACCGCGATCACCGCCTTGCCGTCAGGCTGCGGTGGCCGGCCGGCCTGATCTGCTTCGCGTGCCGACATCAGAATCTCCGCGGCACCTGGCCGCCCTGAGCGCCCGGGCCACCTTGCTGCTGGCGGTTGCCCCCAGCGGCCTGCGCGCTTTCCGGCACGGTTTCACCGATCACCAGTTGCTGCCCCTCCTTCACCGCAGGTTCTTTCTCGTCGCGGCCCGGCAGTACTTCGGTCATCTTGCCGTCGGTAATGCCCAAGCGTACCGGGATGGCTTTGAGTTGGCCATCCGGCTGCAATACATACACGGTGCCACGCTGGCGGCCGCCCATGCGCTGGCCCTTGCCACCGCCATTCCTGCCCCATGGGCTGGATGCATTGGCCATGCCGGATGCATTGCGCGGGCCGCCGGCAGCTTCAGTACCGCGCTCTTCGCTGCGTGCACCGGCACGTTCACCAGCACCTGCGCCTGCCCGTTCGGCACCACGCTCACCACCAGCACGCTCTCCGCTACCAGCGCGCTTGCCCGCAGTACCACTGGCTGCTGCAGCGCCCGGCGGGCGGTAACGCAATGCGGCATTCGGCACCATCACCGCGTTATCACGGCGGGCGATTTCCACATCCACGTACGCGGTCATGCCCGGCAGCAACCGCTGGCGCGGGTTATCCACGTTGATCACCACGTCGTAGGTCACCACGTTCGACGTGGTGGTCGGGTTCAGGCGCACCTGGTGCACCACGCCCGGCAAGGTCATGTCCTGCAGTGCGTCCACGCGGAAGGTGGCTGGCAGCTCCGGCTTGATCTTGCCCAGGTCAGCCTCGGCAAAGTTGGCGTGTATCTGCATCTTGGACAGATCCTGCGCAATCTTCAGCAAGGTGGGTGTCTGGTAGCTGGCGGCCACGGTCTGGCCCACGTCCACCTGCTTGTCGATCACGATGCCCGATACCGGCGAGCGGATGATGGCGTTGCTCACGTTCACGGTATCACGCTCCACCTGGGCTTCACCCTGCACCACGCCGGCCTTGGCCGCAGCCAGATCCGATTCGGCCTGGTCCAGTTCCTGGCGCGATACATAGTTCTGGCCGAACAGGCTGCGCATGCGCGTGGCCTGCGCGGTAGCGTATTGCAGCTTGGCGCGGGCGCTGCTCAGCGTGGCCTGGCTCTGGCGCAAGCTGGCGCGCAGCTGATCGGTATCCAGTTCCAGCAGGATCTGGCCCTCGGTGACCGCATCGTTGAAGTCCACGTTGAGCTTGCGCACGGTGCCCGATACCTGGGTGCCGACCGATACCACCAGCACCGGGTTGAGCGTGCCGGTGGCACTGACGGTCTGGATCAGTTCGCCACGGCTGACGGGTTGGGTGCGGTACTTGGCCACCGGATCGGTCTTGGGCCAGAACGCCCAAGCGGCAGCAGCGGCGATCAGCGCGGTGCCGGTCAGGCCTAGCAGGATTTTGCGGGACGATTTCATTGTTTTTCTCGACGGAGGAGTCTGTTCTCGGGCTGTCTGGGTTCAGGCAGCCACATCATGGATTCGGCAATTGCCACTGGCCCGGCTGGGTAGGCAACGGCCCGCCCAGTGCCCACGCCAGCGAGGCGCGCGCGGCATACCAGTCGTAACGCGCAGCCACTTGCTGCTGCTGCGCATTGGCCAGCGTGTTCTGCGCGGCCAGTACGTCCAGCAAGGTATCGAGGCCTGCCTTGTAGCGCGTCAACGCCGCATCGGATGCCTTGGCGGCGGTTTCCGCCACCACATTGGCTGCGGTCAGCGTATCGAGCGCGGAACGCATGGTGTAGAACGCCTGCCAGGCATCGTTTTCGGCATCCTGGCGGGCGGCTTCCAGTTGCGCGGCAGTGGCATCGCGTTGCGCTTCCGCCTGTACGTTGCGCGCGGCAATCGCACCCCCCAGATCGAACGGAATGCTTAGCGAAAAACCGATACTGCCAGTACTGCGGTTATCGCCATCCGGCAGGTTGCGGTTCAGCCCCAAGCCGGCAGACAGGCTCAGTTTGGGCTTGCCATCCGCGCTGCGCGCGGCCACGTTGGCATTGGCTGCCGCCAGGCTGGCCAGCGCGGCACGCACCTCCGGGCGATCACGCACGGCGGCAGTCATCAGGCTGTCCAGCCGTGATTCGGGCAATGGCAGATCGGGCAAGGTGACGGGCAGCTCGGCCAGCACCGGCAGTTGCGTGGGCGGCAGGCCCATGGCCTTGGCCAGTGCCCCCTTGCTGGTGGCCAGGTCGTTGACTGCACGGGTCTTGTTCAAAGTGGCTTGCGCCAGCGTGGCGCGTGCCTGCAGCACATCCAGTGGTGTGGCGGTACCGGCAAAAGAGCGTTTTTCGGCCGCATCGAAACTGGCCTGCGCGGATGCCTCGGCAGCGCGGTAGGCGTCGATCTGCTTGGCGGCCTTGCCCACATTGAAATACGCACGCGCGGTATCGATCCACACCGTGGCCAGCGTGCCATCCAGCCCGGCACGGCTGGCATCGAGCAATGCACGCGCCTGATCCAGTTGCGCGCTGCGCTGGCCAAAATCGAACAGCACGTAGGAAAGGTTCAGGCTGGCGCCTGCGGCGGTATTGCCATCGCCCAGATTGCTCTGGCTGCGGTTCAGCGATGCGCCGGCAGAAAGATCCGGCACAAACGCCGCCTGGGCGATATCCACTCCGGCGGATTGCTGGCGCAACTGCGCCCACGCGGCGCGGGTTTGCGGTTGGTGGCACAGCGCGTAATCGAGCGATGCGGCAAGGTTCATCGGGCTGGCGGGCACCGCATCACCGCATGGCGGCTGGCTGTCGATGGCGAAGGCCGGCAGTGCCACGAAGGCCAAGCTGGCAAGGGAAAGTCTGAGCTGGAACATGGATCGCTTCTGGTGTCTGGTTCAGCCTGCGGAGACCGTCGCTACCGCCAGGCAAAGGCCGGTGAACGCACGATCTGATGCGATGAGTATGCCGAACAGGTGTGTAAATCGGGGTTAGTGCAATGTAATGGTTTCGTAAATGCCCGCACTGGCCTGCGCCTGCGGCGGAAGCCGCATCAGTACACATCCCGGCGATAACGGCCGGCCGCGATCAGGTCGGCCACGCCGTCATCCCCCAGCAAACCGGTCAGCACCGCATTCACCGCTGGCGCCATGCCGGTGGCGCTGCCGCACACATAGATGGCCGCACCATCGGCCAGCCATGCGCTGACCTCGACGGCGGCTGCGCGCAGCACGTCCTGTACGTAGATGCGCGCCGGCTGATCGCGGGAGAACGCGGTATCCAGCCGCGCCAGCACGCCTTGTTGCTGCCATTGCTGCAGTTCGGTGCGGAAATAGAAATCCGCATCGGCGTTGCGCTCGCCAAAAATCAGCCAGTTGCGGGTATTGCCCGCAGCGGCGCGAGCTTTCAGATGCGCGTACAGGCCGGCAATACCGGTACCGTTGCCGATGAGGATCAGTGGTACCTGACTGGCCGGCGGATGAAAGCCGCGGTTTTCACGGATGCGCAGCGCAATGTCCGCACCCGGCGGCGCGCATTCGGTCAGCCAGCCCGATCCCGCCCCCAGCCTGCCATCAGGGTGGCGGGCCTGGCGGACCAGCAGTTCCAGCTTGCCGTCCTTCGGCAGCGACGCGATCGAATACTCGCGGTGCGCCAGTGGCTTGAGTGCAGCCAGCAGCGCCCCCGCTGCCAGGCCGCGCAGCGCAGCAATAGCGGCCTGATCATGTGGCAACAAACGATCAGCCAGCGCAGCAGCCATCGGCGTGCCATCGTCCAGCAATGTTGCTGCGGCCAGGCCCAACTCAGCCAGCAATGCCGCTACCACGGCGGGCGGGTTGCGCGGGCCGATCTCGGCAATATCGCCAGCCTGCCAATGCACGGCGGGATCGGTACTGGTCAGCGCCAGCCGGTAGGTGGCGGCACCGGCGCTGCCCGGGTTGAACAGCTCGCGCTCGGCCAGTTGCCAGTTGCGGTAATGCGGCGCGCTCCAGTCGACCATGTCGCTACTGCCGGCCAGCAAGCCCAGTTGCTGCTGCCAGTGGCGCAACGCGCCTTCATCACCGTTATCCACATCCACGCGATCGAACAAGGGCTGTGCATGCGCGTGCACCAGCCAGCCTTCCACCGCGCGACCAAAGCTGCAGAAGTGGTCATAGCTGCTGTCACCCAGCGCCAGCACGCCGTACTCCAGCCCTGCCAGCGTGGCCGTGGCCTGCATCTGGTGCCGTACGAAGTGTACAGCGCTGTCCGGCGCATCGCCCTCGCCGGTGGTACTGACGATGAACAATGCCCGGCGGAAATGCGCCAGCATCGCGCCATCCAGTTGCGCAAACGACACCGGCTGCGCTGCCACGCCGGCCGATTGCAACGCCAGCTGCGTTTGCGCCGCCAGGTATTCGCCATAGCCGGTCTGGCTGGCATACGCAATCAGCACCGCGCCGGCATCGTCACCCGCCACCGGCAATACGGCACGCGTTTTGCGCCGGTGCTGCCAGGTGGTCCAGCTGCAAAACAGCAGGTAAAGCGCTCCAACCAGCGCGGCGCCGGTGGCACGCGCCGGTGCGGGGCCCAACGCTGCATGGCTGGGCGCGGCCAGAAAAAACAAAGGCAGCACCAGGCTGCGTAGCGATATGGACATGGATGCGGACATCAAGCGTTTACTCAAGCAGCGCAGCCAGCGCCGGGGTCAGGTACTCGGTGTGGCCATGCGCAACTTGGCTGACAAACAGCGCGGCAATGCCGTTGCGTTCAGCCAGCGCACCGCCTGCTGCCATACCCAGCACGATCAGCGCGGTCGCCCAGGCATCGGCCAGCATGCAATCGGCGTGCAATACGGTAACCGATGCCGGTGCATCCAGCACCGGCTGACCGGTATTCGGGTCCAGCGTATGCGCATAGCAGCGGCCTTCGTGTGCAAACATCCGCCGGTAATCACCGGATGTCGCCACCGCCCGCCCGTGCAGGGCCACGATGCTTTCGCTTATCTCGCTACCGGGCGGGCTTTCCAGCGCCACCCACCACGGCTGCGCATCGGGCTTCATGCCATGACCGGCCAGCTCGCCACCCACTTCCACCAAGTAATTGCTGATACCGTTGCTGCGCAACCATGCGGCCACGCGGTCAACACCATAACCCTTGGCAATGCCGGAAAAATCCAGATACACACCACCGGGCTGGCGCACCGCCTGCGTTACGGTATCGACTTGCACCTTCTGCCAGCCACAGCACGCGCGCGCAGCAGCAAGTGCTGCCGCGTCCGGCGGTGCATTGCGCGCACCATCCGGCCCGAAGCCCCACAGGTTGACCAGCGGCCCGACCGTCGGATCAAACGCGCCATCGCTGAGCGCGGCAATCTGCAACGCCGTACCCAGCACCTTGAAGCACGCTGCAGGCAGCGTATGCCAGCTGCCAGCGGGCGACGCATTGAAACGGCTCAGGTCCGAATCGGCACGCCAGGTGCTCATTTGCGCCACCACCAGATCCAGCTCGGCCTCGATGCCGGCACGCACTGCGCCCAGCGGCAAATTGGCCGGCCCCACCAGCTTGACCGACCAAGTCGTGCCCATGGTTTGCCCGGCCAGCAGGTGAACCTGCCCGGCCGGCAAACGCGGGGGCAGCGCCGCGAGGGTGGGCGGAATCAGTACGCGGCGCATCATCGTTTACTGCGGCAGCACTTCCAGCGTGGCGGTGTAGGCAAGACTGCGTTCCTTGGCAGCCTTCACCGTGACCTTGCTGTCTTTGATATCCGCATCCAGCCAGTAGACACCGGCCTGCGGCCACTTGATGGTGACCTTGCCATCCTTGCCGGTAGTCAGTTTGATTTCGTCCAGCTGGTTGCGATAGCGCGTCTGGCCGCGCACCAGCACTACTTCCACGCCCTCTGCCGGCTTGCCGTCGACATTGAACTGGAACACGGCCGGCTCACCCGTGACCAGGTCATTCGGGTGCGTGACCGGGATCAACTCCAGGCCCTTGCCCGTAGCCTTGATCGCACTGGGCGCGCCCACGGTCACGAAGGTTTCCAGCCGGCTGGCCGATTCGGATACCTGCAGATCGGCCGCATCGGCCGGCACTTCCTTGGCAAAGGCTTCGGCGGTGCCCATCCAGCGCTTGGGCTGGCCATCCACCTTCCAGTTGGCGCGCACGCCTTCACGCACCAGCTCCATGCGATAGGTGCCTTTTTGCTCGAGCTTGACGTCGAACGTGGTACGCAACTCGCCCTTGGTGACCGATACCGGGCTGAGCTTGCTGTTGTCCGGCGCCAGGATCACCAGTTGGTCGATCTGCAGCGGGCGATGGTCGGCAACGAACGGCTTGGTGGATGCGCCACCATCCACGGTCACGAACTGCGGCGTAGCCAGCACGGTGCTGGAGGGCAGCAGCCATACATTGTGCGCATGCGCAGCGGTAGCAGCCAGCACGCACAGTGCGGCGGCCAGGGCTTTAAGCGGGCTTTTCATGTGAGTCTTCCTTGATGTGGTTTTGAATCAGGAAACGTCTTGTGTATGTGGCTGCGGATCAGGGCTTCAGATCGACAGTCACGGCGCCAAGCTCATGCTGGCCCTGGATCTTGGCGGTATCGGCCTTCTTGGGCGGCCAGCTGAACGGCACGCGCACCAGCTCGCGGCCACCACCTTCGCGCGCGGCTTCAACCGCCAGGTTGTAGTCGCCGGCTGGCAGCTTGGCCAACGTGGCCTTGTCGATGTTGAGCGCGTGCTCGCCTACCGGGCGGGTTGCACCGGAAACACCATCCAGCGGCATCTGCAGATCACGGCCGCCCTTGCGCCACCACTGGCGCAAATCCTGCAGCCATTTGGTGCCCGGCTCCGCGCCCTTCTTGTTCACGTCGTACAGCACTGCCAGATTGGCAGCCACGCTCTGGTCGGCGCGCTCGATCCACGCGGCCACATACGGGCGGTGGTACTCGGCCACGGTCAAACGCGGAATCTCAATCTTCACACCCAGATCGGCCGCAATGCCGTGGCCGGCAAACGCACCGGCAATCAGGCCCGGCAACAGGGCGGGAATCGACTTACGCATACATCACCTCGATTAATGAATGAACAGGATGGCCAGTATCAGCGGCAACACCAGGCCCAGCCCCACCAGCGGCCAGGTTGCCGGGCGGTTGCCGGCGTGCAGATGCAGCAGAAACAGGCCCGTGATACAGAACACCAGCGCGGTCACGGCAAAAACGTCCAGAAACCAGCTCCAGGCGCTGCCGGTATGGCGGCCCTTGTGCAGGTCATTGAAGTAGGACACCCAGCCCCGGTCGCTCAATTCGTAGTTCACGTCGCCACTGGCGCGATCTATGGTCAGCCACGCATCACCACCGGGGCGGGGCAGCGATACATACACTTCATCGGCAGACCACTCCCCCTTGGCGTCCGCAGCCTCCACGGCAAGGTGCTGCACCAGCCAACTGGCCACCGGCGGCGGCAAGGTGGCCTTGTCGGCCGGCGGCGCCGCACCCAGCAGTCGCTGCAGCTGCGCCGGCAGCACCGCATTCTTCTTGGTGACCACCGGCTTGGCTTCGATATGCGCGGCGTTATTGAGCGTGAGCCCGGTGGCGGCAAACAGCAGCATACCCACCAAGCAGGCCGCCGAGCTGATCCAGTGCCAGCGATGCAGGTGCTTTAACCAGAACCCCCGGTTTTTTTGATCCGGCTGCTTTTTCATAGATACAAAGCTTAAGCTCGGGCGGTGAAATTACTTACCATTTTGGTAATTTAATTTCCAGCCACAAGCAAGAGTTAATGAGAACATGACGCATTCTCTCACAAAAACAACAATGCCATTGCTTTGCACATTTGCACAGCAATGCGAGCCTCCAAGGTAGGCACTACAGAAATTCCGCCCATTCACAAATCTGGAATACGTTTCAACATCATGAATAAGAACAAAAATGTTTAATAGAAATGATCAGCATGGTCGATGAGAACAGCGTATGCCATGCGGGAGATTGTGTGGCTTTTACAACAAAGCAAATGATAATTATTCTTGTTTGAATTGTAAAATTTGCTTACAATGCGTCCGGTTAGATGCCTATTTCGAAAGAAAAGCGTTAAAAGCCCGCTTTTCCTGACTTCCCTCCGCATGCCACGCATTCTTTCTGGCGGGTTGTAGTGAAAACGTGACGGAAAAATGGCAAGCAGACATGCAATACGGGGCAACCCGGCTTATCACCGACCAGATCAGTTAATGCACTGCCAGCCGGCCACAAGCCAAGCCAGCGCCCGTGCAGCCCGTTTGATTGGGTACCGGTGTGAGAAAAACAGATTCAGTACAACAACCTGGAGCATTACCGAGATGGCCCACATCAAGAGCCGCAAGCATCAAGAATTGCCACGACTGCGTACCTCCGTCGCGGCAACGGCCTTTGCACTCGCGCTGCCGGCTGCTGGTGCCTACGCAGCAGACGCAACCCTGCCCACCGTGGAAGTCACCGCCGATGCAGCACCCGCACCCTACGTGGTCGAAAAGGTACAATCGCCCAAATACACCGAACCGCTGCGCGATACCCCCAAAACCATCACCGTCATCAGCAAGGAACTGATCGAAGATCAGGGCCTGCTGTCGCTGCGTGACATTCTCAGCACTGTCCCAGGCATTACCTTCGGCGCGGGTGAAGGGGGCAGCGGATATGGCGATAACATCAACATCCGCGGTTTCTCCGGCAGCAACGACATCACCATCGACGGCATGCGTGACAGCGCGCAGTACACCCGTTCGGACCCGTTCAATCTGGAACAGCTTGAAATCACCAAGGGTTCCAACTCCACCGTGAGCGGTGCTGGCTCGGTAGGCGGCAACATCAACCTGGTGAGCAAAAGCCCGAAGCTGGAAGACAGCAAGATCATCACCGCCGGTATCGGCAGCGACAGCTATTACCGCGCCACGGCTGATCTGAACCGCGTGCTGGGTGAAAGCACAGCATTGCGTATCAACCTGATGGGCCACAAGAACGACGTACCGGGCCGCGATGTTGAAAACAACCAGCGCTGGGGTTTTGCCCCATCGATCGCGTTTGGCCTCGGCACCAGCACCCGCACCACGCTGAGCTACTTCCATCAGGAAGACGAAAGCATTCCCCAATTTGGCGTGCCGTTCCGCGGCAACAAGGTGGTACCGGGCGTTGACCGTGCGCAGTACTACGGTTTCGAGAACGTCGATACCCAGGAAAGCACCACCGATTCGCTTACGGGCCTGATCGAGCATGACTTCAGCGACAAGGTGAAGCTGCGCAACCAGACACGGCTGAGCAAGACCTCGCAGTTCACCATCACCGACGGCCCGGAAGGCCGCATGTGCTTTACCGTTGGCCAGCCGCCGCTTGGCACCACGGTCAGCGCTACCAATCCGGTTTGTTCGGCTGCGGAACTTTCCAAGTACAGCCCGTCGTTCACCCCTTCGGGTGGTTCGCGCGGCAACGTGCGTGATACCGAAAATACCATGTTCGCCAACCAGACCGACGTGACCTGGAACTTCAAGACCGGTTCCATCGAACACGATCTGGTGACCGGCCTTGCCATCACGCATGAAGGTTACGAAGTCAGCAGCAGCCAGGAATTTGCCAACGCCAATGGCACCAACGTGGTGATCCCGACCACCAGCCTGTATCACCCGAACACCATCTACAGCGGCCCGCGTTTCCGCCGCCTGAACAGCCGCGTGGATTCGACTGTCGATAACCTCGCTGCTTACGTGTTCGATACCGTCAAGTTCAGCGAACAATGGATGGTGAACGGTGGCCTGCGTTGGGAATACAACGATACCGAATCGACCACCTACAACGTCGGCACAGCCACCGCAGGCGCCAATGCCGGCAAGGTGCTGGGCGCGTACGCACCGGCCAAGCAGACCGACCGCATGCTGTCGTATCAGGCTGGCCTGGTGTACAAACCGGTTGAAGCGGGCAGCATCTATGTGTCGTATGCCAACTCGCAAACACCGTCCAAATCCACTGTCAATGGTACTTGCACCGCGGCTGGCACCAGCAGCACCACCACCGGCTTCACTTGCTCGGTAGATCCGGAAAAAGCCGAGACTTACGAGCTGGGTAGCAAGTGGTCCGTCCTGGACAACAAGCTGGAACTGACCGGCGCGCTGTTCCGCACCGAACGCACCAACTACAAGGTGGCTTCCAGTGACCCGGCGATTCCGGATCAGCAACTGGACGGCAAGAGCCGCGTACAGGGCCTGGAACTGGGTGTTGCCGGCCTGATCACCAAGAACTGGTCGGTCTTCGCCAACTACTCGTACATGCAAAGCGAGGTGCTGCAGAGCGTTTCCAATGGCGTGAAGGCCAAGAGTGGCGATCCGGTTGCCGGCGACCCGCTGACCAACGTGCCCGAGCATGCATTCAGCCTGTGGACCACGTACGACCTGCCACAAGGCGTGCAACTGGGCTACGGCGCAACCTATCAGGGCAGCGTGTACCTGAACCAGCACTCGGCCACCTACAAGACCGGCCCGCTGGATGAGCTGCCGGGCTACTGGGTGCATCGTGCGATGGCCAGCTACAAGGTCAACCGTAACCTGAACGTGCGCTTCACCGTCAACAACCTGTTCGACGAGCTGTACTACACCCGTCCGCGTGGTTCGGGCTGGGCGACACCGGGCGATGCCCGCAGCTATGTGCTCGATGCAACCTACAAGTTCTAAGCACGCCGGTTGATACCCGCTGCAGGGCCATGTTGATCCCGATCAACGTGGCCTGCCAGCCGGGTGCTAACCTTGCACTACCCGGCCCCGCCGTCACTGGCGGGGCCTTTGCATTTTCCTGCAGGCTTGCGCACCATGCGTGACCTGTTCCCCATACAGATGCCGTTGATTTTCAGCCAAGGACGCTGCCCATGATGTTGCATATCCCGGAAGTACTTACACGCGAACAGGTGGCGCATTTCCGCCGCGTGCTGGATGGCGCAGACTGGGTCAACGGCAAGGTCACCGCTGGTCACCAGTCAGCGCGTGTGAAGAAAAACCAGCAGTTGCCCGATGGCTCGCCACTGGCCGTCGAGCTGGGCGGCATCATCGAGGCGGCGCTGGCCAAGGACGCGCTGTTCATTTCCGCCGCATTGCCGCAAAAGCTGATCCCGCCGCTATTCAACCGCTATGAAGTGGGCGAAGGCTTCGGCAACCATGTGGACAATGCCATCCGCGAAAGCCGCGGCAACCGCGACCGCGTGCGCACCGACATGTCGTGCACGCTGTTTTTCTCCGATCCGGATGAGTACGATGGTGGCGAGCTGGTGGTGGAAGACCTGTATGGCGCACATGAAGTGAAACTGCCTGCCGGTGACCTGATCCTCTACCCATCAACCAGCCTGCATCGCGTTGAGCCCATCACGCGTGGCGCGCGGGTTGCATCGTTCTTCTGGGTACAAAGCATGATCCGCAACGACTGGCAGCGCACCATGCTGTTCAACCTGGATACCACCATCCAGAAGCTGCGCATCAAGGGGGGCGAGAGCGATGAAGTCGTGGCGCTGACCAGCCACTATCACAACCTGCTGCGCATGTGGGCCGAGCTCTGATCTGCCCATAGCCAGGCACCACCAGCCACACCATCCACAAGCCAAGCCCCCTGTTGCTTACCGCAACAGGCACATCAGGCCGGGATAGCCCGCATTGTGGCCGCTTGCGCCGCATGGTTAGCTTGGCGTCCCCGTTTGCCAGCAATCCGATATGTTCAGCATCTTTTTCAAAGGCATGGCGCTGACCGCCAGCCTGATCATGGCCATCGGCGCACAGAATGCATTCGTGCTGCGCCAGGGCATTACCCACCGCCACATGTTCCTGACCGCCCTTACCTGTTCGCTATGCGATCTGGTGCTGATGAGTGCCGGTGTGGCCGGCATGGGCCACCTGCTGGCCGCCGCACCGGGGCTGCAGCGCTGGATGGCGCTGGCCGGCGCCGTGTTCGTGCTGTGGTATGGGCTGATGGCATTGAAGAAAGCCATTCACCCCGGCGTACTGGCACCGGAAGCCACGCAAGGCATTGCCAACCCTAAGGCGGTAGTGCTGGCAGCGCTGGGCTTCTCGCTGCTCAACCCGCATTCGATCCTCGATACCGTCGTACTGGTGGGCAGCGTGGGCGCACAGCAGCCACTGGCGGAGCGGCCGTTGTTCCTCGCCGGTGCGGTCAGTTTTTCCTTCATCTGGTTCTTTGCATTGGCCTTCGGCGCCAGCAAGCTCACTCCGTTGTTCAAGAAGCCGGTGGCATGGCGCATTCTGGACATCCTGATCGCCATCATGATGTTCGCCATTGCCTGGAGCCTGATCAAGCTGGTTTGACCTTCATTACCCACATCGCCCGCCGATGCAGGTTGAACGCCTTATTGGCGAGCCCGGCGCGGCCAGCCTACGATGAACGGAAACCACGGCCACGTTTTGCAGCGGGGCCGGTCAACACGGGGCATTGGGGGACAAAGCATGAATATCGGCCAGAAACTCGGCGCATTGATTGCAGTTGCGATCGCCGCATTGCTGGTGGTGGGCACCACCGCCATCATCAAGTTCAACCAGACTGCGGCCAGCGTGGATTTCATGTCCAGCGTGGCGGTGGAAGGACTGGTGCTGGTGCACAAGATCAACAACGCCTACAAGGTGGAGCAGATCGTCACCAATCAGTACCTTACCGAGCAAGACCCCGCCAAGCAGGAAAAACTCGCAGCCGGGATTGCCGAGCAACGCGGGCGGCTGGCAGAGGCCATGAAGGGCTACGGCAGCTCGGTGGCGGAGGAAAGCGACCGCAAGAATTTCGAGGATTTCAGCGCCCGCATCGGGGAATTCAACCAGATTTTCGAGCAGGTGCGCAAAACCGCCAAGGATGGCGATGCCACTGGCGCGCATGCGCTGATGATCGGCCAGGGACGCAACGCAGCCATTGCCGCTGAAGCCGCGCTGCAGAAACTCACTGCTTATAACGTGGATGGCGCGCACACGCAGGTTGCGCTGGTAAAAGAAGGCCAGAGCGCCGCCAGGGTGCAACTGATCGTGGTGATGGTAGTTGCCTTGCTGGTACTGCTGGTGTTCGGCGTGATCCTGTATCGCTCGATCAGCGGCCCGCTGCAGGACATGCAGCGCATCGTCAGCCAGATCGAAACCAGCCTCGACTTCACCCAGCGCGTGCCAGTGCGCAGCAACGATGAAATCGGCAATACCGTTAGCGCCTTCAACCGCTTGCTGGAGCGCATGCAGCAAAGCCTGAAGGAAATCTCCCGGCGTATCGGCAATGTCACCGGTGCCGCCGGCGAGATGAGCCGTTCCGCGCGCGAGATGTCCGACAATGCCGGCCACACCAGCGAGGCATCCAGCAGCATGGCGGCGACGGTGGAAGAAGTGACCACCAGCATCAACCACATCGCCGAGCGCAGCAACGAAGCCGATGAGCTGGCACGCAACTCCGGCCAGCAGGCACGCGCCGGTGCCGGGGTGATCGACACCACGGTTGCCCGCATCGATGGCATTGCCGGCACCGTGCGTGGCGCGGCCGAGCAGATCAGCCTGCTGCGCGAGCAAAGCGCCAACATCAATGCGGTGGTCAACACCATCAAGGAAATTGCTGACCAGACCAATCTGCTGGCGCTCAATGCCGCCATCGAAGCTGCCCGTGCCGGCGAGCTGGGGCGTGGTTTTGCGGTGGTGGCCGACGAAGTGCGCAAGCTGGCCGAGCGCACCACGCAATCCACGCAGGAAATCGCCACCACCATCATCAGCATCCAGGACAGCGCCGGCCGCGCAGTCAGCAGCATGGAACAAGTGGTGGAGCAGGTCGGCCAGGGCGTCGAGCAGGCGCGCGCTGCAGGCGAGGCCATCGCGGCCATCCGCAACAGCTCGACAGAAGTGGTGGAACGGGTCGGCGACATCAGCGGTGCCATCCGCGAGCAAAGCGCCGCCAGCACCAATATCGCCCACCTGGTAGAGCGCATTGCCCAGATGAGCGAGGAAAGCAGCGCCGCTGCACAGCGCACGGCAGGATCGGCCAGCAACCTTGATCAGCTGGCGGTGGAAATGCAGCGCGAAGTGGCCCGCTACCGGCTTTGACCCTGCGACGGCTTGCAGAACCTGCCCGATAAACAGGCTGCGCCATCAAACGTAGCTCTTTCAAGGGCTTGTGATACTTGCCCACAGCTTGTGTACAGATGCCTCCCCATTTTGTGGGGGCGATTGTGGGCATTTTCACATGCAGTAGCGGCACGCATGCGCTCACACTGGGCCTTGCTGCACGGGCAAACGGGTGCCATACCTGTTGCCGCGCAGCCGGTACACGTTCAGCGCACCGTTCCATCTCTGCAGCTCAAATCATCAGGAAATGAGCCAGAATAAAAAATTGCACCGCTGCACGCACGCTTAGGAGTCCCGTATGCCACTCAGACACGACCCCGCTTCCGCCAACTTGGGCCTGCAACCTTGCCGCATCATGGACGACAGTACGGACCCGGCCACCATTGTCGGCTACACCATCGTCGATACCGAAGGGCCGCTGATCCCCTACCGCAATTACGATTCGGAAGCGGAAGCGCTGCTGGCCATCGATGCCGAAGGCAAGGAACCAGCCCGATCGGATGATGGTTCTGCCGAAGACGACGAAGGCCTGGCCGAAGAAGATGCGCTGGCGGAAGAGGCCGAATTGCGTGAAGAAGACGTGCTGGCCGAAGAGGCTGCACTGGCGCTGGAAGACGGGCTGGATGACGAAGAACGTTACCTGAACCCGCGCTCCTGAACTCATGCGCCTTTAAGTGCTGCCCCGATGCGCACGGGGCAGCACGCCATACCTGCCCAAAGAACAGGCACTGCTGTTGGCGCCTGCTGCTTCAAGGGTTTAGCGCACTTGTCCACAGCTTATCTACAGGCCGCCCCCCATGGTTTGGGGAGAAGCCGGGCGCGATCTGCAGCAAACGGTATATACGCTGCAAACCGCAATTCTCCTTGCTTGTCCTGCAATGGCGCCCAAAATTTGGTCACGCCAGGCAAACCCTGCCTGCTCAATGGCTTGCGCCACTTATCCACAATTTATCGACAGTCCCATCCCCGTGACATGGGGATAGTACAAACGCATATCAAGTAACCCTTGGCTACCATCGCCCAAAAAAGAGGCATCGATACAAACTGTTTATACTTCAATGACTTGAAGTGGTTGCCCACAGCTTGTGTACAGCACCCTCCCCACCTTGTGGGGATGAGCATGCCTTTTATACACAGCGCTACCGGACAACGCTGCTGCCCAGCCCACCTGCTCAGTACTGCACAACCTGCCCGGGCTGCGCCAGCGCTGCCGTCCACACCCGCATATCCTGCCACGCCTGTGCAAACGGGCTTGCAGTTGCCGTCCCTGTAGCAATGGCCTGCCGGAAAGCCAGGAACTCGGCCGCATAGCCAAAATCATCACTGCGATGGTCTTCCTCGATACAGCTGCCATCGGCACCATGCAGCAGCAATGTGTGGCCGTCGAACTGCGCGCTACCGCGCTCGGCCAGCAGCAACAGCCGGAAGCCGGCCTGCCCCACTGCGGCAAAATAGAGGTCCAGCGTGCCGTTTGCACCGTTGCGGGTAGTGAACTGCAGGCTGGCGCCATCCCAAGCGCCCAGATGCGTAGCGGCCTTGCTGGTCAGCAGGCGGGCCTCGGCAATATCGCCCAGCAACAGTTGCACGCCAGCGCTGTAATGCACCCCCGCATCCAGCAACAAACCACCGGGAAAAGCCGCATCGGTGCGCCAGCCGCTGGCAATATAGCGGTTGTCCGCCAGCATGTGGTTGGCTGCCTGCCAGTGCAGCGCATACACGCGCCCGGCCACGCCTGAATCCAGCCATGCCTTGATGCGCAACAATGCGCTGCTGTAGCGGATGTTCTCTGCCACCATGGTGACAAGCTGCGGGTGTGCTGCGGCCAGCGCCAGCATCTGTAGCGCTTCGTCGCCATTGGCAGCCAGCGGCTTTTCCACCAGCACATGCTTGCCGGCCGCCAGCGCGATGCGGCTGATCTGCAGGTTTTCGGTAGCAGGCAAAGCCACCAGCACCGCATCCAGCCCGGGATGATCGAGAAAATCCGCCCAGCCGGTATAACAGGGCAATGTGACAGGGCCACCGGTTTCCGCCACATGGCTGGCAAACGCCTGCACGTTTTCCATGGTGCGGCCACACAGCGCCACCAGCGTGATCTGCTCCTGCAGTTGCCGCAAAGCAGGCCAGTGCAGCTCGCGCGCGGCCACCCCGGTACCGATCAGACCCAGCCGCAGCGGCCGCCCCTCGTTTGCCATCACCTGCGCCATGTTGCTCCTTGCCGTGCAGTACGCTGCACGAAAACCGACCATGCCAGCCCCAGCCTTCCGGCTCAGGCACTTGCCAGACTTATCCACAACTTCTGCCCAGCCCCCTCCCCGCGCGCCTGGGAGAAATGACCTGCTGCACGATGCAACCAGCATGCAGCTGCATACCCTCTGCATCAATATACCGGCTCGCCCAGCCCTTCGCGTGCGAGCGCCCGCTGTACTGCCGGCCGTGCATGCACACGCGCCAGGTAAGCGGCAAAATGCGGCAATGCTTTGGCGGGGCGATGCATATTGCGCGTCCAGCGCGCCAGCATGAACAGATAGGGGTCCAGAATGCTGTATTCGATCCCCAGCAGCCAGCTGCGGCCATCCGCCAGTGTGTTTTCCAGCAGATCGATCATTGCTTCGATCCGTTTTTCCGCATGCAGGCAAACCTGGCTGACGGCGGCTTCATCGTCGGCCAGCCGTTCCGGGTAGAAGTAACACAGCAGTTCGGCCTGCAGCGTATTGGTGAGATACATCAACCATTTGTAGCATTGCGCGCGGGCTATGCTGCCCACGGCAGGCACCAGCGCCGCTGCGGGGTGGCAATCGGCCAGGTGCAAGCAGATGGCGGCGGTTTCGAACAACACCAGATCGCCATCCACCAGCACCGGAATGCGCCCACTGGGATTGAGCCGCAGATAGGCCGGTTGCTTGTGGGCGGCGGCAGCGCGATCAACCAGCAGCAGCTCGAAGGACACACCGATTTCCTCCAGCAGCATATGCGGTGCCAGATTGGCATTGCCCGGATAGTAATAGAGTTGGTACAAGCTGAGCCTCGCTGCGGGCAAGCAAAGGCCGATCTTGCCACGCGTTGCTGGCCTTCCCAAGATACAGTCGATCATCAGCCGCGTCCGCACAGCGGCCGGCGGGTACAATCAGCACATGACACCTGCCCCGTACGCCCAGCTCACCCCGGATTGCATCATGGATGCCGTCGATGCCAGTGGCCACCGCTGCGATGGCCGCCTGTTGGCACTCAACAGTTTTGAAAATCGCGTTTACCAGGTGGGGCAGGAAGAAGGCCCCGCACTGATCGCCAAATTCTACCGGCCCGGCCGCTGGAGCAATGCCGCCATTGCGGAAGAACACACGTTCACGCTGGCACTGGCCGCAGCCGAAATCCCCGCCGTAGCACCGCTCGCCATCAACGGGCAAACCCTGCAGGAGCATGAGGGCTATCGCTTTGCACTGTTCGAGCGGCGTGGCGGCCGCGCGCCGGAGCTGGATGATCCGGACGTGCTGGAATGGATAGGCCGCTTCATCGGCCGTATCCACGCGGTGGGCGCAGCCCAGCCCTTCACCCAGCGGCTGACGCTGGACATCGCCACCTGGGGCACTGCACCACGTGATTTCGTGCTGGCCAACCATTTTGTGCCGCCGGATCTGCTCGCCAACTACACCGCCACCGTGGAGGGCGCGCTGGATGGGGTGCGTGCTGCCTATGCGCGTGCCGGCAACGTCAAGACCTTGCGCCTGCATGGCGATTGCCATCCCGGCAACATCATGTGGACCGATGCCGGCCCGCATTTTGTCGATCTGGACGATTGCTGCAGCGGGCCCGCCATCCAGGACCTGTGGATGCTACTGGGCGGCGACCGTGACGAAATGCGCAGCAAGCTGGCCAGCGTGCTGGCCGGTTACGAGGACTTCATGGATTTCGATGCGCGCGAGCTGCATCTGATCGAGGCGCTGCGCACGCTGCGGCTGATCCATTACAGCGCGTGGCTGGCCCGCCGCTGGGAAGATCCGGCCTTCCCGGCTGCCTTCCCGTGGTTCGGCACCGCCAGCTACTGGCAGGAGCAGATCGTCACGCTGTCCGATCAGGTGGAACGCATGACGGAGCCGCCACTGTGGCAGGGCAATTACTGACAGCCCCCGGTCGCATGCCGCTGGCACAGGCAGCCCGGCCCTCGTCGTTGCAGCCAGGCCAAAGGCATGATCAGCACCGCAGGCAGCGTCTATAACAACGGTATGGGAATGCCGTGTGTGGCATCGATACAGGTAAATGCATGAAATGCTGCTGGCTTGCTGCACTGATCCTGTTGACCTGCGCATGGGCCGCTGCCGCGCCGGGGTTGCGCGTGGGCTTCGGGACCAACAAGCCGCCCTATGTGTTCGAAGCCACGCAAAGCGGGCTGGAGGTCGATATCGTCGCGGCAGCGAGCCGGCTGGCCGGCTTCGAGATCAAGCCCACGTTTGCGCCGATGGAACGGCTGCACGTGATGTATGCAGCCGGGCAGCTGGATGCGATTGCTACCACCAACCCGCAGGCAGGAGAAAAGGGCTTCTTTTCGCAGCCCTATGTCACCTACCACAATATGGCGGCGGCATTGACCGCGCGGCGCTACACCATCCGCAGCATTGCCGATCTGGCAGGCTATTCGGTCAGCGCTTTCCAGCGCGCACACGTGCTGCTGGGGCCGGCATTCCGCCGCATGGCGGAAGAGAATCCCAGCTACCGCGAAGAGGCACAGCAGGTGGTGCGCAACCTGCTGTTACTGTCCGGCCGGGTAGATGTAATCGTTGGTGACCGGCGCATCATCAATTACTTCATGCGCGACATCCCGGCGCAGGTCGACATCCGCCAGGCCATCACCTGGTACGAGATTTTTCCTGCCACCGAGTACCAGATGGTGTTCCGCAACCAGGAACAGCGGGATCGCTTCGATACCGGCCTGGCTGCGATGCGCAAACGGGGCGACTACCAGCTTGTCGAGAAGAAATATCAGGACTTCTGAGCTGCCGGCGTGGCTGGATCATCGATAGTCCAGATAGGCACCACGCCATCTGCCACTGCGAATGCTGCTGCCACACCCAGGCCGGGCACCGCAGCGAGTTCGCCATCGATATACAGCAGCGGCGTGGCCGCGCGTAGCCACGGCGGCACATGGCGTTCCTGAAACAGCGTTTTCATCTGCCGGCTGGGCCCACCCGCATGCAGCCGCAATGCCTCGCTGCCCTGCCGTGGCCGCAACATCAGCGCAGCACGGCGCAGCAACCCGGCATCCAGACCGCCAGCCTGATGCTGCCAGCCCAAACAACCGCTCCAGCCCGGCAATGCGCCAACCGTATCTGCAGTGATTGCCAGCGCCGGACCGGGCAACAGACTGGCCGGCGTAACGTGCAGCTGCTGGCGGTAGCGGCGGATGGCCCGCTCACGCCACACCAGCGCGGGCTGGCCATCCGCTGGTGCATCCAGCTGCGATAGCCATTCATCGAATGCCCGGGTATCGAGCACCACGCCGTGCTGCTTCAGCCAGCCACGCAATGCATGGTTGCGGCGCAGCGGGCTGAAACCGGCGGCTGCGGCCAGATCGAACACGCAGCCTTGCACGCAGCGCAGCAGATCATCGGCCAGCACTTCATCCAGCAGCGCTTGCGCCTCGGCGGCATGCCGTGCCACGCGCACCAGCGCCGTTTCAACCGCCGGGAACGATTCAGCCAGCACCGGCAACGCCCGATGTCGCAGGAAATTGCGGCGGAAATGCAGGTTTTCGTTACTCTCGTCGTCGATCCAGCGCAGGCCGTGCGCGGCAGCATACGCAGCCAGCTCGGCACGGCCAAAGCGCAGCAGCGGCCGCAACAAGGCCAGATCGCTGCGCAGTGCGCGCTGTACGGGCACGCCAGCAAGGCCGGCCAGGCCGCTACCACGCAATACATTGAACAACACCGTTTCGCCCTGATCGCCGCGGTGATGCGCCAGCAGCAATACATCGGCCTGCACCGCTTCGAACACTGCGTAGCGCGCCGCACGGGCCGCCGCTTCGACACCCTTGCCGTCGTCATGCGCCACCTGCACCCGCTGCACCGACAGCGGCACGCCCAGGCTAGCCGCCACGGCCGCACATGCTGCCGCCCAATGATCTGCATTCGGCGAAAGGCCGTGATGCACATGCACCGCGCTCAGCGTACAGCCAGTGCGGTCACGTATCGCGGCAGCAAGATGCAACAAAACAGTTGAATCGAGCCCGCCCGAATAGCCGACGCATACGCGCAGCGGCGGCGCACAAACAAAACGGCCGAGGCTCGCCTCGACCGTCCGGAGCAGATCAGCAGCGTTCACGATGCGCAATCAGTGAACGGCCACTTCCTTGAATTTTCCGTAAGCCATCAGGCGCTCGAACCGGTCGGTCAGCAACTGGTCGACCGATTTCTCCTGCAAGCCCTTGAGCGCATCGGCAATCGATTTTTTCATCGCCACCATCATTTGCGCATGGTTGCGGTGCGCGCCGCCCACCGGCTCGTTTACCACCTTGTCCACCAAGCCCAGTGTTTTCAGGCGCGTGGCGGTAATACCCATCGCTTCGGCAGCATCCGATGCCTTCTCGGCGGTTTTCCACAAGATGGATGCACAGCCTTCCGGTGAAATCACCGAATAAGTCGAGTACTGCAGCATCTGCACGATATCGCCTACGGCAATCGCCAGCGCGCCACCGGAACCGCCCTCACCGATCACCGTGGTGAGGATGGGTACGCGCAACTTGGTCATTTCAAACAGGTTGCGCCCGATCGCTTCGGACTGACCACGCTCTTCCGCGCCGATGCCCGGATAAGCACCGGGGGTATCGACGAAAGTGAGCACCGGCAAATTGAATTTCTCGGCCAGCTTCATCAGGCGCAGCGCCTTGCGGTAGCCTTCCGGGCGCGGCATGCCGAAATTGCGGTAGATTTTTTCCTTGGTATCACGGCCTTTCTGGTGGCCGATCACCATCACGCTCTGGCCGTTGAAGCGCGCCATGCCGCCAACGATGGCCGCATCGTCCGCATAGCTGCGATCGCCATGCAATTCTTCGAAATCAGTAAACAATGCGCCCAGGTAATCGAGCGTGTACGGGCGCTGCGGGTGCCGTGCCACCTGCGAAATCTGCGAGGCGGTGAGCTTGGCGTAGATGGTCTTGGTCAGTTCCTGGCTTTTCTTTTCCAGGTGGCCGATTTCAACGGAAATGTCGACGGCTGAATCATCCTGCACGAAGCGCAGTTCTTCGATTTTGTTTTCCAGCTCTGCAATCGGCTGTTCGAAATCAAGAAACGTGGTTTTCATCAAGCTTTACCTCTGGAGCGCATGGCTGCGCCGGCAGCGTGCGCATAGGCGCAACACTGACGCAGCAACGCGGCAAATACTGGCTGTGCCGGCCGGGGCCGACACGCGGAATCGCGCAATCATACAGCAAGCCCGCGGGTGTCCAAAGACGCCCTTACAAGCGATCGTTTGATCCGGCTTTCAGCCAGTGGCGCATCAAGCCCCGTTGCGGAACACGATATCCGCATGCAGCCCTATCTTCTGCAGGCCCTTGCGGGTTTTGGTATTCAGGATGATGGGCGCCACGGTATTGGCGGAAATGCTGTTCTTGCTTTCATCACGCTTGGCCAGGGTCAGCAGCAGGATGGCATCTTCCGGCTTGTCGAGGCCCAGCAACGCGGTTTCCTCGTCATTCAGCTCGATCTGGTAATTGATGCCCAGCAGCTCTGCCTGCACCACGCTGAATGCGACTTCGGCATCATCGAGCGACTGCAGCCACAGCACGGTCGGGTTGGGCTTATCCTCATGCAACAGCTTGTAGCGCGTCAGCGATTCAAAGCCGGGCAAGCCACGCGGAAAGGTCAGCACGGTATCCGGGTCCACTTCGATATCACCAAAACGGGTATGCACGATCTGCATGAATGTCTCCATATAATCCAGTGTTTGAATGCCTCGAAAGGCTCTTGCAGCATAGCCCAGCTTGCTGCTTCACCCTAGCCCGTGGCTACCGCAACAGCGCGCGTTCTAACATAAAGCGCTGATTTGCTAAAGTTTTCGCAGCCATTGTCGATAATGGGCATAATAGAGATAAGTTTGCTGTGTATCCGCCTCGGGGTAAACAGCTTGGCGACAGGAATCTAACCATGAAAATCGATCAAGCGGGTAAAACGCTTTCCCAGCCGCTGGGTCGGAGTGGGGAACGCACCGTCACCTCAAACAAGCGCAGCGATACCGGCAGCGTGGATGACAGTGTGACCATCAATCCGGCAGCTGCGCAGCTTGGCAAGCTCGATGGCGGCAACACCCAGGTGTTCGACAACGACCGCGTGCAGGCGTTGCGCCAAGCTATTTCCGAAGGCCGTTTCACTGTACGCACCGACGTGATTGCCGACCGGTTGATCGACAGCGTCAAGGAACTCCTGGGCAAGTAAGTTGTGAGCAACACCCCCGACACGCCAACCTATCCCCTGCTTTTATCGCTGGTGCAGACCGCGCATGCCGCGCTGGACCAGCTGTTGCAGCTGTTGCTGCAAGAACAGAACCTGCTTACCCACAACCAGATCGACCAGCTGGCAGCGCTCAGCCTGCAGAAGCACCAGGCTGCCAGCGTGGCTGAAACCGCCGGTGAGCGCCTGCAAACCGCACTGCAATCGATCGGCGTGGACAATGATATCGATGTCGCCGCCTGGTTTACCCGATATGCACCGGAATCACTGGAAGCCTGGCAGCAACTGCGCGAAACCGCCCGGCAAGCCGCGCTATACAATCGCAGCAATGGCCAGTTGATCGAAACACGCCGGCAGTTGCTGGATCAGTTCGTCACACAACTGGCCAGCGCCCGTGGCGATTCGCTGTCGTACTCCAAAGCCGGGCAACTGCGTGGCGGCTCGGGCGGCAGCCTCAGCCGCGACAAGATCTGATCCCGGCTCCGGGCCACGGCATCACGCAACGATCCGGATGCCGCATGGCGCTCATCAAGTAGCGCTCAGTTCTCTGCAAACAGTGTCGCGCCGCCCTGGTAGCGGCTGGCAAAATAAGCCAATCCCATCGATTCCACCCTGACCTTGCCATTGGTTGACGGCGCATGGATGAACTTGCCATCGCCCAGATAGATACCCACGTGCGAGTAGGGCTTGCCGCTGGTATTGAAGAACACCAAGTCACCAGCCTGCAACCCCTGCCCGTTCACCGGGCGCGCCAGCCGCGCCATTTCTGCGGCGTTATGCGGCAGATCGATATCCAGCGCACTCTTGTATACAAACCGCACCAGGCCGCTGCAATCGAGGCCCGCTTCCGGGTTCTTGCCACCAAACTGGTAACCCACATCCAGCAGGCCCAGCGCGTACAGCACCACTTCCTGCCGGTCCTTGCTGTCGACCTGCAGTTTGGCAATTGCATTGCGGTTGGGATTGGTGGCCTTGCCGGTTTTCTTCGCCGGCGGCGCGGTACTGCAGCCAGCCAGCCAGCCGCATAGCAAGGCAGCGGCAAGCAGCACAGGCCAGGTCATGCGCGGCGCACGCACCGGGATGGCATGCGCATGCATCATGATTCACGCCTGCGTGAATTGAATTCGTCCAGCAAGTTCTGCTCCCGCTTCAGTTCTTTCAGTTGTTCCGCGGTCAGGTGGCGATGCTCCAGCGCTTCGAACGCCTTCACTTTCTTTTCGCAATCGAACCACACCTGTTTCAGCCGTTCGTACTCGCCATGCAACCGTTGTACTTCACGGCTCTGGTTATCCGCCGCCTGATCGAGCTTGGCAAGAAACAGCTGGAAATCACGCCACTGGATCATCGTCATGCCGCCCTCTGCACCCTGCGCCAGCCGGGCACGGTATTCCTGCCGGTATACGTTCACCTGCTCCAGCTTGCCCTGCGCGCTTTGCCAGGCGGCTTGCGCAGCCTGCATGTCGCGCGCGGCATCCTCGCGTGATTCACGCGCCAGATCCAGCAGGAAGGCAAAACGAAATGCAGCCAATCGGCACTCCCGTCAGGTGTTCACGTCAGCCAAACAGCGCGGCCAGTTTCATTCTGGCACCATCGTAGGATTCCCGTTCATTGATGCCCTGCTGCAAAAACGCCTCCAGCGCCGGGAAACGCCGGATGGCATCGTCCAGCACCGGGTCGGAACCGGGCACGTAGGCACCCACGCTGATCAGGTCGCGGCTGCGCTGGTAACGCGACCACAGGTACTTGAAGCGGCGCGTCAGATCGTATTCTTCCTTGCTGATGATGTCGTGCATCACACGGGAAATCGATGCCTCGATATCGATTGCCGGGTAATGGCCTGATTCCGCCAGCTGGCGCGACAACACGAAGTGCCCATCAAGAATGGCCCGCGCATTGTCGGCAATCGGATCCTGCTGGTCGTCTCCCTCGGACAACACGGTGTAGAACGCGGTAATCGAGCCGCCACCTTCGCGGCCATTGCCGGCACGCTCCACCAGTTGCGGCAGCCGTGCAAATACGGACGGCGGATAGCCCTTGGTGGCCGGTGGCTCGCCCACCGCCAGCGCAATCTCCCGCTGCGCCATTGCATAGCGCGTCAGCGAATCCATGATCAGCAATACGTTCTTGCCTTCGTTGCGGAAATACTCGGCAATACTGGTGGCGTAGGCAGCGCCATACAGGCGCAGCAACGGCGGCGTATCGGCCGGCGCGGCCACCACCACCGAGCGTGCACGCCCTTCGTCGCCAAGAATGTTCTCGATGAAGTCCTTCACTTCGCGGCCACGCTCGCCGATCAGGCCCACCACCACTACATCGGCGGTGGTATAGCGCGCCATCATGCCCAGCAATACCGACTTGCCCACGCCGGAGCCGGCAAACAGCCCCAGCCGCTGGCCGCGGCCTACGGTGAGCATGCTATTGATCGCTCGCACACCCACATCCATCACATCGCGCACCGGCTCGCGGTCCATCGGGTTATATGGGCGGGCAAACAGCGGCATGTAGCCGGCGATATCGAGCTTGCCCTTGCCATCGAGCGGGCGGCCAAGACCATCGAGGATACGCCCCAGCAAGCCCCAGCCCACCGGCACTTGCCGGCCGTGGTCTTCCTGGCGACGCTGCTGCGCGCGGGATTTGCCGTACTCTGGCACCCAGGCGGCCACGTCCTCGTGCGGAATCACCGCGGCGCCTGGCTCGACGCCATACACCTCGGCAATCGGCATCAGGAACAACCGTTCTTCCTGGAAGCCCACTACCACGGCTTCCACCGGGTGACCGCTGGCGGTCATCACTTCACACGATGCCCCCACCGGCAGCTTGAGGCCCACGGCTTCCAGCACCAGGCCGGATACACGGGTCAGCCGGCCGCGCGGCAACCACGGGCGAATATGCTGAACAGCTTCAGCGCTGTCGGCTAGGTATTGCCGGGTACGATCGAGCAGGTCATTCATCATCGGGTTGCGCAGCAGCAGGCTGGGCTGGCGCGGCGGCCGGCGCCTGATTCGCTGCAACAACCTCTGCGCCTTCGGCTGGCGGTGGCGCTGCCGATGCATGCGTTTGTACTGGCGCGGGTTGCGCGGCTGGCTGGGCATCCGGCTGCGCCGGCATCGACTCCGTTGGTGCGGCTTCAGGGGCCACAGCTTCCTGCGGCGCAGCAGCGGACGGCGTAGGCGCTGCCGCGGGCAAACTGGCCGGAATCGGCGCATTCCACGCCAGATCGGCACGCTTGTCGCGCCCCAGCACGCGCAGCTGCGTGGCCCAGCGCGTTGCCAGCGACATATCCAGCTGTGAGGACGGGGTTTCGATACGGCTGCCACCACGGGCCAATTGCGGGTCTGGCAGCAAACGCCATACATCGCTGGGCAATTCCGCTTCCAGCAATGCGCCCAGCGCGGTCAGGTCTTCCGGGTTGAGGTACAGTCGCGATGGCGCACGCGCCAGTGGCAGGCTGGCAATCGCATCGCGGATTACCGGCAACACATTGAGCGGGTCCGCTTCCACCTGCGTACGGGTCAGCTGCCGGGCCAGCACCAATGCCAGATCCAGTACCGATTCCGCTATGCCCGCTTCGCTATCCGCGCTCAATGCACTCAGGCCCTGCATCAGCTCGCCCAGCCTGGCCATCTCGTCCTCGGCCACCAGCCGCCCCTGTTCGAGGCCGGCATCAAAGCCTTCGCGGTGCGCCTGCCGGCGTATTCCCTCCAGCTCCTCCGCCGTTGGCAGCGGCACCGCATCGACAGGAATCTCTTCGACTTCCGGCACAACGGGTTCTGCCCATACCACCTCGGGCTCGGCCGCTACCACTTCCGGCGGCAACTCGGGCTCGACAACAGCTTGTTCCACCTTGGGCACAAGCGCGCGTGCAGCACGGGTGCTCTTGGCATCCTCGTTGATCGCTGCCAGTTCCCAGCGCTCCCAGGCAGTAGTTTGTTCGCGCGGAATGACGCGCTGATTCGGACCTGCCACGATGTATCGCCTTATTCAACCAGCCCTTCGTCACCCTTGCCGCCGAGTACGATTTGGCCTTCATCGGCAAGACGCCGCACAATCTTGAGGATTTCCTTCTGCTCGGATTCGACTTCCGACAACTTGACCGGGCCCTTGGCCTCCAGGTCGTCGCGCAGCATCTCCGCAGCCCGCTGCGACATGTTCTTGAAGATCTTGTCGCGCAACGCCTGGCTGGTGCCCTTGAGCGCCACCACCAGTGAATCGGACTGGATCTCACGCAGCAGCAACTGGATGCCACGGTCGTCGATATCCAGCACATTGTCGAAGGTGAACATCTTGTCCTGGATCTTCTGCGCCAGTTCCGGATCGTATTCGCGCACGTTGGCAATGGCCGATGCTTCCACCACACCCCCCATGAAGTTGAGGATGTCGGCGGCCATCTGCACCCCACCCATCGCGCTCTTCTTCACGCGGTCCGAGCCCGACAGCAGTTGCGTCAGCACGTCGTTCAGCTCCTTCAGCGCCGCTGGCTGCACGCCTTCCAGCGTGGCAATCCGCAGCACCACGTCGTTGCGCAAGCGTTCAACGAATTGCGCCATGATTTCGGACGACTGATCCGGCTCCAGGTGCACCAGGATAGTGGCAATGATCTGCGGGTGTTCGTTCTTGATGAGTTCGGCCACTGCGGCCGAATCCATCCATTTGAGCGATTCGATGCCGTTATTGTCATTACCTTGCAGGATGCGATCGAGCAGGTTTGCAGCCTTGTCGGTACCCAAGGCCTTGGTCAGCACCGAGCGGATATACTCGTCTGCAGCGCCGAGGTTGGCGCGATTCTGCGTGGACGAGAGGAAATCGCCCAGCACGCTATCGACTTCCTCACGCTTGACGTTGTTCATGCTGGCCATCTCGAAGCCCAGCTTCTGCACTTCCTTGGGACCGAGATACTTGAATACTTCGACGGCGGCATCTTCCCCGAGCGTCATCAACAGGATGGCGGCCTTGCGCACGCCCTCTTCGTTCATTGCGGCTGCCATATTGCCACCTCCGGCTTACGCCACCTTGTTGGGATTGCCGCTGTCTTCTGCCTGAGACATCCATTCGCGCATGATGGTTGCAACCATGCGCGGATCGTTCTTGGCGATTTCCTTGGCCTGTTGCAGCAGATCGGCAAATGCCGATGCACGGGCCGAATCGCTTTCTTCCTGCGCGGCCTTGAGCGCTGCAGCCACCGAGCCTTCTTCGTCCAGCGGTGGCGTGTTGTCGCCCAGATCCAGCTCCAGCATACCGGGCTCTTCGCGCGCCTTGGTCAGGTCGCGCATCAACGGGCGCACCACAAAGAACAGCAGATAGATCACCGCCAGCGCAATCAGTGCCAGCTTGACGAGATCAGGCCAATTGGCCTGCACATAGGCAACGGCCTTTTCCTGCAGCGGTTTTTCATCCAGCGGCGCCTGATCGGCAAACGCCGCATTCACCACGTTGACCGAATCACCACGATCCTTGTTGTAGCCTATCGCTTCACGTACCAGATTGTTGATCTGGGTCATTTCCGCCGGGCTGAAAGGTACGTAGGTGGCTTTGCCGTCCTTGTCCTTGCCCGGTTTGAAGTTGAGCACCACGGCAGCAGACACGCGCTTGACCGAACCGATCGGCTGCTTCACGTGCTGGATGGTCTTGTCGACCTCGTAATTGGTGGTCGCTTCCTTGCGGTTGTTGAAGCTGCCGCTGGCAGCAGTCGCGGACGCACCTGATGCCACCGGTGCAGTGATCGGCGCGGCTGCAGCACCCGGCGGCTGGTTCGACAATGCACCCGGCACGCCGGCTGCATTCTCGTCGCGATTGCCACCTTCCTGCTGCAGCGTCTGCTGGCTGCGGATCGCCGACTGGTTGGGGGGGCTGTTGGGCTTGAACGATTCGCTGGTCTGCTCGACCTCGGAAAAATCAACCTGCGCGGTCACTTCCGCACGTACATTGTCCTTGCCGATGATGGGCGTCAGAATCGCTTCGATACGATCGTTGAAGTTCTTTTCCAGTTGCTGCACGTACAGCATCTGGCGCGGATCCAGATCGGTGCGGCTGCCATCGAGCCCGGGCATCTTGGACAGCAGATTGCCGTCCTGGTCTACCACGGTGACATTCTTGACCGGCAAATCGGGAATGCTGCTGGACACCAGATGGATGATGCCGGCAACCTGGCCACCATCCATCGCACGGCCCGGAAACATGGTCAGCATCACCGAGGCAGTCGGCTTCTGCTGATCACGCAGAAATACCGTCTGCTTGGGCATCGCGAGATGGACACGGGCTTTCTCGACCGACGAAATGGTTTCGATCGAGCGGGCCAGCTCGCCTTCGACCGCGCGCTGGTAATTGACCTGTTCGGCGAACTGCGACACGCCGAACTTCTGGTTATCGAGGATTTCAAAGCCTGCGTTGCCGGCACGCGGCAAACCTTGCGCGGCAAGCCTGAGCCGCGCGTCATAAACCCGGTCAGCCGGAATCGAGATGGTGCCGCCCGCTTCAAGCTTGTACGGCACATTCATCTGCTGCAGCGATTGCACGATGGCACCGCCGTCTTTATCCGGGATATTGGTATACAGGATGCGGTATACCGGCTCTTTGGAATAAAGCCAGAAACCGATTACGGCTGCGACGAGCGCCGCAATGCCAACCATGATGGCGAGCTTTTTGCCACTCGATAAGGCATCGAAGCGCTGGCGGATACCGCCGACCCCTCGAGCTGTCACCAAGTTGCTGTCAGCCGCTACGCCCGCCTCTGCCATAGATTAAAAATTTGGGGTATGAATAGGCAGGACTATACCTGCATATTCATCACTTCCTGATATGCACTCACAAGCTTGTTGCGAACCTGCACCATGGTCTGGAAGGAAAGGCTGGCTTTCTGTAACGAAACCATCACGTCCTGCAGGTCCGCCTCGGGCGCGCCGGCCTGGAAAGCCTGCTGCTTGGCCTGGGCGTCCTGCTGCATCTGATTGACCTGGTCAATCGACGATTTGAGCACGGTGGCGAAGTCCTGGCCTTGCGCATCGGTCGCCGGCTGGGCAGCAGTCTGCCCTGCCGCCAATGCGGACATGGACTGTAATTCGCCGAGGAGGGAGTCGATACCTTGAACGCTCATTGATTCGTGTCTTTGCGTGATAACTGAAATTGTAGGTGCCTGGGCATCGTTATACAAGCAAATCCTGCGCCAGCTTTTGGCCCCGAAGCCCGGAATTTCGCTCAGACAGGCAATTCACCATCTTCCTCACGATATTGCTGCAGTTTGTAGCGCAGCGTGCGCTCACTCATGTTGAGCTTTTCCGCCGCCAGCTTGCGTACGCCACCCACTGCTTTCAGCGTATCCAGAATATGCCTTTTTTCCAGCAATTTGATATCGGTGACCTCCACAGGTTCGGGCGAGGCGATGAACGGCATCGCCTGGGCACCGTGGCCGGCAGCTTTTGCCGGTGCCGGTGGCAAATACAGGTGCTCGCTGCCGATTTCATCGCCAGGCGCCAGGATCAGCGCACGCTGCACCAGGTTGTCCAGCTCGCGGATATTGCCTTCCCACGCATGAGCCAGCAGCGCCGCACACGCAGCGTTGTTGAATGACGGTGCACGGCGTTTTTGCTGGGCGGCATGGCGGGCCAGCATGGCGCGGGCCAGCGGCAGGATATCGTCCGGGCGCTCGCGCAGCGCCGGCAAATGCAGCGGAAACACATTCAGCCGGTAATACAGGTCTTCACGGAAGCGGCCGCCCGCCACCTCATCCAGCACATTGCGGTTGGACGTAGCCAGCACGCGCAGATCAACCGGAATGGTCTTCGTGGCGCCAACGCGCTCCACCTCGCGTTCCTGCAGCACGCGCAGCAACTTGGCCTGCAGGCCCAGCGGCATCTCGGTGATTTCATCCAGCAGCAAGGTGCCGCCATGCGCCTGCTCAAACTTGCCGATGTGCTGGCCGGCAGCACCGGTGAACGCGCCCTTCTCGTGCCCGAACAGCGTCGATTCAAGCAACTGCTCGGGAATGGCCGCACAGTTGATCGCCACAAACGGCTTGTTGGCCCGCGGACTGTTGCGGTGCAGGAACCGGGCAACAACTTCCTTGCCGGTACCCGATTCACCAGTCACCAGTACCGATGCATCCGACTGCGCCACGCGCCGCGCCATGTCCAGCAATCGCCGCATGCCGGGATCTTCGGCAATCACCTGCTCGTCGTCAGTACCCGGCAACAGATATTTGGCCACTTCCTGCAACAGGCGATCCGCCTCAAACGGTTTTGGCAAGTAATGGCAGGCACCGGCATGCAAAGCGGCAACCGCCTTTTCGACCACGCCATACGCGGTCATCAGGATCACCGGCAACCATGGCTGGCGCTGCTTGATCTCATGCAGCAACGCTTCGCCATCCATGGGCTGCATCTGTACGTCGGACAGCACCAGTCCCACGCGCTGGCCGGCTTCCAGCAGCGCCAGCGCACTTTCACCGTCGATGGCCGTCACGGTGCTGTGGCCACCCAGCTCCAGCGTATCCACCAGCGCCTCGCGCAGTGCATCGTCGTCTTCAACAACCAGAATCGGCAAGGTCAATGCAACTTCCTTTATCCAGCGAGTGATATGAATTCAGCGACCGGCTTTCGCTACATGGGCCAGTAACCGCGGCGCCATGTCCGTCAACGCGCAGATTTCGTCCACGCCGCCCAGCGCGATCGCCTCGCGCGGCATGCCGAACACCACGCAACTTGCTTCATCCTGGGCGAAATTGTACGCGCCTGCGCGGTGCATCTCATACATTCCCTGCGCGCCATCGCGGCCCATGCCGGTCAGGATCACGCCAATGGCATTCTGCCCGGCCACATTGGCAGCAGAACGGAACAACACATCGACGGACGGGCGATGACGGTTGACCGCTGGTGCCTGCGACAGCTCACACAGATAACGTCCGCCATGCAGTGCCAGCAGCAGGTGCGAGTGCCCGGGGGCCACATAGGCATGGCCGCCACGCAATGGCTCGCCGTGCTCGGCCTCTTTCACCGTGATCCGGCACTGTGCATTCAACCGGTCGGCAAACGCCTTGGTAAACAATGCAGGCATGTGCTGGGTGATCAGGATCGGCGGCGCAGCCGCCGGCATGGCCAGCAACAGCACCTTGAGGGCTTCGGTGCCGCCGGTAGACGCGCCGACCACGATCAGCGGGGCGGATCTGGCAACGGGGTGAATATGCAGCGGCAGCACTGCATCGGCATTGTGGTTGGGAACAACATCCATGCTTACGCCCGGATTGATGTTTTGCAGCTGCGCTGCGCCATGCCCGGGGCTCGGCCAAGCGCCGGAGCATGCCTGCCAGCCGTTGCGCCTATCGGCCAGATGTCTTGCAGGATCAGGCCTGGCACTGCCATCCGGCAGCGCGCCTTATACCTCGACAGCAGGATCGGCATGGGGCAGATAGTAGGCAACCACATCGCTGCCATTGCCGAAATACTGCACACTGATACAGAGTGCACGTACCAATGCAATACCGCGGCCACAAGGCGTGGTGACATCAAGCGGACGCGCCAACACGCGCTGCCAGTCAAAACCGGGGCCGCTATCGCGCACACCGATGCGCAACACATCGCGCCCGCCCACCACGAGCCCGGCCAGATCGATCTCGATACGCGCATCCCTCAATGCCGCCAGGCTGCGCGAACGCGCCAGCAGATATTGCTCCATGCCGTCTTCCTCGTGCTTGATGGATGACGGCACCCCCAGCACGCCATGATCGAGCGCATTGACGAACAGCTCGGTCAGGATCAGGAACACATCCGACTGGCTGTGCTTGAGCGCGGCAACCTCGTTGATGAAGGTCATCATGAATGGCACGGTATTGATGTACTTGAGTTCCTCGGCCCCCAGCACCAGGCTGTAGCGCCACGCACAGTCATTGGTGTGCGCAAGAGCGGCCAGCTCCGGCCAGCCGGGCTCGCCATCGCGCTGCTGTTCGGCTGCCTGTGCATCGACATTGGCCCCGAAACTCGCCAGCACGATGGAAATATCGTCGTGATGCGGCTGCCCCTGCAGGTGATCGGCCAGGCGCGTCTGGAAACTGGCCAGCCGCTCGACGGGCGGCGAGTTGGCCAGCTCCTGCAACAGCCGCTCCTGCCCGTAGGCTTCACCATCCGGGTTGCGCGCCTCGATCAGGCCGTCCGAAAACGCCAGCAACGTGCCTGGTTCATGGAAATAATACCGCTCGGTCATCAATTCGATCGATGGCGTCGGTACGATACCAAGCGGCAGATGGGCGGATTTCCAGATTTTCCGGACCACACCCTGTGCGTCGATCACGTGGACGGTAGGCATGCCGCCATTCCACACCTCGATGCAGCCGGCGGCTTCATCAATCGAAATCAGTACCACGGCAACGAAGCGCCCCACCGGCAACACCTGGCGCACCTTGTCGTTCATCTCGATCAGGATGTCGGAAATCGCGTAGCCCTTCTCGGTCATGCTGTAGAAGGGCTGGGTGAGCGGCAAGACGTTGAGCGCCGCAGTCAGGCCATGACCTATCCCGTCGGCCAGCATCAGATGCAGCGCTTGCCCCGGGGTACGCGCAGCGGCAATCAGGTCACCAGACAGGCTTTCCGCCGGTGACAACCAGTATTCGAGCTGGGGGTCATACAGGCGTTCGGCATTCACCATCTGTTCCATCAGATGGCGCACCACGCGCTTTTCTTCTTCGGTGCGATCGTAGTAATCAGCCAGTTTGGCTGATTGCTCGCGCACCTTGCGGTTAAGCTCCAGCGTGCGGTTGAAGGCCTTGAGCTTGGCCTCCAGCACGCGGAAATTGACAGGTTTGGTGATGTAGTCGTCGGCCCCCTGCTCGATGGCCTCCGCCAGGCGGTTTTCCTCCCCCACACCGGTCACGAATACGATGGGCACCCAGCTTTCGCCGGCCTCGCGCTTGATGGCAACCGCTGCTTCCGGGCCCGAAAGCACCGGCATCATCATGTCCATCAATACCAGGTCCGGGCGCTCTGCCCGCCAGGTATCCAGTGCTTCGACACCGTTGCGTGCAGCGATGGCCACATGCCCCAGCGCCTCGACGAACCGCGAAATCAATAGCAGGACTGCTTCGGTATCGTCAACGACCAGTATTTTCATGAAGCAGCGATTAACGGATCGTGAAGATCTTGCCGAAGCAGGCGATTTCCAGCACTTGCTTTACGGTATCGCGGCAATTGACCAGTGCCAGGCTTTTGTTGGCGGCGCCGATTTTTTCCTTGAGCAACAACAGCATGCCCAGTGCGGAGCTATCCAGATAGTTGACGTTCTGGAAATCGATCAGCACTTCTCTGACAGACGAATTCGCAATCAACGTTTCGCAAACCTGACGAAACTCGCGATGTGCGCTGAAATCGAATTGACCAGACAGGACAACTCGGCCGACTTCCTCTTCAATTTGAACCGTAGGGGTCATAAAGTAAGAACCTTTTAGCAAATCACGACCACAAATTACCATAGCGAACAGCGTGGTTTAAGCCCATCGCTACCCGCAATGCCATCAAACATTAGATGCATCGCCCTTGACTGGCAACTTTACCGAGAAAGTGCTGCCCCGGCCCAACACTGAACTGACCGCGATATCCCCGCCAAACTGATCCAGCAGGTTGCGCACGATGGCCAGCCCCAGCCCTGTCCCCTCCTTGCGCGTGGTGAAAAACGGCTCGAACAGGCGCTCGATCACGTCAGGCGGCATGCCTTTGCCGTGATCAATGACATCAATTGTAGCGAAATCCGCAGCAAAGAAGAGGGAAAGTTCGATGACAGCACCGGGTGGGCTTGCCTGCAGTGCATTTTCCAGCAGGTTGATAAATACACCAAGCAGCTCCTTGCGGTTGGCAATCACCTCGCCAGGTTGATCGACATCCAGCTTGAGAATGATGGCCGCGGCGTCAATTTGCGGCTGTAGCGTCTGCACCGCCTCGTGCAGGCATGCGCTCATCGCCACCGGCTCCATCGGTATTTCCTGCCTGCGTACAAACCACAACATGTTCTGGATCAGCGACTCCAGATGCCGCAGCCGCGCCAGCGCCTTGGCGGAAAACTTCAGCCGGTCCGGCTCGGCTAGCGCCGGCTTGGCCAGGTGGCCGGCGTATAGCAAGGCAGTGGCCAGCGGCGTGCGCAACTGGTGCGCCAGACCTGCGGCCATCTCGCCCATCGCCGCCAGGCGCTTGTGGTGCGCCAGCGATTGCTGCAATTGCCAGCTTTCCGTCAGATCCTGCACCAGCAGGATCTGGCCACCCTCCTCGGGCACATCCGCACTGACAATGCTCAGCCGCAGCTCATCCCCGGCCTTGGGGTGCAGCCAGATATCCTGCACCGACGTCTGGTTCAGGTACTCTGCCACAAACGGCGCCCAAGCCATGCCCACAGCCAGCGGCGCCAGCATCCTGGCGGCTGCGGGGTTCATCAGCGCGACCCGGCCCTCGGCATCCAGTTCAAGCATGCCGCCCGGCAACCGCTCCAGCAGCAGCGACAAACGCCGCGACAAGGCAGCCTTCTCGTCCAGCTCCCGCCGCAAATGCCCATTGGCGATTTCCAGCTGCTGCGTCAATGAAACCACCTGCCGTTCCAAATCAGCGTAAGCATCGGTCAATTGCTGCGATGCAGCAGTAAACAGGGAAAATGCGGCCTCCAACTCTTGAGGACCAATACCACCGGTATGTTCAGTCACAACTCCGTGTCCTTGTTGCTTTTGCGCTTTTGAATTATAAAGAGGCTAGAACCCGCTTACAGCCTTGGTTTGGCGATTATTGATCAAGTTTTCATTCCGCCAGCCGATTACAATTACGGTTTACCCTGACCTCATGGCTTTTTTTGTAAAAGAAAGACAAATCAAGTTGCCCAATACCGCCGTACCTTACGCACATCCGCAGCGTGGAGCCTCATCGTGTCTGACCTTCTGAAAAAGATTGATGCCCGAACGAAGCTCGCCGGCACCAACAAGCTGGAAATCCTGCTATTCACACTGGGGCTGGATCAGCGCTCCGGTCGGCGCGAAAACTTCGGCATCAACGTATTCAAGGTGCGCGAAGTCATGCGCACCCCCGAAATCACCCAGGCGCCCGAAATGCCGCCATCGGTTGAAGGCATGGTCAGCCTGCGTGGCTCGCTGGTGCCGGTGATCGATCTGGCCAAGTACACCGGCGTGATCAGCGAAAACCGCCCCGAGATCATGATCGTGACCGAGTATAACGGTCACACGCAGGGTTTCCTGGTCGAGGCGGTGGATACCATCCTGCGGTTGGACTGGTCATCGATGCGTGTTCCGCCGGACATGTTGACCGCGCAGATGGGCGGTCTGGTTACCGCGGTGACCGAGCTCGACAACAACAGGCTGGTGATGATGCTGGATGTGGAAAAGGTGCTGGCGGAAACCACGCAGACCGACCACTCCATCGATGAATCGGTGGTGATCCGCGACAGCAAGTTCAGCGAGATGACCGTCTACTTTGCCGACGACTCCATCGTGGCCCGCCACCAGATCGAGATGACGCTCGATGCGATGGGCGTGCATTACATGCAGGCCATCAACGGCAAGCGCGCATGGGACGACCTGCAGCGGCTGGCCAAATCGGCCGAAATCCAGCACAAGCAGGTCAAAGACCTGATCCAGCTTATCCTCACCGACGTGGAGATGCCGGAAATGGACGGCTACATGCTGACCAAGATGGTGAAGAGCGACCCACGTTTTGCCGGCATTCCCATCATCATGCATTCTTCGCTATCGGGCGCCTCCAACCAGAAGCTGGGGCAATCGGTCGGTGTGGATGCATACGTACCCAAGTTCGAGCCGCACAAGCTGTCGCAAATGCTGGCCAGTTACTTGTTGAAGTAATCATCGCTGCGATGAACGGAGTACCGAATGAGCGCTAACCAAACCAATCTCTTGGACAGCATTGACGCGCGGACCAAGCTCGCCGGCTCGAACAAGATGGAAATCCTCCTGTTCTCGCTGGGCACCAAGGAAATTTTCGGCATCAACGTGTTCAAGGTGCGCGAAGTATCGCAAACACCCAAGATCACCAAGACCCCGAACATGCCGCTGGGCGTGGAGGGTGTGCTGTCGCTGCGCGGCAACATCATTCCTGTCATCGCGTTGTCCAAGTTCATCGCCACACAGGATTACCCGGCGGTCGATACCACCAGCACGATGATCGTTACCGAGTTTTCCAAGCATACGCAGGCCTTCCTTGTGCATGACGTGGACCGCATCATCCGGGTGGACTGGGACAAGGTGCGCGCACCGGAAACCATGCTGGCCGGCAGTCAGGCGCTGATCACCGCCATTACCGAACTGCCCGACGGCAAGCTGGTTTCGATCCTGGACGTGGAGCAGATCCTGGCCACGGTGATCGGCGAGCCGGTGATCCCTGATCTTGCCGCGGTGGCGGTCGACCAGGACACCTTCATGTTCTTCGTTGATGACTCGATGGTAGCCCGCAAGGAAATCGTCGGCGTACTCGACAAGATCGGCATCAAGTATTACCAGGCCAACAATGGCCTCGAGGCCTGGGAAAAACTGCAGGGGCTGGCCAACCGTGCCACCCAGGATGGCGAGGCGCTGCATCAGAAGCTGCGCCTGATCCTCGTCGATGCAGAGATGCCGGAAATGGACGGTTACGTGCTGACCAAGCACATCAAATCCGATCATCGCTTCGAGGGGATTCCCGTGGTGATGCACTCGTCGCTGTCGTCCAATGCCAACCGCGCAATGGGCGCCAGCGTCGGTGTGGACGCCTATGTGGCAAAATTCGATCCGCTGATCCTCGCCGATACCCTGTCGCCGCTACTGGTAGGCTGAGTAGCTGCAACGATCTGCACGCTTTAGATTTGAGACATTGAAACGCGCCCCCGGTTTTGGGGAACGCGACGGAGCTAGAACAAGATGGCTGATTCCAATATGCGCTTTCTCGTGGTGGACGATTTTTCCACCATGCGTCGCATCGTCCGCAACCTGCTGAAAGAACTCGGCTTCTCGAACGTCGAGGAAGCCGAAGATGGTCAGGTTGCTTTGCACAAGCTGAAAAACGGCAACTATGAATTTGTCGTTACTGACTGGAACATGCCAAACATGACCGGCATCGAATTGCTGCGGGCCATCCGGGCGGATGCCCAACTCAAGCACCTGCCGGTGCTGATGGTCACGGCCGAGGCCAAAAAGGAGAACATTATCGAGGCGGCAACCGCAGGGGCTTCCGGTTACGTCGTCAAACCGTTCACGGCCGCTACGTTGGACGAAAAGCTGAAGAAAATCTTCGCCAACATGAATAAATAACCAGGAGGCTGACGTGAGCGATCAAGCCCAAAATACCGGCGATTCAGACGAACTCGAAGCACTGTTCGACAGCATACTGAAGGCCAGCAACGCCGACGAAGCGCCGGCACCTGCACCCAGCGCCGCGGCCCCGGTATCCGCTGCGGCCCCCGCAGCCGGTCCGACTGAAGAACTGGCAGAGCCTGCGCGTTCGATGTTCTCGCACATCGGCCAGATGACCCGCAAGCTGCACGATACGCTGCGCGAGCTGGGCCTCGACAAATCGCTGGAACAGGCGGTGTCGCAGATTCCGGACGCAAAAGACCGCCTGTCCTATATTGCAACGCTGACCGAGCAGGCTGCGGAGCGTACGCTGAATGCGCTGGATGCGGCCAAGCCGCTGCAGGACCGCATCTGTGAGGATTCGCGCAAGCTGGCCGCCGATTGGGACAAGCTCTACGCCAACCAGTTGTCGGTAGATGAATTCAAGGCACTGGTTGCCCGCACGCGTACGCACCTGGGCAACACCGTCAGCAACTCCGACCAGATTTCCGGCCAGATGCTGGAAATCATGATGGCGCAGGACTTCCAGGATCTGACTGGGCAGGTCATCAAGAAAGTGGTCGAAATGGCCAAAACCATGGAAAGCCAGTTGCTGGACTTCCTGCTGATGTTCTCGCCGCAAGGTGCGGTCATCAGCAAGCACGATGACTCCTTGCTCAACGGGCCGGTTGTCAACAGCGATGGCCGTACCGATGTGGTAACCAATCAGCAGCAGGTCGATGATCTGCTGGACAGCCTGGGTTTCTGACCCGCTTAACGAACATGCTCGGGAGGCCAAATGAGTGAATTTGGCGGAATGGAAGACCTGCTGCAGGATTTTCTGACCGAATCGTCGGAATTACTGTCCGAGGTTGACAACAAGTTGGTCGAGCTGGAAAAGCGGCCGAACGACAAAAACCTGCTCAACGATATTTTCCGGGGCTTTCACACCATCAAGGGTGGTGCGGGCTTCCTGAATGTCGAGGCAATGGTCAGCCTGTGCCACCGCACCGAGAACCTGTTCGACAAGCTGCGCAATGGCGAACTGACGCTCAGCCTGGAAAACATGGACGTGATCATGGCGGCCACTGGCGAAGTGCGCGAAATGTTCGGTGCGCTGTCGCAGAAACGCCAGCCTCCACCGGCCCCTGCGCACATCCTCGCCGCGCTCGATCTGGTGCTGCAAGGCGAAATTGCTGCGTTGGCACCCGTTGCTGCTCCGGCAGCCCCGGTTGCTGCCCCTGTCGCCGCGCCCGCAACTGCTGCACCGGCAGGCGGCAGCGAGCCGGACTGGCAAAATCTCTACGATAATCTGCTCGACAAGGCACCCACACCGGTACCGGCCGTTGCCGCTGAGCCGGCACCTGTTCCTGCCGCACCCGCGGTGATCGAAGGCGAAGCAAGAGCCGTCATGGTTGAGCCCATGCAGAGCCTGAAGCCTGCGCCTGCGCCCAAGACCCAGCCGCAAGGCGGCATGCAGCAGGTTGCGGCGCCGGAAACCACCATCCGCATCGATACCGTGCGTCTTGACCAGGTACTCAACCTGTCCGGCGAAATCGGCCTGACCAAAAACCGGCTGACTACGCTGCGCAGTGACATCATGGCCGGCAAGATGGACACCGGCACGCTCAAGGCGCTGGACGAAGCCATCAGCCAGCTCGACCTGCTGGTAGGCGATCTGCAGAATGCGGTGATGAAGACCCGCATGCAGCCGATTGGCCGCCTGTTCCAGAAATACCCGCGCCTGGCGCGCGACCTGGCCCGCCAGTTGGGCAAGGATGTGGAACTGGTGCTCACCGGCGAAGAAACCGAGCTCGACAAGACCATGCTGGAGGATCTGAACGATCCGCTGGTTCACCTGGTGCGTAACGCAGTCGACCATGGTGTGGAAACCATCGAAGAGCGCATTGCTGCCGGCAAGTCTGCAAAGGCGGTGGTTGAACTGTCGGCCACGCAGGTTGGCGACCATATCCTGATCGAAATCACCGATGATGGCCGCGGCATGCGCCCGGACGTGATCCGCAAGAAAGCCATCGAGAAAGGTCTGATCGACGTCGAGACCGCCAACAGCCTCGACGAGAAGCAGAGCCTGCAGCTCATTTTCCTGCCGGGTTTCTCGACCAAGGACCAGATTTCCAGCATTTCTGGCCGTGGTGTGGGCATGGATGTGGTGAAAACCAACATCATGAAGCTCAACGGCCGCATCGACATCAACTCTGCGGTGGGCGAAGGATCACGCTTTTCGATCTCGCTGCCGCTGACGCTGGCCATCCTGCCGGTGCTGGTGGTGCGTGTATGCGACCAGCCGTTTGCAGTCCCGCTGGCCATGGTGCGCGAGATCATCCCGATCGATGCCAAGCAGGTACAGGAAGTATCCGGCCGAGCCACCATCGTGGTGCGCGACGAAATCCTGCCGGTCAAGTCACTGGCCGGCCTGCTGGGTTGGCAGGAAACCCAGGTGCCACATTTCGGGGTATTGATGCAAACGGCAGAACATTCCTTCATCCTGGCTGTCGATAGCTTTGTCGGCCGTGATGACGTGGTGATCAAGCCGCTGCAGAATATCCGGCCAAATGGTGTGGCAGGCGCCACGCTGTCTGGCGACGGATCCGTGGTGCTGGTGCTCGATATGGAAAGCTTGCTGGCATCCAGTACCGCAGATGCGTCATCGCTGAAAACCAGCCGTTTCATCACGCACGCAGCCTAGAGCCGGGCGCAAGCCCGGCATTCCTAATCAGTACAAACTGATATACTCGCTGAAAATAGCCACTTCGGGGCAGAACAGATGCAAGACCACGCGTTTATTGGCCGTCAACCTATCCTGAATCGCCAGCAGCAGATCATCGGTTATGAACTGCTGTTTCGCCTGAACAAAGAGGCGATCTCGGCAGAGTTCTCCAGTGACATGCAGGCCGGCACCAATGTGCTGGTCAATACCATATCCAATATGGGTACGGATTGGCTGGTAGGCAGCAAGCTTGCCTTCATCAACGTTGCCGAATCCATGCTGGAAAGCAATTTCCTCGAGCTGCTGCATCCGCAGCGCGTGGTGCTGGAAATCGTCGAAACCACGCAGCCCACGCCTGAGCTGCTGGGCAGGCTGAAAGAGCTGCGCGCACAGGGCTTCGGCATTGCGCTGGATGACTTCATCCTCACCCCGCAGACCGCTGCCTTCGTCGAATTTGCCAACTACATCAAGCTGGATATCCAGCAGTTGGGCATGCCGCAGGTACCGGCGATCTCGAAAGAGCTGCGCAAATACCCGGTATTGCAGGTAGCGGAGAAGGTCGAGACCAAGCCCGAGTTCAAGGAGTGCATGGACATCGGCTTCGACTGTTTCCAGGGTTATTACTTTGCCCACCCGGAAACACTGTCGGCCAAGGTCATCAACCCCAGTTACGCCAACATCCTCAATTTGCTCAACATGCTGCGCAACAACGCAGAGATCAAGGATATCGAGAACGCGCTCAAGCGCGATGTGGCGCTGTCGTTCAAGCTGTTGCGCTACATCAACTCGGCAGGCTTCGGTCTTTCCTGCGAAATCCAGTCGTTCCGCCATGCAGTGACCATCCTCGGTTACCAGAAGCTGTACCGCTGGCTGACGCTGCTGCTGGTCACAGCCGGCGCTGAAACCGGTGCGGCACCGGCGTTGCTGAAGACAGCGGTCACCCGTGGCCGGCTGGTCGAATTGCTGGGCGCGCATTTCCTCGATGGCCAGGATCGTGACAACCTGTTCATCGTCGGCATGTTCTCGCTGCTGGACGTGCTGCTGGATATGCCGATGGACCGCGTACTCGAGACGCTCATCCTGCCGGAAAACGTTTGCGATGCCTTGCAGCACCGCAGTGGCGTGTATGGCCCGTTCCTGGAACTTGCAGAAGCATGCGAAGACCCGGAAATGTCCGAAGTGCCGCGCCTGTGCGAACAGCTGCAACTGACGCCGGAAATGCTCAACCGCGCCCATGTGCAATCCTTGACCTGGGTGGAAGAACTGGGCGTTTGAACCGCTCGCTCCGGCACGCCAGCCAACAAAAAACCCACCGCATCGGTGGGTTTTTTGTTGGCTGCGGCTTTGCTGGCTGCGGTAAATGCCGCACCACGGACAGCGGCTTACTTGCTCGACGGCGCCACCACGTTCCAGCCGGTACCGCGGTTGGTCAGCTCGGATTTCAACGGCTGCTTGCCAGCCTGGTCGATCAACTCGGCCAGCTTGGGGAAGGCTGTGCGCACGGCGGGATCAGACTGCCAGGCAGCGGGATGCTCAAACTTGTACTGGTAAGTCACCACATGGCGGCTGAGCTTTTCGCGCTCTTCCAGCGATTTGTCTTCGGTAATCGACGCCACCGTTACTTCGCCCGCACAGAAACCGGGGCCGCCCGTACCCGCCAGGCCGGAATACACTTCCTTGCCGGCATCAGTAGCGGTGAAGCTGACCTTGCCGCCCTCAACCGGGTCTGCCTTGATCAGGCCGACCTTTACCAACGCTTCCAGCTGCGCACCATTGGGCTCCGTGAGCTTGGCATAGTCTTTCTCGACAGGCTCATCAAAACGGACTGGCACGGCAACACAGTTATGCTCTGCGGTGCTCAGGTCACCATTGATGGACGCAATCAACTCGGCCTGGTCGACCTTCGCATCTTTTGCATCTTCACTCTTGCCGCAAGCCATCAGGCCGAACGCGGCCAATACCAACACCAATCCAGTTTTATAAGTCGTTTTCATAAGCTCACTCTCGACGAGGTTATTAACGCAAAATCAGGTTTCCCTGGCTGCACTTTTCGGGTATCAAAATTACCACAATTCTTTCCACTACATTTAGTTACGTTCTGGATCGAATGTGATTGCCACGGAATTGATGCAATAACGCTCCCCTGTGGGCTCCGGGCCGTCAGGAAACACGTGGCCCAGGTGCGCATCGCAGCGCGCGCAGCGCACCTCTACGCGGGTCATGCCGTGGCTATCGTCACGGATGCGCCGTATCGCACCCTCGCCTGCTTCCTCGAAGAAACTGGGCCAGCCGCAACCGGCATCGAACTTGGTATCGGATTTGAACAGCAATGCATCGCAGCATACGCAGCGGTATTCGCCTGCGTTGTTGTGATAGTAATGCTCACCGGAAAACGGCCGCTCGGTACCCGCCTGGCGGGTAACGCGATATTGTTCCGGTGTGAGCTGAGCGCGCCACTCGGCATCGGTCTTTACATATTTTTCATCCATGCTGCTCTCCTGTACTGGGTGGCATGCCAGCCGTCACCCATTGGGCAATGCGGGCTGCGATCCGTTCCCAACCGGTGTCTATCATCAAGGCATGCCCGGTGTGACTGAAAAACTGCGGTTCCGTACGCCATGCGCGGGCTGTTGCCCATACATCGCCACTGGGGATAACGCGGTCACGCTCCACCCCGATGACCAGCGCAGGCACGCCTGCAACGCCAAGCGCCTGAAACGGATGCGGAATCAGCAGCTCGGTCAATGCACGCATCGATTCGGGCTGGGTCAGCGCGGCAAAGTCGCGGATCAGCGCAGAATCGATTTCATCCGAGAACAGCAGCTCGCGCATCAACACCAGATCGAACTCCGGCAGCCGCGAAGACAGCGGATGCTCGAACTGATGGCGGCCCAAGCCCCACAGCAGATGCGGCGCGGTAAAACCCATATAACTGATCGAGCCTGCCAGCCCGGACGGCGGCACGCTGGCCAGCAGCGCAATACCGGGAACAGGCATCTGCCGTGCGATCGCCTGCACCAGATAACCGCCCAGCGAATGGCCGACCAGAATCGGCGCACGTGGCAAGTCTCCCATTACCTGCATCACGTCAGCCTTGAAATCATGCAGGCCCAGATAGTCCAGCCGCTCCCGCCCGGCACTACCGCCGTGCCCGGACAGGCTGACTGCATACGCATCGAATCCCCGCTCGGCAAACCAGGGCAAAAAATGCGCATCCCAGCACCACGCGCCGGTGTAGCCCCCGTGCACGAACAACAATGGTGGCGCATCCTGTGCCGCGCCAGTTGGCGGATGGTGCAGAACTTCCAGTTCACGACTCATTCAATATTTCCCGCTCTTCATACGCTGTCCTTCATCGCCTTGCGCGGTACAATCCCAACCCGGCCCATTGCATCATGCCCCACGGAATCCCTGCCATGCGCGACAAACTTGAATCTGCCCTTGAAGGCGCCATTTTCAATAGCCGCTGGCTGCTGGCGCCGTTCTACCTGCTGCTGATACTGGGCATCCTCGCGCTGTTCGTGAAGATGCTGAAAGAAGTGGCTGCGCTCTTCCAGATCCTGCTCACCGGTGAGGGTAATGCCATTATCGCCATTCTGGGCATGGTGGATGTGACACTTGTGGCCAATTTGCTGTTGATCGTGATTTTCAGCGGCTACGAGAACTTCATTTCCAGGCTCGATATCGCGCATAATTCGGTCGACAAACCCAGCTGGATGGGCAAGGTCAGCTATGCCGATCTCAAGCTCAAGCTGATCGGCTCCATCGTGGCCATTTCCGCCATCGACCTGCTCAAGGGCTTCGTCAACATCCAGTCGATGGACCAGACGCACCTGGCGTGGCAGTTGGGCATCCACCTCACTTTCGTGGTTTCCGGCGTGCTGTTTGCCGTAATGGATCGTATCGCCTTCGGCGGCAAGCACTGATCGCCGCCTTTCCCGTTTTCCCCGCCTGCGCCGCCCCGGCTGCGCAGGCTTTGCAAAGCCCGCAAGCATGACCGAAGTGCCACAGCAAGATCCCCTTCTTCCTTCCTCCGCCCAGCATCATTTCATCCGCTTGCTGGCGTGGCTATTCACCTGTGCGCTGGTGCTGCTGATGAGCATGCCTGGCGGCCCGCTATTTGCGCTGCTCGGGCACGCCAGCCTGCTGTTGCTGCTGCCGTTGGCACGTGAGACCTGGCGTTGCCATCGTCGCGCAGGCCTTGCCCGCTACCACTGGCAAACCATGGCCGGCGCTGCCACCTTGCTGCTGGGCTTCACGCTGACCGACTATCTGGCCGGCAACGACGGCCACCCGCTGCTGGGTGCATGGCTGCTGGGCAGGATGGGCATCGCCGCAGATACGGCCATCGGCACCCTGCTGGGGCTGGTGCTGACCACCGCAATCGCCGTACCGCTGCTCACACGGCTGAGCTGGCCCGCATTGCTGCGACTGCTGCAGCCGGCCCGCGAGGTCGACGATGCCCGCCGCCCGTGGGGCGAGGCCGTCACCAGCTGGTGGCAGGATATCCGCAGCCAGCCCTACTACACGCCACAACCAGATGCCGGTGCAATGGGAGTGCCCGCCGTAGCGGAACCCGCCTGGCAGCCCGGCGCCGATGAGCATGGCGATGCCGATAACGACGGAGAAGAAACCACGGACCGGATGCCCACCCTGCTGCAACGCATGCGGGCCCGCCTGCAACGCGCACTGGCCCCCGAAGCCGCTGATACCGTGGCGGAAAACCTGCAACCAACAGCAAGCAGCGCAACACCGGTCACCATGCAAAGCGATAGCACGCCAGCGGCAACGGCAGTAGCCGGCCAGCCCGGCACCACCGCGCCGGTGGCGACTGCGCGCTTGGCAACCCCATCTACCAAGCCAGCAGGCGTGCCTGCGCCACACACGGCGCCGGAAATCGTCAAACTGGCTGCGCCACCACGCGCTGCAACAGCACAAACGCGCGCACCGCGGCCGCTGCCCACCATAGAATTGCCGCAGGTACTCGACAACCTCAAGCAGGCCTCCTACGCACGGCACGGCCATCGCACCGCGCCGCCCGCAGCCAGCGAACTGCCGGTGATCAATCCCGCGGAAGTGCGGGCGCGGCTGCGCGAGATCCATGGCGACAAGATCGACACGCCCGCCGCCCCCACGCCCACCGGCGCCGCCAAGCCAGAACCGGCACGGCGCAGCATCATTGCCAAGCCGCGCATGGTGATCCCCAATATCGCCAGTGCCGACAATACCGCCACACCGCTGGAAAGGGCAGCCAACCCGCCTGTTGGCGATGGCGCAGCCCCGGCCAGCGCAGTTCTGCCCGCAGCGGTGCCTGCGATAGTGCCATTGCTGCCACCGCTCGAGATCAATGACGCACTGCTGCCGCCGATCGAACTGGCGGCGATCGAGCTGCCGCCAGCCGTCGAACTCCAGCCCGTCGCGCCGACCATTACGCCGCCGGCAGCGCCGCTGTTGCAAGTAGATTTGCCGCCTGGCGCTCCGGCAGTTATTGCTGCACCTGCTGCGTGGTCAGCGGTCCTGTCAGCTGCCGATGCATTGGCCCCGGCAACGCCGGGCATCCTGCAGCAGCCAGAGCCGGTAGCAGCACCTGCTGCAGTAACCGCTACGGTGATGGCAACGGCCGGTGCCACCGAGAGCCCGGCGCAAGCCAGTGCCGATGCCACATCGTCGCTGCCGACCTGGCAATCCAGTGCAGCGGAGATAGACACTGCAGCCCGGGCAACGGTGCCGGAACCGGTACAGATCGATCCGCCAGCCATACCCGCGGAAGATGTCACGCTGTCCTGGCTAGCCAACAACGCAAGCCCGTACGCTGAACCCGGGCTGCCCGTATTCGAACACAGCCAGGCTGCGGTGCTGGTGGATGAAGATTTCGATCTGCCCATCGATGAAGAAGCATCGCCAGCCTCGCTGCCGCTAGCAAATACACCGGACAGCGAAACCGGCACTGCGCCGTGGCACCACGCTGTTCCGGCCCCTATCGCCATACCGGCTGCGATCCCGGTACCGCTGCATGGGGTTACAGCGCCAACCACGGCACTGGGCATTGCACTGGCCGCAGCCAGCGAGCGCTTTGCCGCAACGATTGCCCCCGTTGCGCTGCAAGCTGTTCCTGCGCTGGCAACGGTCCCGGCTCAAGCAGCACCGACAATTGCCCGCACCCAGTACGATGAAAGCATCCTGCCACCACTGACCTTGCTGCATGAGCGCGCCGCTGCCGTGGCCGCGCAATCGGAAGAAGAACTGATCGAGCGTGGCATCCTGATCGAAGAACGGCTGGGCGAGTTCCGCGTGAAGGTGCGTGTGCTCGATGCCTACGCCGGCCCGGTGATCACCCGCTACGAAATCGAACCGGCAGTGGGCGTGCGCGGCGCGCAAATCGTCAACCTGATGAAGGACCTGGCGCGTGCGCTGGGCCTGGCGTCGATCCGCGTAGTGGAAACCATACCCGGCAAAACCTGCATGGGCATGGAACTGCCCAACCCGGTGCGGCAGATGATCCGCCTGTCCGAGGTGCTGGAATCGGATGAATTCATCCGGACCGATTCCAAACTGACCATGGCGCTGGGCATGGACATCACCGGCAAGCCGGTGGTGACCGATCTGGCCAGGGCGCCGCACATGCTGGTGGCCGGCACCACCGGTTCGGGCAAATCGGTGGGCGTGAACGCGATGATCCTCAGCCTGCTATACAAGGCTACGCCCGATGAAGTGCGCTTCATCATGGTGGACCCGAAAATGCTGGAATTGTCCGTGTATGACGGTATTCCGCATCTGCTGGCCCCGGTAGTCACCGACATGAAGCTGGCCGCCAACGCACTGAACTGGTGTGTGGGCGAAATGGAAAAGCGCTATCGCCTGATGAGTGCGCTGGGTGTACGCAACCTGGCCGGCTACAACCAGAAACTGAAGGAAGCAGCAGCCAGCGGCCGCAAACTTACCAACCCGTTCACGCTGACGCCGGACAACCCGGAGCCATTGGAACACCTGCCCTTCATCGTGGTGGTGGTAGACGAATTTGCCGACCTGATGATGGTGGCCGGCAAGAAGATCGAAGAACTGATCGCCCGGCTGGCACAGAAAGCGCGTGCGGCCGGCATCCACCTGATCCTGGCCACGCAACGCCCGTCGGTGGACGTGATCACCGGCCTGATCAAGGCCAACATCCCCACGCGGATTGCGTTCCAGGTTTCCAGCAAGATCGATTCGCGCACGATTCTCGACCAGATGGGCGCCGAAGCGCTGCTGGGCCAGGGCGACATGCTGTATCTGCCGCCGGGCACCGGCTACCCGCAGCGCGTGCATGGTGCGTTCTGCGCAGATGACGAAGTGCATACAGTGGTGGAGTACCTGAAGCAGTTTGGCGAACCCGATTATGTAGATGGCGTGCTCAACCCGGGCTTCGATGCCGAAGCAGCACCGGGCCTGAGCGGGGCACCGGCCGATGCCGAGGCAGATCCGCTGTACGACGAAGCAGTGGCCTTCGTGATGCAAAGCCGCCGCGCATCGATTTCATCGGTACAGCGGCAATTGCGCATCGGCTACAACCGCGCGGCGCGGCTGATCGAAAGCATGGAAGCTGCCGGCCTGGTCAGCGGCATGGAAAGCAACGGCAACCGCACCATCCTTGCCCCCGCCGGCGAGCCCTGATCTCCTTCAACACCCGCGCCGCAGCCCAGCTGCGGCGCCCATTCTGGCTGTATCCACGTGAAAGAAGTCCTTCCCGTCCTGTATCAGGATGAATACCTCGTTGCCGTCCACAAGCCATCCGGCCTGCTGGTGCACCGCTCGATGATAGACCGGCACGAAACGCGCTTTGCCATGCAGATCGTGCGTGACCAGGTGGGCCGGCATGTGTACCCGGTGCACCGGCTGGACAAGGGTACCTCCGGCGTCCTGCTGTTTGCGCTGGACCCGGCCACCGGGCGCAGCCTGTCTGGCGCGTTCGAGGCAAAGACCGTCGGCAAGGATTACCTGGCGGTGGTGCGTGGCTGGCTGCCCGAAGCCGGCCATATCGATCATGCGCTGGTGCGCCAGGCCGACGATTATGGCAATCAGCTGGGCCTGGCCTCGCAGGAACCGGTGATCCAGGATGCAGTGACCGATTACGTACGCCTGGCCACCGCAGAGCTGGCAGTGGCCAACGACCGCTACCCCACCAGCCGCTATGCGCTGGCGCTGCTGCATCCGGTCACCGGCCGCCGCCACCAGTTGCGCCGCCACATGAAGCACCTGAGCCACCCCATCATCGGCGATGCCACCTATGGCAAGGGGCCGCACAACCGCATGTTTGCCGAGCGCTTCGGCGTGCAGCGCATGTTGCTGGCGTGCACGCGCATGCACTTTATCCACCCGGTGAGCGGTGAAGCCGTCGATCTGCGCTGCGCGCTGGCGGACGACATGCAAAGCGTGATCGACGCGCTGGGCTGGCAGGATGTTTTGTTGCAGCAACCCTATCAGTGAAACCGGCAGCTGCCGCTGCGCACCAAAACGAGCTTACAATGCCCGCTGGCTGTGCATGCCGGTTACCGCGCCCGGGTTCCACCCCCGATCCGGGCTGTTTTGCTTCCCACTCCGAAGTGATCTGGACCGCTGCCGGCAGGCTCTATCCCCGCCATGTCGACGCACAGCCGATCTTTATCGACTCCCTGCCAGCGATACGCCCATGACCACCGAATTTACCGATGCCGAGCTGCACCGGCCGCTGAACCGCAACGATTACAAGACCCTCTCGCTGTCTGCCCTGGGTGGCGCGCTGGAGTTCTATGACTTCGTGATCTTCGTGTTCTTTGTTGCCGTGCTCGGCCACTTGTTCTTCCCGCCCGATATGCCCGAGTGGCTGCGTCAGACGCAGGCCTTCGGCATCTTCGCGGCTGGCTACCTTGCGCGCCCGCTGGGCGGCATCATCATTGCGCACTACGGCGACAAGCTGGGCCGCAAGAAGATGTTCACGCTGTCCATTTTCCTGATGGCGGTACCCACCCTCGCCATCGGCCTGCTGCCTACCTACGAAAGCATCGGCATTGCCGCCCCGCTGCTGCTGCTGCTGTTCCGCATCCTGCAAGGCGCCGCCATCGGTGGCGAAGTGCCGGGTGCCTGGGTATTCGTTTCCGAACACGTGCCCGGCAGCAAAACCGGCCTGGCGGTGGGTACGCTGACCGCGGGCCTCACTTTCGGCATCCTGCTGGGTTCGCTGGTGGCCGTGATCATCAACAAGCAGTACACGCAGGAAGAAATCACCGCGTGGGCGTGGCGTATTCCGTTCATCCTGGGTGGCGTGTTTGGCCTGCTGGCCGTTTACCTGCGCCGCTTCCTGCAGGAAACGCCCATTTTCAAGGAGCTGCACGCACGCAAGGCGCTGGCCGAAGGCCTGCCACTGGCCCCCATCCTGCGCAATCACCTCGGCAGCGTGGTCGTATCCATGCTGCTGACCTGGGTGTTGTCTGCCGCCATCGTGGTGGTGATCCTGCTCACGCCGAATTATCTGCAGAAAATCCACCATATCCTGCCGGTACTGGCATCGGAAGCCAATGTACTGGCCACGCTGACCCTTACGCTGGGTTGCGTGGTCTTTGGCTGGGCGACAGACCGTTTTGGCGCGCGCAACACCATGCTGGTGGGCTACACCGGTCTGCTGGCCAGCAGCTACCTGTTCTATAGCGGCTTGCCTGGCTCGCCGGAACACCTGATGGCCACGTATGCACTCACCGGTTTCTTTGTCGGTGCCATTGCTACCGTGCCATATGTGGCGGTACGCGCCTTCCCGGCCGCGGTGCGTTTCTCCGGCCTGTCTTTCTCGTACAACGTCGCGTATGCGATCTTCGGCGGCCTGACGCCTGTATTCCTGAGCTGGTGGGTGAGCAAAGAGCCACACGCACCGGCCTATTACGTGGGCGCGTTGGCGATTCTGGGCTTTGCACTGGCATTCACCTCCCATGCGGCCAATCAGCCGGCCGGAAAGACATCCGGCGCGTTGGGCAGCACGACTGTGTAACGCCACCGCCCGCTTGCAGCATGAAAAAACACCCGGCCATGCCGGGTGTTTTTTATCACCGTCGATAACTCATGCGCTGGGCCGCGTCATGTCCAGCGGCACGATCCAGCGCTCGTAATCGGCCTCGCTCACATCACCCAGCGCCAGCGCGGCCTCCTTGAGCGTCAGCCCTTCCTTGTGTGCCTTCTTGGCAATGGCAGCCGCCTTGTCGTAGCCGATATGGCGGTTCAGTGCCGTGACCAGCATCAGGTTGCGCGCCAGGTTCTCGCTGATCTTTGCCTGGTTGGGCGTGATGCCCTGCGCGCAATGTTCGTTGAACGCCAGGCAGGCATCGGCCAGCAGCTCGATGCTCTCCAGCACGTTGTGCACCATCACCGGCTTGTACACATTGAGCTGGAAATTGCCCTGGCTGCCGGCAAAGGCCACGGCGGCATCGTTGCCGAAAACCTGCACGCACACCATGGTCATTGCCTCGCACTGCGTGGGGTTGACCTTGCCGGGCATGATGGACGAGCCCGGTTCGTTCTCCGGGATATTGAGCTCGCCGATGCCGCAACGCGGGCCGGAGGCCAGCCAGCGCACATCGTTGGCCATTTTCATCAGCCCGCCTGCCAGCGTGCGCAGCGCGGCCGAGGTTTGCACCAGCGCATCATGCGCGGCCAGCGCAAAGAACTTGTTGTTGGCATCCTCGAACGGCTGGCCGGTGATGGCGGCGATCTTCTGTGCGGCCAGCCGGCCAAACTGCGGATGTGCGTTCAAGCCGGTGCCTACCGCCGTGCCACCGATGGCCAGTTGCAACACGCCGGGCAGCGCCGCCTTCACGGCCTCCAGCCCGAAATTGAGTTGCGCCACCCAAGCGCCGATTTCCTGCCCCAGCGTGATCGGCGTGGCATCCTGCAGGTGTGTGCGGCCAGTCTTGACGATGTCCTCGTACACCTCGGCCTTGTGCGCCAGCGTATCGCGCAAGGTGCGCACCGCCGGCAGCAACCGCCCGCATACCTGTTCCACCACGGCAATATGCATGGCGGTAGGGAAAGTATCGTTGGAGCTTTGCCCCCGGTTCACATGGTCGTTCGGGTGCACCGGCGTTTTGCTGCCCTGCTCGCCACCAGCCATTTCGATGGCGCGATTGCTGATCACCTCGTTGGCATTCATGTTCGACTGCGTGCCGCTACCGGTCTGGAATACCACCAGCGGGAAGTGCCCGTCCAGCTCGCCGGCTATGACTTCGTCGGCCGCCTGTACCACCAGCGCGGCGACATCCTCCGTCAGCTCGCCCAATTCCAGGTTGGCTTCCGCTGCTGCGCGCTTGAGGATGCCCAGCGCACGGATCATCGGCCGCTGCCAGCGGAAGCGCGCCACGCCGATGGGAAAATTGACGATGGAGCGCTGCGTTTGTGCACCCCAGTAGCGGTCTGCAGCGACGTCGATGGTGCCAATGGAATCGGTTTCGGTACGGAAATAGGTCATCGTGGTGCTCCGGCACGCGGTTTATTCAAGGCTAGACTGCCCTGATCGCAAAATGATTCCACCATACGCATCAGGCCGACCAGCGCCTGTTAAAATCACGCATCTTTCACCTTCACGGTTTCAGTCATGGCCCAATACGTAATGTCGATGCTCCGCGTGAGCAAGATCGTTCCGCCCAAGCGTCAGATCATCAAGGATATCTCGCTGTCCTTCTTTCCGGGTGCCAAGATCGGCCTGCTGGGCCTGAACGGCGCGGGCAAATCCACCGTGCTGCGCATCATGGCCGGCGCAGACAAGGAATTCGACGGCGAAGTGCAACATCTGGCCGGCGTGAAGATCGGCTACCTGGAGCAGGAGCCCAAGCTCGACAACGAAGCCACCGTGCGCGAAGAAGTGGAAAGCGGCATGGGCGAAGTGATGGCCGCGCAAAAGCGCCTGGAAGAGGTATACGCCGAATACGCGCTGGAAGACGCGGATTTCGATGCGCTGGCCGAAGAACAGGGCAAGCTGGAAGCAATCATTTCTGCCGGTGCCGGCGACAACACCGAGCTGCAGCTTGAACTGGCCGCCGATGCACTGCGCCTGCCAGCATGGGATGCGAAGATCGGCAACCTCTCTGGCGGTGAAAAGCGCCGCGTGGCGCTGTGCAAGCTGCTGCTGTCCAAACCCGACATGCTGCTGCTGGACGAACCCACCAACCACCTGGACGCGGAATCGGTGGAATGGCTGGAACAATTCTTGGTGCGCTTCCCCGGCACCGTGGTGGCAGTCACCCATGATCGCTACTTCCTGGATAACGCAGCAGAGTGGATCCTGGAACTGGACCGCGGCCATGGCATTCCATGGAAGGGCAACTATTCGAGCTGGCTGGAGCAGAAAGAGGCCCGCCTGAAGCTGGAAGAATCGCAGGAATCGGCACGCCAGAAAGCGCTGAACAAGGAGCTGGAGTGGGTACGCCAGAACCCCAAGGCGCGCCAGGCCAAATCCAAGGCGCGGATTGCCCGCTTTGAAGAACTGTCCAGCTTCGAGCATCAGAAGCGCAACGAAACGCAGGAAATCTTCATCCCGGTGGCCGAGCGCCTGGGCGACAAGGTGATCGATTTCAACGGCGTGTCCAAGGCATTCGGTGATCGCCTGCTGATGGACAACTTCAGCTTCTCCGCCCCGGCGGGTGCCATCGTCGGCATCATCGGCCCCAACGGTGCCGGTAAATCGACGCTGTTCAAGATGATTGCTGGCAAGGAACAACCGGATTCGGGCACGGTGGAAATCGGCCAGACCGTGCAGATGGCGTTCGTCGAACAAAGCCGTGAAGGCCTGGAAGACGAAAAAACCGTGTTCGACGATGTATCCGGCGGCAACGACCTGATCACCGTGGGCAAGTTCGAGATGAGCAGCCGCGCCTACCTGGGCCGCTTCAACTTCAAGGGTGGCGACCAGCAGAAGAAAGTGGGCTCGTTATCCGGTGGCGAACGCGGCCGCCTGCATCTGGCCAAGACCCTGCTCAAGGGCGGCAACGTGCTGATGCTGGATGAACCGTCCAACGATCTGGACGTGGAAACCCTGCGCGCGCTGGAAGACGCACTGCTGGAATTTGCCGGCACCGTGTTCGTGATCTCGCATGATCGCTGGTTCCTCGACCGTATCGCCACGCACATCATCGCGGCGGAAGGCGACAGCCAATGGACATTCTTTGACGGCAACTACCAGGAGTACGAAGCCGACAAGAGAAAACGCCTGGGTGAAGAAGGCGCCAAGCCCAAGCGTATCCGCTACAAGCCGGTTACGCGCTGAGCATGGCTGCGCTGCCGCTGTGCCGGCAGCGCCACGCAAGCGGGCCGGCGTTCGCTCCGGCCCGTTTGCTTTACTACCGCGTTGATTGCAGGAGACCGCGATGTCCACGCCACAAGCCAACAACCCGCTGCATGGGGTAACGCTGGAAAACATGCTGATCGACCTGGTGGATTTCTTCGGCTGGGAAGAGCTGGGCCGCAAGATCAATGTGCGCTGCTTCCAGGTGGACCCCAGCATCAAATCCAGCCTGACCTTTTTGCGCCGCACCCCATGGGCGCGCGAGCAGGTAGAGCAGCTGTACGCATACTGCGTGGAACGCTACGGCAAGAAATAGGCGGCCCACATCGCCCACGCAGTTGCCTTTGAAAGCCCGTGCCAGACACGGGCTTTCCCGTCTTGATGGCTGGCACATTGCGCCCGGGAAAAAAGGCCGCGCTTTGCTTTCATCAGTACAAACAGCGATTGTCAGCAACTGAACCAGCTGCGAAGATGGTGGGTCAAATTCCATTACGCCGTGGATATCCATCCCAGGAGCTCACCCATGTTGCGCACCAGTCGTACCCTGCTCTTTGCACTGCTGGCCAGCGGCTTTTTGCTGCAGCCCGTCATGGCGGCCACCGCGCCAGCCAAATCCACCACGCAATCCCCGACCAAAGGCCAGCCATGGCCGCGCAGCTACACGGTGGACAATACCAGCCTCACGCTGCACCAGCCGCAGCTCGATAGCTGGCAAGGCAATCAACTGAAAGGCCGCATCGCCGTGGCGATCAAGACCGGCGTGGTGCAAGGCAGTGATGGCAAATCGCACGACAAGCTGACCTATGGCGTGCTGTGGTTCTCCGCCCGTACCGATACGGACAAACAGGCGCGCAGCGTGACGCTGGACAACACCACCGTCGACAAGGTGAACTTCCCCACCGATACCGCCAACCAGGCGCGTTACCAGGCACTGCTGCAAAAGGTGGTGCCCGCGCAGAAGCTGGTGGTGAACCTGGATCATCTCGAATCTGCACTCGCCATCGACCAGAACGAGGCCAAAACCGCATCGGTCGCGGTGGAAAATACCGCGCCAACGGTGATTTTCTCGTTTGGCCCGGCCATGTTGCTGCCCGTCGACGGCAAGCCGGTACTCAAGCCCACAACAGTGGCCGGCGTGCAGCGCGTGATCAATACCCGCTCTGCGGTATTCGTGTTCGAGGGTGAATACTTCCTGCGCTTTGCTGGCCACTGGGCAGCCGCGCGCGATATCACCGGGCCATGGAACCGTACCAGCAGCGTGCCACAAGGCGTGGATCAGGCCGTGAAGCAGGCACAGGCCGCCAAACAGGTGGATGTGCTGGACCCGCCGCCGGAGGCACTGAAAACAGCCATTGCTGCCGGCCAGTTCCCGGTGATCTACACCAGCACCACGCCGACCGAGCTGGTGGTGGTGGATGGCGAACCGCAGTTTGCGCCGCTCAAGGGCACGCAGCTGAGCTACATCACCAATACCCCCGCGGATGTGTTCGTCGATGCCAGCGCGGATAACGCCTGGTACGTGCTGCTGTCTGGCCGCTGGTTTACCGCTACGTCATCCAGGGGGCCGTGGACGTATATCGCCGGCGACAAGCTGCCGGCAGACTTTGCCAAAATCCCCAGCAGCAGCGAAAAGAGCGCAGTGCTGGCATCCATCCCCGGCACGCCGGAAGCACGTGAATCGCTGATTGCCAACGCGATCCCGCAAACGGCCACCGTGAACCGCAACGAGGCCAAGGCCAATATCACCTACGATGGCCCGGCACAGTTCAAACCGCTGCCCGGTACCACGCTCACCTATGCATGGAATACCGCATCGCCGGTGATCCAGGTAACGGAAAACGCCTTCTACGCGGTGCAGAACGGCATCTGGTTCACCGCCACCAGTGCCAATGGCCCATGGGTAGTGGCCACATCGGTACCGGCGGTGGTTTACACCATACCGGCCAGCTCACCGCTGCATTACATCACTTATGTCTATGTATACGGTTACAACGACCAGGTGGTGTACGTGGGCTACACGCCGGGCTACTACGGCACCGTGGCCAGCAATGGCGTGGTGGTATACGGCACCGGTTATACCTGCAACGCGTGGATAGGTGACGTGTGGTACGGCTGCCCGGCCACCTATGGCTATGGCGTGGCATTTGGCTGGGATCCGTATATCGGCTGGAGCTTCGGCTTTGCATTCGGCTGGGCATGGGCATCGTGGTACGGCCCGTGGTGGGGCCCGTGGGGCGGCTATACCCCGTGGTACTGGGGGGGTGGCGCAGCAGTGGCCAATGTGTATGGCCGCTGGGGCAATACCGTTGCTGCCGGCCGTGCCGCAGCATGGGCCAACCCGTGGACCGGCAACTACGGCGCCGCCGGCCGTGGCCGTTATTACAATGAGGCCACCGGTGGCCGTGGCTGGGGCTATGCCGGCCGCAACACCAATGCCTACACCGGCAACACCACCGCCGCAGCGGGCGGCGTGCGCTACAACCCGGAAACCGGCCGTGTGGTGGCCGGCCAAGGCGGTGCCGCAGGCAATATCTATACCGGCAACGGCGTTGCTGGCGGCAGCAAAACCACCGTCAACACCAATACTGGCCGCGTAACCAACAGCAAGGGTGGCGCAGTGAACACCAATAACGGCGCCACTGCTGCCGGCGGCTTCAACAGTGCCGGCAAGGGCGGCGATGTGAGCGGCGGCGGCTATGTACACTACGACAAGAACACCGGCGACATCAGCCACGGCGGCGTGGTGAACAATGGCGATCATGTGTATGCCGGCAAGGACGGCAATGTGTACCGCTACGACAAGGGCCAGGGCTGGCAGCAAGTGACGCCGGATGGCTCGTTCAAGAAAGCGGCACCGCCGGCAGATGCCGGCATCAACACCGACCGGCTGGCCCGCGACCGTGGATCAGAGCGCAGCTTTGCGCATGACAACACCTTCAACAACCCGCGCCCACCGGTACGCCCGCAACCGGCCCCTACCCGCAGCTTTGACCGCAGCAATTTCTCTTCCGGTTTCAGCGGCAAGGTGGGTGGCTTCCGGCCGCACTTTGGCGGCTTCCGCCGTTAACTGCAGCAACGCTGCCGGCCGGCTGGCCGGCAGCTTTTCATCCTGGATCTCCACCTTGGCAATGACGCGAATACTGGCAGTTTGTGGCAGCCTGCGTGCCGGTTCATTCAATAACGGTGTGCTGATCGCTGCACAAGCGGTTTTGCCGCCCGCTACCACGCTGATGCGCTACAACGCGCTGGCCGAAGTGCCTGCATTCAACCCCGATCAGGATACGGAAGAGGTGCCAGCGGCGGTCGCCCACTGGCGCACGGCATTGGCTGCGGCGGACGCCATCCTGATTGCATCGCCCGAGTATGCGTTTGGCGTACCTGGTGCATTGAAGAACGCGCTAGACTGGGTGGTCTCTTCAGGTGAATTCGTGGACAAACCCACTGCAGTGATCACCGCATCATCATCCGGTGCGGGTGGCGACAAGGCCAGTGCTGCGCTGGTGCAAACACTGCGGGTGATGAGTGCCAGCGTCAGCGATGATGCTATCTTGCTGATTCCGCAAGTGGCAATCCATTTTGGCCTGGATGGGGAAATCAAACACACGGACAGCGCCGCATCACTTGGCGCCGTGCTGGCCACCCTCTGCAATGCTGTTCATGACCGCGAAAAGGACACCGTATGAAAACCGCGCTACTGACCCTGACCACACTGCTGTTGTTGGCAGGCTGCGGGCAGAAAAAAGATGAGCCCGCGGCCAAGATTGCCGAGCCACAACGCCAGGCACTGGAAAAAGCCAAAGGTGTTGAGCAGACGATGCAGAAGCAGGACGAAGCCCAACAAAAGCAACTGGACGATGCAACGGGCAAGTAATAACCACGGCCCGCGCTGCCCGAAGCCGGCCCATGGGCCGGCTTTTTGTTGCCTGTCCGTTGTCTATTACAAACAAAGAAAGTAATTAAAAACAAAGTGGTATTACATTTTCTCGGGAATTGGTTCTGGTCAGGCCAAAAAAATCCCTGCTGTTTTGCCAAGGTCAGCGCAACGCTTACAAGTAAAAAGCCACCGCTCAGCAGAAAAAATCACGTATTCCCTCGTTTCGTGGGCACATTGCTTACTAAATATTAGAAAAGCATGCTCTACTGAAACATGTATGCAGCAATTGCATGCACCAGTCAGGAAAAGTGAAATGGAGCGTTTTGTTTCTAGCCGCTTGCATGCGGGTTATACCATTCCCTACAACCTGTACGACGAAGGCGGCACACTGCTGTTGCGTGAAGGTTTTACGCTGGAAGCAGGCAGCCTGCTGGAAAAGCTGCAGGAAAAATCACTGTTCTACAAACTGCCCAGCGTGCAGGCCGGTGGCAACGCCGATCTGCACCCGGTCATGCGTGATCCGTTCGGCTTTTACAGCAACGTGGTGCGCGAGCTGGATCTGCTGCTCTCCAACCGGCCCAATGGCGAATTTGCCAATCAGCTGGGCGGCATCCACACCGATCTGCAACTGCTGTGGAAATTCAAGCCCGATGCCGCGCTGGCTGCCCTGCTGCACCAGCGTGATGCCGGCTGTTATGCCACGCAGCATGCCGTGCATTGTGCGGTGCTGGTGCTGTGCGCCAACAACCAGTTGGCACTGCCGGCAGCGCAGCTGAACCCGCTGCTGTCCGCCACGCTCACCATGAACATCAGCATGTATGCGCTGCAGAACCGGCTGTTCCAGCAATCGGGCCAGCTATCGAGCGATCAGCGCCGCCAGGTGGATGAGCACCCGCAACGCAGCGTGACACTGCTGCAAGATGCCGGCGTGGCAGATCAGGAATGGCTGCAGATCGTGGCACAACACCATGAAGAATGGGATGGCAGCGGCTACCCCTGTCACCTGGACAAAGCCGGTATCAATCCGCTGGCCCATTTGCTGCACGTGGCTGATGTGCTGGGCGCCAAACTGTGGCCACGCGGCTATCGCGAAGCGCTGCCGCCCAACAAGGCCCTGGCGCTGATCTTCCAAGGGAAGCAGCTGGATCAGCAGATCTCCGGCGCATTGATCAAGGGCCTGGGCGTTTACCCACCCGGCACCGTGGTGCGGCTGAAAAACGGCGATATCGGCCTGGTGGTAAGGCGCACCGACAAAGCCAATGCCCCGCGTGTACTCACGCTGTTCAACCAGCATCGCTCGCCGGTATGGCCGCCACAACCACGCAATACCGCCGATGAAAACTACGCAGTCAGCGAAGTGGTGTGCCCGAAAAAGCTCAACCTGCGCCTGCCCGCCCCGCCGCGCATCTGGGAATACGCATAAGCTAGATAGCGGCTGGACTGCTCCCCGTCGGGTATCTTGCCATGCAGAACCTGCCCGTTAATTAGGCAGCGGCCAACAAGCCATACAAAACAGCCACTTGGGTGGCTTATCCACAGTGTATCAACACCCCCATCCCTGCGATGTGGGGATAGTGCACAGCCGCTGCCCAAATAACAGGCAACCCCGGAATACCCTGTCCGTTCAAGCGCTTGAGTGACTTACCCACAGGGTATGCACACGCTCATCCCCGGCTTGTGTGTAAACGGTATGGATGGTTTGGAAAGGCAGGAGCATGCTGCTGGCTGGCCAAGTTGCAAAGCGCTCGAAGTCCCTCCACTGCGGACATTTCAGTTGTGACTCCAAACAGCCTTAGAATTGTGATTTACAGACTTTGCGACGGTCAAGTTGTCAAAAAACTGGTGCTGATCGAGCAAGCCTCTGCAGCAGGGAAATCCGATAGAGTTTGCAACTGCCGATCCCATACGTATCCTTGGCAATGTCTTGGTAGGTTAGCTATGCCCATGTTATTTTTTGGCCATTAATAAAATATGCAAATAAAATCCGATGACAATCTGGTAGAGCTTTCGCTACTTGAGAGAATACCGAAAGGACTTCCGAATGAAGGTAACGTTCACATCAGCGTGCGGGCAACCCTTGGTGAATTTTCAGCATTTCACAAATCTGTTTGGATTGAAGAAGAACCCTTGAACCGTTTCATCAGCGAATTGAGCATTCTTGCATCGACAAGAAGTGGATCAGCCATACTGGAATCATATAGCCCGGAAGATTTCAGGCTTGAATTTCGCAATCGGGATACTTTAGGGCATATCGTTATCGAGATTCAGCTTTGCCAATATCAATATAGTGGCCCAACATACTGGCCAATCAAATTATCAGGGGGCTTTGAAGCTGACCCTTCCAGCATCAAATGCATACTTGATGGTTTTATAAATTTACAGAAAAACAGCTAACAACCCAGAAAGCCATCCAGAAAATTTTGAATGATTGCATCATTTGCCATTTTTCGGGATTTTTTTTAAGAATTTCGCCTTTCTCGACATACAGAGAGAATCACCATGAAGATACCAGACCTCTTTGCCGACATTACTCCAGGACAAGGTGCCGCTGGCTACTTTCTTGGGCAGTCACTTAAATTTTTCCATGAGATTGTTTTAGATGCAGCACGTTGGGATAAATCTCTGTTGCAGCTCGCACAAGCGATTGATGGCACAGACGAGTGGCTAATGATTGAAGATGCTCAGCTTCGCTCGCCAGATTTTCAATACAACGGAGAATTTTCTGAGGTGTTATCAGGCCGGAAACTTTATTATGGCAGAGGGGCAGTAGTGCTACACTTCAATCAGGACGAGGTGCTGGACTGCATAGAAATCGGCGTGGGATACCGTGGGTCTCTCTATGGTTCGGTAAAAATAGGTGATGAGCTAAAGACCATACTGCAATTTTTTGACTTAGCATATGATGATGCAGAAGAAATGCACGTTCCCATCGAAGGAAAAGAAATGGGCCTCATTTCATTCTATGCAGAAGAGCAAAGTCTTGTAGACTCTCCAGATCAGAGAGTTAAGGCTATATTCATAACAAACTTCAAGCATGAAAACCAATCCACCGCGCCATAGCTACTTACTCACAAACTGATCTTTGTATGCACACAAAAGATTACACCGCAGAAACGATTTGCAAATGCATGGGGATGACATCTTTCGAGAGCGACGCCGCTTGCACCGCCCCGGCAGCAGCGATGCGCATTTTGTTGATGCCCTCCTTTCATCCCGAAATATGTATCACCTTCGCCGAAGGCCAAGTATCGGTTGTCAGCGCGCGAGCCATGGTTTGGCATCAGTTCAAACCCAAGCCGATGCTTACCGATCGTGCCCAAGGATCCATCTCCGCTGAGGTATTCTCGAAATTGCTTGCGTCAATGGTTCCAATCACAAACCCCGATGCTGTTTTCGGCATGATGATTGACGGGATGACGACAGAACTGCTGCAATTTCAGTCTGGCATCCCTGTAATAAGGGCGGGAAGAGATGGGCCGAATAAAGGTAATTTCTCTGCCTTTGTGAGACTCGCAATCACTTCCGCTTGGGAGTGCATTTCCAATCCATACTGTCGTAACGCTCTTGCTGAAGCAGCCTGCTATCTGGGCATGAAGTTACCACGTGAGCAGGAGCCGGAGCGAAAGCCAACTATTGAGATGATGGTGCTTGGGCCCGAGGAAATCAGGACGCAACTTCTGGATGCACTCCTGAGAAACCATAAATTTTAGTACTCCCTATAAAGGGCCTAATTTGGCATTGCCAGTCACACTCATCCAGCGCTTCGGTTCCATCGACTATCGTCTCCGCCTCAATCCCGCAACGCCTCCGCAATCAACCAATTCCTGAACGCCGCAAACCCCGCCTTCTCCAGCGCGGCCGGCGGAAAGATCAGGTAATACGACAGCCGTAGCGATACCTCCACCGGCAGCGGTTTCACCAGCCGGCCGGCGGCGATGTCGTATTCCACCAGCAGCCGTTGCCCCAAGGCCACGCCCTGCCCGTCTATGGCGGCCTGCAAGGTCATCGATGCGTCCGAGAAACCGGGGCCGCGGCTGGCGTCCACGTTGCTGGCGCCGGCTTCGTCCAGCCATTGCTGCCAGCCGGGATGGTGGGACAAGCGCTGCGCACCACGTTCGTGCAGTAGCGTGTGGCCGGCGAGGTCATTGGGGGTTTTCAGCGTAGCCTGCACGGCGGGACTACATACCGGGAAGAAGCCGGTGCTGGCAAACCGCTCCACGGTGAGGTCACGCGCATCCACCTGGCGGTCGTCGATCACCACATCGTATGCGTGGTGATCGCGTACCGGATCGGTGGAGACTTCCACGCGGATATCCGGGTGCTGGTTGAAGAAGCGGTACAGCCGTGGCACCAGCCATTTGGCACCGAAAGCAGGTGGCACCGCTGCGCGCAGCACGATGGTCTTGTCGTCCAGCAGCAGGTCTGTGGCTTGTTGTAGCGCACGAAATGCATCACGCACGCGCGGCAGGTAGTTCTCTCCGGCGCTGGTCAGCTGCAGCTGGTTGTTGCGCCGCTCGAACAGTTTCAGGCCGAGGAATTCCTCCAGCTGCTTGATCTGGTGGCTGACCGCAGCGGTGGTCACGCATAGCTCGCCCGCAGCGCGGGTAAAGCTGAGGTTGCGCGCGGCAACCTCGAACACGCGCAAACCGTTAAGTGGTGGTAAACGTCTGACCATGGCAACTCATTAAGTTTTTCTTAACGAAGCAACAAGAATTTGTAGTTTGCCACAAACAGTTACGAAACCAACAATGGTGCAAACCCTCACGGCGATGCACCAGAATGAACATCCTGACCATAGACACCGGCACCACCAATACCCGTGTGACCGTATGGCGCCACGAGGCCGCTGTGGCGCATGCCGCTCGCCAGGTAGGGGTGCGCGATACGGCAATCACCGGCAATGCCACCACGCTGCAGGCAGGCGTGCGCGCCACCATCGAGGCAGCGCTGGATAAGGCGCATCTGGGCATGGATGCGGTTGATCTGGTGCTGGCCTCCGGCATGATCACCTCCAATGTGGGGCTGCATGAAATCCCCCACCTGCTGGCACCAGTAAGCCGCCGCGAGCTGGGCGCAGGCATGCAGCAGGCGCTGATCCCCGAGGTGTGCAACAAGCCGATCTGGTTTGTGCCCGGCGTGCGCAACCCGGTAGAGAACATCGGGCTGCACAACTGCGAGGCGATGGACATGATGCGCGGCGAAGAGGTGGAAACCATTGCGCTGATCGAGCGCCTGGCCATTACCGAGCCGGCCGTGGTCATCCTGCCCGGTTCGCACTCCAAGTTTGTGCATCTGGATGCCAGCCAGCACATCACCGGCTGCGTCACCACGCTGGCGGGCGAGCTGCTGCACGTGATCACCCACAACACCATCCTGGCCGGCTCGCTCGATAGCGATTTTGCCAGCGAGATCGATGAAGAAATGCTGCTGGCAGGCGCCCGCTCTGCCAGCCATATCGGGTTGGGGCGCGCGTGCTTTACCGTGCGCACGCTGGATCAGTTCACCATTTACGAGCGCAATGCGCGCGCCAACTTCCTCCTGGGCGCCGTGCTCGGTGCGGACCTGCTGACGTTGAAAAACAGCAGCGCCATCCGCATGAGCCCCGGCACCCAGTTCATCGTCACCGGCAAACCCATCTTGCGGGAAGCCCTTGGGCTGCTCGTGCGCGGTGACGATTTTTTCTCCGGCAAGGTCACGATCACCCGCGACGACCAGCAAGCCGATCTCGCCGGTTTCGGCGCGATCGCAGTGGCGCGCGAACGGGGCCTGTTGAGTACCACCGGCAAGCGATAACAAGATCGGCGGAAATCCGCCGCGTTTTTCGGGCTGCCTGCACGGATTGCCCGCTTTTCCGGCCCATGCCAACGCAAAGGGCCATCCATGGCATTTAGGAGAGTCGGATCATGAAGCAATTTCGCACACTACTGGGCACGGTCGGCCTGTCGCTGGCGCTGCTGGGTGGCGCTGCACATGCAGCGGATGAAGTGAAGATCGGTTTCCTGGTAAAGCAGGCTGAAGAGCCGTGGTTCCAGGATGAATGGAAGTTTGCCGAGCAGGCCGCCAGGGAGAAAGGCTTCAAGCTGGTGAAGATCGGCGTGCCCAGTGGCGACAAGGTACTGACCGCCATCGATAACCTGGCGGCGCAACATGCGCAAGGCTTCATCATCTGCGTGCCGGACGTGAAGCTGGGGCCGGCGGTGGTGGCCAAGGCCAAGCAGAGCAACCTGAAAGTGATGACGGTGGATGACCGTCTGGTAGACGGCAGCGGCAAGCCGATCGAGGCAGTGCCGCACATGGGGATCTCGGCCTACAAGATTGGCGAGCAGGTGGGCGCCGCACTGGCAGAAGAAGCCAAAAAGCGCGGCTGGAACCTGGCAGAAGTGGGCGCCATCCGCATCGCGTATGACCAGCTCCCCACTGCCAAGGAACGCACCGATGGCGCGATTGCCGCACTGACTGCAGCGGGCTTCCCCAAGGCCAACATCATCAACGCGCCGCAAGCCAAGACCGACACCGAAAACGCCTTCAACGCCGCCAATATCGCCATCACGCAGAACCCCAAGTTCAAGCATTGGCTGGCATTCGGCCTGAATGACGAAGCGGTGCTGGGTGCCGTGCGTGCAGCCGAAGGCCAGGGTGCCAAGGCAGACAACATGATCGGCGTGGGCATCGGTGGCAGCCAGTCGGCTCTCAACGAGTTTGCCAAGAACGAAAAGACCGGTTTCTTCGGCACCGTGCTGATCAGCCCCAAGCGCCATGGCTATGAAACCACCTTGAACATGTACGAGTGGATCAAGAACGGCAAGGCGCCGGAAAAATTGATCCTCACCTCGGGCAAGCTGATGACGCGTGACAACGCTGCCGCAGTGAAAAAGGAAATGGGCCTGTAAAGCCATCCCGGTTGCGGGTGCCGGCAGCAAAACCGGCACCCGCCCCCTGCCCCGCGGCGACCTGTGGGCAACAAAAGCAGAGCACAACAGAGTTGGCGTGACGTGTGGAGTGATGTGTGAGCGATCTCGAATTCAAGGCCATCGGCAAGGTTTTCCCCGGCGTGCGTGCGCTGTCCGACATCAGCTTCCGGGTGGAAGCCGGCCGCGTGCATGGCCTGCTGGGCGAAAACGGCGCGGGCAAATCCACGCTGATGAAAATCCTTGGCGGTGAATACGTACCGGACGAAGGCGAGCTGATCGTGGGTGGCCAGGTGCGCCGCTTCCAGCGCAGCCGCGATGCCATCGATGCCGGCATTGCCATCATCCACCAGGAGCTGCAATACGTGCCGGAGCTGACGGTGATGGAAAACCTGCTGCTGGGCCGCCTGCCCAGCCGCTTCGGCTTTGTGCAGAAGCGCGGCGCCATTGCCTGGACGCGTGAACAGCTGCAGAAAATCGGCGTGGAGATCGACCCGCTGGCGCGGCTGCGAGACCTGTCCATCGGCCAGCGGCAGATGGTGGAAATCTGCAAGGCTATCCTGCGCGATGCCAAAGTGATTGCGCTGGACGAACCCACCAGCTCGCTCTCGCATCGCGAGACGGAAATCCTGTTCCGGCTGGTGCGCGAGCTGCGCAGCCAGGGCAAGGTGATGATCTATATCTCGCACCGGCTGGAAGAAATCTTTGCGCTGTGCGATAGCGCCACCATCTTCCGCGATGGCCGCAAGGTGGCCGATTACCCCAGCCTGGCGGGCGTAACGCGGGATGAACTGGTCAACCGCATGGTGGGGCGTGAAATCAGCGATATCTTCGGCTACCGGGCGCGCGCGCTGGGCGAAACCCGGCTGGCCGTGCGCGGCATGCATGGCCCCAAGCTGGCCCCACCGGCAGACTTCAGCGTGCGCCGCGGCGAGATCGTCGGCTTTTTCGGCCTGGTGGGCGCCGGCCGCAGCGAGCTGATGCAACTGGTGTACGGTGCCGACAAGCGCGACAGCGGCGAGGTGCTGATCGACGGTGCCCCGCTGCCCGGCCGCCATATCCGCAATGCCATTGCCGCCGGCCTGGTGTTCTGCCCGGAAGACCGCAAGGAGCACGGCATCATCGGCTGCCGCTCGGTGGCGGAGAACATCAATATCAGTTGCCGCCGCCATTCGCGCCGCGCGCACTTCTTCGTGAACGACGGCGCGGAGGCCGAGATAGCCGATGGCTACATCAAGCTGCTGCGCATCAAGACCCCCAACCGCCAGCAGCCCATCCGCCTGCTGTCCGGCGGCAACCAGCAGAAGGTGATCCTGTCGCGCTGGCTGGCCGAGCAGGACCTGCGGGTGCTGATCATCGACGAGCCCACGCGCGGTATCGACGTGGGCGCCAAGAACGAAATCTATGCGGTGCTGTACGAGCTGGCCGCCAAGGGCGTCGCCATCGTGATGGTATCGAGCGAGCTGCCCGAGGTACTGGGTGTGGCCGACCGCATCGTGGTGATGTGCCAGGGGCGCATTACCGGCGAGCTGGCCCGCGCAGATGCCAGCGAACAGAAAATCCTCTCGCTGGCCTTGCCGGTGAGTGATAGCCCGCAGCGCCTTGCTGCCTAGGAACAGATCATGAACACAGCAAGCCAAACCGCCCCGGCCATCGGAGGCCACGCCATGGACAAACGCAAACTGCTCCGCCACCTGGATGACTACAGCCTGATCCTGATCTTCATTGCGCTGTTCGCGGTACTGAGCTTTACCGTCGAGTATTTCTTCTCGTGGCAGAACATGATCGGCCTGGCACTCTCGGTATCGCAGATCGGCATGGTGGCCTGCACCATGATGTTCTGCCTGGCATCGCGTGATTTCGATCTGTCCATCGGCTCCACCGTGGCGTTTGCCGGCGTGTTGTGTGCGATGGTCATCAACCAGACCGGCAGCATCGTGGTCGGCATTGCCGCCAGCCTGCTGGCGGGCGGCGTGATCGGCTTCATCAATGGCGCGGTGATCGCCAAGCTGCGCATCAACGCGCTGATCACCACGCTGGCCACCATGGAAATGGTGCGTGGGCTGGCGTTCATCGCCTCCAATGGCCAGGCAGTGGGCGTATCGGACGAAGCCTTCTTCAACCTGGGCAACACCATCATTTTCGGCATTCCCAGCCCGGTGTGGATCACCATCCTGTGCTTCGTGGTGTTCGGCGTGATGCTCAACAAGACCGTATACGGCCGCAATACGCTGGCCGTCGGGGGTAACCCGGATGCATCGCGGCTGGCCGGTGTGAACGTGGATGCAACGCGTATCTATATCTTCCTGATCCAGGGCGTGATTGCCGCGCTGGCGGGCGTGATCCTGGCATCGCGCATTACCAGCGGCCAACCCAATGCCGCGCAGGGCTTCGAGCTGAACGTGATTTCTGCCTGCGTGCTGGGGGGCGTATCGCTGATGGGTGGCCGCGCCAGCATGAGCGGCGTGATCGTGGGCGTGCTGATCATGGGTACCGTGCAGAACGCGATGAACCTGATGAATATCGATGCGTTCTACCAGTACCTGGTGCGCGGCGGCATCCTGCTGCTGGCGGTGCTGATCGACCAACTGAAAAACCGCGGCCAGGCCGATTGAGGAAGCGCAGCATGAGCGAATTCGCCCACTACCCCAGTCTTGTCGGCAAGAGTGTGTTCATCAGCGGCGGCACCACCGGCATCGGCGCCAGTTTTGTTGCCGCTTTTGCCCGCCAGGGCGCCAGAGTGGCCTTTATCGGCCGCAACCGCGAAGCGGCGGAAGCATTGATTGCCAACTTGCCGCCAGTGCCGCAGCGCCCGCTGTTCATCCAGTGCGATGTAACCGATACGGCTGCGCTGCAAGCTGCCATCGCCAGCGCGCGCATGGCAAACGGCCCGATCAGCGTACTTGTGAATAATGCCGCCAACGACGAGCGCCATAAAACGCCCGACGTGACCGAGCAATTCTGGGATGCCGCCATCGCCATCAATCTGCGTCACCAGTTCTTTGCCGCGCAGGCGGTGGTGGCCGATATGCAGGCGCAAGGCGGCGGCAGCATCATCAATCTGAGTTCCACCAGCTGGAAATTGAAGGTGCCCGATTACCCGGCGTATGCCACCTGCAAAGCCGCCATCAATGGCCTCACACGCAGCCTGGCGCGGGAGTTCGGGCCACATCGCATCCGTGTGAATACGCTCACCCCCGGCTGGGTGATGACGGAAAAACAGCTGCGGCTGTGGGTAGATGCCGCTGGCGAGGCCGAGATCGACCGCAGCCAGTGCCTGCCCGGCCGCCTGCAGCCGGAAGACCTGGCGCAGATGGCGCTGTTCCTGGCCGCCGATGACAGCCGCATGTGTACCGCACAGGAATTCGTGGTCGACGCGGGCTGGACCTGAGCCGCTACATACATCTGTAGATGCAAATGCAACCTGCCGGCCCTAATCTGAATGATCACCGGTCTTTCCGAGCTTCCGAATGCACAATGTACAGCCCATCTCTCCATCCCGCTTCAACCTGGGCGAGGGCATCCTGTGGGATGACCGCCTGCAGGTGGTGTGGTGGACCGATATCCATGCCGCCACGCTGTGGCAATACAGCCCGGCCACCCGGGCCGAGCGCAGCTGGCCGCTGCGCGAGCGGCTGGGCTGCTTTGCGCTGACGGCGACGGATGGCGTATTGCTGCTGGGACTGGAACGCGGGCTGGCCCGCTTCGATGCCGGCAGTGGCGAGCTGGCCCATCTGCAGGATGTAGAGCCGGAATACCCGAAAACCCGCATCAACGATGGCCGTTGCGACCGGGCCGGCAATTTCGTGTTCGGCACGCTGAACGAGGGCGGGCCGGAGCCGATCGGCGCGTTTTACCGGTATGGCGTGGACGGCAGCTTGCAGAAGCTGGCACTGCCTGGCTGCGCCATCGCCAACAGCATCTGCTTCAGCCCGGATGGCGGCACCCTGTATTTCACCGATTCACCCACCAAATGCATCATGGCTTGCGACTACGACGCAGCCAGCGGCAACACGGAACGCATCCGGCTGTTTGCCGATGCCACGCACCAGCGCAGCAACGCGCCAGACCCGGATGGCTCCATCGTCGATGCCGCCGGGCATTTGTGGAATGCCGAATGGGGTGGCAACCGCGTGGTGCGCTATACGCCAGCGGGCGAGATCGAGCGCGAAATCCGCCTGCCGGCATCGCAAGCCACCTGCCTGACGTTTGCGGGGGCCACGCTCGATACGCTCTACATCACCACCGCGCGCGCCGGCATGAGCGATACCGCACTGGCACAGGAGGCCACTGCCGGTGCGGTGTTCACCGCACAACCGGACGGCATTCACGGTTTGCCCGAGCCACGTTACGGCGGCAGCCTGCGCTGATCCCGCCGCCGCCCCACACCAACAGGAGCCCATCCATGAACACACTGATACTCGACAATGGCCTGCTCCACCTCGAATTGCTGCCGGAACTGGCGGGCGGCATTGCCCGGCTCGACTGGGTAGCCGGCGGCAAGGCGATACCGGTACTGCGCCCGCGCAGCAGCAGCGCCGATCCGCAGGAACCCAACACACTGGCGTGCTATGCAATGGTGCCGTGGTCCAACCGTATCGGCCACGGCCGTTTCGATTTTGGCGGCACCACGCACACGTTGCCGCCCACGCGCAGCGACGAGGCTTACCCGATACACGGCCACGGCGCCTTCAGCGCGTGGGAAACCCTGGCCAGCGATGCCAGCAGTGCAGAGCTGTATCTGCAGTACAGCGGCACGCCGTTCACTTTCGAGGCATGGCAACGCTACCAGCTGTCGGGCAACCGGCTGGCAGTGACGGTATCGGTGCGCAACCTGGGCCAGCGGCTGCCGTTCGGGCTGGGACTGCACCCGTTCTTCCCGCGCGATGATGCCACCCGGCTGACCGCACCGGCGCGCAGCCTGTGGCAGGCCGGGAGCGACAACCTGCCCACGCAGCTGAGCACGCCGGAAGGCGAATGGGACTTCAACCTGCAGCAGGCGCTGCCGGCCAGCACCATGATCAACCACGGTTACGCCGGCTGGAGCGGCCGGGCGGAAGTGCTCAACCGGGATGTACACACGCAGATCACTGCGGATGCCGGCCATTACGTGCTGTATACCCCGCCCGGGCAGGATTTCTTCTGCTTCGAGCCGGCCGATCACTCGATCAATGCACACAACTACGCCGGCAACCCGGCGGAAAGCGGGCTGACCATCCTGGAAACCGGCCAGACACTGTCGCGCCGCTTCCAGTTTACCGTGCACCCCAGCGACGAGGCGGCTGCATGAGCGGACGGCTGCATGGCAAGGTGGCATTGGTCACTGGCGCCGCGCAAGGCATAGGCGCAGCCATTGCCCGGCTGTTCGTGGCCGAGGGCGCCAAGGTGGCCATCAACGTGCGCAGCAACGATAACCGCGCGCAAGCGCTGCTGGCCGAGCTGGGGCCGGACAATGCACTGATCGTGGCGGCCGACGTGGCCGAGCGCGCAGCGGTGCAGCGCGCGCTAGACCACGCCGCAGACTATTTCGGTGGCCTGCACGTGCTGGTGAACAATGCCGGCATCAATGTATTCAACGACCCGCTGGCGCTGAGCGACGATGAATGGGAACGCTGCTTCGCGGTGGACCTGAAAGGCGCGTGGCACTGCTGCCAGGCGGCGCTGCCGCACATGCTGACGCAGGGTGCGGGCAGCATCATCAATATTGCTTCGGTGCACGGGCACAAGATCATCCCCGGTGCCTTTCCCTACCCGGTGGCCAAGCACGGCCTGATCGGGCTGACGCGGGCACTGGGCATACAGTATGCGGCGCAGGGCGTGCGGGTGAATTCGATCTCGCCCGGCCTGATCATGACGCCGATTGCCGAAGCCTATTTCAACAGCTGTACAGACCCCGCTGCCGAGCGCCAGCGCCAGGCCGAACTGCTGCCATGCAAGCGCATCGGCGAGCCGGAAGAAGTGGCGTATACCGCCGTATTCCTGGCCAGCGACGAAGCCCGTTTCATCAACGCGACCGACATCCTGATCGATGGTGGCCGCTCGCAGCTTTACCACGAGTGAATATCCATGCCCTGGCCTACCCGATTGCCATTGATTGCCATCCTGCGTGGCATTACCCCGGATGAAGTGCTCGATCATGTGGGGGTACTGATCGAAGAAGGCTTCGATGCCATCGAAGTACCGCTGAATTCGCCGGACTGGCAGCGCAGTATCGCGCTCACCGTGCAAACCTACGGCCTGAAAGCGCTGATCGGCGCTGGTACGGTGCTGGAGCCTGCCGAGGTGGAGCTGCTGGCCGCGCTGGGTAGCAAGCTGGTGGTCACCCCCAATACCAACGAGGAAGTCATCCGCAGCGCGGTGGCGTTGTCGCAAACCACCTGCATCGGCTGCATGACGCCCAGCGAGGTATTTACCGCCATCAAGGCCGGCGCGCAGGCGCTGAAGATCTTCCCGGGTGGCTTGCTGGGCCCGGCCTATATCAAGGCGCTGCTGGCGGTGATCCCCAAGCACGTCCCGGTATTCGTGGTCGGTGGCATCACGCCGGCCAACCTGCATGAATACCTGGCGGTGGGCTGCGCCGGGGCAGGCCTCGGCAGTGATCTCTACAAGCCCGGCCAGTTTCTGGAAACCACCCGCGAGCGGGCACAGGCCTTTGTTGCCGCCTACCGGCGCTATCAGGAACAGGTTCAATGAAGATCATCAAGCTCACCCCCTATCGCGTGCCACCGCGCTGGATGTTCCTGAAGGTGGAAACGGACGAAGGCGTGACCGGCTGGGGCGAACCGGTGCTGGAAGGCCATGCGCGCAGCGTGGAAGCCGCCGTGCACGAAATGGCCGATTACCTGATCGGGCAAGATCCGGCCCGCATCAACGACCTGTGGCAGGTGATGTACCGCGCCGGTTTCTACCGTGGCGGCGGCGTGCTGATGAGCGCGATTGCCGGCATCGACCAAGCGCTGTGGGATATCAAGGGCAAGGCACTGGGTGTGCCGGTGTACCAGTTGCTGGGCGGGCTGGTGCGTGACTGCATGAAAACCTATAGCTGGGTGGGCGGCGATCGGCCGGCCGATATCATCCGCGATATCCAGGCGCGCGTGGACCTGGGCTTTGACACCTTCAAGATGAATGGCTGCGAAGAGCTGGGCATCGTCGACAATAGCCGCGCCATCGATGCTGCGGTGGCCAAGGTAGCGGAAATCCGTGCGGCATTCGGCAACAGCATCGAGTTCGGGCTGGATTTCCACGGCCGCGTGGCAGCCCCCATGGCCAAGGTGCTGATCCGGGAGCTGGAGCCATACCGGCCGCTGTTCATCGAAGAGCCGGTGCTGGCCGAGCAGGCCGAATATTATCCGAAGCTGGCAGCAGCCACGCATATCCCGCTGGCGGCGGGCGAGCGCATGTACTCGCGCTTTGAATTCAAGCAGGTACTGCAGGCGGGCGGTATCAGCATCCTGCAGCCGGATCTGTCGCACGCCGGTGGCATCACCGAATGCGTGAAGATCGCCGCAATGGCCGAAGCGCACGACGTGGCGCTGGCCCCGCACTGCCCGTTGGGGCCGATTGCGCTGGCTGCCTGCCTGCATGTGGACTTCGTGAGCTGGAATGCCTTCATCCAGGAACAAAGCATGGGCATCCACTACAACAAGGGCGGCGAAGTGCTCGACTATGTACACAACAAGGCCGACTTCACGCCGGAAGGTGGCTACATCAAGCCGCTGCCCAAACCGGGGCTGGGTGTGGAAATCGACGAAGACCTGGTGATCGCGCGCAGCAAGCAGGCTACCGACTGGAAAAACCCGCTATGGCGGCATGCCGATGGTAGCGTGGCGGAGTGGTAAGCGCCGGCCACCACACCTGATCAGATTGTCGGCCTGGTAGCCGACTGATCAGGGTCAGCCAGATCAGGTGGATCAGACCCGGCCGCTTTCGGTCAGGCGATCCCAGGTTTGCAGTGCACTGGCCACTTGCCCCACGGATTTTGCCGTCATTTCATCCACGTTCACGCTGCATGGCTCTTGAGGCTGGATATTGCTGCCATGACCAGCCGCGTTCGCAGCGAGCAGCTCAGTGCGCCGCGCGGGCATGTGGATGATGTGCCTGGCTGGCGGCTGCATGGTATTGATCCGGTCCATGCGCTCGGGATCGGCACGGCGCTCGATGCCACCGAAAGCGGGAGCAATGCGCGTCTTGCCAACTGGCGTGGCAGGTACGGCTTCCGGGCCGTGCGGGGCTTGCTTGTCCATGGTGATCTCCGGTCGGTTCGGGCAATCCGCGTGAATACGGCATGCCGGGTGACGCTGAAGATTGCCGTCGCAACCGGGGTAGCGTCTGTGCGCTGCCGATCATAAGGCCATGTATCTGCAGGCAAAGCTATACCAGCGCTGCTGGCCGGCCCGCACCCGGATACCCGGCTGGCTACAGATGGCCTGTCAGCAACAACACCAGCAGGATGATCACGATCAGCCCCACGCCGCCACTGGGGCCGTAACCCCAGTTCCGGCTGTGCGGCCAGCTGGGTATCACGCCGATCAGCATCAACACCAGTACGATCAATAACAGGGTTCCCAAACTCATGAACGACTCCTTGGCTACTCGGTTGAACAGCGGCTGGCAATGCGCCGCCTGAATACCCATAGCCTATGCGCAAGCGGCACCGGCATCGGTGCGCTAGCGAACATCAGCATCCCGCTGCACGCCGGGTTATCGGCAATTGATGAGCGTGGTATGCAGGCGATCAGCGTATAACAGTGGTTTGATCACCTACCTTGCCTGCCTGCCGGCATGCGGTGGCTGATATGGAGTCCGCAGTGCCTGCCGCCCCACATGATCCCCGCCAGAATCATCTGCTGGCCGCCCTGCCGGAAGACGATTACCAGCGCCTGCTGCCACACCTGGAGCTGTTTCCCATGCCACTGGGCCATGTGCTGTCCGAATCGGGCGGGCTGATGCGCCATGTGTACTTTCCCACCTCGTGCATCGTGTCGCTGCTGTACGTGATGGAAAACGGCTCTGCCGGCCAGATGGCCGTGGTGGGGCATGAAGGCATCGTCGGGGTATCGCTGTTCATGGGGGGCGAAACCACCACCAGCAGCGCTGTGGTGCAAATCGCCGGCCATGCATACCGGCTGAAGGGCCAGTTGCTGAAAGACGAATTTTTCCGTGCCGGCCCCATGCAGCGGCGGCTGCTGTTCTACACGCAGGCGCTGCTCACGCAGATGGCACAGACTGCCGTATGCAACCGCCACCATGCGCTGGACCAGCAGTTGTGCCGGCTGCTGCTGCTCAGCCTTGATCGTTTGCCGTCCAACGAACTCATCATGACCCAGGAGTTGATCGCCAGCGTGCTGGGGGTACGCCGCGAAGGCGTGACCGAGGCCGCCGGCAACCTGCACCGCGCCGGCCTGATCCGTTATGCACGCGGCCACATCACCGTGCTGGACCGCCCGGGGCTGGAAGCGCGCTCCTGCGAGTGCTACGCGGTGGTCAAACGCGAGTTCGACCGCTTGCTGCCGGAATCCTGCCAGCACTGATTGCAAACCGAGCAATCGGCGCTGGCACGGCCATTTACATCAGTAAATCACGCATGTCGTCTGCATGTTCTTCCTCGGTCGCCATGATGCCAACCAGCATATGCGTGGTGGTCGGGTCCATGCTGCCGATGTTTTCTATCATTTGCCGGTAGGCCTCGATGGCGATCCGTTCCGCAACCAGATTGGCCCTGATCATCGCTTGGATGTTGTCCGAATCGTCATATTCGGCATGGCTGCGTGTGCTGAGCGTAGCCGGGTTGAAGTCAGGCTTGCCATTGAGCTGAACGATGCGCTGCGCCAGCATATCGGCGTGTGCCTGTTCCTCTTTGGCATGCTGCAGGAACTCGGCTTTCACCGGCCCGTTCTGCAGGCCACTCACCGTGTAATAGTGGCGCTTGTAACGCATCACGCACACCAGCTCGGTGGCCAGTGCGCCATTGAGCATGGCGATGATGGCCTCGCGATCAGCGCGATAACCGACCGTTACTGCGCCATCGTCGATACGCCGGGCCGCATCGCGGATCGCCTGCGTATCCACGTCCGCGCGGATTGCCGTCATTTCATTGAGCATGCGTTTCTCCTGCCGGTGCTGCGTGAGGGAAGGTTGCAAAGCACAGCCTAGCGCTGCGCCATCTTGCCTTCCACATCCGACAGCACGATTTCCACGCGGCGATTCAGCTGGCGGTTTTGCGCGGTATCGTTGGCTGCCACCGGGCGTGATTCACCGTAGCCACGTGTACTGACGCGCGCACTGGCAATGCCCATGCCCACCAGTGCACTTTGCACCGTGGTTGCGCGTCGTTCGGACAATTCCTGGTTGTGTGCATCACTGCCGGTATTGTCGGTGAAGCCTTCGATCAGCACCTTGCGTTCCGGGTTCTGCGTCAGCACGTCCGCCAGCTTCTGCGCGGTACGCATGCCGTCTGCCGTCAGCCGTGATTGATCGGTACCGAACAGCACGTCGCCCAGCGTGATTACCATGCCGCGATCCGTCTTCTTGGCGGCAAGCTCGGCAAGCTGTGCTTCAAACCGCGCTGCGCGCGCATTGGCCAGCTGGATCTGGGTTTGCGCCTCTGCCGTTTCACCCTGCGCGGCCTTGGTGGCTGCATCGGCCTGCGCGGCGCTGAGCTTGGCCTTGTCGGCCTCCTGCGTGCGCTGATCCAGTCGCAGCTGATCACGCTCCTTGCCGGCGGTAGCGACATCGGCCTCGGCGGTTTTCTTCTTGCCGGCTTCCTGTGCCAGTGCCACCTTCTGCTTGGCTACATAGGCCAGCTTGTCGATGCTGGCAGCATCGTCACCCTTCTTTGCAACCACATCCGCCGCGGCCAGTGCATCACCAGCCTGCTTGAGTTCCAGCGGGGCATAGCGCACCACATCCGGATTATTCTGTGCCAGTTGGTAATCGCTGCGGGTCTGTTCAAGCAGGCTGGTGGTCTTAGGCACCGAGCTGCAGGCGGCCAGCAGTGCGGCAATGGTCAGCAATACTGGCGTGGTGTATCGATTACGTTTTGTCATGATGATGTTCCTGGAGGGTGGGCAGCACGCATCTGCAAAGGCAGGCAATGCGCCGGTTAGGGATGGATGGGCTGCTTATTGGGTGGCTTATTGGGTGGCTTCGCTGCTGCGCTTGAGTTCTTCACGCAGCACGTTCAGGTCGTCCTGCAAGGCGGTAGCGGCCAGCTTGGCCTTAGCCGAATCTGCCTTGCCCTGGGCCAGCTTTGCATCGGCCTCGGCTTCGTTGGCCAGCGTATTGGCCAGTTTGTAATCCTTGGCCGCCATGGCCTTGTTGGCCCGGTCTATCTTGTCGCGCGCCATGCCCATTTCCAGCGGTGCAAACTCGGCGCCGCCTGCGCTGGTGGCGTTATCCACCGCTGCGGCAGATACGGCCACCTTGCTGGTTGCCGGTGTTTTCATGCTGCTGCAACCGGCAGCCAATAACGCCATGCCGCCAAAAATGGCCGTAAGCGCCAGTGTGGATTTGTTTTTCATGTGATTCCCCGGGTAGTTGAACTGCACGCGACAAGTGCCGCCATGGCTGCTTTATGGGCGCCTTTGCAGATCGGCTCGGTACGTTGACGTACATAGGCGGGGGCAATTGTTCACACCCCGCAGCGCATCCCTGCGGCAGCGGCAGCAATTGCGTGTTGGTGCGTTAGCGCGCAGACCCCCACCCGGGTTTGCGTTCAGGCTGCATGGCATCGGCGCTGCAGATTCATCGCAAGCAGTCCCCCGCACGCGCCTGGCCCCTTGATCAAAAGGCTGTTTTGCAGCAATCCATGAATAATCCGGCGATGCTCCCACCACTGGCCCTACCCTTTGCAGTCAACGGCATGCTGGCGCGGCTGCCCGCTGCCGACAGGCACTACCTGCTTGCCAATGGCGAATACGTCGGGCTGGTGGGCGCCACGGTGCTGGCACATTGCAGCGAAGCCATCAGCGCCGTGTATTTCCCGCTCGATTGCGTGATTTCACTGACCGCAGCCGGCTCGGCCCGCAACAGCCTGGGCGTGGGCCTGGTGGGCAACGAGGGCATGCTGGGCAACGAGCTGATCCTCGGTGCGGACAGTGCGCTGCTGCATGCGCAGGTGCAGTGCCCGGGCACCGCACTGTGCGTGGCGCGTGCATTGTTTACCCAGCGCCTGGCGCAAAGCCCCCAGCTGCAACACGAACTCAAGCTGGCACTGCAGTTGCACATGCAGCAATTGGCCCAAGCTGCTGTCTGCGCACGTTTTCACTTGGTGGCAGGCCGCCTGGCACGCTGGTTGTTGCTCACGCATGACCGCATGCCCGGCAACGCATTCCATATCACGCACGAGTTTCTGGCCCGCATGCTGGGGGTGCGCCGCGTGGGCATCACCATGGCGGCCACCGAGCTGCAGCGACTTGGCGTGATCAGCTATCGCCGCGGCGACATCACCGTGCTCGACCGCGCGGGCCTCGAAGCCGCAGCGTGCAGCTGCCATGCAAGCCAGGGCCACTGAACGCTGCAAGGGCATCGCACCGTCTGGCGAACGGCGCAGGCAGTACGTCTGCCAGCGTACAGACGCTGTACACCAGCCACGCCATTGTCGAACCGGTGACACCTTGGCTGCCAGCGCACACCGGAATGAAAGGGGACCCCAAATGAATATCTACAAACAGTACCTGACACCCCATCCGAGCGATTGGGCTCCGAGGACAGCCGGTATTTATGGCGTGCCTGCCTCACCCGGCGTGGAACGCAGAAGCGGGCCCGCCCGCACCGCCTGTCCACAGCCGGAACCGCCAGCCGCAAATGCTTTGCCGTCGGCCAGCGGCACATCGTCCACCGCGCCTGCAGCAGCGACTTCCGCGCAACCAGCAACGGGGCCAGCTACTGCACAAACCCCTTCGTGTACGCACATCAAGCTGCAACAAGGCCCGGTCAGCATGCTGCAGTTGCCCGCCGGCCAGAACCTTGCGCATTGGCTGGCGGGCACCGCCCAGGATAACCCGGCACCCCTGCTCGATGCTGATGGCAAGCAGCTCTGGCACTATCGCCGGCACAGCCGGTTCAACTAATGGTCGGCCTGCATGCAGTTGCCGGCCGGCATTGCAAGGAGGCTGCTCATGACGATCACCCGGTTGGCCCACATCGTTCCCACCCTGCCGGCCCAGCTGCTGGCCAGCGGCGATGAATACATGTCGCCCGCACAACGGTTGTATTTCCGCACTCTGCTGTTTTCGGAGCGGGAAATGCTGCTCAATGCCGCACATGAAACCGCCGAAAATATCCAGACCTTCCAGGCCACGCCGGATCCGTCCGACCGTGCTTCGGTGGAAGAAGACCACGCGCTCGAGCTGCGCGTGCGCGACAGGGAACGCAAGCATCTGCACAGCATCGATGCCGCGCTGGCCCGGCTGCAGGATGGCAGCTACGGCTGGTGCCTGGAAACCGGCGAGCCCATCGGGCTGCCGCGCCTGACGGCCCGCCCTACCGCCACGCTGGCGCTGGAAGCGCAAGAGCGCCACGAAATGCGGCGCAAGGTAAGGGCGCGCCGCTAGCCAGCTGCGCGCCGCACGCTGCAAGCACACGGGGGGGTATCCCATGGAAACGCTGGTACAAACCAATCTGCGCTTGCGCAAACGGCTGATCAAACTGGCAGACATGCTGCGCATTGCCCGCCACAGCGCCGATCACGATGTGTTGACCGGGCTTGCCAACCGGCGTCTGCTTTACGATCGCCTGCAGCAGGCCATGGCACTGGCAGATCGCCAGCATCTGCAACTTGCCGTTTTGATGATGGACCTGGACGGATTCAAGACCATCAATGACCGGCTGGGCCACAACGCCGGTGACGTGTTGCTGCAGCAGGTCGCCGGGCGGCTGAGCAGTTGCCTGCGCATGACCGATACCGCATCCCGGCTGGGCGGCGATGAGTTTGTCGTGATGCTGCCGCAGATCAGCGGCCCGGAATCGGTATCCGCCGTGATCGCCAAACTGCGCCGCAGCCTTGCCGCGCCGTACCTGCTGGCACAGGAAACGGTGCTGGTGGGCACCAGCATCGGGGTCACGCTGTACAAGGGCCAGAGGCAGCGGCCGGCCCAGCTGCTGCAGCAGGCCGACCGCAACATGTACCGGGTGAAAATGCGCCGGCATGAACGGGCCAGTGCGCTGCGGACCAACAAAAACCGGCTGGCACGCGAGCGCAAACAGGCCAAGGCTGCAGCCTGATTGCGCGTGCGCTCAGGATGCCCGTACGCCGACCTCCACCATGTGTTCGCCGTGATCATCCTGCAACTGCACTGCAGTATCCTGCTGCGGTACCCCGTCCACACTGAGCGTCGTCGATGCGCTTGCGCTGGCATCACCGCTTTGCGTTTGCGTCACGGTGATGTGGTAAACCGTATTCCGGTAGCGATAATGCAGCTTGAACCAAGGCCAGTCTGCTGGCAGGCGTGGCGCCAGATGCAGCGTTTCTCCCTGCAGTTTCAAGCCCAGCAGTGATTCGACGATCAGCCGGTACATCCAGCCGGCAGAGCCGGTATACCAGCTCCAGCCACCACGCCCGGTGTGCGGAGCAACGCCGTATACATCGGCAGCCACCACATAGGGTTCGACCTTGTAGCGCGCTGCAGCCGCTGGCGACAGTGCATGGTTCACCGGGTTGATCATCGCCAGCAGTGCCCATGCGCGTTCGTTCTCGCCCAGCTCTGCAAACGCCATGGCAGCCCATACCGCGCCATGCGTGTACTGCCCACCGTTCTCGCGTACACCCGGCACATAGCCACGGATATAACCGGGGTTCAGGCTGGATTGATTGAATGGCGGATCCAGCAACTGGACCAATGCATCGTCCTTGCGCACCAGGCGCTCGTCCACCGCCTGCATGGCGCGCCTCGCCCGTGTGGGGTCGCCCGCACCGGACAGCACCGACCAGCTTTGCGAGATCGAATCGATCTGGCATTCGGCATTGCCGGCAGAGCCAAGCGGCGTGCCATCGTCAAAATAGGCACGCCGGTACCATGCGCCATCCCAGCCATTGCGTTCGATGTTCTGGCGCAATTGCTCGGCCTGCCGGGTACATTCGTCGGCAAAGGCCTGATCGCCACGCGTTTGCGCAACGCCGGCAAACTGGCGCAATACTTCGCACAGGAAGAAACCCAGCCAGATGCTCTCGCCCTTGCCACCCATGCCCACCAGGTTCATGCCGTCGTTCCAGTCGCCGGAGCCGATCAGCGGCAAGCCACGCTCGCCAAAGCGCAGGCCATGGCGAATGGCACGCACGCAGTGCTCGTACAGGCTGGCCGTATCGGCAGAGCGGCCCGGCATATCGTAGTAGGAGTCGTCCTCGGCATTCACCGGGCGCCCTTCCAGGAAGTGCGCGTGCTCATCCAGCACGCCAGTGTCACCGGTGCCGGTCACGTAGCGGCATACCGCCAGCGGCAACCACAGGTAATCATCCGAGCAATGCGTGCGCACGCCACGGCCGGCAGGCGGATGCCACCAGTGCTGCACATCGCCTTCCACGAACTGCCGGCTGGCGCTCAGCAGCAAGTGCTCGCGCACCAGCGCCGGTTTGGCGTGGATCAGCGACATCATGTCCTGCAACTGATCGCGGAAGCCGAATGCACCGCCAGACTGGTAATACCCGCTGCGCGCCCAGATGCGGCAAGCCAGCGTCTGGTAAACCAGCCAGCCGTTGGCCAGCACGTTGACCGCCACATTGGGCGTTTCCACCTTGATGGCACCCAGCGCATGGTTCCAGTGCTGCCAGACGTTTTCCAGTGCGCGCAACGCGGCGCCCTCGCCGCGGAACTGCTGTACCAGCTTGCCGGCATCGGCCGTATCGTTCCCCACCCCCAGGCGGAAAACCACTTCGCGCGTTTCGCCCTCTTCCAGTGCGAAACTGCTCTGGATCGCCCCGCACGGATCAAGCCCCGCGCCGGTTTTGCCGGAAAGATGCGTGCGTGCCAGCGCTGCGGGCTGGCGCAGCTGGCCATTGCGGCCAATGAACTCGTTGCGATCCCCGGTCAGCGTGCGGCCCGGGTCATCCACATCGAAGAAGGCCACGCGCCCGGCAAATTCGTTGCTGTACGGGTTGCGTGCAAACAGCGCACCCGTGCCCGGGTCGATCTCGGTATTCAGGTGCATGGCGGTCTTGGCGCCCAGGTCGCCCAATACCCACTGCACATAGCCGGTGGCAGACAGCAACCGCGCCCGACCTGATTCGTTGAACAGTTTCAGCACCGAGAACTTGATGGCTGCATCCATGGCCACATACACCCACAGTTCGGAGCGGATGCCGTTCAGCGTGGTTTCAAACACGCTGTAGCCAAAGCCATGGCGCACCACGTAGGGCACATCGGCACGCGCCGGGAATGGCGCGGGCGACCACACATGGCCAGTTTCGTCATCACGCAGGTAAATGGCCTCGCCGTTACCATCGCTGACCGGGTCGTTCTGCCAGGGTGACAGCCGGAACTCATGCGCATTCTCGTGCCAGCTATATGCGCTGCCCGCCTCCGACACCACAGTACCGAACAGCGGGTTGGCCAGCACATTAACCCAAGGTGCTGGGGTAACCTGGCCGGGCATCAGCGTCATCACGTACTCGTGGCCATCGCGGGTGAAGCCACCCAGCCCGTTGAACAGCACCAGCTCGCGCCGGGGCAGCGGCGCGGTGTTTTCGGCGCGGTAGGCGCGGGTGGGTACCAGCTTGGCCACGCGTGGCTCCGCGCGCTTGCGGTCATCCAGTTGCTCGACCAGTGTGCCGCGTTCATCGCTGATCACCGCACGGGCTACCGCCTGGAACAACGTGCGGTCTTCACCGGATATCTGTTCGGCCAGCCGTACGAAGATGCCGCCCGGCCGGTCGATCACGCTGGCTTCGATACCGGATGCGATCAGGCCCAGAATCTGGTCCTGCAGCCGTTGCCGGTAACCGGCATGGTCTTCGTTCCAGATCACCAGATCGACCACCAGCCCGCGCAGGCGCCAGTATGCGTGCGCCTGCACCATCTGCCGTACCAGATCGATATTGGCGGCATCGCTCACCTGCAGCAGCACGATGGGCAGATCGCCAGAGATCGCATAGCCCCACAAGCCGGACTGGCCACGGCGATTCTGGATCAGCACGCTGGCATCGGCACGCAATGTGGCATTGGCGTAGATCACCGCGCTGGCCAGGCGTGCATACAGCTGTGCATCCGCTTCGGTTGCATTGAGCTGGCGCAACGCCACCTGGCTATGCGTCCATGCCAGATCGAACACGCGGTCGGCCAGATGACGATCCTGGTACCTGTCGATCAGACCAAGTGCCAGTTCGCGGTTTTCCGCCATACCCGATACCACATCCAGCGTGGCGGTCTGCTCGGCCTCCAGCACGATGCGGTAGCGTATCGCCACCACCGGATCCAGCACCGAACCATCGGTATTCGATAGCGCACCCGGCTCGTGCATGGCCAGCGGAGACGCCAGCGTGCGGTTGCGGCCGATGAAGCGGGCGCGATCCGTTTCGTAGGAAACGGTGCCGATTTCCGCGCCGTGCACGGTCATCAGGTGCAGCAGCCATGGCGCCGCATCGCCCACCGCACGGGGCCGGCGCGTGCACAGGATGGCATGTTGCGCCTGCAGGATTTCCGTCTGCACGAACAGCTTGCTGAATGCGGGGTGCTGGGCATCGCCATCGGCCGGCGCGATGACCACTTCGCCGTACGTCGTTACATCGATTTCACGGCGCTGGCGTGAGCGGTTGGTAATGCGGATACGCCGCAGCTCGATGTCATCCTCTGGCGACACCACGATTTCGGTATGCGTTTCCAGCGCATCGGCTGCATTGCCGCCATCCGCCTCGCCCAGTACATCGCGGCGGCGGAATTCTGCGCGGCCTTCGGAGAAAATGGCTTCGTAATGGGCGGGCTTTGCCAGCGTGGGTTGATGGCTGGTGGACCAGAACGCGCCACTGCTCACATCGCGGATATAGCAGAAGCTGCCCCAGTGATCGCTGGTGCCGTCTTCCTGCCAGCGTGTAACCGCCAGATCCTTCCAGCGGCTGTAGCCGCCGCCGGCGTTGCTTACCATCACGTGATAGCGGCCGTTGGACAGCAATTGCACCTCGGGCTGCGCGGTATCGGGCGTGGTGAACAGCCGCATCGGCGGTTCTGCCGCCAGCGAGATCGAACGCACATCAAAGCGCTGCGCGGTATGCGCGAACAGGCCGGTGGCCTTGGGAATGCGCTCCTGCAACAGCAGCATGGCGGCCTGGAACAACCGGTCCGATGCAAAACGCTGCTGCATGGGTTTATCCAGCAACAGATAATCGAGCGCCAGCAGGCTCATGCCCTGGTGATGAACCATGAACGAGCGCACCACCGCGTGCGATTGCCCGCGCCGCTGGCGTGTGGCCGTGTAGTCGATGGCTTCGAAGAACCCATACTTGCCGACAAAGCCCCGGTCTGCCATGCGCTGCAGGTTCTGGCAGGCTGCTTCCGGCGCCACCATCAATGCCATTACCGTGGCGTACGGTGCAATCACCAGGTCTTCTGCCAAGCCGCGCTTGAGCCCCAGCCCCGGCACGCCGAACGCCCGATACTGGTAATCCAGGCTGACATCCACGGTGTTGTAGCCTGATTCGGATATCCCCCACGGCACGCCACGCTGGCGGCCATATTCGATCTGCCGCGCCACCGCCGCCTTGCAGGTCTGGTCCAGCAGCGTGTTGTCGTAGCCGGGCATCACCAGCAGCGGCATCAGGTACTCGAACATCGAGCCACTCCACGACAGCAATACCGGGTCGCCCCCGGTACCCGTGAGCAGGCGGCCCAGCGCAAACCAGCTTTCCTGCGGCAAATGTCCCTGCGCAATGGCCACGAAGCAGCCCAGCCGTGCCTCGGAAGCCAGCAAGTCGTAATAGCTGGCATCCGCACGGTGATCGCTGACGTTGTAGCCGATGGTGAGCAGGTGGCGCGTCTTGTCGTACAGGAAGTCGTAATCCATACGCGCCATCTCGCCGGCCTGCGCAGCCAACTGCGCAATGCAGGCAATGCGCGTGTCTGCGCGCTGGCTGGCCAGTTGCACGTTTTGCTGCAGTGCTGCCAGCCACGCCTGTTCCGCGCTCGCCGGGTGGGCGCCAAGCAATGCATCGATCTCCGCAGCTGATGTGCCCACCAATTGGGAAAGTTGATACAGCGTGGGAATGGCATTGAGTCCGCCAAACCCTGCCAGTGCCTGCGTGAGCGTATCCGGCGCAGCCGGTTGCAACAGCCACGGCGCCAGCCAGGCCAGCTCCGCCACGGCATCGTGGCACTGGCGGGCCAGCGCCTGCGCCCATTCATGTACTTCCGCCGTTTTTGCCGCTTGCAGCGCCGCCTGTTCGTGATTGGCATTCTGGCTGCCGGCAGGCAAGGTGGCCGGTGCTGTTGCAGCGACTTTTTCAGCCAGTGCATCCGCGCAGCTGGCCAACCGCTGCAGATGGCTGAAGGCCGCCTGCAAAGTCACGGGCTGGGTGCTGAAGCTGCAGTCCTGCTCGTTCCAGAACATCGCCATGGCCGCAGCGGCACTGGCATCTGCGGTATCGAGCAGGATCTGGAAAGGGTCGCTCAGGCCGGCATACAGTTGCGGTGGCAGGATGCTGTCATCCAACAGCGCCAGCAGGCCGGGCCGCAGTGTCAGCAGGTGGCCGGCAAGATTGCCGCTATCCACGGTGGAGATATACAGCGGTGCCAATGCCTGCAGCGTTTGCGTGTCGTACCAGTTGTAGAAATGCCCGCGATGCCGCTCCAGGCTGGCCATGGTGCGCAGGGTATTGGCAGTGCGCTCCAGCAGCGGCCCGCTCAGCACGTAGCCAAAATCGTAGGCAGACAGGTTGGCCAGCAGCGCCAGGCCCATATTGGTGGGCGAGGTGCGATGCGCCACCGCGGCCACGCGGTATTCCTGGTAATTATCCGGCGGCAGCCAGTGATCGTCCGGCCCCACGAAGTGATCGAAAAATGCCCAGGTACGGCGCGACAGCATGCGCAGGAAGCGTGTCTGCACGGCCGTCAAGGCCGCCTGGCGCTGTGCCAGCGGGCGGCTGATCCACCAAGCAAGCACCGGGGCCAGCAACCACAACAGCAGTATCGGTACGGCAATCAGCAAGGTGCCCGGGCTGGTCGCAACCAGATACAGCGCAATTGCCAATGCCAGTGCCGGTGCAACCCACATCTGCCGAAGCGTGGCAACGAAGTCACCACGGCCGGCTGGCTGCGCCGAATCGGCGGAGGTCTGCCATTCCAGCAGGTGCCGGTGCGATACCAGCATGCGCCACACCGTGCGGCCGATTGCATCCAGGCTGTAGTACGCCTCGTACGGCAAGCAGGCAAATTCGTAGCCGAGCTGTGCAGTGCGACGCACCGCCGCTTGCGCGCTGGCGGATACATGTTGCACCAGCAAGGCCTCGGCCGGCTTGCGCAGGAAGTCCAGCAGCATCGCGCACAGCGAAGGCAGCAAGACGATAGCCAGCACCGCTGCTGTCCACAGGCCGGCGGGCGCGAGCACGGTCCAGCCCAGCACCAGCATCAGCATCAGTGCGGCAGGCACCAGGCTGCGGCGCAGGTTGTCGAACAGCTTCCATTGCGACAGCGCAGACAGCGGGTTGCGCTGCCTGCGGGCGCCATCCGCGGGAACGCCGCGCAACAGCCAGCCTGCCAGTTGCCAATCCCCGCGTATCCAGCGGTGACGGCGGCTGACATCGCTGCCATAGCGGGGCGGATAATCTTCGTACAGCTGTACATCGCTGAGCAGGCCGGCCCGGGCATAACAGCCTTCCAGCAAATCGTGGCTCAGGATGCGGTTTTCCGGGAAGCGCTCGCCCACCGCAAACTCGAATGCGTCCACATCGTAGATGCCCTTGCCGATGAACGAGCCCTCGGCAAACACATCCTGGTATACATCGGATACCGCGCGCGTATACGGGTCTATGCCCACATCGCCGCTGTACATGCGCGCATAGCGCGAGCGGTGCGTGCCTTGCAGCGTGGCGGCCACGCGCGGCTGCAGGATGCCGTAGCCATCCACCACGCTTTGCGTGGCGACATCGTATTGGGGGCGGTTCAGCGGGTGCGCCATGGCGGCGACCATCTGGCGGGCAGCATCCAGCGGCAGCGCGGTATCGGTATCGAGCGTGATCACATATTTCACGCTGCGCAGCGGCGCGATATTGCCCACGATCACCGCAAACCGCTTGCTGCCTTCTGCTACGCCACTGGCGCGCAGCAGCGCGTTCAGGTCGGCCAGCTTGCCGCGTTTGCGCTCGTACCCCATCCACTGGTTCGCTTGCGCGTTCCAGCTGCGGGCACGGTGAAACAGGAAGAAGATCTGCGCGGCCACATCTGGCGTGCTTGCATACTTGGCATTGAGTTCGTTGATGCGTAGCTGTGCCAGCGTGACCAGTGCTTCGTCACCCGGCATGGTCTGCTGCGGCGCATCGCGCAAATCGGTAAGCAGGCCGAAGTGCAGGTTGTCATCACGATTGGCGAGGAAACGCACTTCCAGCGCTTCGATCAGATCCTCGATGCTGGCCGCGCCGGTCAGCATGGTGGGAATCACCACCAGCGTGCGGGCGCTGGCCGGTATGCCCTCCGAGTAATCCATCCTGGGCAAAGCGGTGGGGGCCACCAGCAAGGTCACCAGCCAGTTCACCAGTGCGGCGGCGAGCTGGCTGATTGCCAGCAGGCTGAGCGCTGCCAGCGGCAGCCACCACCACAAGGCCATGTGATCCGCTTCGGGTACCGGCAACCACACCGGCCACCAGTGTGGCAGCGCTGCAAACCGTGTCGGCAGCAGCAGCAGCGCCGTCAGCAACAAGGTGACGGCAGTGATGGTGCCCAGATACAGCGCCAGCGGCCACTGCCTGGCCTTGCGGCGCAGGCGGCCGCCAAAGGAGAGCCGTGCGCCTGCGGCCTGCTCCAGCGCAGGCAAACCCTTGCCAGCCAGGTAATACCCTACGTGCGCGGTGCGATCAGGTTGCGTGCCGCCCTGCTGTGCAGTCGCGCCAGCGCGGGCCATGGCCAGTGCAGCATTGGCCACTTCCCCTTCGCTGAAGTTGCCGCGTTTGGCAATGGCCTCGGTAGCGTGGCGGTAACGATCGCGGGTGGCAAAGGCCATATCCGGGTAAACGCCTGCCGGATCGGCGCGCAGCGTTTGCTCCACGATGCTGAGCGATTCGACGAAATCACGCCAGTCCATCGCACCGAGTACGCGCAGGCTGCCGATGCTGTTGCTGATCGACACCTGGTCTGCCGCCTGTTGCTGGTTTTCCAGCTGCACCAGTTGTTCGATGGTCAGGCCCGATTCGGACAACCGCTGGGCAATCCACGTCAGCGGCAACGCCAGTGCCGGGCCACGCCCCTGCAGGCGCCGGGCCAGCTCGGCCACGAAGGCGCTGACCATGGGCGGGTTGGAGCGCGCCATATCGGCAATCACCAGGATCAGATCCCGCGGGTTCTGCTCGGCGGTTTCCGTCATCTGGTCTGCCCAGGTATCGGCCAGATTGCGCTCATCCCACCCTGCGGCAATGCGCACGCCCACCCGGCGCAGGTTTTCGATCACCGCCAGCCGCAGCATGATGGGAATCGCCCACAGCTCCCCCAGCTTGAGCGGCGTCACGCTCTGGTAGGCGGCCACGAAGCGGCTGAGGCTGTCCGCATCCACGCGCCCGTCGCCATGCGAGATCACCTGCAGCGCAATGTCGTATACACGCGGCCGGCCGGCGGATGGGCCTTGCAGCAAACGCGGCAACTCGCGGCTGTAACCCTTGGGCAGGTGGCGCTTGGTGGTGCGGATCTGATCTTCGATCAGGTAAAAGTTATCCAGCAACCATGCGCCACCGGGCGATACGCGCCGCTTGGCGGTCACCGCCTCGGTCAACAGCTTGCATACGCTGATCAGCGCGGTTTCATTGGCGGCCAGCCGTGCCAGCAACTGATCGGGCGCATGCCCGCGCGCCAGCGCATGGGTGGCGGCCAGCGCCTTGCCATGCAGTGCCATCTGCTCGGCACTGAAAAGCGCAGCGCGCAACGGCGGCTCTTCACCCTTGGTGGAGATGCGTGACCATTCACTGCTGCGCAGCGACGGGATCCAGTTGCGAAGCTGTTCGACAAGCGTGGCGTATGCGTTCAAGGTTTTCCTTGCTGGTTGCAGATGCATGGCATCTGCGGTGGTGACATGGTTCAGGCGGGGGCGGCAGCGCCCGGGCGGGCAAACGCGTTGCGCTGCAGGCGGGCGCCGCGTGAGAACAGCTGGATCGGACGATCAGCCGGTGAAGCTAACGTGAACAGCAGCGGGGGTCTGTGCGCTGACGTACATAGCGCCGGGGGCGGGCAAACAGGGTGAAGGTCTGTATCGCCATTCGCGCAATGATCGGGTCTTGCCAAGCATGCCTGGCCTGCATGCCTCTGCCGGCCAGGCAGCGCCGTCAGGCGCAACACTGAAAAACGCAGCCATGTGGCTGCGCTTTGTGCAACGCCGTCGCTGCCGCAGGGATGACGGCCAGATTGTGTTTACCTCACCACCATCTTCAACGCATCCTGCGGCGTACTGGATTGCTGCGGTGGCAGCAGGATGCCGCGCTGGCATGCGGGCCGTGCCGCCATGCGCTCCATCCACGCCTGCAGGTGCTCGAGCCCATCCACCGCGATGCCGCTCCAATCGTGGATGCGCACCCAAGGCCAGGTGGCGATGTCGGCAATGCTGTATTCGTCGGCCAGGTATTCCCGCCCGGCCAGGCGGCTGTTCAGCACTTCGAACAGGCGGCGGCCTTCTTTCTGGTAGCGATCGATTGCCAGCGGAATCTTCTCCGGCAGGTAGCGGTAGAACACATTGGCCTGCCCCATCATCGGGCCGATGCCGCCCATCTGGAACATCAGCCATTGCAATGCCTGCGAGCGGCGCTTGGCATCCACGGGCAACAGCTGGCCGGTTTTCTCCGCCAGGTAGATCAGGATGGCGCCCGATTCGAATACTGCAAAATCTTCATTGCCGTGATCGATGATCGCCGGGATGCGGCCATTGGGGTTGATGGCGAGGAATGCCGGCTGCTTCTGTTCCAGCGCGGACAGGTTGAGCGGGATCAGCGTGTATGGCAAACCCAGTTCTTCCAGCGCGATGGCCACCTTGTGGCCATTGGGGGTGGCGGCGGTGTAGAAATCGATCATGCGGTATCTCCATTGCGGGCGGACGGGTAAAGGTGGAAGCCATCGAAATCACGCTTGCCGATCTCCACGCCCAGGTGGCGCAAGATGGCGTAGGCAATCGTGATGTGGAAAAAGAAGTTGGGCAATGCGTAGTGCAGCAGGAAGGTGCCGGCATCGAGCACCAGCTGCTGCTGCCCTGCCGCGCTGCTGATCTGGCGCGTGGCGTTGCCGTCGAATGCGGCTGCAGGCAACGCTGCCAGAAACGCCAGCGTAGTGGCAATGCGCGCAGCCAGCTCAGCCAGGCTAGCGGCGTTGCCGGCATATTCCGGCTTGGCTACGCCCGCCAGCGGCGCGCATGCCCTGCGGGCAAAGTCGTCGGCGATCTGTACATGGCTGAGAAACGGATGCATATCCGCAGCCAGGCGGGTAGCCAGCAGCGCCTGCTCATCCATCCCGGTTTGCCTGATATGGGTTTGTGCCAGCGCCAGCATGGCAGCCAGCTGCTGCAGGTAGCGCGTGAAGACGGGAACGGAAGAAAGATAAAGCGAAGAGGACATGGCTGGCTTGAGCTCGGTTCGGGGCAAGCAACGTGATACCCGGTCACAGCCATTGTGCTCGCCCGCCTGCAAATTGATAATCAGTGCGAATATTGATTCAGTTTCAATGAAAATTTGCAGATGTACACGCTCAACGACCTCCAGCTCTTCATCCGCGCCGCCAACAGCGGCAATTTCAGCAGCGCGGCGCGGCAACTGCAGCTGACACCGGCTGCCGCCAGCGCCGCCATCAAGCGGCTGGAACTGGCACTGCAGGTGCGGCTGTTCGAGCGCTCCACCCGATCATTGCGGCTGACCGCTGCCGGTGCGCTGTTTCGCGATCATTGCGAGCGCGCGCTAGCCGTACTGGCCGAGGGCGAAGCCCAATTGCAGGCCGGCCAGCAGCAGCTGGCTGGCGATATCCACCTGGCAGCGCCTTCGGACCTGACGCGGGCGGTACTCAGCCCGTGGCTGGATGAATTCCTGGCACTGCACCCGCAATTGCGCGTGGTGCTGCATGTATCCGATGCATTGCACGACCTGCTGCGCGATACCGTGGACCTGGCGCTACGCTACGGCGACATGCAGGATACGGGGCTGGTGGCACGCAAGCTGTGTGGCAGCAGGCAGATTGCCTGCGCCGCCCCCGCCTATATCGCCCGGCATGGCAGCCCCGCCAACCCTGCCGAGCTGGCCGGGCATAACTGCCTGACGTTCTATACCGGCGGGCGGCCAGCCACTGCATGGACATTCAGCGACGGCAAGAAAGCCATCACCGTGCCCGTCAGCGGCAACCGTTGCGCGGACGACAGCGCGCTGGTGCGGCAATGGGCGCTGGAAGGCGCAGGCATCGTCTATAAATCCGCGCTGGATGTAGCGCCGGATATTGCTGCGGGCCGGCTGCTTGCACTGCTGCCCGGCTACCTTGGCGACGCCGTGTCGCTATTCGCGGTTTACCCCGGCGCAAAACACCTGCCGTTACGGGTGCGCGCGCTGCTCGATTTCCTGATCGGGCGCTTCGGGCAATACGAAGTGACGGCACATCTGCCAGTGGATTCGCCATCAGCATGAATGCACGACCGGCATCCTGACTGCACCCTTGCCATTCATCAGCAGTTAAATACAAATAAGCATTATTTATCTGTCATAGGATACAAGCTGGTGGTGTCATGCACACCTTCGAAGCCCGCATCTATCTTATTGGAATCACGATGAAAACCATGTTCTTCACCACCGCAGCGCTGGTGGCCGGCCTGTGTGCAGCACCTGTGGCCATGGCCAAGACAGCGGCCTGCCATGCTACGACGGAAAAGCAGATTGCCGCCCTGTTCGACCGCTGGAATGCATCGCTGCAAACCGGTGAGCCGGCGCGCGTGGTCAGCAACTACGCCGACAATTCCATCCTGCTGCCTACGGTTTCCAACAAGCCGCGCATCAGCCGGGAAGAAAAGCTGGATTATTTCGAGCACTTCCTGCCCAACAAGCCGGCTGGCAAGATCGACCTGAGCAAGATCTTCATCGGCTGTAACACCGCCGTGGATGCCGGCCTGTATACCTTCACCATGGGCGACGGCAGCACGGTAAAAGCCCGCTACACCTACACCTATGTGTGGACAGGCAAGCAATGGCTGATCAGCAGCCACCATTCGTCGCGCATGCCGGAATAAGCGCCGCCAACAAACCCCATCTGGCGGCTTGGTGCGGGGTGCCGAGCCGGGGGCGCCGAGCCTTACTTGTCGTACCCTGGCACCACTTGCGTTCCGCGTGCCTCATCGGCCACACCTCGCCGGCCGCACCTCGCCGGCACCGCCTCGCAGCCCGCATTTCACCGGGTTTTGTTGGCAGCGCCAAGCCCCGGTATCAATCACTGCACCCGATCATTGCCCGTTGCTGCAAGGCAACGGGCAATGCACAGCAACACGTGCCCAGGCGCACCACAATCTGATTACACGTGTAGTCATCCGTCTGATTTTGTTGCACAAATCCACCGCATCGCTTGACCGAACAACTTTATGCTGCATCGCATCACCGCTTGCATATAATGAACGGCAAAACCCGGTATGCGGAGGAAGTGCAATGCTGTCCACGTCTTCGGTCGTTCCTGCCTTTTCCCAGTCTTTTTCCAGTGCGCAAGCGTACTGGCTGGATGCCTGGCAACGCGGCATCCTGTTTCTGGACGTGCTGCGCGAGCGCGGCAATCTCTACCTGCAGCACGCACATGACGGCAAGCCGCCGGTGCTGGTGTTCGATTACGACATCCTCATCGATGGCCGCACGCTGGCACGGCCAGCCAATTACGCGCTGGCGCTGATCAAGCCGCTGGCAGATTACCCGGCCAGCGATCCGCTGAAGCGCCCTTTCGTGGTGATCGACCCGCGCGCCGGGCATGGCCCCGGCATCGGCGGCTTCAAGCTCGACAGCGAAATCGGCATTGCGCTGAGGGCCGGGCACCCGTGCTACTTCATGGTGTTCTTCCCGCAACCGGTACCGGGCCAGACCATCGAATGCGTGGCGCGCGCCGAGCAGGTTTTTCTGGATGAAATCAACCGCCGCCACCCGGATGCCGCCGGCAAGCCGTTCGTGATCGGCAACTGCCAGGGTGGCTGGGCGCTGGCAATGCTGGCCGCGGCCGCGCCGGAATCGGTCGGCCCCATCCTGCTGGCGGGCTCGCCCATTTCGTACTGGGCCGGCGTGGAAGGCAAGAACCCCATGCGCTATTCGGGCGGTTTGCTGGGGGGATCGTGGGCAGCGTCGTTTGCCGGCGATATCGGCAATGGCCGTTTTGACGGCACCTACCTCGTCAACAATTTCGAGCAGCTCGATCCGGCCAATACCTACTGGAGCAAGCTCTACAACCTGTACGCCAATGTAGATACCGAGCGCGAGCGCTTTTTGGGCTTCGAGCGCTGGTGGGGTGGCCATTTCCTGCTCAACAAGGAGGAAATGGACTGGATCGTGCAGAACCTGTTCATCGGCAACCGGCTGTCTGCGGGCGAGATCACCGATCAGGCGGGCGAGGTGCGGCTGGACTTGCGCAATATCCGTTCGCCCATCGTGGTGTTTGCCTCGTGGGGCGACAATATCACGCCGCCGCAGCAGGCGCTGAACTGGATTCCCGATCTGTATGAATCAGTTGAAGACATCCGCGCCAACGACCAGACCATTGTTTACTGCCTGCACGAGAAAGTGGGCCACCTGGGCATTTTCGTATCCGGCGGCGTGGCCAGGAAGCAGCACGAGCAACTGGCGTTCACGCTGGATCTGATCGACGTACTGCCGCCGGGCCTGTACGAGGCGATGATTACCGATACCCACCCGGACATGCCGGGGCTGGAATTCGTGGAAGGCCGCTACCTCGTACGCTTTGAAACACGGCAGATCGACGACATCCTGGCGCTGGATGACGGGCGCCAGGATGAAGCGGCATTCGAGGTGGTGAAGCGCGTGGCGCAGGCCAATCAGCGTGTGTACGACACCTGGGTTTCGCCGTGGATCAAGGCGTTCTCCAACGAATTCAGCGCCAACCTGCTGCGCCACCTGAACCCGGCGCGTTTCGAGCGCGTGCTGTTTTCCGACCTGAACCCTGCGGTGCTCGCCATCAAGCCACTGGCCGCCAGCGTGCGTGCAGAGCGGCAGGCAGTGGCAACAGACAACCCCTTGCTGGCCCTGGAAAAGCGCCAGTCGCGGGCGATAGAGAACGCGCTGGATCAGTACCGCGATACGCGGGACGCGCAGCAGGAACAACTCTTCAAGGCCATCTACGAATCACCATGGCTGGCACGCCTGGTGGGGCTGGACCCGAAAGCGCCGCAAGGCGCCCGCCCGCAGGTGGCGCGCTCGGCCCAGCAGGAAGAATTGCTGCGCCTGAAGCAGGTGGAACTGGCATACCAGTTTGAGCACGCCACCGTGCTGGATGCCCATCTGCGCGCATTGCTGTACTGCGCGGTACATGGCCAGGCTGCAGACGAGCGCCCGTTCAACGCCTTGCGCCAGGTGGTGCGCGATGCCGGGCTGGACACGCAGATCACCATCGCCGCGCTCAGGGATACCGTCCGGCGCCAGACACTGCTGATCATGCATGACGAAAACAAGGCGCTCGCCAGCCTGCCGGCACTGCTGCCGGATGCCGCACAGCGCCGCCGCTGCGTTGCCTTGCTGGAGCAGATGGCTTCGCTGCAGCCAGCCAGCAGCGAGCGCAACACACGTATAGCCCGCATTGCCCAGGTGCTGGATGTGCCACTGCCGCTGGACAACCAGCCGGCAGCCTCACCCGCAGCACAACCCGCCAAGGCAGCAAGCACGCCCGCGCCAGTTGCCAGCAAAACAGCGACAACCACCGCCGCTGCACCAGCAGCACCCGTAGCACCCGCGGCAGCCCCCAAAGCACCGGCTGCGCGCAAGACAACCGCTGCACCAGCGGCAACCCAAGCCCAAGGCACCTCGAACGCTGCGGCTGATGTCACAAAAGCAGCGGCAGCAACCAAACCAGCAGTTGCAACAAACCCTGCGCCTGCAACCAAACCACCCGCAACCAAGGCAAGCGCCCAAGCGGGTACAGCGGCCAAAACCACAACTGCAGCCCAGGCCGCCATCCCGGCCAAGCCTGCAGCGGCCACCAGCAAACCTGCCACAGCCCCCAAGCCCGCAGCAGTCGCCAAGGCAGGCGCGGAAGGAACGCAAGCAACACCGTCGGCAACGACGGTTCCAACAGCCCCGGCAGCAAAACCTGCTGCGAAACCGGCAGCCAAGGCACGCACGGCAACAGCACCCAAACCTGCCGCCGGGGCGGAGATCGCCCCGGCTGCAGAAGCGAAGCCGGCAACGGCAAAAACCACCCGTAGCGCAAACGCAAGCAAAGAGACCAAACCCAAACGCTGAAACACCCGGCCCCCAAGGAGAGGCGCAATGAGCGATGCGATTCTGGTGATCAACGCCGGTTCGTCCAGCATCAAGTTTTCGCTGTTTGCACTGGAGCAGGATTTGCTCTCGGTTGCGCTATCGGGGCTGATTGAAGAACTGGGCGGCAACGCACGCTTCGTGGCGCGTGATGCGCAAAACCACGTGGTGGACGAGCATCGCTGGGCCGACGATGCGCCGCCCGGCCATGCGGGCGCCATGCAGTTTCTGCGTGAATGGCTGGGCCTGCATCTGGGCAGCTTGCGCTTGATCGGCGTTGGCCATCGCATCGTGCATGGCGGCACGCGCTTTGCGCGGCCGATGCGCGTTACCGGCAGCACCGTGGCCGCGCTGGAAGCACTCACCCCGCTGGCGCCGCTGCACCAGCCATACAACGTGCTGCCGATCAAGGCGGTGCTGCAGGCCATGCCTGATTTGCCGCAGGTGGCCTGTTTCGATACCGCCTTCCACCGCAGCCAGAGCAAGATCGCGCAAATGTATGCGCTGCCGCGCAAGCTGACCGATGCCGGCATACGCCGCTACGGTTTCCATGGCCTGTCTTTCGAGCACATCGCATCCGTGTTGCCCTCTTACGATGGCAAGGCCGCAGCCGGCAAAACCGTGGTGCTGCACCTGGGCAACGGCGCCAGCATGTGTGCAATGAATGCCGGGCGCAGCGTGGCGGCCACCACCGGCTTCAGCGCGGTGGAGGGCCTGCCCATGGGCACCCGCTGCGGCAGCCTGGATCCGGGCGTGCTGCTGTATCTGCAGGATGAAATGAAGCTGACCGCGCGCGATGTGGAGCGCCTGCTGTACAAGGAATCCGGCCTGCTGGGGGTATCGGGCGTATCCAGCGACATGCGCGTACTGCAAAGCTCCGGCAACCCGGATGCGCACGAAGCGATCGAGCTGTTCTGCTACCGCATCGGCCGCGAGCTGGGCTCGCTGGCGGCGGCCTTGGGCGGGCTGGATGCCATCGTGTTTACCGGCGGCATCGGCGAGCACTCGGCGCCGGTGCGCGAGCAGGTGTGCCAGCACGCGCGCTGGCTGGGCCTGCTGATCGACAGTGCCGCCAACAAATCCGGCGCGCCCTGTATCAGCCGCGCAGACAGCACCGTGGCCGCATGGGTAATCCCGGCCAACGAAGAACTCGTCATCGCCCGCCATACCAAGGAGCTGCTGCAATCATGACCACGGATAACCGCCCTGCCCATCTGCCACTGGCCGGCCAGAAAGTGCTGATTGCCGGCATCGCCAACGAGCACTCCATTGCCTACGGCTGCGCCAAGGCCTTCCGGGAGCTGGGTGCAGACCTTGCCATCACCTACCTGAACGACAAGGCCCGCCCGCATGTGGAACCACTGGCGCAGGCGCTGGAAGCCGAACTGTTCCTGCCGCTGAACGTGGCAGACGCTGGCGAGCTGCAAGCGGTATTCGATGCCATCCACACCCGCTGGGGCCGGCTGGATAGCCTGGTGCACGCCATTGCCTCTGCCCCCAAGAGCGATATCCAGGGCGGGCTGATCGATTGCTCGGCGGAGGGCTTTGCCATAGCCATGGATATCTCCTGCCACTCCTTCATCCGCATGGCCAGGCTGGCCGTGCCACTGATGGGGGAAGGCGGCACGCTGTTCGCCATGAGCTACCACGGCGCGCAGAAGGTGGTGCCCAACTACCAGCTGATGGGGCCGGTAAAGGCGGCGCTGGAAGCTACCTGCCGCTACCTGGCCTACGAGCTGGGCCCCAAGGGCATCCGCGTGCACGCCATCTCCCCCGGCCCGCTGAAAACCCGCGCCGCATCCGGCCTGAAGGATTTCGACCTGCTGCTGAACGAAGCCCAAGAGCGCGCCCCGCTGGGCGAGCTGGTGGACATCATGGACGTGGGCTTTGCCACCGCCTACCTTGCCACGCCGTATGCGCGCCGGATATCGGGCAATACCGTGTATGTAGATGGCGGCGTGAACATCATGGCCTGAGCGCTGAGGGGCTGTCATGCACCCTCAGCCGTGATGTGTTAACCGGCATCAAACAACCCGGCCAGGCCGGGTTCTGACGGGTTTTTGACGGGAAAACCGCGGCGCTCTGCTGTTTAATGCCATTCCCCCCGCCCTCGCCGCCGCGAGGGCGCCTCGCTACGCTCGCCGGTGGCACGCATCGGGTCTTTGCAAATCAAGCATTGCGCTTCATCACGGGCGCCAAGCGAAAAGGAAAACCGTATCGCGCGGCTTCTGGCTGACATCGAACCGCCTCCCCGCAATGGCAAAAGGCCCGTTCTGACAGGGCGTGACCGGTTCATGGCCAAGCCAGGCGCAGAGCGCCCGGCAAACAGGATCTGCTTCCGGTCCTGCGTAAAGACGGCCTGCTACCCGGCCATTGCCTCAACCGATGCCTTGTCGCTCAACCAGGTGTCATCGAAGAAGGTGACTTCGCCGGTAGCCAGATCGTGTTTGGCACCAATGATGCCGATCTTGCCAGCAGCCACCATGTGCTCGAGGATGTAGCTGCGGTTGATGATCGAACGCACCGAGTGGCGTACGTTCAGGTTGGCAACGTTCTCGACGAACGCCGGGTTCCTGGAATTGCGCTTGGCCGGCTCCAGCGTCTGGCCTTCCTGGTACACGGCGGGCTGGATCTTGGACAGCAGCTCGGTCAGGTTGCCCAGTTGCACGTGGTCGCAGGCACCCTTGATGGCGCCACACGAAGAGTGCCCGAGCACCACGATGAGCCGCGATCCGGCCACGCTGCAGGCAAACTCAAGGCTGCCAAGGATGTCGGTGTTGATCACATTGCCGGCAATGCGCACGGAGAAAATATCCCCAAGGCCCTGATCGAAAATCAGCTCGGCGGAGGTACGGCTGTCGATGCAGCTCACGATGGTGGCGAACGGCCATTGGCCATCGCGCGTTTCATTGGCTTGCTGCAACAGATCACGGCTGGCGCGCAGGTTGTTGACGAAGCGCGCGTTGCCTTCCTTGAGAAATCGCAGGGCGAGTGCCGGGGTAACGGTTGCTTGAGTTTCCAGGGTGTGCGTTTTCATGATGCGTTTTATCCAGCTTTCCAGCGATTGCGCTGGAGCGAGATATTACCGGCGATCAGAAATAAGCAATAATCGATATTCATGATAACAATGATCGACAAATATCTATGAACGCCACCTTTCGTCAGTTGCGCCTGTTTCTGGCGCTGGCCGAGCGCGGTAGCGTCACCGCCGCCGCAGAAGCCTGCCACGTCACCCAGCCGACGGTATCGATGCAACTGCGCGAGCTGGCCGACGCCGCCGGTCTGCCGCTTTACGAGCAAATCGGCAAACGTCTGTTCCTGACCGCTGCCGGCGAGGCGCTGGCCGCAACGGCACGCACGATGCTCGACGAGTGGCTGGCATTCGAGCAAACCCTGGATGCCATGAAGGGGCTGGAACAAGGGCGCTTGCGCGTGGCGCTGGTGAGTACCGCAAAGTACTTTGTACCCCGCCTGCTGGGCAACTTTTGTGCAGCACACCCGAACATCGAGATATCACTGGAGATTCTGAACCGCGACGGCGTGGTCGCCCGCCTGCGCGAAAACCGTGATGATCTCTACATCATGTCGATGCCGCCAGAGAACCTGGATCTGGAACAGCACGCCTTCCTGCCCAATCCGCTGGTGCTGATTGCCGCTGATGGGCATCCACTGAAGGGGCGCCATCTGGCGCTTGCAGACCTCTCTACTGAGCGCTTCATCCTGCGCGAGCGTGGTTCAGGCACACGCCTGGCATGCGATGCGTTTTTCTCGCGTGCCGGCTTCGTACCGCAAGTCCGGCTCGAATTGGGCAGCAACGAGGCAATCAAGCAAGCGGTTGCCGGCGGCCTCGGCCTGGCCGTGGTGTCGCGCCATGCGCTTGCCGCGCGCCCGGCGGACGATCAGCTGACCATCCTCGATGTGGACGGTTTTCCCCTCCAGTCACGGTGGTTCACGCTTTATCCGCGCGGCAAACGGCTATCGCCGGTTGCGGCGGTTTTTCTGGAGCATCTCGAACGAACGGCGTTGGAATGGAGTGAGCGGCGGGAGTCGGGGTTGTAGGCGGCGTGGCGGCAGCCTGCCATCAACCACCGCAGCAACTCGAGCATCGCTGCGGCAAATCTTGCCCGCCACCAACGCTGCTGGTGGTCACTCGTCGCGGCAGGCGTGCATGGCAAAGTGCTGAGCGCTGGTGGGCAGCATGGATTTAGAGATGCCACCACCGCCTTGCCAGGCCCGATGCGCCGCGAGTTTCGGGTAATACGGTTTTATGTGGATGGGGGTGTGAATATTATGGCGTAAGCATAAAGCAAGTTCTATCATAAGGTTTTATCCTGCCGGACAAACGTTATGCTCTAGCTTCAGCCGGCTATGCGGCATCCGCCTGATCCCCGAAAGGTCGACGCAGGCAGATGCACCGTGATTTCCGTATTGTTACCTCGGACGGAGGCCTTAGGCCGCAGCCAGCGCAACATGTCTGGATGGTCACAGCATTTGTGTTAACTAGGGGTCATCGAAGTTGGAAACTGTGCGGCCGCTTTCTAACTTCAGGCTCAGTTCGTGCCGCCGTCTAGAGAAAGCTATTGGTTAATGCGAAGGCGGCAAAATTTCAGAATCTGACTTATAGATTCGGATAGCCTTCCAGTCACCTTAGCCTTAATCGTGCTGATTGAAGAAGTGGGATCAATGGGCTACAGAATGGTGAGATCAACATCTCAAATCATAAACATCGATATTTCGGGGTAATAATGTTAAAAATTGCGCCGAGATTTTCATTGGCTTCAATTACCTCTCGAAATTGCACAGACAAACAAACTCCTTTCGGCATGGAAAAATTTTGACGGCAGCATGCCCTGAATGTCATTCCCAATAGAAAAAAACTTTAATACAAGTATGCCCTTAAAATAGAAACGCACAGGAAAATGTATGATGACATCTGAAGAAGCTATTTTGGCTGATGCGCTCCATCATATTGCATCACGAAATGCAATATTATTCTTAGGATCCGGATTTTCAGTTTCTGCACGCGGCATAAATAATGAAGAAATGCCTACAGCACACGATTTAGCGCAAAAAATTGCAACCCTCCAAGGCTTTGATGCGGAAAATGACCTGCGCTATGCTTCATCCCGCTACTTGGATGAAGGTGGAGACAAAAACTCCTTAATAAAGCTCCTTCGTGAAACGTTTTCTGTTAAAGGCGTAGAAAGCCATCATATCACAATTGCATCTATGCCATGGAGGAGAGTATACACTACCAATTATGACACTTGTTTCGAGCGTGCTGCCGAACAAACGGGGAAAATATACGACTCAGTTGATCTAGCTTCAAATCCTTCTGAGTTTTCTGCACGAAACAATATTTGCGTCCACTTAAATGGTTCCTTAAAAAATCTTAATATCGACACACTCAACAATGAATTCAAACTAACAAACTCTTCTTATCTCTCGCCAGATTCATTTTTGACATCAAGGTGGAGATATCCATTTCAGCGAGATATAGATTTTTGCTCGGCAATTATATTTGTCGGATATTCAATGTATGACATCGAAGTGCAAAAAATTCTCCACTCCGATCCTACATATCGCGAAAAAACTTTTTTCATTACCCGATCCTTAAAAAAAGGGCGCGATCAGTTTACCATTTCACAATTTGGTTCAATTTTACCAATTGGTGCAGAAGCCTTTGCCAATGCAATCTCTCAGGAAGCAAGCAGTTTTTCTGACGAGCCAGAAGAATTGATTCTTGCGAGCCTATGGGAATATCAACTTAGTGAAGATGACGTTGAAATTCGCGACGCTGATGTTGACGCATTCCTTATGCGCGGTGAAATCTCCGACAAAATTATTGATGCTGCAGTCTCAGGAGCAAAGGGAGCCCCCATTCTCATCTCCCGCGATGACATCACATATGCCAATCAATTATTGAATGCAAATGCAAATTTGATCGTTACGGCAGAATTTGGCAACGGAAAATCTACATTTATCCGAGCCTTAAAAAGCAGACTAGCCTTGACCGGCATCCGAGTTTTTACTGCTGATCAGGCAGATGCACATCAGCACGATGACCTTGATAAACTCGTAAAAGAAGGGACGAAAGGCTGTTTGTTCATCGACTCTTACGAACAGAATATTGATTTGCTTTTACACTACGCGGAACTACAGCCGACGAATCTCAAACTCGTTATTGGTGCGCGAACAAGCATTCATGAGCGTTCTCGCTCTCGATTGGCCGAGGCAGGCCTACAATTGAGCGAAATAGCTTTGGATGAACTTTCTTCAGAAGAGGCAGATCAGTTTATAGGCATAATAGACAACGTTGGGTATTGGGGAGAAAAAGCAGCATTGCCCCCCCATTCTAAACAGTCCATCGTGAACCATGATCATCACAGGCAGATTTCTTTGAATTTGCTGTCGCTATTATCATCCCCTCAGATGATTGGCCGTGTACGAGAAATTTTGAATGGGATTTTATTAAACCCACAATACCGAGATACGATATTTTCCATTGCACTTCTTGCCGCAAATGATAAGCCACTCACATCAAGCCTGATTTCGGAAATAGCCCTAAACAATGAAATATATTCCTCCGAATTGCGTAACAACGAAAGTTTCCGACAGATTTTCCGAATCGAGGGGACAAAAGTTGTGTCGAAATCGAGTACATTTGCCATCTCGCTTATTTCTCAGCAGTTTTCTGCTACGTACATCGTGGATCAGTTATTGAAGATAGTTGCAGCTATTGACAAGGGAGTTGATGACCTTCGAGAAATCCAAAAAAGCCTATTGAGATTTTCTGTTGTCGAACGACTTTTACCTGAAAAACAGCGCATGCAAAATCTGGTCCGATATTACGAACACTTAAAACGTGAAATTTCATGGTTGAAAAACGATCCGCATTTTTGGCTACAGTATGGAATGGCACAACTTACATACAAGCAATACGAAAAAGCGCAAGGATACTTCCACCAAGCTTATGCATTAGCGGCTCAAAAGTACAACTATCACACTGACCATCTTGACACGCAGCAAGCGCGTTTATTCTTTCTCAGAGCGATATCAGCAGAGGACCGTTCAAGATCATTTCAGTTATTCTTGGATGGCAAAAAACTTATTCAGGTTCTGCCGGACGATGTTCATAAATATCGTCAGGTTGAATTATATGGAGAAGTTTTTGACAAGAAATTCCCGTTATTTTCAAAAGCTCAAAAAGCGGACTTTGAACAAGCATGCAAGGCTATGCATGTAAACCTGACTCGGGTGTTGCCGGAGGCTTGGCCAGTTACCCGCCCACGAATAATCGTTCGAGTTCTCGATATGCTTGATGGGATAATCAACAAGATAAAAAACGAAAAAGAAATGAACAGGCAATAGCACCCCGCCACACTACTTCTTGCACAAATCCGGGGTCAGGTCTC
>NZ_WXTX01000030.1 GCF_009848685.1 Andreprevotia sp. IGB-42
TTCACTGTTGGCGGTAGTGCTTGTCGAGCGCATGCGGCAGGCGGGATTCGCCAGCGATGTAGGTACATTGTTCGCGCTGCCCACAGTGGCCGCGCTGGCCCCAAGGATACAAGCCAGCATCATGCCGGCAGCGTCCCCCCCCAACCTGATCCCGCAAGATTGTGAGCGTATTACCCCGGAAATGTTGCCATTGGTGGTTTTGTCACCCGCGAGCATTGCCGCGATTGCCTTGGCAATACCGGGCGGCGCAGCCAACATCCAGGACATCTATCCACTGGGCGCATTGCAGGACGGCATCCTGTTTCATCACCTGCTGGATCAGGGTGGCGATACCTACCTGACCAAACAGCAGTTCGTGTTTGATACCCGTGCCCGGCTCGACAGCTTTACCACAGCACTCCAGACCGTGATCGACCGTCACGATACATTCCGCACCGCCGTGTTCTGGCAGCATCCGGAACAGCCGGTACAAGTCGTGGTACGCCGTGCCACGCTTGGCATTGACGAAGTGATGCTTGATGCCGCCGATGGCGAAATCACGCACCAGCTGGATGTGCGTTACGACGCCCGCCACTACCGTGTGCCGCTGGATAGGGCACCGTTGCTGCACGCCGTTACCGCCAATGACGTGCGCAATGGTCGCTGGGTCTTGCATCTGCTGTTGCACCATATGATCTGCGATCACACCACGCTTGAACTCTTGGCGCACGAGATCGGGCTCATCCTGGACGGGCAGCCTGATCCGTTGCCCAGCGCGCCGCCGTTTCGCAACTTCATCGCGCAAACCCGCTGTGGCGTTGACAGCGCAGCGCACCATGCGTTCTTTACGGCAATGCTCAGCCACATCGATGAGCCGACCGCGCCCTACGGCGTGCTAGACATCCATGGCAGCGACCAGGCTATCGATGAGATACGCGAGGTATTGTCAGCAGAGCTGTCGCTGCGCATCCGGCAACAGGCGCGCGCTAACCGGGTAAGCGCCGCAAGCATGCTGCATCTGGCGTGGGCGCTGGTACTGGCCCGCCTGACCGGACGGGATGAGGTGGTGTTCGGTACCGTGCTGTTCGGCCGTTTGCACGGTGGTACAGGCGCTGACCGCATCATGGGCCAGTGCATCAACACACTGCCGGTGTGCATTGTCGTGGGCGATGCCGGTATCCGCAGCGGACTGCACAGTACCCATTCGTTACTCGCGCAACTGGTACGGCATGAGCATGCTTCGCTTGCCGATGCGCAGCGCTGTAGCGGCATGGCCAACACAACTCCGCTGTTTTCCACATTGCTGAACTACCGCTATAGCCATAATGCCGATTCGGTCTTTGCTGCACTACGCCGAGAGGGCATGACCGCGCTGCACTTTGACGAACGCACCAACTATCCACTGACCCTGACCGTGGACGACCTGGGCGATGGCTTCGGCTTGATGGTGCAAGGCGTGTCTGCCGTTCAGCCGCAAAAGGTTTACGCCTATCTCTGCACCGCGATTGCATCGTTGCTGGATGGGCTGGAACACGCAGCGGATACGCCCCTGAAGCAGACTGAAGTGCTGCCGTTGGCCGAGCGACGCCAACTGTTGTCCAGCTGGAATGCAACCGCGGCGCGCAAGCCGCACGCACAGACCATTCATCAGTTGTTCGAGATACAGGCAGCCAGAACACCCGACAGCGTTGCGGTGATTTTCGGGCACAACCAGCTGAGCTATCGCGAACTGGATGGCAGAGCCAACCAGTTGGCGCACTACTTGCACACACAAGGTGTGGGCCCGGACGTGACCGTTGCGCTGTGCATGGATCGCTCGCTGGAGATGGTGGTTGCCTTGCTGGGGATATTGAAAGCCGGCGGCGCCTATATCCCGCTCGACCCTGCTTACCCCCGGGATCGGCTAGCCTACATGCTGGCCGACGCCCGGCCCGCGCTTGTACTCTCGCAAGCGCATTTGCTGCGTATGCTTGCACACGACTTGCCGATATTCTGCCCGGCGCAGGAGACCGATACGCTCGCCGCATTGCCGCAAACCAGCCTGGACACCGGCGGGCAATCTGCGCACCTCGCCTATGTGATTTACACCTCCGGCTCCACGGGCCGCCCCAAGGGTGTGATGGTGGAACATGGTAGCGTCGTCAACTTCCTGTGCAGCATGGCCAAGGCCCCGGGGCTGGATGCACGCGATGTAGTGCTGGCATTGACGACGCTGTCTTTCGATATTGCCGGTCTGGAAATCTATCTGCCGCTCACCGTCGGTGCCCGGCTGATACTCAGCACGCGCCAGCACAATACCGATCCAGCACTGCTGGCCAGTACCATTGCCGAGCATGGGGTGACTGTGATGCAGGCCACGCCATCGGGCTGGCGCCTGCTGCTCGATGGCGGTTGGTCGGGCAAGCCTGACTTGAAGGCGCTGTGCGGTGGTGAAGCCCTCGCTGCGGACCTTGCTGCGCGGCTGCTGGCGCATACGGGCAGCCTGTGGAATCTCTACGGGCCGACAGAAACGACGATCTGGTCAACGCTGACCTGCATCAGCAACGATGAAACAAATGGCGCAATCAGCATCGGTACGCCCATCGACAATACGCAGCTGTATGTGCTCGATACCCACGGACGCCCGGTTCCCATCGGAATAGCTGGCGAACTGTACATTGGCGGAGCCGGCGTTGCGCGGGGCTACCTCAATCGCCCTGATCTGAGCGAGGAGCGCTTTGTGCCCGATCTGTTTTCGGCCAAAGCCGGGGCCCGCATGTACCGTACCGGAGATCTGGTGCGCTATCTGCCTGATGGCAAGCTCGATTACCTCGGGCGCATTGATCACCAGGTAAAAATCCGCGGTTTCCGTATCGAGCTGGGAGAAATCGAATCGTCACTCACCGCAATGCCGGCTGTGCGCGAGGCCATTGTATTGGTACGTGAGGATGAACCGGGGGACAAGCGGCTGGTCGCCTATGTGGTTGCCACCGCAACGGCCGATCTGCCGGAGCCTGCGGCGCTACGCAGCCATTTGCTGCAAGGCTTGCCTGACTACATGGTGCCGGGTCAGTTTGTTGTGCTCGACTGCCTGCCGCTGACGCCGAACGGCAAGATCGATCGCAAAGCATTACCCGCACCCGACACCCCACATGACGATGCGGGCTACCTGCCGCCGCGCAACGAAATCGAAGCGCAGCTCGCCATCATCTGGGCCGACGTGCTCAAGCTTGGCCGGGTGGGCGTGCACGACAATTTCTTCGAGCTGGGCGGGCATTCGCTGCTTGCTGTCACGCTGGTGGAGCGCATGCGCCGCATCGGTCTGGGCACCGATATCCGCACGCTGTTCAACACGCCGACCATTGCTGCCGTTGCGGCAAAAGCCGGGATGACACCAGTAGCCGTTCCACCCAACCTGATCCCTGCCAACTGCAGCGCAATCACACCGGACATGCTGCCACTATTGAGCTTGTCGCCCGAGGAGATTGCCAATATCACCGCCATCGTGCCGGGTGGTGCAGCCAATATCCAGGATATCTATCCGTTGGCACCGCTGCAGGAAGGCATCCTGTTTCATCATCGTTTGCATCACACGGGTGACATCTATCTGCTCAAGCTGCAGTTCCGCTTTGCCAGCAGGGATATGCTGGAACAATTCATCGCCGCATTGCAAACCGTCATTGATCGCCACGATGCATTGCGCACCGCTGTCATCTGGCAAGGCCTGACCGAGCCGGTGCAAGTGGTTTTGCGCAACGCCCGCATGAAGGTCCGCAACGTGTCGTTGCACGCACTCGATGATCAATACAGCCCGGTGCGCTACCGGCTCGATGTCAGCGAAGCGCCGTTGATTCAGGCTTTCTTTGCCGAGGATATTGCAAAGGGGCGTTGGGTACTACAACTGCTGCAGCACCATCTGATCAGTGATCACACCTCGCTCGACCTGATGTTCGCGGAGGTTCAGACCATACTGGCCGACCAGGCCAACCGGTTGGCGCCGGCACTGCCCTTCCGCAACTTCATTGCGCAGGCACGCCTTGGTATCGGCGCGGACGAGCACGATGCTTTCTTCACCCGCATGCTCGCGCACATCATGGAGCCCAGTACCCCCTACGATGTACTACATGTGCATGATAGCGCCGAAGTCGAAGACGTACGGCGATCCATCCCGGATGATCTGGCCTTGCGCATCCGCGCAGGTGCCCGGACACACAAGGTGGGCACCGCCGCGCTGATGCATCTGGCGTGGGGCATTGTGCTGTCACGCCTGACCGGGCGCGATGCTGTGGTGTTTGGCACTATCCTGTTCGGTCGCTTGCAGGGCGGTGAAGGCGCAGACCAGGTGATGGGGTTGTGCATCAATACCCTACCCATCCGCATCGACACCGGCATGATTGCAGCCCGTGATGCGCTGAGTGCAACCCAGCTGCTGCTGAACGAACTGCTGCGGCACGAGCATGCATCGCTGGTGCGGGCACAACGCTGCAGCGGTGTACCCGCATCGACGCCGTTGTTTTCAACATTGCTGAATTACCGCTACAGCGCGGCATCGGTCACCGCAGTGCCGGTACACCACGGGGTGGAGATACTGGGTGGCGAAGAACGCACCAGCTATCCGTTGACCATTTCGATTGATGACCTTGGCACCGGTTTCACCTTGAGTGTGACGGGCAGCCAGGCGGTCAGGCCACGGCAGGTTTGTACTTACCTGCTTACCGCGCTCGAAGCACTGGCGGACACACTTGAAGCTGCCCCGCAGGCGCCCATTGCCGGGCTCAACATTCTGCCTGATGAAGAACATGCCGCCATCGCCAACTGGAACGATACGGCAAGCCGATATCCGCAAGCAGCGATTCATGCGCTGTTCGAAGAGCAAGCGGCAATGGCACCAGCACACACGGCAGCTGTTTTTGATGGACAAACGCTCAGCTACGGCGAGCTGAACCGGCAGGCCAACCAGCTGGCGCATCACCTGCGCAGCCAGGGGGTAGGCCCCGATGTGCTGGTAGGATTGTGCGCCGGGCGCTCGTTCACATCGCTGGTCGGCGTGCTTGGGATTCTGAAAGCAGGCGGTGCTTACCTGCCGCTCGATCCTGCCCTACCCGTGCAGCGGCTGGCCTATATGTTGGCCGACGCAGCACCCGCGATGGTGCTCTCTTGCGACGATGACTGGGACAAGCTCGGCATCGACAACGTAAGGCGGCTGCATATTGACGATGCTGCTGTCGCTGGCTTCCCCGACTGCAATTTGCCTGCCATCACCCTGCCTGATCACCTAGCCTATGTGATGTACACATCCGGTTCCACCGGCCAGCCCAAGGGCGTGCTCGTCACGCACCGGAACGTCGTCCGGCTGGTCAGGGAGACGAATTACTTCACGCTGGATGCCTGCGCCCGCGTACTGCATATGGCACCTGCCACCTTCGACGCGGCCACGTTCGAGCTATGGGCGCCGCTACTCAACGGCGCAAGCGTTGTCATGCCATTGCCGGGGCCACATACACTGGCAGCCATAGGCGAGTTCATCACTGCGCAGCGTATTGATACATTGTGGCTGACAGCTGCGCTGTTCAAGCAGATGGTTGAGCATGAGCTTTCCCATCTTGCGGGCGTACGGCACGTGCTTGCGGGCGGCGAAGCACTGTCTGCGCCGCATGCAGCGGCTTTTCTTGCCGCTGGTGGCAAATTGCTGACCAATGGCTACGGGCCTACCGAGTGCACGACGTTTTCATGCACACACGCGGTGCAACCCGAACCGGGTGAATCCGTACCGATAGGCCGGCCCATTGCCAATGCGCACATCTATATACTCGACGCGCAAGGCCAGCAGGTCCCAGCCGGTGTAGCGGGCGAACTGCATATCGCCGGTGACGGGCTGGCACGCGGCTATCTGGGCCGCCCGGACTGGACGGCGGAACGCTTCGTTCCCGATCCTTATGGCTTGCCGGGTGAACGCATGTATCGCTCCGGCGATCTGGCGCGCTACCTGCCGGACGGTACGATCGAATATTTGGGCCGGCTGGATGATCAGGTCAAGATCCGCGGTTTCCGTATCGAACCGGGCGAAATCGAAGTCAGCCTGCTGGCACTACCCGCGGTGCGTGATGCAATCGTGATTGCCCGCGAAAATGACGCGGGCGATCGGCAACTGGTGGCCTACCTGATCGCAAAGGCGGGCCAAACCATTGCCGGGGATGCGTTGCGTGCGGCATTGCTGCAAAGCCTGCCCGATTACATGGTGCCCGCGCATTTCATCATGCTGGATCAGTTCCCGCTCACACCGAATGGCAAAGTTGATCGCAAGGCATTACCTGCTCCGGACCGCAGCCAGGATGACACGGCCTACCTTGCACCGCGTACTGAAACCGAAGCACGGCTAGCCCTCATCTGGGCAGTGGTGCTCAGGCTCGACCGCGTGGGGGTGCACGACAACTTCTTTGCGTTGGGCGGACATTCGCTGTTGGCCACGCAGGTCAGCTCGCAACTGCGTAGCCGGCATGGCATCGATTTGCCGCTGCGGCAGTTGTTTGATCACCCCACCATCGCTGCACTGGCCGCGGTACTGGATACAGCCGGGGCACAACAGGCACTGCCACCAATCGAACCGGTCGCCCGCACAGGGGGACTACCCCTGTCCTTTGCCCAGCAGCGCTTGTGGTTTCTAGATCAGTTGGACCCCGGCAGCGCGTCTTACAACATTCCTGCTGCGTTGCGCCTGCGTGGTGTGCTTGATGCGCAGTGCATGCGCCAGGCATTTCAGGACCTGATGGCGCGCCACGAATCGCTGCGCACCCGCTTTGTATTGCGCGATGGTGTACCGGTGCAATGGATTGCCGGGCCGGACCACTTTGCATTGCCGCTGCTGGCTGACCTAAGCGCCTTGCCCGCTGCCGCGCAGGCGAGCGTGGCATCACAGCATTTGCGTGAAGAGGCAAACCGTCCATTCGATCTGGCTGCCGGGCCATTGCTGCGTGCCGGCCTGATCCGGCTGGCAGACGACGAGCATCTGCTTTGCTACACCTTGCACCACATCGTGGCCGATGGATGGTCGATGGGGATCTTGCTCGGTGAGCTGGGCCAGCTTTACCTCGCGCATAGCCAACAATATAAGGTGGATCTGCCGCCACTGGCGCTGCAATATGCAGACTTCGCTGCCTGGCAGCGGCAGTACCTGACAGGTAGCGTGCTGGCAAAGCAGCTGGACTACTGGCATACCCAACTGGCCGGCGCACCGGCCTTGCTGGCTCTGCCTACCGATCGACCGAGGCCCGCGATACAGAGCACCGCTGGTGCCACTCATGCAACAAGCATTGCGGCCGCAGACTACACCGCGCTGCTTGGGCTTGCCCGGCATGGCGACAGTACTCCGTTCATGGTGCTGGCTGCGGCATTCAGCATCCTGCTGTCCCGCTACAGCGGTCAGACCGATTTATGCGTCGGCACGCCCATAGCCAACCGTAATCATGCGGAGATCGAAGCGCTGATCGGTTTCTTCGTCAATACACTGGTGCTGCGCGCGCAGGTGGATAAGCACGCTACCTTTGCCGATTTGCTGCAACAAGTACGCGGCACCACGCTTGCTGCCTACGACCATCAGGATCTTCCCTTCGAGCAACTGGTCGAGGCACTCAAGCCTGTGCGTGATCCCGCCTATTCGCCATTGTTCCAGGTGATGCTGGTACTGCAGAACCAGCCTGAGGCCACGCTGGCGCTACCGGGGCTGCATGTCGAGTTTGCCGAAGTAACCGCGGATATTGCCAAATTCGACCTGACCCTGAATGTGATCGATCATGGCGATAGATGGGCACTGCAATGGGAATACAACACTACCCTGTTCGATGCGGTCACCATCGAGCGCATGGCAAATCAGTTCGGTACGTTGCTCGGCAGCATTGCAAGCCAGCCAGCCAGCAAGGTGGGCGAGTTGCCATGGCTGCCCGTGGCTGAACGGCATCAGTTGTTGGTGGACTGGAACGATACCCGTGTTGCGTACTCAAGGGATCACGGCATTCATCGCAGCATTGAAGCACATGCAGCTCAAACACCGGCGCAGATCGCGCTGATGCTTGAAGACCGGCAACTCGGCTATGGCGAGCTGAATGCACGTGCCAACCGCTTGGCGCATTACCTGCGCGGGCAAGGCGTGGGGCCGGATGTGCTGGTGGGTATTTCGCTGGAACGCTCATTCGAGCTGATCGTCGCCATCCTGGCGGTGCTGAAGGCCGGAGGTGCCTACCTGCCGCTGGACCCGGATTACCCGCCCGAGCGGCTGGCTTATATGCTGGGCGATGCCAGACCTGCGCTGCTGATCACCCGGCAGTCTTGTCACCATGTGTTTACGGGTCACGGCATCCCGCACTTCAATCTGGATAGCGATGCCGAACTGCTGGCCAGCCAGCCAGCAAGTAATCTACTGGTTGAGGTTCAACCACAACACCTCGCTTATGTGATTTACACTTCGGGTTCAACCGGCCAACCCAAGGGGACGCTGCTGCT
>NZ_WXTX01000031.1 GCF_009848685.1 Andreprevotia sp. IGB-42
AATGGGCTGAGAGTGGGGGTTTTGGAAGTGCCCTAAACAGGCATTTTATCGACAGGCAGAACTGGATCGCCGCGTGGGAGAACGTCGCCTGCCTGCAAAGTTTTCCGGTAGTTTTTGCGTACTATGCCATGGCTGGATCGAGTCAGATCAGCAGCTAACCGCGCATCTGGAGCGCGGTGTTGTAGTCGCCCCAGTTGGTAGTTTGATACTTGGTGCGAGCAGACTTCGTCATGGCTGACATTTGCTGGCGAGGCTCCGGTACGTGTTGTGATGGGGTCGCTATTGTTTTCAAGCTATCGATACCGGGCAGCAACTAAATCAACAGTCCCCACAATAAAATCAAAACACACATCATCTTATAATGGCTTCCTCATAATCCAAGTAGCCCAAACTCAGTCCTTCTTTCAAAAATTCCAAAACCAATATCCTATCAATTTTTTCTGAAACATCTACTGCCAGCAGATTAAAATCGTCCATTTTTTCAGTTGCACACCCTAGCGATTTTAATTTTTCGATCACCCAATCTTTCTTTTTCAGATCAAGAAACACTACTCTTATCAAAGAATGAGCACTACTTTCAATGAGCCCTGCAAACCACAAGTTACCATCCATATCCGGCTTAGCCTTAACTAGATCACCAAAAGCGACGTCAACAGTAAAGAAAGGAATATTATCTATAACATAAAAGTCTTCTTTCTTCCGGGCCCAAAGAGATTCCACGCTAACAGGAGGATACCCATCATCATCTTGAGTAAGGTTAAAGTTTATCTTTTCCATGCAACACTCCTTATTTATTGCTTTTTTTCAAGTTGCAATCTCTGCACAAAACTTGACCATTACTCGGGGCACCATCGCCATTCTTTGATTTTGCCACTATAAGATCTACATGCGTTTCATTACCAGGCGGAGTGACACCTTTTTTTGCTTGCTGTGCTGGCACGGTTTGGATACCACAACTAACACAAACCGTGATGCCATTGTTGGTCCCAGCATTGCGTTCCTTTATTACATTCTTTCCTGCTTGAGTGAAATTCTTCCCGGCTCTTATTCCTCCGGCTGTGCCGATTGTGGCGCCTGGGCTAAGTGGAATAGGATTTTGAATTTGAACCCCAAATCCATTGTCCTTACAAAACTCAACTATAGGCTGTATTTCAACTTGAGTATGTTCTATTTCATCTGGAATGCCATCGTGATCAACATCTACTCCAGTCAATCCAAATAAATCAATCAGCGACAAAGGTTCAGCATTCACATACCCATACGTAGAGAAGCTCCCCCCAGCCAACCCGATCGGGTCACTCTGCACATACCGCCCCGTGCTCGGATCATAGTCCCGGAAGTAGTTGTAGTGCCGACCACTCTCCGCATCATAGTACTGCCCAGGGAAGCGCAGGTTGTAGACGAATTGGGTGCCGGTGTTGCCCGGGTCCTGGTTCGCTTGCGTGTTGCCAAACGCTTCGCTGTCCCAGCGCCAGACCACGGCGTTGCTGGCCGGGTCGGTGATCTGCCGCGGGGTGCCGAGTTGATCGGCCCAGATGTAGTAGATCTTGGGGGTGGCGGGGTCGGCGGTGGGTTTGAGCACGGCAATCGGGGTGTCGCCAAGCCAGACGGTTTCCTGGATGGGGGTACCGTTGGCCTGGTATTCGCCCAGCAGGTGGCCGGCTTCGTCGCCCCACAGGGGTTTCCGCCTTCATCCTGCGGATTTCAGTTGGTCATACAAGCGGGTGACGCCGTTGGAGCTGGTTTTCTGGGTGCGTTGGCCTAATGCGTTGTAGTTGTATTGGGTGGTGGTGCCGCTGCGGGTGACCTGGCTGATTCTGCCGGCGTCGTTGTAGGTGTTGACGAGGCCGTTGTTGTCGTTGAGGCGGTTGCCGGCGGGGTCGTGGCTGTAAGTCTGGGCGTTGCTGCCGGTGGTTTTGTTGAGGCGGTTGTTGGTGGCGGCGTGGTTGTAGAGGGTGGTGCTGCTGCCGTGGTTTTCGCTGGTGCGGTTGCCGTTGTCGTCGTAGGTGTAGTTGTAGCCGATGCCGCCGACGTTGCCGAGGGTGAGGCGGTCGAGGTTGTCGTAGTTGAAGTTCTGGTTGAGTTGCGGTCGGGCAAGGTCGTTGATGGTTTTGATGTTACCGACGTTGTCGAAGCCTTGGCTGCGGATGGTGTCGCCGGGGGTGAGGCCGGCGACCGATCCGGGCACGCACTGCGACGCCAGCGACGAGGCCGTGGCTGATTTCATGACGAGCATGCGGCGGCTGGCGCGGGACGAGCAGCGCCGTCAGGAAATCGAGCTGAAGGTGGTGTAGCGGCCGGACTGGATCGGCGGCTTGATGGGGAAAGGCCAGAAGCGACAATGCCCACCGGGCGGGTGGGCATTGGGGTTGCCGGGGCATGACGATTAAATCGTGGTCCGTCCCCTATTACTTGCGCCCTATTACTTGCGTAGTAGACCTTGGGGTTGCCAGGGTCGGCAGTGGGTTTCAGGACGGCAATGGGGGTGTCGCCGAGCCAGACGGTTTCCTGGATGGGGGTGCCGTTGGCTGCATATTCGCCCAGCAGGTGGCCGGCTTCGTCGCCCCGCAGGGGTTTCGCCTTCATCCTGCGGATTCAATTGGTTATAGACAAGCGGGTTACGCCGTTGGCATTGGTTTTCTGGGTACATTGGCCGAAGGCGTTGTAGTTGTATTCAAATGATGGGCATAATGGGTGAACCATTTAGCCCTAATTCCAACCATAATCAATTAAGGCCAAACCCTACCACCCTCCATTTTATTGGAAACGCAAAAAGCAAAAGTCGTTTATTTTCTTGCCATTTATTGCATCAAGCGCCCGCTGGACACCATCTCTAATTACCTCATCAGAGCGAACACCGACTTCCAATCGTACATCCCTCAGGACATCCGACAAAAAATCAATATTATTGTAACCACAAAAAGATTGTAGATATGCATATTTCGCCGCCTCTACATAATTCTTTTTTCTTAAATATTCCAACGCTAATGCTCGCATAGATTTATCATCTCCACGGCGAGCAGCTAAATTGTACATAATTAGCGCCTTCTTTCTATCTTCTGCATAAAAAACAAAAGCTTTTGAAGGGCATACCGCTATATCATACTTATTTGAAACAAAGCGGGCAAGACAATCGGCCACATACTGCATGGCAGGCGGATATTTAGCGCGATTTGCAAGGTAATTCAGATTATTTATAGAGAACGTCTGCTCATCTCTCGTCGGACCGTCACTCTCCAAGAGAAAATCCACGAAATCAATCATCAAGCGATTATATTTAATCTTCTTGCAAAAAAAATATTGTCTCACTTGCTTCGAATAGCCTTCGCTCCCGATGAGTTCCGCAAGTTCGTCTTCACTCTCTATACGAACTGGCTTGGCTTTATCACACAATTCCGCACCCACAGCATATGGCACCGAAAAAATAAAACTTGCAACAATCAAAATCAAGAAATTGTTAAAGGTCATGGCATATATTTCTTTAAAGCAACAGGCCTAGTCTTGTCTGGCACCTTCGCGTTCTTAGGATCAGGAGGAAACGATCCCGAAACACCAAGCTTGGAGTACCACATATATTCAGGAGTTCCCCAAACCGGTTTCCCCAAGAGCTTGGCAAGCTTCTACAAATAGTCCTTCTCTCCAACATGACACGCCAGAATTTGAACTTCCTTTGCATCTTTATACTCCGGATCACTTCTGATTAAATCGGCCAATTTTTTGGGATCGTATTCATCCAGAAGTCTAGCTGGGCACTTTTCCGGTCTGGCGATAGGACAACGATAATTTCCTTGAACTTTGTCAGCGTCACCATGGGCGTAAATTTTCAGAACACCATCAGTTGGATCCATATCTGCTTGCGCGCCAGCATATTGTGTGGGGTCCCTGACTGGGCTAAAAAGATTTTGGTCAAGACCATAAAAATCCAGCATTTGAATAGGATTTCCACTCACATAGGAATAAGTCGAGAAGCTGCCGCCCTTCAACCCGATCGGGTCACTCTGCACATACCGCCCCGTGCTCGGATCATAGTCCCGGAAGTAGTTGTAGTGCCGACCGCTCTCCGCATCATAGTACTGCCCAGGGAAGCGCAGGTTGTACACAAACTGATTGCCGGTGTTGCCCGGGTCCTGGTTCGCTTGCGTGTTGCCAAAGGCTTCGCTGTCCCAGCGCCAGACCACGGCGTTGCTGGCCGGGTCGGTGATCTGGCGCGGGGTGCCGAGTTGATCGGCCCACACGTAGTAGACCTTGGGGTTGGCGGGGTCGGCAGTGGGTTTGATGACGGCAATGGGGGTGTCGCCAAGCCAGACGGTTTCCTGGATGGGGGTGCCGTTGGCCTGGTATTCGCCCAGCAGGTGGCCGGCTTCGTCGCCCCATGGGGGTTTCCGCCTTCATCCTGCGAATTCAGTTGGTCATAGACAAGCGGGTTACGCAGTTGAGATTGGCTTTCTGCAGGCGTTAGCAGAGGGCGTTGTAGTTGTATTGGGTGGTGTTTGCTTTGAAGGTGCTCTGGCTGACCGGCCATGGTGTTTAAACTCCTGCGTAAACCGGAGTGTCCACATGGGCCAGGCTAGCAGGCTGGTGAGAAACTCTTTGAACTCCCACCGAGAACAAGAAAAACCGTGGAACTTGGCTTTTTTGCTTAAAAGTTGAGCGAAATTAGCCTGGTTTTTAAGCAGTTTCGCCCAAGCTTGCCCGTTTTTCCCACGTCGTAGCGGTTGCTAGGAGTTTCTCACCAGCCTGTTAGGATGGAATGCACAAAACAAGACCTGACCCTCAAATCCAGCATGAACTCGACACCAGAATTATCTGACAGCGCCCAAACGTCGTTAAATGATACGGTCCGCTGAGTTAGGACAAAACCTTCTCGGCCAGGAATAGCCCCTGTCTGAAGCAATTCAGATGTCGTAGACGTTGCCCCTAGTCCCGGCGTGCGCGGCAACGCGAGTTTATTAAGGCCAACTTGCTCAACTGAGATTGCACTGTTATGAAACCCGCCCCAGATTTACACCTATCTAGAAACAGACGCCAATGACTGACAGGTCTTCCACATTCGGTCCATTTCGTTGAGCAAGCACATCCAGTGCAGGCCATTATCCTTGACCTGAGGGCGAAATATCACAACAACTCTATTCTTATAGTCGACCCCAACAATTGACATGTCATCCCAATAGAAAAACTCATCTTTTTTAGCTTCTATCCGGATCCTTCTTGCCATTGCGCTACACACTGCAATCTGTGCGTTTTCCTCCCAGCACGTTTCAAGTGCTTCTTGGTAAGGACCAAATCGACGTATCATCGTACCAATTACATACTCTCTAGCTGACAAGGTGTCACTTTGCAGCGACAGAATCCCAGCAAAATACACGCCTCCCCCTAACAGCAGTAAAACCAAAGCCCATATTGAAATTTTCTTTAATCCCGTCATTTCGACACCTTAAGTCACATCATTTTCCGCAACCGCACTCACCTTTATTTCGTCGTTTTACCAACTCTTGCCACCATTGCTCTGCAATAATTGCAGCATTACTATCGATGGCATCATGCAATTCGCCATGGCTAAACATCTTCTTAAGAGTGCCATCTTGAGCATGAGTCATCTCGTGAGAAATTGTTTGAATAAATGGTTTAAACATACTTGAATAAACAGGAGTGCCGTCTTTTTCGTATAAATCCGCACTATACTGGATATTATTTTTTGTATCTGTATATCCTTGCAAATCTTTGCCATACCAGGTAGACAAACCTGGCACACCAATTACTGATGTTGGAGGATTGGGGTACAGGTCAGGGTACACCTCCTTTAGCAAATTCAAGACGCAGTCGATATCTTGTTTCGTAGCCAGCCCCAATGGATCCGATAGGCTTAATGGATTGCCACCCACATACGCATAAGTCGAGAAGCTCCCCCCATTCAACCCGATCGGATCAGATTGGACGTATCTACCTGTCGTCGGATCGTAATCCCGGAAGTAGTTGTAGTGCCGACCACTCTCCGCATCATAGTACTGCCCGGGGAAGCGCAGGTTGTACACAAACTGATTGCCGGTGTTGCCCGGGTCCTGGTTGGCTTGCGTGTTGCCAAAGGCTTCGCTGTCCCAGCGCCATACCAGTTGGTTGTTGGCCGGGTCGGTGATCTGCCGCGGGGTGCCGAGTTGATCGGCCCACACGTAGTAGACCTTGGGGTTGGCGGGGTCGGCAGTGGGTTTGATGATGGCAATGGGGGTGTCACCGAGCCAGACGGTTTCCTGGATGGGGGTGCCGTTGGCCTGGTATTCGCCCAGCAGGTGGCCGGCTTTGTCGTCCCACAGGGATTGCCAACAGCGATTATTGCGACCTAACTCGCCTTGTTAAATTCAACACTGATTGGAAGCGAGAAATTTAATGCCACCCCCAGCGAACATTAACTTACAAGCGATCTAATCAAGCCGACTTCTCCGATAGCAACAAGCCCATGCTCTCGATCATCAAACTCGCCTATCACCTTGATAGGCACGCCTCCTGCGTTGCCAACAGCGCTTAAAAAATAGCCATGATCTTCAACATTCATCAACCAATCAGTTTGTAAAAAATCTTGAATCTTCAAACCACTGGGGATTGCAACCATATACGTGCAATACTCGCTTAACAGCATTTTGGCAACAGAACAAATCGACACATTCTGAAATTGAAACACCCCGAAAAACTTGAGCTTTCCATCCCGTTCCACAAGAATTTCTGGCAACGGTTGAAGGGTGGAAAAATCAAATCCTTGCTCCATCAACATTCTCCACAATTTCTTGTAACGAATAACTCTCGTATCCGGTTGCCATGCAGAGTTTCCAATAAGAGCCCATAGATCGTAATTGGGTAATGATCTAAATACGGCTTCACGTACAAATTGTAGAACCGAAGATAAAGCTTCTTCCGGGGAAGAGGCTGATGCTATCCAGTTTGCTCCAGCGAGGTCATGATTTTTAGAAAAACCCTCACCACCAAGATTAATTACATCATTTTCGATTGAAACATCATCACAACTTGCAGTTTTAATATCAATAGTCATAGTGATTACCAATGGCATCGTTGAAGTGCGGCCCACGATTCTGTGGATCGCCTGGACCAAAATTATGCCCAGCAGCAGCATCACGGACTCTGACAGTTTTCACGCCACCCCCTGGAGCCGGAACTTCATATTCATATATTTTTCCTGGCTGAGGTTTACCACGTAAATCAGTATTTGGCAAAATTCGACTCGGTTGCTGGCTTGTCGGAATGCCTGATTGGCGCTTCGCTTCATTAAATGCACCATTGCGCCCTGCACCAACGGGACTCAAATTTAGGGGTTTGGTGCCTTTTACTACAGGTGCTGACTTAGCAGAAGCACTAATGCCTTTGCCCGCCCCTCCCAATCGGATTGACCTTTCAAGATTATGATCACTGGTAAGGCAATAAATTGCTCCGTCGTTTCCCCATACTCAATGCTAATCCCAACTTCGATTTCTTTTCCACCTGGATCCATAGGATCGATGAGCTTAAATTTATTGCCAGCTAAACCGAATTCGTCCAAGTGGAGCAATGGGCTCCCATCCACATACCCATAAGTAGAGAAGCTCCCGCCCGCCAACCCAATCGGGTCACTCTGCACATACCGTCCCGTGCTCGGATCATAGTCACGGAAGTAGTTGTAGTGCCGACCGCTCTCCGCATCATAGTACTGCCCGGGGAAGCGCAGGTTGTACACAAACTGATTGCCGGTGTTGCCCGGGTCCTGGTTCGCTTGCGTGTTGCCGAACGCTTCGCTGTCCCACCGCCACACCACGGCGTTGTTGGCCAGATCGGTGATCTGCCGCGGGGTGCCAAGCTGGTCCGCCCAGATTTAGTAGATCTTGGGGTTGGCGGGGTCGGCAGTGGGTTTCAGGACGGCAATCGGGGTGTCGCCGAGCCAGACGGTTTCCTGGATAGGGGTGCCGTTGGCCTGGTATTCGCCCAGCAGGTGGCCGGCTTCGTCGCCCCACAGGGGTTTCCGCCTTCATCCTGCGGATTCAGTTGGTCATAGACAAGCGGTTTACGCCGTTGGGGTTGGTTTTCTGCAGGCGCTGGCCCAGAGCGTATTATCGCTCACGGTGACGTGATAACAGCACACCAGCGAACTCTAGCCGCAGCAGACGGGCCATGATATTGAAACTCCCGCATAAACCGGAGTTTCCACATAGGTCAAGCTGGGATGGAATGCAAAAAACAAGACCTGA
>NZ_WXTX01000032.1 GCF_009848685.1 Andreprevotia sp. IGB-42
GTTTGCGGAGTTCCTGACCTTGCCGCTGTATGAGCAGATCTGAACACGCACACTGACTTGCCTGCATGCCATGGCCCCGCTGGGGCCATGGTTGTTTCTGGCTGACACGGCACTCATATATGCCTGATCCATTATGTGACAGAAAGACTTTCCATAGTCTTTCAACATAAGCGTGGTAGTGCAACAACACTGCATGGTGAAGCCCGTGATGTGTGGATAGAATCGGACCATTCCCTTCCGGCAGCGCCATGATGAAGCTTTACTCTTCACCCACCAGCCCCTACGGTCGCAAGGTCCGCATCGTCCTGCTGGAAAAGAAAATCGATTGCCAGTTGATCGAAGATATTCCCAGCGCTGCCGACAGCAAGGTAGCCAGCGTCAACCCGCTGGGCAAAGTGCCGGCGCTGGTGCTCGATGATGGCAAGCCGCTATATGATTCCAGCGTGATCGTCGAATACTTGGATCACGTTTCCCCGGTTGGCAAACTGCTGCCGGCCGATCACCGGCAAGCGGTAGGCGTAAAGCGCTGGGAAGCGCTGGCTGACGGCGTGACCGATGCGGCGGCGCTGATCGTGGCGGAGCGTCGGCGCCCGCCCGAGCTGCAAAGCGCGGACTGGGTGGAACGCCAGCAGGCCAAGATAGAGCGTGGCCTGGCAGCCCTGTCTGCAGACCTGGGCGAGAGCAAATGGTGTTTTGCCGGCCATTTCAGCCTAGCCGATATCGCCACCGGCTGCTGCCTGGGCTATTTATCCATGCGCTTTCCCGATTTCGACTGGGCGACGCGCCATCCCAATCTGGCGACGTTGTATGCGCAGCTGAACGAGCGGCCGTCATTCGTGGATACCAGCTTGCAAACGGCCTTACGCCCGGCCTGATACGCGGCAAAGAAAACGCCTGCAGTAGCAGGCGTTTTCACATTCATCCCCATCAAGCGCCATCGGGCACTAGTGGGCCACTGCTGGTGGCTCTGGCGGGTATTGCCGTTCTATCTCGCCGGCGGCGATCTGCGCCAATGCCCGCAGGATCATCCGCTGCTCTTCACTCAGCGTGCGCGCTACCGGATCGATCACGCAAACGGTGCCGATGGCGTGGCCACTGGACAGCACGATCGGTGCACCAGCGTAGAAGCGGATATGCGGCTCGCCCAGTACCAGCGGATTGTCCCAGAAGCGCGCATCCAGCAACGCATCCTCCACTTCCATGATTTCGGATGGATTGAGGATGGCATGGGCACAGAACGAGATATCCCGGCCGGTCTGGGCCACATCCGGCAGGCAACTGGCCTTGAACCACTGGCGGTCACGGTCGACGATGCTGACCAGCGCATAACGCGATTCCAGCGCGGAAGCCGCGTATTCAACCAGTTCATCGAAAACGGGCTCGGGCAACGTATCGAGGAACTGCAGGCGCTGCAGTGCGGCGATACGTTCCATTTCATTCGCGGGCAGTTCGGGTGAGAGCATCACGATTGAATCCGGGTCAGGAACGGCGTACTTGCACTGTAGCGCCATCAACAGTAATCGGCAGCCACCGCCGACAGGCGATGGCCTTTTTACGCTCAGTGGCGAACCAGCTGGCGACTCAATCCTGCAAACCGCGCCACAGCGCAGTCAGCAAGGTATCGGTACGGTCTTCCGTATATTCCCAGAAAAACGCCCCAGCCAGATTGTGCTCTTTCACGAAAGCCATCTTGGCAGCAATGGATTCCGCATCCTCGTACGAAACGAAGCGACCTTGGTGCAACAGCCATGGTGCCTTGGCGGCATCATCCCAGTGGCGCACCGCACCTGCCGGCAACAGCGTGTTGACGATCTCAGTATAGCTATGCGCGCCGTTGCTGCCTTTTTCTCCGGGCTCGCCCAGGCCGGTGGTACCGGCAAGGCTGCGGCCGTAGAACGCGCAACCCAGCACCAGCTTCTCGCGCGGCACCCCATTGGCCAGGAACAGCGCTACGGATCTGGCGCAGCTGTCGCCATCCGGATCGACTGCAGTGTTGTACAGGTTGCTGTGATGACCGGCGCGCGTGGCCCAGCCGTTGTAGTAGTCGTAGGTCATCAGGTTGACGAAATCGAGCTGCGCGGTGACCTTGTCCATTTCCACGCCATCGAGGTAGTACTGCCCCGCACCCGCGGCAATGGACAGCAGGTAGCGGGCATCACCGGTGCGCGCCTCATGGTCGGACAGCGCATCGAGATGGCGGCGCAAGGATGCCAGCATCAGCGTGAAGTTCTGCTTGTCCTCAGGGCGGGCCACGATACCTGCCATGTCGTTGCTGGGGTATTCCCAGTCCATGTCGATGCCATCGAGCTGGTAGCGCTGCATGAAGGCCACTGCGGATGCAGAAAACTGCTCGCGTGCGGTTTCGGTCAGCGCAGCATCCGAGAAACCGTCCGCGGTCCAGCCGCCGATCGAGATCAGCAGCCTCAGATGCGGATGGCGGCTGCGCAGGGCCACCAGCTGAGCCAGGCCGCTTTCGTTGCGTGCCTGGTGCTGATCATCCTGCGTCAGCAACACGACTTCGCCATCCTTGATGTTGGCAAACGCATAACAGATGTGTGTCAGGCGCTCCGCATCCCGTTCCAGCGGCAGGCCGTTCCAGTCTTGCCAGCCGGCGATATAGGCGAGCACCATCTTTTTGTTCGACATTTTTTTCCTTGTCCAGGACAGTTGGTCAAAACATACCGGCATGTATGCCGAATACCCCATTAAAGCGCAGCTGTCACACTCATTTCAACTTTATAACGCGGGTCGGCCAGCCGGGCCTCCACGGTGGCGCGCGCCGGGGTGTTGCCCGATGAGACCCATTCGGACCACGCTTCGTTCATTGCATCGTAATCAGCCATGTCGGCCAGGTAGATGGTGACGGACAGCAGCTTCTGCTTGTCCGAGCCTACTTCGCCCAGCAGGCGGTCGATAGCGGCCAGCACTTCATCGGCCTGGCCGCGCACGGTTTTTTCCAGCGATTCGGCCACCTGGCCGGCCAGATAGACGGTGTTGTTGTGAACGACGATCTCGGACAGACGCGGGCCGACGTGATAGCGCTGGATGCTGGACATGTTGCTCTCCTGTGTGACGACACCAAAAGAAAAAAGGCGAGCCATGGGGCTCGCCTTTCAGTGTAACGCGGGTTTTACACCGCCGCGACCGAACGTAGCCGCAACGAGAATTCCTGCAATGCAGCAATGCCGCTGGCTTCCGCCTTCGCGCACCAGTCCTGCAGATGCTTGAGCAATTCCGGCCGGGACAGCGATGAACGCTCCCACAAGCGGGTCAACTCCTGGCGCATCTGATAGATCTGGCTCAACACATTGCTTTGTGCCAGCACGGCATCGAGCTTCGGACGCTCGTCCTCGGGCGTGTCCTTGGCATCCTGCTTCAGCCACACTTTCATCTGACGCGACAGGTTGATATCCAGGTGCGGCACGTGCGCATTGGCACGCAGCTTCTCGACTTCATCCGCCACGGTCTGCTTGAGCGTGCGTGCATAGTTGGCGGCAATGCTGTAGCGGTTGGCCACGATGGCAGCCAGCGCGTGTTCGTCAATCTCGATACGCGGCGATTCGATGGTTTTCATCTTCGGTGCCACGCGGCGAACCTTGGCCATGCGCAGCACTTCCATGGTGCGGATGTACAGCCAGCCGATATCGAACTCGAACCACTTGTACGACAGCTTGGCCGAGGTACCGAAGGTATGGTGGTTGTTATGCAGCTCTTCACCACCGATGATGATGCCCCACGGCACAATATTGCGGGACGCATCTTCACATTCGAAGTTGCGGTAGCCCCAATAGTGACCGATGCCGTTGATGATGCCGGCGGCGGTGATCGGAATCCAGATCATCTGCACGGCCCAGATCCAGATGCCGTTCGGGCCGAACAGCGCCAGGTTGATGATCATCATCAAGGTCGGACCCATGGCGCTGTGCGAGCTGTATACATTACGCTCCAGCCAGTCGTCCGGGGTGCCGTGGCCATACTTTTCCATGGTCTCTGCAACCTTGGATTCCGCACGGTAAAGTTCTGCGCCTTCGAAGAACACCTTCTTGATGCCCAGCACTTGCGGGCTGTGCGGATCTTCGGCGGTTTCGCACTTGGCGTGGTGCTTGCGGTGAATTGCCGCCCACTGCTTGGTCACCATGCCCGTGGTCAGCCACAGCCAGAACCGGAAGAAATGGCTCGGGATCGGGCCAAGGTCAAGCGCGCGGTGCGCCTGGTGGCGGTGCAGGTAAATGGTGACCGCTGCAATGGTGATGTGCGTAAACACCAGTGCTACAACGATGTAGCCCCACCAGGGCAGGTCAACCAAACCGTTTAACCAATTCATTCAATCACTCTCCAAAAGGAAGCCAGGCGGTGCAACAATAGCCGCACCCAAGCGCTGGGGGCTTGATTCTAATCAATTTTTCCCCGATCAGCTTGTATTTGAAACACCAGCAGACAGATGGTTCCACCAAAACCTTACTCTATACCTTGCAGGTTACCCTCGCCAGCCAGCCGGCTGGATGGCTTGAAGTGCACGATATCGAGCCGGTTGAACGGAATACTGATGCCGTTTTCACGGAAGGCCTGCCAGATTTTGCAATTGATCTCGGAACGCAAGCCCAGGGTGCCATTCTCTGGGTCGCGCACCCAGAATCCCAGAGACATATTCACGGCGCTCTCGGCAAAGGCCTCGACGAAGGCGCGCGGCGCCGGGTCTGGCGCAATGCGCGGATGCCCGGCCGTCGTGGCTTCCAGCAGTTTCATCACCAGTTCCAGATCGGATTCATAAGCCACGCTGACCGGTAGTTTTACCCATACCGCACGATCGTTGTATGACTGGTTGACCACCGTGGAGGTGACCAAAGTGTCGTTCGGGATCAGCGATTCGGTGCCGTCCGCACTCTTGAGCACCACGTAGCGGGCAGTGATGCCGCTGATCACCCCTTGGCGATTGTCAATGGTGACCAAGTCGCCGATCTTGATCGAGCGATCGATCAGGATGATGAAGCCGGACACATAATTGGATGCAATCTTCTGCAGGCCAAAGCCCAACCCCACACCCAGCGCGCCTCCAAACAGCGACAATACCGTCAGATCGATGCCCACCAGCGGCAGCGCGATCATCACCGCGAATACCACCAGCAGCGTCTGCACGACCTTCACCAGCACCACGCGCACGCTCATGTCCATCATCTTGGCGGCCATCATGCGCGTTTCGAACAGGCGCCCCAGCCAGATAGCCACCAGCATGGTGCCGGCAACCGATACCAGGCCCTGCAGGATGTTGAGCACGGAAATGCGCGATTTGCCGAGGTGGAAGCTGATGCTGTCGAGCAGCTCTGCCACCTCCGGCAGGATGCCCAGCACGTGCAGCGCGTAGATGGTCCAGATCACGCCGGCGATGTACTTTTCCCAGCGTTGTACCCACTGCGCCTGCGAGAACGCATGCTTGAGCATGTAGACCAACACACGGATATTGACCATGGCGGTCAACAGCACCATGGCGATGGCCAGCAGGTGGTGGGGCAATGGCTGGACGGTACGCAACGTGATGCCGCCGATCAGCACCAACACCAGCGCGCTGAGCGGGAAGTACACGCGCGAGAACCCTTCCCCGCCGAACTTCCAGCGTGCGTGGTCCAAGCCCAGCCGCGGCTTGAAATAGTGATTGCTGAGCCATGCAAGGCCCAGCGCAAGCACGAACACCGCCGCCTGCCAGACAATGCCCGGGGCAAGGAAACCGGAGCGGTTGAGTTCTGCAATCAGCTCTACAACCAGGTTATGCCGCTCAGCGAGAGGCTGCACGGATGCGCTCCAGGGTCTGCGTGGTGGAAGTCTGGAACAGGAAAGGGATGGAATGCACGCTACCGCCCCATGCCAGCACTTCGCTGCTGCCGACGATCCGCTCGACCGCCCAGTCCCCCCCTTTCACCAGTACATCAGGGCGGGCAGACAGGATGAGCTCATGTGGGGTATCGGCATCGAACCACGTCACCAGACTCACGCTTTCCAGGGCGGCCATCACGGCGGCGCGATGGCTCAGCGGATTGATCGGCCTGTCATCACCTTTACCCTGGCGGCGCACCGAGGCATCGGTATTGAGCGCCACGACCAGGCTGGCACCCAGCGCGCGCGCCTGCGCCAGATAGGTAACATGGCCACGGTGCAGGATATCGAAGCAACCATTGGTGAACACCAGCGGCCGCGCCAGCGTGGCAAGGCGCTCTGCCAGCTGTTCCGGCCGGCACAGCTTGGCTTCGAAGCTTGCGGGCGGGTAGCTGTTGCCCTGTGTCATGCAGCGGTGCCCAGTTGCTTGCGATAGCGGTTCAGGTCGCCGGTGGTTTCCAGCGTGACGCCGAACAGGCTGGACAGGTTGCGCAGGATGCCGCCAACCACACGCGCTTCCCACTCCTTGCCAAACTGGATTTGCGTATCCAGCCAGTGTTCCAGCCACTCCGGATCAGGCAAACGGCTCTGGATCGTATCCATCGGATACAGATCCTTGTTCACATGCAGGTTGGTCGGGTGCAACGGCTTGCCGGATCGCGCGGAAGACGCCATCAGGAAGCCGATCTTGGCAAAAGCCTGCCGCGCCTCGTTGCCGCAGCGTTCGATCGCACGCTTCATGTATTTGAGGTATGCACCGCCATGACGTGCTTCGTCGGTGGACAGATGCTTGTAGATGGCCTTGATCACCGGCTCGGTATGCCATTCGGACGCGCGGCGGTACCACTGCGTCAAGCGCACTTCACCGCAGAAATGCAGCATCAACGTTTCCAGCGGTGGGGCCGGATCGAATTCGAAGCGCACCGCGTGCAGCTCTTCTTCAGTCGGCGCCAGCTCGGGCTTGAAACGGCGCAGATATTCCATCATCACCAGCGAGTGCTTCTGCTCTTCGTAAAACCAGATCGACATGAAAGCGGAAAAATCGCTGTCGTCCTGATTGTCGCGCAGGAACATCTCGGTGGCCGGCAATGCCGACCATTCGGTAATTGCGTTCATCTTGATCGTCAGCGCTTGCTCATCGGTGAGCAGCGCAGCATCAAATTCACCCCAGGGAATATCATTCGCCATGTTCCAGCGTGCTTTTTCGAGGTCGGCAAATAATTGCGGGTACAACATCCGGATCTGCTCCTGGGGGACAAACGGTGATTAAATGAAAATGAGGCCCAATAGCGTATTAGACAAGCAGCAGGGGGCCAGAGCAAGACCCAAATTTGTCACACTGCTGATTTATGCTGGGCGGTTCGACGTGGACGCAGCGCCATACAGATACTGACGCCTTTGGCTACGCCAATGCTGAATCTCCGCCTACGCCTGGCTGAAGCCGCCCCGATGAATTGCAGCCGATCGCGGCCAACGGCTAGGAAATGGCTGCCTGTACCATTAGGTATCTACCGCTCGTCGCCATGTTTA
>NZ_WXTX01000033.1 GCF_009848685.1 Andreprevotia sp. IGB-42
CGTGCTGCGCACTTCCCGCCACCCCAAAGCAAAAACCCCCAGCCGGAGCTGGGGGTTCGCATGGGGAGTCTGGCGATGACCTACTTTCACACGGGTATCCGCACTATCATCGGCGCAAAGTCGTTTCACGGTCCTGTTCGGGATGGGAAGGCGTGGGGCCAACTCGCTATGGTCGCCAGACGTAACTGGTTGAGTTACGACTGTAATACTAGTCATATCTCCGAATTCAATAGAAGAAGCAGTCTTCACTACAATCGTCTCGCAGCACCGATTCCTCAGCACCCCGCGACGCTCAAATTTAGCTTTACTTGATCTCGACTTTCATCTCGATCGGGTCTGATTGCAACTCGCAAACCTACCATCAGCACTCATCGCGCTTCAGGTTATAGGATCAAGCCGCACGGGCAATTAGTATCGGTTAGCTTAACGCATTACTGCGCTTCCACACCCGACCTATCAACGTGGTGGTCTTCCACGACCCTTCAGAAGGCTTAAAGCCCAGGGAAATCTCATCTCGAGGCTAGTTTCGCGCTTAGATGCTTTCAGCGCTTATCTATTCCGCATTTAGCTACCCGGCGATACCACTGGCGTGATAACCGGTACACCAGAGATGCGTCCACTCCGGTCCTCTCGTACTAGGAGCAGCCCCCCTCAAATTTCCAACGCCCACTGCAGATAGGGACCAAACTGTCTCACGACGTTTTGAACCCAGCTCACGTACCACTTTAAATGGCGAACAGCCATACCCTTGGGACCGGCTACAGCCCCAGGATGTGATGAGCCGACATCGAGGTGCCAAACTCCGCCGTCGATGTGAACTCTTGGGCGGAATCAGCCTGTTATCCCCGGAGTACCTTTTATCCGTTGAGCGATGGCCCTTCCATACAGAACCACCGGATCACTATGTCCTGCTTTCGCACCTGCTCGACTTGTCGGTCTCGCAGTCAAGCCACCTTGTGCCATTACACTATCAGTACGATGTCCGACCGTACCTAGGTGACCTTCGAGCTCCTCCGTTACACTTTGGGAGGAGACCGCCCCAGTCAAACTGCCTACCATACACGGTCCCCGATCCGGATAACGGACCAAGGTTAGAACCTCAAAGGGGTCAGGGTGGTATTTCAAGGACGGCTCCATGAGAACTAGCGTCCTCACTTCAAAGCCTCCCACCTATCCTACACAAACCACTTCAAAGTCCAATGTAAAGCTACAGTAAAGGTTCACGGGGTCTTTCCGTCTAGCAGCGGGGAGATTGCATCTTCACAAACATTTCAACTTCGCTGAGTCTCAGGAGGAGACAGTGTGGCCATCGTTACGCCATTCGTGCGGGTCGGAACTTACCCGACAAGGAATTTCGCTACCTTAGGACCGTTATAGTTACGGCCGCCGTTTACTGGGGCTTCGATCAAGAGCTTGCACCCCATCACTTAACCTTCCAGCACCGGGCAGGCGTCACACCCTATACGTCGACTTTCGTCTTTGCAGAGTGCTGTGTTTTTGATAAACAGTCGCAGCCACCTTTTCACTGCAACCTCTTCACGCTCCACGAGCAAGTCGCTTCACGCTACAGAGGCACACCTTCTCCCGAAGTTACGGTGTCAATTTGCCGAGTTCCTTCTCCTGAGTTCTCTCAAGCACCTTAGAATTCTCATCCTGCCCACCAGTGTCGGTTTGCGGTACGGTCAATTCTTGGCTGAAGCTTAGTGGCTTTTCCTGGAAGCATAGGATCAATCACTTCGGTCTCAATGAGACCTCGTCATCACGCCTCAGTGTTAACAGGGATCCGGATTTGCCTAAATCCCCCACCTACACGCTTAAACCGGGACATCCAACACCCGGCTGACCTACCTTTCTCCGTCCCCACATCGCACCAAGAATCGGTACAGGAATATTAACCTGTTTTCCATCGACTACGCTTTTCAGCCTCGCCTTAGGGGCCGACTCACCCTACGCCGATTAACGTTGCGTAGGAAACCTGGGGCTTTCGGTGAACGGGCTTTTCACCCGTTTTAACGCTACTCATGTCAGCATTCGCACTTCCGATACCTCCAGCAGCCTTCTCAAGCCACCTTCACAGGCGTACGGAACGCTCCCCTACCATATGTGTAAACACATATCCGCAGCTTCGGTTCATAGTTTGAGCCCCGTTACATCTTCCGCGCAGGACGACTCGACCAGTGAGCTATTACGCTTTCTTTAAATGATGGCTGCTTCTAAGCCAACATCCTGGCTGTCTGTGCCTTCCCACCTCGTTTTCCACTTAACTATGCATTTGGGACCTTAGCTGGCGGTCTGGGTTGTTTCCCTCTTGACACCGGACGTTAGCACCCGATGTCTGTCTCCCAAGCTCGCACTTAACGGTATTCAGAGTTTGCCATGGTTTGGTAAGTCGCGATGACCCCCTAGCCATAACAGTGCTTTACCCCCGTTAGTGATACTTGAGGCACTACCTAAATAGTTTTCGGGGAGAACCAGCTATTTCCAAGTTTGTTTAGCCTTTCACCCCTATCCACAGCTCATCCCCTAATTTTGCAACATTAGTGGGTTCGGACCTCCAGTGCGTGTTACCGCACCTTCATCCTGGCCATGGATAGATCACTTGGTTTCGGGTCTACGCCCAGCAACTATGCGCCCTATTCGGACTCGGTTTCCCTACGCCTCCCCTATTCGGTTAAGCTCGCTACTGAACGTAAGTCGCTGACCCATTATACAAAAGGTACGCAGTCACGGAACAAGTCCGCTCCCACTGTTTGTATGCATCCGGTTTCAGGTTCTATTTCACTCCCCTCCCGGGGTTCTTTTCGCCTTTCCCTCACGGTACTGGTTCACTATCGGTCGATTACGAGTATTTAGCCTTGGAGGATGGTCCCCCCATATTCAGACAGGATTTCTCGTGTCCCGCCCTACTTGTCGTACGCTTAGTACCACCATTGTATTTTCACCTACGGGGCTATCACCCGCTATGGCCAGCCTTTCCATACTGTTCGGTTAACACAACGACTATCACGTACAGGCTCTTCCCATTTCGCTCGCCACTACTTTGGGAATCTCGGTTGATTTCTTTTCCTTCAGCTACTTAGATGTTTCAGTTCGCTGAGTTCGCTTCTCATGACCTATGTATTCAGTCATGGATACACCAAAAGGTGTGGGTTTCCCCATTCGGATACGTCCGGATCAAAGCTCCATTGCCAGCTCCCCGAACCTTTTCGCAGGCTTGCGCGTCCTTCATCGCCTGTAATCGCCAAGGCATCCACCAGATGCACTTATTCGCTTGATCCTATAACCTCAAACACGTCAAGGTCATAGCATGTTTGCACGTTTCACGAACCGCGTTTTGGCCCGCTTCACGTCGATACAATCAAACCCAATTTAAATCTAAATTTGAGTCTTGCTTCTTCTATTTTGTTAAAGATCAAGATACAGCGCTTTCACACGCTCTAACTGAAGCAGTCAGAACACAATATTTTTGACACAGCAAAAACACTGACTTCTGGATACTTGCAATCACGGAAATACATCGACTCATCCGATTGGCTTGCGGGTTTAATATTGCTCACCGCAAGGTGGTGGAGGTTGACGGGATCGAACCGACGACCCTCTGCTTGCAAAGCAGATGCTCTCCCAACTGAGCTAAACCCCCATCGAATCGAAACCTGGTGGGTCAGATAGGAATCGAACCTATGACCCCCGCCTTATCAAGACGGTGCTCTAACCGACTGAGCTACTGACCCAGCTTTCCAACCGAGTCCGCAGCTCGCGCCGCGTCTCCGTATCTTTAAAATCTACAGCCGATGAGTGTGAGTACTTGAATCAGACTTTCTCTGAAAGGAGGTGATCCAGCCGCAGGTTCCCCTACGGCTACCTTGTTACGACTTCACCCCAGTCATGAATCCTACCGTGGTAACCGGGCTCCCGAAGGTTACCCTAGCTACTTCTGGTAAAACCCACTCCCATGGTGTGACGGGCGGTGTGTACAAGGCCCGGGAACGTATTCACCGCGACATGCTGATCCGCGATTACTAGCGATTCCGACTTCATGCACTCGAGTTGCAGAGTGCAATCCGGACTACGATCGGTTTTATGAGATTGGCTCCCCCTCGCGGGTTGGCGACCCTCTGTACCGACCATTGTATGACGTGTGAAGCCCTGGTCATAAGGGCCATGAGGACTTGACGTCATCCCCACCTTCCTCCGGTTTGTCACCGGCAGTCCCATTAAAGTGCTCAACTGAATGGTAGCAACTAATGGCAAGGGTTGCGCTCGTTGCGGGACTTAACCCAACATCTCACGACACGAGCTGACGACAGCCATGCAGCACCTGTGTTCGAGTTCCTTGCGGCACTCCCAAATCTCTTCGGGATCCTCGACATGTCAAGACCAGGTAAGGTTTTTCGCGTTGCATCGAATTAATCCACATCATCCACCGCTTGTGCGGGCCCCCGTCAATTCCTTTGAGTTTTAATCTTGCGACCGTACTCCCCAGGCGGTCTACTTCTCGCGTTAGCTGCGTTACTAAGGACCGAAATCCCCAACAACTAGTAGACATCGTTTAGGGCGTGGACTACCAGGGTATCTAATCCTGTTTGCTCCCCACGCTTTCGTGCATGAGTGTCAGTATTAGGCCAGGGGGTTGCCTTCGCCATCGGTGTTCCTCCGCATCTCTACGCATTTCACTGCTACACGCGGAATTCCACCCCCCTCTCCCATACTCTAGCGAGCCAGTCACAATCGCAGTTCCCAGGTTGAGCCCGGGGATTTCACGACTGTCTTAACAAGCCACCTGCGCACGCTTTACGCCCAGTAATTCCGATTAACGCTTGCACCCTACGTATTACCGCGGCTGCTGGCACGTAGTTAGCCGGTGCTGATTCTTCCGGTACTGTCATCCCCGACCTGTATTAAAAGTCAGGATTTCCTCCCGGACAAAAGGGCTTTACAACCCGAAGGCCTTCTTCACCCACGCGGAATTGCTGGATCAGACTTTCGTCCATTGTCCAAGATTCCCCACTGCTGCCTCCCGTAGGAGTCTGGGCCGTGTCTCAGTCCCAGTGTGGCGGGTCGTCCTCTCAGACCCGCTACTGATCGTCGCCTTGGTAGGCTTTTACCCTACCAACTAGCTAATCAGGCATCGGCCGCTCCAATAACGTGAGGTCTTGCGATCCCCCACTTTCCCCCTCAGGGCGTATGCGGTATTAGCACTCCTTTCGGAGAGTTATCCCCCATTACTGGGTACGTTCCGATGTATTACTCACCCGTTCGCCACTAACTTGCGGAGCAAGCCCCGCAAATCCGTTCGACTTGCATGTGTAAAGCATTCCGCCAGCGTTCAATCTGAGCCAGGATCAAACTCTTTAGTTCAATCTCTGTTACTTATACTCGCGCTTACAAAACTCAAAACCAACCCAATCGCTTGGGCTAGCTTTTACATCTGTGTAAGTGCTTGATGTCTTCTTCAAGCACTCACACTCATCGGCTGTAATTTGTTAAAGATCGCTTGCTGCGCCACCCGAAAACTCTGCTAAACTCTTCGTTTCGCTTCGTGTTTCGCTGTGTCTGCAGCGGAGAAACCGAAATATACGCAGGCCAGACAAAGTCGTCAACACCCCCGGCGAAAAATCTTCAACAAACACCCTAAGTCGCTGATCTGTAACACA
>NZ_WXTX01000034.1 GCF_009848685.1 Andreprevotia sp. IGB-42
ATTGACGAATATGACCTCCGCGGCCATCAGCCAAGGGGTCCTGTCTGCGGCAGGGATGGGCACCTTCAGCTGGCGTGGTGTGGCAGCGGCAGGTGCTGCAACCTGGGCAGGGTCCCAGTTGAAAGGGATCGACGGTTTGTCGGCAGATCAAACCAAGATGCTGACGGGAATGGCTGGTAACGCGGCGGGGCAACTGGTCACCAGCGGCAAGATTGATCCGACGCAGGTGTTCCAGGCGAGCTTGAATGCAGGGTTGCAAAGCCAGGCAAGTGGCGAAATGCGTGCTTCAATAAGTGCAGCGGATCCAAATGGGGTCTATGCAGACCTGTGGTATGGTGCGAAGGCTTCCAATACGCCAGCCGCACCGCGTGGCGCATACCCTTGGCTGGATGTTGGAACCGCAGTTGATCCAGGCCACACTTATGAGTGGTTTGGCAGCAAAGCTCCGAATACTTATGTTGATAACATCACCGCTTCAACGGCAGCGTTCGGGGATGGATGGAATCCCTTGACTGCGCCAGGGATGTCCTCTAGGGCAATTGCGGCGATGAAGGCTGCGAGCACGCAAACGAAACCCATGGCAGTATTGAGTTCTTCCGCGAAACAGCTGTCCAAGCCAAGGACGCAAAATCAGGTAGATCCGATTGATTGGTTTGTTGGCCAAGCTGCCAAGTTTGCCCATGAAGGAGAAGACATCGTCAATGGAGTTCATAATTTAATTGCCCCTAAAGTACGCGGGCTGTTCAATATTGTTTTGCAATCAGGTACAGCAGAAGTCGATAATCGTATAGCCGGAGAGAAGCTGGCTGAAGCACTTCACGTGAATGTTCCTAGAGCATTTCTAGATAGATACAATGGGGCTACATCGGCGGCGGAAAAAGACATAGATTCCGGTAATTATCTTTCGGCACTTTGGAATGAAGCCAAAGCAACAGCGTATCTAATTCCTGCTGCCGCAGATTGGCTGGTGGATGGTGTAGTCAATACACCCTCGCGTGTAGTGACGGGAGGTAACCAGATAGGCTACCATGCTGCTGAATTTACCTATGCTGAAGATACAGACTCTCAAGTTGTTGCAGGTTTAAGCTTTGTTTCAGCTGGTTCATTTGCGTTTGTGGACACCGCTGGTATGGTGATGCCGGTGGAGGGTTTGTTCAAAAATGTCGGAGCTTCAATACTTAAGGTTCCAAACAGAGTAGGCGTGCCGGTTGCGCGCTCGGCGAATCCGTTAAGTCCGGTACGTGACTTCGATGCATTTGGTAATGAAATTACATATCGCACAATGTCGCCTGAGCAAGCTAAGCAGTTTGAGCGCACTGGTCAGTTGCCGCCAACTACTGAAACCTCTACGGCTGCTTCGCTTGAATATGCTTCCGGAAAATATACAAAAAACGGTGGCATTACGTTCAAGCTCACTACTAAACCGGGAACTTCGGCCCAGCTCCAAGAAATCGGCATTGCAGCACCGGGTGATGCGCCGGCAGTGTTTCCTGATATGTCCACCCGAACGGGACCATGGATGCAAACCAATGCACGTTTCAAGGTGGAAGGCGGCCAGATGACCACTCAATTGGGGCAAGGCCATGCGCTCGATATCTTCAATCAAAATCTAATAGATTTTGAGAGACTAATTAAGGAGTCCCATTGATGTTTTTACAATTGGATAAGGCCAGCATTCCTATGAGGTTGGTGTATTCGCTGTCTCAGGCGCTAATAGACGATCCCAAAGATGTTGCACTGACACAAGCACTTACTCTCGATACGACCAAGCCACGATTGGGTCTCAAGGGGGCTCATGGTCTTTATGGGTCACAGCAATGGTGGATTAATATTGAGCAACGTAAAATGCAGTTGCTGTTCATTCGGGGGGTCATCCAGCGTGCGTATGTAACTGGGATGGATCACAGTGATGAAAATAACACTATTGATTTGCTATTGGATGACAACTCCATACGAATGGAGGGAATCTATGTCAACAATAAGGCCGACATAAAACTATTTCGGGTAGGTTGCCGAGTTGAATTGGTTTGCGTGTTAGATGAGCTTAAAAGGCAACCCGCGCCAGACGGCAGTATCAACTATTTAGAAATACCGCTGGAAATGGCCATCTCCCTTGATGCCCACGCTCAACCCAACTAACTCACCAGAGAGGTTGCTCGACGGGGAGTTTAGCCTTGGCCTCATCGAGCCTGCCTTCTTGAATGAGTGCGCGGATCTCAAGGGCTAATCGCGTGACCTCGGAAATACCGCATATCCATTCATTGATATAAAGCTGAACGGCCTCTTTGCTCAGCCCAATCTGAATTGCTCGGTACGGCAAGGGCTGTAGCATCAAGTCGCGCTCGGGGTCCCACTGAATGCGCACGGGAGCGCTGTTCTTCAGGTGCTCCCACTCTTCCTTGCTCATGGATGGGTCGGCATGGCTCAAGCAGCTATGCGCCAAGGCCCACTCAAAACCTTCCCGCGTAATGTCGATGGCCAGAATGCGTTTCTGGCTTTCATCTTTCAAGCCCCATCCTGCGCGGTACATCATCCACAGGAAGGAGGGCTTTATCCAGGTCATCCGCTCCATCTTGAATGGCGGGGATACAAAGGTTCCATTTGCCAGCGCGCTATCCGCGATGGCGTCTGAGTAGGCCTGATAGACGCGGATCGTCCTATCGTCATAAACGGCCCGGATTTGGCGCAAGGGCGTGGCTGCGGTGGCTGGGTCTAGTTGCTGGTGCATACATCCATTTTACAGTTGGGGTGAAGCTGGGCGAGAGCGAATAGCCAGGAGGCAGAGGTTGTTCCGGCCGACCCTTGTTCTATCTCCGTTCGTGGTTTGTTCTATGTTTGTTCTATATCCGTTCTACGAACAGATCTTGAACAGGCCGATGTGTAAATCCAAGTTTTTGGCGAAATTACAGCTAAATCAACAATTTGGCTGGGTGTGCGGGAGGCCCGCGCCCCTCGTGTTCTCTCACACACCACGCAACCTGCCGGTTGGCCCTGAAACCCGCGCCGCAGCTGGCTTGGCCGTGAATGTCACTATGCTGTTACCGTAAATTCGCTGACGCCATAAAACCTGTTCAACGCAAGGCATAAAGCAGCTCTATACTGACATTCACTTGAATCAGAATTCGGGCCACCCATGCGCCGCACCCACCCCATCTCGATCTATGCCGACCCCGCGACCAAGGCCCAGTTACAGGCGTGGGCTGGCGAGCGGCGCATGAACCTGTCGGACTACTGCATGCACCTGATCGCCAAGGGCTTGGCTGCCGACGAAATGACCAAGGGCGTCGAACGCCTGCGCGAGGCCTACACTGCGCCCGCGCTCGATGCGGTGCTGCGAGAGTTGCTGGCCATCCGCTACGTGGTGGAGCATCACGCCAAAGGCGACATCCGCTTCCCCGCCACGCTGGGCAGTGACGCCAACACCTATGCCGACAAGGCGCTGGGTACGCGCCAGACCCCCAGGAAGGAAATCCAGCCATGAGCACTGCCTTGGATCACTTGTTGGCGGCCCCACCCGCCAAGCAGATCGCCGCCCTTCGTGCGGGCCTCCCAGCCCGCGAAGCGGCCGACTTTGCCCTGCAGAACGGTTTGGCCGTTGGCGACCTGGCCCCCGTGCTGGGCCTCGGCCCGGCCACGCTCACCCGCCGTAGTCGTGCTGGTGGCCAGCTTGATCAAACGGCCAGCGAGCGGCTGTTGCGGCTGGCCCGCATTGCTCGCCATGCGACACAAGCCTTCGGCGATGCCGCGCGTGCCAGCGCTTGGCTGACCTCCCCGCACCGCCTGCTGGGTGAATCGCCGCTGTCTCTGCTCGACACCGCCCATGGTGGCCACGAGGTGGAACGCCAGCTACTCGCCATCGAGCACGGCCTGCCGATCTAGCGTGAGTGATCCACAAAAGTGACAACTTCCGGGGCGTGGTGGTACAAAACGAGTTTTGCAGGTACACCGTGAAGGCTGTGCGCGGTGGCTGTCGCCCCCTTTGCACGCCGTCACATTCTGGTTGAACTCAGGGCTACGCCCCGAGACCGGAAGCCAAATCCTGACGCGCTGCGCTTGTCGGCCAAACCAGTGACGGCCCACCAACACCGTGCGCCGCCACCGGCATGGCTCGGGTGAAATACAAATGCCCGCGTTTTGGCGGGCGATGTAGGTACTGTGGTGACATTCTGTATATGCAGTGTTGGTACTGTGTTGATGTGAGTCCTATTTAGGGCTGCCACCACCAGACTACCAACACAATGCCAACATCCCGCAAAATTCACCCCGTAAAACCGTCTAATGCAGGATAGGCTTTTGGCCGGGTTTCGTATATACGAATTGGCTTGACGGCCAAGGTTGACTGGCGTTGTGCTGGGACGGGGGAGGCATTCTTGCGCTCAAAAATCAGCGCGTATCTTCTTTAATTTAATCAAAAAAAAGCCCCCTCACCCCCGGCTGTGGGCGTGGGGTCGCGAAAAATAGGGGACAGACCACGTTTTATGGTCTATTTTTCCAGTGAGCTCACTTACTCGAATGTCCTGTGCCACGTCGCGCCCGTGTTTATCTACCCGGTGTCCCACTGCATCTGATCCAGCGGGGCAATAATCGTCAGGCTTGTTTCTTTGCCGATGAAGATTATCTTGTCTATTTGGAATGGCTAAAAGACTATGCAGCGTAAAACGTTGTCTGTCCCCTAATTACGCTCTAATTACGCTAATTACCGTTGGCCTGAATGGTGCCGTGGTGGGTGGCTACCGCAAGTACACCGTCACCGGCATGGGCACGGCGGATGTCCAC
>NZ_WXTX01000035.1 GCF_009848685.1 Andreprevotia sp. IGB-42
CGCCCCGTGCTCGGATCATAGTCCCGGAAGTAGTTGTAGTGCCGACCGCTCTCCGCATCATAGTACTGCCCAGGGAAGCGCAGGTTGTAGACGAACTGAGTGCCGGTGTTGCCCGGGTCCTGGTTCGCTTGCGTGTTGCCAAAGGCTTCGCTGTCCCAGCGCCATACCAGTTGGTTGTTGGCCGGGTCGGTGATCTGCCGCGGGGTGCCAAGTTGGTCGGCCCACACGTAGTAGACCTTGGGGTTGGCGGGGTCGGCAGTGGGTTTGAGGACGGCAATGGGGGTGTCACCGAGCCAGACGGTTTCCTGGATGGGGGTGCCGTTGGCGGTGTATTCGCCCAGCAGGTGGCCGGCTTCGTCGTAGACGAAGCGGGTGGTGCCGTTGGGGTTGGTTTTCTGGGTGCGTTGGCCTAATGCGTTGTAGTTGTATTGGGTGGTGATGCCGCTGCGGGTGATCTGGCTGATTCTGCCGGCGTCGTTGTAGGTGTTGACGAGGCCGTTGTTGTCGTTGAGGCGGTTGCCGGCGGGGTCGTGGCTGTAGGTCTGGGGGTTGCTGCCGGTGGTTTTGTTGAGGCGGTTGTTGGTGGCGGCGTGGTTGTAGAGGGTGGTGCTGCTGCCGTGGTTTTCGCTGGTGCGGTTGCCGTTGTCGTCGTAGGTGTAGTTGTAGCCGATGCCGCCGACGTTGCCGAGGGTGAGGCGGTCGAGGTTGTCGTAGTTGAAGTTCTGGTTGAGTTGCGGCCGGGCCAGGTCGTTGATGGTTTTGATGTTGCCGACGTTGTCGAAGCCGTGGCTGCGGATGGTGTCGCCAAGGGCAAGGCCGGCGATGCGGCCGGTGTTGTCGCTGCTGCGGGCCCACAGTTGGCCGTTGCCGTAGGTGAAGCTTTGGGCGCCGATGCTGCTGGACCACTGGATGTTGCTGGCGAGGGGCTGGCTGCCGATCTGGACGGCGGTGAGGGCGCCGTTGGTCCAGCTGTAGTTGATCTCGCGGCCGGATGGGTAGGTGATGCGGTTGAGGCGGTTGTTGGCACTCCAGCCGTAGCCGACGCGCTGGGTGAGGCTGCTGCCACTGACGGTGGCGGTGCGGCTGCTCTGGCTGATGCGGCCGAGGGGGTCGTAGCTGTAGGTGGTGCTGCCGTCGGCGTCGCTGAAGCCGGCGAGCTGGCCGATGCCGTTGGGGGCGCTGTCGTAGGTGTAGGTGTGGGTTTGATCGCCGTAGGTGACGGTTTTGATGCGGCCGAGGTTGTCGTAGGTGTAGGCGGCGGTTTTACCGCGTGCATCGATCTTGCTGCCGGTGCGGCCGGCGACGTCGGGGATGTAGGTGGTGCTGCCGGTGTCGGGGCTGACGATCTTGCGCAGGTTGTCGAGGCCGTCGTAGGTGTAGGTGGTGGTGAAGCCTTCGGGATCGGTGACGGTGACGAGGTGGTCGTTGGCGTCGTAGCCGAAGGTGGTGACCTTGCCATTGGCGTCGGTCATGGTGGCGAGGCGGTTGAGGGCGTCGTAGGTGTAGCTGGTGATGTGGCCGAGGGCGTCGGTGCGTTTCTTGCGGTTGCCGTTGGCGTCGTATTCGAAGGTGGTGACGTAGCCGTTGGCGTCCTTGATGGTCCAGAGGCGGCCGAGGGCGTCGTAGGTGTAGAAGGTGCTGACGACGGCGGTGTGGCCGGGGATGCTGGCGGTGGGCGGCGTGGTGGGTGCCGCCGTGGGCGGGACGGGGGTGGGTGTCGGTGTTGCAGTGGGGGCCGGTGTGCTGGTGGGAGCTGCGGTCACGACCGGTGTGGGGGTCGGGGTGCCGGGTACCGGGGTGGCGGTTGGTGTGGGGGTTGGCGCCGGCGTGCCGGTGGGCGGGACCGGGGTGGCAGTAGGCACTGCTGTCGGTGCAGCGGTGGGTGCAATCGGCACCGGGGTGGCCCAGGCGACGCTGAAGGTGCCGCAGTTGCCGACCCGGATCCACGGGCTGCTGGCCGGGAGGATGTTGTCGAGGCTGTCGGTGGTTTCACCTTGCGTGCTGCGTTTGGCAACGACGATCCAGCTGCCGCTGGTGGAGAGTACCGCGGCGCCAGCGGGGTAGCTGGTACCGCTGTTCCAGGTGGGCGGGATGCCGTTGGCGCAGGTGAGGCGCAGGGTGCTGGGCAAGGCGCTGAGCAGGCCGTGGCTGCCAAGGCAGCTGCCCATGTTGATCCAGTGGGTGGTGCTGCTGCCATTGGGGCTGGTGTCCAGATCCTGGGTGGGGTTGCCACTGCCGACGGTGATGGCGCCGAGCTTGTTCTGGTAGTGCACGCCGTTGTAGGTGACGATGCTGCCGACCGGGTAGGCGTTGGCGCTGTTCCAGCTTTGGTAGCAGCCGCTCTCGACCGGGGCGGTAACGCCCTGCACTTGCCATTTGGCGGTGTCGTTGGGCGGGAAGTCGTTGTAGCTGGAGCCGTGGGCGATCAGGGCTTTATACGTATTGCCCTGGTAGTTCACCAGGTCGCCAATGCGGTAGTACACGCTGGTGTTGGACCAGTTGCGCAGCACCGGATCGGCGGCAAAGCCGACCCAGGCGGCGCTGCCGAGCAGTGCGCCGGTCAGCAGGACGGCCAAGGTGATGCGGCCCAGTTGTTTGCGCGGGGTTTGCTGGGGCGTGATCATGGGGAAGCTCATCGTGGGCTGCATCATTGGGCGGGCGTATTGGGGAGATTGCGTTGGGTGGCGGCAGCGACAAGGCCGGTGGCCAAGGTGCCATCCGGGTCGTAGCGGTCTTCGCGCTTGAGGCTGCCGTCGTTGTTCAGCTCGTAGTGCACCCGGCCATTGCGGTTGTCGCGGATGTCGGTCAGCCGGTGCGCGGGGTCGTAGTCGTAGCTGAGGCTGCTGCCGTCGGCAAAGTCGATGCGCTTGAGCTGGCCGGCCAGGTCATAGGTGAAGCTGGTCAGTTCGCTGCCGGTCTGGCGCGTCTTCAGGCGGTTGCGCAGGTCGTAGCTGAAGGTGGTGACCACACCGTTCGGGTCGGTCATCGATTTGAGGTTGCCGTTGGCGTC
>NZ_WXTX01000036.1 GCF_009848685.1 Andreprevotia sp. IGB-42
GATGGGGCAGAGTCCTTGGTTCCAAACAGGGTTGATAGTGTTGCAGGAGTAGCCCCCGAATTGGTCGGGCCTCGGATGCCCGTTATCCATGTATCGCCTGAGATGCAGCAAAAGATTCTGTGGGGGCAGCGCCAACTGAGGGCTGATGGGATGCCATCAAATGGCCTTATTGGTGCTCATTCTGGATCAATTAGCAATGACCTTGAGAATTACGCTGTCCAAGTGCTACGCAACAATCCAGATGGAACTTCTTCCGTAAAGCTGGTTACTCAATTCAGTGATGGGATTGTTTCAAAAATAAAGACCAGCACTCTTTATCCGAAGTCTTGGAGTGAGTTATATATCTTTGACTCTATCCAGGTTGTCGGTTCTCCAAGTAATGCAATCGCAACGCGGATTTCTGATGGCTCTACGCTGTATCAAGGGGCCGTGAATGGAATTAACATGGAAGTCATTAAAATCGGCAATCGAGTGACTTCGGCCTATCCAACTGGTGGAGGTTTTACCTCGCTAGAAACGTTTGGTTTGACGCCGCTACTTCCGAAGCCATAAGGAGAGAAAATGTACACCGATTTTGATAATTACCTGGGACTGGAATTCTTAGTCGATTATTGGTACGACGAAGGCACAGGGATGGCGTCGTCCTTGCTGTCAAAATTTAATGAGCAAGATTGGATAGATCTGAAGGAGCAGTGCAAATTGAGGCCCGATGAGTGGAAGGTAAGGTGCGCGGAGGTTTTGGATTTGGTTTCCCACCCAGCTTCTACCGAAATTCTGATTGATCTTTTGGAGTCGGACAGCGACGAAGTCGTTTTGGCTGCAGCAGATAGTCTACGAGGCAAAGATACTGTCCAATTATCTTCAGAGGTAATTGAACGGCTGTGGAACATCTCAAAGCAAGGCTCCGCTCCAGTTCAGGCCGTGCTGGGGGGGTTATTTGGCCGCCTAGGCCTCACGCTGGATTGATGTTCCAAACAGGGTACTCGTTGATTCGGAGGTCAGTGCTCTGCAGCGGATTGCTGCGAACAATAAATCCGGTTCTTATTGGGCAGATTTGCGCCAGGCATATCAGCAAGCGCGTGGGCAGGTCGACTTTTCTCATATTGAAGCCGATATCGACTTCTCCCGGCTCGCTAGCAAGCAGGTTATGGGTGGCCATTTCTCTACGTCACCTCTTCTTCGAGTAGTGCAAGGCACGGAGCAAGTTGGGCAGAACGAGTCGATGCGAGCTCAAATTGAGCTGCTGGCTCCCGATGGTAATTTCTATCCCAAGACAAATGGACAAGGGTATTCAACCATGACTCCTGACTCATGGTCTTTGGCGCAAGCTAAAGGTGAGATGAGCTTGGCGTGGCTAAATCGAAGTCAAGTGTCGGGGAAGACCTACCAAGGTATGTCTGGCGGCATTTCATTTAAATTCTTTGAGCCTAATTACACCACCGTGAACTTGTGGCGCGGCTATCCGGGGTACACACCATGAAGAAGATAATTGCAGAGGTAAAGCCGCTGTCGAATAAATCCCTGTATCCAAGGATTTACTGCATTGGCCATGACGGAACTGAGGACGAAGCTGTCAGCCTGACACTTTGCGACTCACTGTGGGAGTTGAGCGGGGAGCCGATCTTCGAATTGGAAAGATTGATTGAAGACGCATTCTCTGGGAAATATATTCCCAGCAATCCTGATCTGCCGGATATGTCGATCAATGACAAGTTAATATGGGTTCGGCCGCCATTTGCGACTCCCGGCAGAATTTGTATTTCAAATGAAAATCTGCCTGAATTCTCAGTTGACGAGGGGGTGCCGCAGTGCTTTACATCAGATCAATTTAAACTGGTTGCTGCGCTGATCTTGAGTTTCAAGACTGAGATAGCCAAACAAGGTCGAGAGAACCTGGTGGGCCATCGATTTGAGATCGACTTCCCGGATTCGTAAGCCGCATCTGGCTGGTTGTACTGTAGTCCGTCAGGTTCTAAAGCCGGTGCGGGTTCGTCCGCCACCGGCTATTTACCACCCGCGCCGTTCTACCCTGTTCGTATATCCGTTCGTGGTCTGTTCTAGGTGCGTTCTACCTCTGTCCTAGATCTGTTCCATATGCGCCTATGTCTGTCCTACGTCGTCCTATGGGACAGCCATCCGCGTAAAATCCCGCCACCTGCCAAAATCCCTGCTGGATCAATGGCTTGGTAGGATGCTGCGGGAGGCCCGCGCCCCTTCGTTTCCATCACACATCACGCAACGTACCGTGTGCCCCGCAAACCCGCGCTGCTGCTGGCTTCCAGCGTTATTCCGCATCCGCGTTACCGTGATAACGCTACCCCGTAAAACCGCCCGCCAAGCCAGGCAGCACAAGGGTTTGCGGCGTATTCCGGCGGGTGTACTGCCGACCCGGCACGGTGGGTCTGCTGCTGCTGCATGGCCAAGTGGGCGGCGGCCCCGCCGGGCGCGCGTTAACCTGGCAGGTTCAAGGCCCGGCAGGTAGATCGCGCCGCTCCCCACGCGCGTACCGGCTTGAATCACGGCACGTCCTCCGCTAAATTGGATAGCGTCATAGGCAAGGCATTCGCACATTTACTTAGCGCATCTGCTCGTCGGAATAATCGAGGTCATCTTCTTTGATCCTAAGCATAGCAATCTCTTTATGGCTTAGGTGGCAGCGGAACAAAATTCAATCAATTGCTGCAAATTCACAAACTCAAGGTCAGGTCTGTATTTTTCATCAACCGTTTAGCCATTTTATTGGCGGTCTGGTTCATTGCAAAAAATAAGACCTGACCCCAATTCCCCCCATTCGCTAAAATACAGCATAAGGAGAATTATCTCCGGCAATTATTTTTCTCAAGACTGTTTCAAATTCCCTACACAATTCAGACTTATCAAGAGTTTTAGCATCAAAATTCTTACGCACCTGATTTTTAACATGCTCGACAAACACAAATTCAGGGTCAGGTCTC
>NZ_WXTX01000037.1 GCF_009848685.1 Andreprevotia sp. IGB-42
ATACAGCGTGAACTGGGTGAGCTGGCTGGCCGGGTTGGTGATGGTGGCCAGGTTGCCCTGGGTATCGTAGGTGTAGGTGGTGATCTTGCCGCTGGGGTCGGTGCTGGTGGCGACTTGGCCGAAGTTGCCGTACGTCCAGCGCCATGCCCTGGTGCTGCCCGCGCTGGTGACGGTCTTGCTCTTCAGGTTGCTGGTAACGGCGTCGTAATCGAAGGTGGTGACGCGATTGGGCTCGGTCACCGTGGCTGGCAGGCGCCAGGTGGGGTGCCAGACGGTGGTGATGGTGCGGGCTTGGGCGGTGCCGAAGGCTTCGGTACGGCTGGTTTCCAGGTTGCGGGCCAGGTCGAACGCATACTTGGTGACGTTGCCGTTGAAGTCGGTACGGCTGGCGACGTTGCCGTTGGCGTCGTAGGTGAGGCCGTTGCTGGCTGCTGCGCAGCCGGAGCCGCCGGGTTGGCTGTTGCCATCCAGCAACCATGAGCCGGCACGCTTGCTGAAGGTGTAGCGGCGGACGGTGCCGAGTGGATCGGTTTCGTCCGTCCAGCGCGGGCCAACGTTCTGGTCACCGCCGAAATCGAGGCTAGTCTTGTCCAGCCCGCCAGCCAATTCCGAAGAAATGGCCTGGCCTGCGGCATTGAAGCGCCAAGTGACATAACGGCTGCCGTTTTCGTCCCGAATGCCAGTCAGCAGGTAAGGATTGTTGCTGTCTTCGTAAAAGTACTGACGCTGGCTGGCATCAGCGTAAGTCACACTGGTGAGGCGGCCTTGGGTGTCATAGCCATATTGAACTGCATTGAGTACACCATTGACTGAAATACTGGTTACATGAAAATTGTCACCATAGTTGAATATCAACCTATGACCAAAACCATCATTGATTTGCTGGACGGTACGATCACCATTATAGTCGATCTTGATTTCCTGCCCGGTAGCAAAAACCACCTTATTCAATCGCCCATCCGCCGCGTAACTCTCAGTATTCAATGTATCTTTCACAACAAAGCCGGTGACATCGCCTTGCGCATTCTTGCTGATTTCCAGTGAATACGAATTACTTCCCTGAACAACGCTAGGCCGGCCATCCAGCTCGAAGCGATAACTTTTGCCATCATCACGTTCCAGCAGGTAATAAGCGGGTGTTACGGCCACCTCCTGATTGACCCAGTCCGGATCAATGTCATTCACATATGCAGATGAATAAACGGACGGAGCAATAAAGACGACACGACGTTGCAGCGGCAAACGCCAACCTCTGCCTACGCCCAAGTCAACCAATAGTCCATTGCTGTTGTAAGCACGTGCAAATGTTTGCCCAAGCGCCCAGATGAAATCGGGTTCCGTCTGAAAACTGTTACCAGATGCCGTGCTGATCGGATCACCAGACCTTGGACATGTCAGACCTGCATCCGGATCAGCATCATAAGGAGCAAAACAACTAGCATTGGCTGGGCAAGATGGCTTGAGTTCACATATGCCAGTGCGCTTACTAAGATAGTATCCCGCATTACATTTAGGTCGGCAGGTATGGCTGACTGCACCTTGAAACATGCCCTCCGGGCAAACAGGATCACACCCCTTAGTCCAGTCCCCGTTGCCGATCCATTGTTCAAAATATCCGCTACCGCGCTTGCCCAACCCATCCGTCCAATAAAGATAGAACCCTGAGATCAGCCCTTCCGGAACATTTGGATAATTAGCGTAATAGGAAACCCGATAACCTACGCTCGACGAAGAAATATCGGACCAACAGTAAGGCGTATACTCACGGCAATTAAGGGCCGCATAAGCGACATTACTTGCATGCGCAGCTTGGTCACCACATATATACCCAGCTTTCGCCGCCCACCATGTACGCTCGTTAGCCGATGCATGACCTGAAATACTGATCAGCTGAATAACGAAAAGCAGAACTAGGGCTTTGATTGAAATATTGGTCATTTAGTTACTCAACATATTGAATATATGAAGCATGAATTTTCCAATGCACGCTCAGGGCTGCGTAAGCGTATTCGGCAAATTGCGTTGTGTGGCAGCAGCGGCGAGGCCGGTGGCCAAAGTGCCATCCGGGTCGTAGCGGTCTTCGCGCTTGAGGCTGCCGTCGTTGTTCAGCTCGTAGTGCACCCGGCCGTTGCGGTTGTCGCGGATGTCGGTCAGCCGGTGCGCGGGGTCGTAGTCGTAGCTGAGGCTGCTGCCGTCGGCAAAGTCGATGCGCTTGAGCTGGCCAACCAGGTCATAGGTAAAGGTGGTCAGCTCGCTGCCGGTCTGGCGCGTTTTAAGGCGGTTGCGCAGGTCGTAGCTGAAGGTGGTGACCACACCGTTCGGGTCGGTCATCGATTTGAGGTTGCCGTTGGCGTCATACAGCGTGAACTGGGTGAGCTGGCTGGCCGGGTTGGTGATGGTGGCCAGGTTGCCTTGGGTATCGTAGGTGTAGGTGGTGATCTTGCCGCTGGGGTCGGTGCTGGTGGCGACTTGGCCGAAGTTGCCGTAGGTCCAGCGCCATGCCCTGGTGCTGCCCGCGCTGGTGACGGTCTTGCTCTTCAGGTTGCTGGTAACGGCGTCGTAATCGAAGGTGGTGACGCGATTGGGCTCGGTGATGCTGGCCGGCAAACGCCAAGTGGGGTGCCAGACGGTGGTGATGGTGCGCGCCTGTGCAGTACCGAAGGCTTCGGTA
>NZ_WXTX01000038.1 GCF_009848685.1 Andreprevotia sp. IGB-42
GACAGGGGTGTCTTCCGGCGTCGTCACCGATTGGTTGTTGCCCAGCGGATCGCCATTGCCATCAACCAGTACCGGTGCGTCGTTGACCGGCGTGACGTCGACATTCACCGTCACCGTGTTGCTGCCACCATGGCCGTCTTCAACGGTCACCTGGAAGCTGTCTTTGCCGTTGTAGTTAGCCCCCGGGGTGTAGCTCCAGCTGCCATCGGCAGCCACGCTGACGGTACCGTGTGCAGCATCGCCACCGCTAGCCAGCTTGAAGGTCAGCACATCACCCGCATCGACATCCGTTGCGGTGACCTTGCCGGTAACCGCCGTGTCTTCAGGCGTGGTGGCATCGGTGGCAGTGGCCACCGGGTTGCTGTTCGGGCCGACGTTGACCGATACGGTCAGCGTGCTGGTAGCGCCGTCCGGATCGCTGACTGTGACCGCAAAGCTGTCGTTGCCATTGAAACCGGCAGTCGGGGTATAGGTATAGCTGCCATCCGGGTTGACGGTGACGGTGCCGTGCGCCGGATCACCACCGATGGCCACAGCGAAGGTCAGCTTGTCGCCATCGACATCGCTGCCGGTCACGGTGCCGTTGAACGGCGTGTCCTGATGGGTGGAGATCGATTCGTCCTGGCCCACTGGTGCATCGTTGACGGGGGTAACGCCGACATTGACCACCAGCGTATCCGTACCGCCCTTGCCATCGCTGACGGTGACGGTGAAGCTATCCGCGCCGTTGTAGTTGTTGGCCGGGGTGTAGGTCCAGTTACCGTTGGCATCGACAGTGACGGTGCCATGCACCGGGTCGGCGCCCTTGGCAAAAGTCAGTGCATCGCCATCCGCATCGGTAGCGGTCAGCGTACCGCTGACCGGGGTGTCTTCCGGCGTGGTCACACTGGTGCTGTTGCCCAGCGGGCCGTTGTTGTCGGTGAATACCGGCGCATCGTTGACCGGGGTCACATCGATGCTGACTGTGGCCGTATTCGTGCCGCCGTGGCCATCACTCACAGTGTAATCAAACGAGGCCGTACCGCTGAAGTTGGCTGCCGGGGTAAACACCAGGTTGCCGCCAACCACGCTCAGGGTGCCATGCTGGATGTTCTGTGCCGATCCCACACTCAGCAGATCGCCATCGACATCCGTATCGTTGCCGAGCAGATCGGCAAACTTGATGGTGACGGGCGTGCCTTCGCTGGTAGTGAAATGGTCGGCAACCGCCACCGGTGCATCGTTGACCGGTGTCACGCCCACACTGACGGTGATGGTATCGCTACCCCCCTTGCCATCGCTGACGGTGACCGTGAAGCTGTCGGCGCCGTTGTAGTTGCTGGCCGGGGTATAGGTCCAGTTGCCGGCAGCGTCGACGGTGACATTGCCGTGCGCAGGATCGGTGGCCTTGGTGAAGCTCAGCGCATCGCCGTCGGCATCGGTAGCGGTCAGCGTACCGCTGATCGGCTTGTCTTCGGCAGTGGTGACAGATTCGCTGATGCCGACCGGTGCAACATTGCCCGGCACGACGGCATTGACGGTCACGCTGACGGTGGCGGTCGCCGTGCCGCCGTGGCCATCGCTGACGGTATAGGTGAACTGGTCGTTACCGGTGTAGCCGGCGTTCGGCGTGTAGACCGGGTTGCCGGTAACGGCATCGATCACCACCGAGCCGTTTGCGCCCTGTGTAACGGTGCTGACGGTCAGCGTATCGCCATCCGCATCCGTGTCGTTGCCACGCACCGCGATGGTCACGCTCGTATCCTGCGTGAGGCTGGTGCTGTCATCCAGGGCAGTCGGCGCGGTATTGACCGGCGGCAATGCATTGACCGTCACGTTGACCGTGGCGGTAGCCGTACCGCCGTGGCCGTCGCTGATGGTGTAGGTGAACTGGTCGCTGCCGGTGTAGCCGGCATTCGGCGTGTAGATGGGGTTGCCGGTGGCGATGTCGACTACCACCGAGCCATTGGCACCCTGCGTGACGCCGCTGACGGTCAGCGTATCACCGGCATCCGGGTCGGTGTCGTTGCCGCGTACGGCCACGGTCACGCTGCCGTCCTGCAGCACGGTGGTGCTGTCATCATTGGCAGTCGGCGCGTGGTTGACTGGCGGAACCACGGCATTCACACCGATGTTCACGGTCAGCGCGGTGGTACCGCCGTTGCCATCATTGACGGTGACGGTGAAGCTGTCGCTGCCGGTGTACTTTGCATCCGGCGTATAGGTCCAGTTGCCGCTGGCGTCGACAACCACGCTGCCATGCGCCGGGTTGCTGCCCTTGCCGAAAGTAAGCGCGTCGCCATCCACATCGGTGGCAACGGCCTTGCCGCTGACAGGGGTATCCACCGGCGTGGTGGCACTCTGGTTCGCGCCCACCGGTGCATCGTTGACGGGCGTGACGCCCACATTGACGGTCACGGTATCGGTGCCACCCTTGCCATCGCTGACGGTGACGGTAAAGCTATCGTTGCCGTTGTAATTGCTG
>NZ_WXTX01000039.1 GCF_009848685.1 Andreprevotia sp. IGB-42
ACGGCCGTGCCGGTTTCACCGAATCCGAAGCCTTTGATTGCCTCCCCGATCGGCCCACTCGCAACGCCGGACGAAATCCCGGCAGTCACAGCGCCAACCACGGCAGCTTGTCCAACCTGGCTCCAGGAGAACTTGTCCACGTCCCCGGTCGCCATCCCAACGAGCTGGCTGGCGGCACTGCCTGCTGCCGCACCAAGGGCACCACTCAGGATCAAGCTGCCCATCGCCATCATTGCCGCACCAGCAGTGACTACAGAGGCGATGACGGCCACCACCATCATCAGGATCTTGCCCATCTGACCGCAACCTTTGGTCGGCGGCGTCGGCGCATTCGGCAGGGTCGGTGCCACCTCACCCATCGCTTCACCGGGGTTGTAAACCCGTTGCGTTTGCGAAGTGTGGTGGATATTGGTGACCTTGTTCGGGATCACCAGCACTTGCCCTTCTTGCAGGGCTTCCTGGCCGGTCAGGCCGTTGGCGTCGGCCAGCAGATACCACATGCTGGCATCGCCCCATACGGCTTGGGCAACGCCTTGCAGGCTGTCGCCCTTGTGGGCGATGTAGCTGCCGGCGGCCTGGCCGGGGTAGCTGGGGCTGATCGGTTCGTAGTTCTGGTCGAAGTCGGCCGAGGCGACCGGTTTCCAGTTCTTGTAGCGGTTGTCGTTGCCGCCACTGTTGTTCAGCGCCTGCAGGGTATCGGCGTAGTCATCGCGCGATGGGCCGTCGTTGGCGACGTCGCCCACGCGCTTGCCGCCCACGTAGTAGTACTGGCGCCAGCGGTGGACCAGGCCGTTGACGTATTCGTCGCGGCGCAACACCAGGCCTTCTGCACTGGTGCGGTAGCTGAAGCGGCGGTTGCCGACAGTGGTGTCGAACTTGTCGGCTACTTCCACGCTGGCGACGTGGCCGTTCACGTCATAGCTGTAGGCCGACTGGCCCGGTAGCCAGCCCGAGGGGTTGTTCTTGAGCAGGGCACCCACCACGGTGATGTTCTTTTCCTTGGCGCCGTCCCACCATTCGTAGCTGTAGCTGGTGGTGATGCGGGTGCCGTTCCCACCGCTGCCATTGGTGACCGATTCGGTCTTGGCCAGCGTGCCATCCCCCAGGTAGGTGTAGTCGGTGACATTGGTGCTGCCACCGGTCAGCACCGTTTGTTGTGCTACCCGGTTGTCGCCCAGGTATTGGCTGATGCGGGTTTCGACCACATTGCCACTGCCATCCTTTTGTACCGACGTTACGACACGGCCGGCCAGGTCCAGGGTACGGGAGGAGCGCTCTACGCCATCAATGGTGACCGTGGTGAGGTACCCTTCGTTGGTATATTTGTAGGACTCCTGATGTGCAGTACCACCAGCCGCGCCATAATCTGCGGCGTAGTCTGCATAGATGCGACGGCCGGCCAGGTCGTAAGCGATGGCGACGCCAGCGCTGCCCTTGGTAATGGTCTTGGTGCCATCGGCGCCGGTCTCCAGCGCGCCTTGCGTGACCGTGAAGCGGTTCATCGCGTCATAGGCGTACCAGAGATCTTGTGTGCTGCGCTGGTCGCCATCGGCACTCTTGTACTCGGTGAGGATGCGCCGTACGTTGCCGTTCTGGTCGTACTGGTAGCGGATATCCGCGCGTTCGTCTGCATTCAGCACGCGGCTGATGCGGTTGAGGGCGTCGTAGCTGATGTTGGCGCTCTGGTAGTACTCCACCACGCTGCCACTTGGCACCACATTGCGGTAGCCCTCGAAGGTGCGGTTGCCTTCTCGGTCATACGCGTACACGGTCTCGACCTTGAGTGTGCGGTCGAGCATGGATTTGATGTAGCCGTTGGCGTAGTAGTTGTACTCGATCAACTGGCCGGTGCTGCCGGTCTGCTTGGTCAGCCAGCCGGCACGGTTGTAGGTGTAGGTGAAGATGTGCCCACCCAGGTCGATCTTGCTGGTGGTGCGGCCGAAGTATTCCTGCACCTCGGTCAGGGT
>NZ_WXTX01000004.1 GCF_009848685.1 Andreprevotia sp. IGB-42
CTTCGTATTTCCTTATCTAGAATTTCTGAAATATGAGACAGAAGAAAATGGAGCCGATGATGGGAATTGAACCCATGGCCTCTCCCTTACCAAGGGAGTGCTCTACCCCTGAGCTACATCGGCGCAACTTTTTTTGAGCGGGTGAAGGGAATCGAACCCTCGTCATAAGCTTGGAAGGCTTCTGCTCTACCATTGAGCTACACCCGCAGGAACTAGCTTCACAGCAAGACAGACACTTCACACCGCGAAGCAGCAATCTGGTGGTGGGGGCTGGATTCGAACCAGCGTACTCAGAGAGGGCAGATTTACAGTCTGCTGCCATTAACCACTCGGCCACCCCACCGGATGAGCTGCGCATTATGGGCAATGAAAAGAATAACGTCAAACCCTTTACCGCAACAAAACCCGACAAATTACCCATCCCCATGATGCGCAATGGTTTTTTCTGCGCGAAAGATACTGAAACACCGGCAAAACACGGCAGCGGCGCGCTCGCCGCATAAAGCAAAAACCGCATCAAGACCGTGTTACCGCACGCATTCCTGCGCCGCCAGCGCTGATGTAGCCTTCAGAAACTGGTGCGAAACATCGCCCCATCCCATTTGCAGCTGCTCACGCGTACCCATGACAGGCATCGGGCGGCAACGCCGGTTGCAATCGGGCAAGCGGCACCCCGACCCTTGGGTCGCACGCAAGCCCACTGGTTTCGCGCCAGCCAAACCTGCCCGCGCGCAACACCAAGGACACCGACCAGATCACAAGCAACGCGGGCAGCACCACGCGCAACGGCAGTTGCGCAAACGACAGCCACGGAAAAACGCAGCCGTCATCAGAACGCGTTAACGCCAGCGCACCCGGACGCAAACCCTCCGGCCAGACGCTAGCAGGACCACCACTCGCCCCCCCCCCCTTGCGAGCATTTAGCGCACCCGTTACACCCGCATCGCCATCGCCATCGCCATCGCCAACGCCAACGCCAACGCCAACGCCAACGCCAACGCCAACGCCAACGCCAACGCCGCATAGCCAAACACAAACAGCCGAGGCATGACATATATATGTTTGCATCGCACACACCAGCCTCGCCGGACAGGCAGACAGGCAGGCACCCTTACACATTAGCCACCCGCGCATGTGCAGATATACATGCAAACCGGCGGCGGGCCGAGCATCAGACCCGGCGTGCTCCCCCAGCGCACCGAACAACAGCGATCGGAATACATAGATACACGCCCAATATGCACGCCCGTCGCTGCACGGGCGAGCATCCTCATGATTGAGGAAGCGGCACCCACATCCGGAAACACCGACAAGCGGGAAAAATAGCAGATACAAAACAACAACTTGTTGATTTATCGCTTGAGGTCATTTGACACCATGGCTCGGGCAGTGTTTAATGCGCCTCTCACTTGATGGCCAGTTAGCTCAGTTGGTAGAGCAGCGGATTGAAAATCCGCGTGTCCGTGGTTCGATTCCGCGACTGGCCACCAAAAGAATTTCGCAAAGGGTCTGGCTTCTGCCAGGCCCTTTTGCATTCGAGCTGGCCATTGCTGTCTCCGCTCCGCACTGCCTTAATGCTGAATCAGGATTCCCCCCATCTTCTGCGTAGCCACGCCGGTAAATCATCAGCATTGCAGCCGCATCAGCTGACATCCCTCGTAGCCCCCGCCCCGCCAGCCTTTTCGACGCATCGGTTTCGCTTGTGTCGCAAAAACCACAAAGCCATTCGCTCTTGCTGAGAACCGCTAAAATCGCGGCAATATCAGCAACAGGTAGCATCAGGCTTTGCCACAGCATCCGATACATACACCGGAAAGCCATCAACGACAGTCAAATCAGGCTTTTGCGCATGCGCTCCCCCCTTTTGGTATTGGCAGATGGCGATCTGGATACATGCCAAGCGGAGACTCAAGCCTGTGCCGATCAAGCGGCAACAACACTGAAATGGAATACCCTCCTTTCTTTTGCATGCCTGAAGTCAGCCTTTAATTGCCCGGCGCACTGTTGTTATTGTCTAATAGCGCGTGTGAAAGATCGCGCAAGACGTGTGCTGATCAATAATCAATACCCTTACAACGCATAACACAGGAAAAAACGCTATGCGGCAATTTTCGAGGAGCGCTTGGATGCGCGGTTTGACATGTGCGGCCCTGATCAGCGCCGTTTTCTCGCTGGCTGCGTGTAATGGCGGCGCTGGTGGCGGCAGTCTTGCCGGCAATCCGACGCCAACACCGGTGGTTTCCGTAACCCCAACGCCTCTTCCGCCGGTAGCAGCCAATCTGGTCCTGCTGGCAGACAGTACACAGTTGCCAGCCATTGGCACAGTCAAGTTGACCGCTCTGACAACCAGCAACAAGAACGTTGCACTATCGGGCCAGACAGTCACCTTCTCTGCCTCGAGCGGACTGATTTCGAATGTCAGCAGCAACGGCGTCAGTGGCGCCGACGGACAGGTGACAGCCTCCCTCAGCGCGGGCGTTGATGGCACCCCGCGTACAATCAGGGTCACTGTGACCAGCGGTACAGCCCAGGCAACAGTGGATATCACCGTCATCGGCAATCAGGCACGCTCGGTCAAGATCGGCGCAGGTAACAAGATCCTGGTACCGAGCGATACCCAGTACTCTGATCCGCACAACGTGCTGGTGACCGACGCCGCAGGTAATCCGGTACAAAATGCCACGGTCACGCTGGTCATCACACCGATGAACTTCTACCAAGGCCGCCTTGCCTATGATGCGACCGCCAAGTTCTGGATCTACTCCGGCGCCATTACTCTCGTCAAACCGAGTGTGTGCACATTGGGTGGCTTGGGTAATCCGGTCAGCGTTTCGCCGCCAGTCGTCGTCACGGATGCATCCGGTTTTGCAAAGTTCGACGTCAACTACGCGAAGAGCTTTGCATACTGGGTGGACGTTGAATTGACCGCGACCACCACATTGATCGGTGGATCCGTTGCTTCCGATAAGTCGCAGTTCAACCTGAAAGCATCATCTGATGAACTGGCAGACGAAAAGAACACACCGGCTAACGCCATCAGCCCGTTCTACCCGCCTGTCTGCCCATAAGCAGAACTGGTTGCAATGAAAACCCCTGCCCAGGCAGGGGTTTTTTTTATATCAAGCAACTCAAAACAGCGGGCTATCTAAAGGGCGTTGCATGGCGGACCACCACCTAATACGCCATCAATCCAGCGAAGACCTGGTTTTATCGGGATGTCTTCGATCGACGATGCGCTCTCCAGAGAACGTTACCCCTTCCGCCTCCAACAGCACCCGCTGCAGATCATCGCCTCCATCCAGACCGCGCCGGCTGATCTGGCCCTTGCTGTTCACCACGCGATGCCATGGCACATCCAGATTCGTCTGCGCCAGCACCCGTCCGACCATCCTGGCATGCCGCGGGAAGCCCGCCAGCCTGGCCACTTCGCCGTAGCTCAGCACTTGTCCGTGAGGTATCTGCGCTACTATCGCCAACATGGCGGCGTGCATGGTCCGGGTATCGACGGGCATGATTTTTCCTTGGCAACAGTTGTGAAAAAGCCGGCTCACGCCGGCTTTCCGTTTTGTGTGTTGCAGCTTACTTGTGCTCGACCTGGCTCACATCGCGGATGGCGCCGGTATCCGCACTGGTCGTCATCGCTGCATAGGCACGCAGAGCCGGTGATACGTAACGCTCGCGGCTGACCGGTTTCCATGCGGCGCGGCCCTTCGCTTCCATTTTGCCACGGCGGTGCGCCAGTTCTTCCATGCTCACCTGCAGCTCGATGGTACGGTTGGGGATATCGATCAGCACGATATCGCCCTCTTCCACCAGGCCAATCGCGCCACCCTCGGCCGCTTCCGGCGAGCAATGGCCGATGGACAGGCCGGATGTGCCGCCAGAGAAACGGCCATCGGTCAGCAGTGCACATGCCTTGCCCAGGCCCTTGGATTTCAGATACGAGGTCGGGTAGAGCATTTCCTGCATGCCCGGGCCGCCCTTGGGGCCCTCGTAGCGGATGATGACGATATCGCCCTCAACGATCTGGTCGGCAAGGATGCCGGCCACGGCGTCGTCCTGGCTTTCGAAAATGCGCGCACGGCCGGTGAACGTGAGAATGGAGTCATCCACACCGGCCGTCTTGACGATACAACCGCGCTCGGCAATGTTGCCGTACAGCACGGCAAGGCCACCGTCCTGGCTGTAGGCGTTTTCCTTGTTGCGGATGCAGCCGTTGGCGCGGTCCAGATCCAGCTCCGGATAGCGCATCGATTGCGAGAACGCGATGGTGGTGGGAATGCCGCCCGGCGCGGCGCGGTAGAAGTGGTGCGCTTCGCTATCCGGCGCCGCCTGCACGATATCCCATTTGGCAAATGCATCGGCCAGCGTGGGCGCGTGCACGGTACGGGCTTCGCGGTGGATCAGGCCGGCGCGATCCAGCTCGGACAGGATGCCGATCACGCCACCGGCGCGGTGCACGTCTTCCATATGGTATTTCTGGGTGGCAGGTGCCACCTTGGCCAGGCATGGCACCTTGCGGCTCATGCGGTCGATATCGGCCATCTTGAAGTCGACACCGGCTTCACTGGCAGCTGCCAGCAGGTGCAGCACGGTATTGGTGGAGCCACCCATGGCGATATCCAGCGCAATGGCGTTCTCGAATGCTTCGAAGGTAGCGATATTGCGCGGCAGTACGCTCTCGTCATCCTGCTCGTAATAGCGCTTGGCGATCTCGACGATGGTACGGCCAGCCTGCAGGAACAACTGCTTGCGGTCACCGTGCGTAGCCAGCATCGAACCGTTGCCGGGCAACGACAGGCCCAGTGCCTCGGTCAGGCAGTTCATCGAGTTGGCGGTAAACATGCCGGAGCACGAACCACAGGTCGGGCAGGCAGAGCGCTCGACGGCAGCCACTTCTTCATCACTGACCTTGTCATTGGCCGCTTCGACCATCGCATCCACCAGGTCCAGCTTGCGGATTTCGCCCTTCCAGTCGACCTTGCCGGCTTCCATCGGGCCGCCGGAGACAAAAATCACCGGGATGTTCAGCCGCAATGCCGCCATCAGCATGCCCGGGGTGATCTTGTCGCAGTTGGAGATGCACACCAGCGCATCGGCGGTGTGCGCGTTCACCATGTATTCGACCGAATCGGCGATCAGCTCGCGGCTGGGCAGGCTGTACAGCATGCCGGCGTGGCCCATGGCGATGCCGTCATCCACGGCGATGGTGTTGAATTCCTTGGCGATGCCGCCTGCTTTCTCGATTTCCCGCGCAACCAGCTGGCCCAGGTTGTGCAGGTGCACGTGGCCGGGCACGAACTGGGTGAAGGAATTGGAGATGGCAATGATCGGTTTGTCGAAGTCGCCATCCTTCATGCCGGTGGCGCGCCAGAGTGCGCGAGCGCCGGCCATGTTGCGGCCGTGGGTGGACGTACGGGAGCGATAAACGGGCATGAGGTTTTCCTTCAGGGAAGCTGGCGTGAAGAAGCACGCTATAATCTGCCGATTTTATCGCAAAGCGCCCCCCCGATGCTCGTTCACCCGCACTTCAATCCGATTGCCATCAAACTGGGCCCGCTTGCCGTGCACTGGTATGGCCTGATGTACCTGCTCGCCTTCGTGCTATTCCTGCTGCTGGGGCGCTACCGCATCAAGCACGGCAAGCTGCCGGGCTGGCGCGTGGAGGAAATGGACGACCTGCTGTTCTACGGCGTATTGGGCGTGATTCTGGGCGGGCGACTGGGCTACGTGCTGTTCTACAAGCCGGATTTCTACTTTGCCCATCCGCTGGACATGTTGAAGGTATGGGAAGGCGGCATGGCCTTCCATGGCGGCTTCCTGGGCGTGTTGTTCGCCATGTGGCTGTTCGGCCGCAAGACCGGCCGGCGCTTCTTTGAAATCACCGATTTCATTGCACCGCTGGTACCCATCGGCCTGGCTTTCGGGCGTATCGGCAACTTCATCAATGGCGAACTGTGGGGCCGCGTTACCACGCCGGACAGCTGGTGGGCGATGGGTTTCTGGTCGGCAAAGGACGCCGACTCCCTCGCTTCCGCAGGCAATCAGCAATGGCAGGAGTGGTTCCTGCAATACAACATGCTGCCGCGCCACCCGTCGCAGCTGTACCAGGCACTGCTGGAAGGCGTGCTGCTGTTCGTGATCCTGTGGCTGTATTCGGCCAGGCCCCGCAAGGTAGGCCAGGTTTCCGCCGTATTCCTGATCGGCTACGGCGCGTTCCGCTTCATTGCCGAGTTTGCGCGTGAACCGGACAACTTCCTTGGCTTGCTGGCGCTGAATCTCTCCATGGGCCAGTGGCTCTCGTTGCCGATGATCGTGATCGGCGCGCACCTGCTATGGCGTACCAGCCGCAAATAAACCCAAGCCCGCCGATGCGGGCTTTTTTTGCAGCCTGCGTGGCGCAACCAAATGCTGCCTATGCTGTCTGCCACTGGCGACTGGCAAATAAAAAAAGGAACGAGGATGGAAATAGCTGGCTGGATACTTGCAGTGGCACTGATGCTGGTCGGCCTGGCCGGCACCGTGCTGCCGATGCTGCCGGGCCTGCCCTTCCTGTTCGGCGGCATGTGGCTGGCTGCGGGGCTGGATCAGTACCAGCACGTGGGCTCCACCACGCTGGTCATCCTTGGTGTGCTGCTGGCCATCGGCATTGCGCTCGATTACGTGGCCGGGGCACTGGGCGCCAAGAAGGTGGGTGCCAGCAAGGCGGCAATCTGGGGATCGGTGATCGGATCGATTGCCGGTGTTTTCTTCGGCATAGCCGGCATGCTGATCGGCCCGTTTGCCGGCGCCGCGGCTGGCGAGTTCCTGACCGGGCGTGATCTCTATCAGGCCGGCAAGGTAGGCATCGCCACCTGGGTGGGCATGGTGGTGGCGGCGATTGCCAAGGTAGGCATCGCGGTGATGATGCTGGGGGTATTTGCGCTGGCTTGGCTGTTCTAGCCTGCGCCACCGCCGATTACAGCCAGCGCCGTATCCAGAAGTATCCACCCAGCACCACGGTAATCACCCCCATCAGCGCCAGCGCATAGAAATAGCCGTAATGCCATTTCAGCTCCGGCATATGCTCGAAGTTCATACCATAGATGCCGGCCACCAGCGTCAGCGGCATGAAGATGGTGGTGATGGTGGTGAGTACGCGCATCTGTTCGTTCATGCGCTGCGATTGCAGCGATGCATAGGCATCCTGCAGGCCGCCGATCAGATCGCGCAATGAATCGGTGCTTTCAATCAGTTGCACCGTGTGGTCATACACATCACGCAGGTAAAGCTGGGTTTCCTCGTGGAAGAAATCCGGTTCGTCGCGCTGCAGCACGTTCACCACCTCGCGCATCGGCCACAGCCCGCGCTTCAGGTAGAGCAGCTTGCGGCGCAGCTCCTGGATCTCGGTCAGGTGTGATGATTGCGCGCCGGCGTAAATGGCATCCTCCAGGTTCTCGATCCGCTCACCCAGTTGCTCCAGCACCACGTAATAACGGTCGACCAGTTTATCCAGCAGCGCATACACAAGGTAATCCGCCCCCAGCTTGCGGATTTGCGACTGGCCGGTTTTCAGGCTCTCGCGGATACCATCAAACGTGCCGGTTGGCTGCTCCTGGAAGGTCAGCACCACGCCGCGCATCACCACGATGCTGACCTGTTCGCTATCGAGCGAGCCGTCCTCGCAGATGCGGATCAGCCGCGCGGTGACGAAGAAGTAACCGGGGTAGGCTTCTACCTTGGGGCGCTGTTCGGTATTGAGAATGTCCTCCAGCACCAGCGGATGCAAACCGAAGCGCCGGCCAACGAACTTGAGTATCTCCAGATTGCCCAGCCCGTGCAGATTCAGCCACAACGTTTCGAAACGCGGGCGGAAATCACGGCCCTCGTCGAGCGAGGTAAACCGGGTTTCGATGAAATCGCCTTCCTTGGGGCCGAACTCGATCAGCGTGGCATAGGTTTGCTCCGCCTCCTTGGCCCCCACGTACTGCAGGGTGCCCGCTTGCGTGCCCGCCTTGTCCGCGCGTGGTGTGTGGCGGCTGTGCAAGTGATTGGGCGCTGCTTTGCGACGCTTGCTCATCGTTTCATGCCTTCTGCACGATGCAACAAATCGTACATCACGCCATCACGCAAGCCGCCCAGCGTGATATCCATCTGCTCCAGCTGCAGCGCCGCAAACATGCCGGCCATGATGGCAAAGCCACCTGCCAGCACCGGGCGGCGATCTGCGCGCAGCCCTTGCAGATTCACGCGCTCTACATGCCCGGCCCGCAGCAAGACCTCACGCAGCCGTGCCAGACTGCCGGCAGTGAGGTTGAACGGGCCAAAACCATTGAGCTGCACAATATCCGCCAGCGAACGCGCGGTGCCCGACGTGCCCACCACCTGCTGCCAGCCGTGGCGGGACAGCTCATCCAGATAAGGTGCCAGACTGGCGTGCGTGGCGGCTTCAGCCTGTGCCAGGCGTTCCGGCGTGATCACGCCATCCGGAAAATAGCGCTGGCTCCAGGTCACGCAGCCCAATTGCACGCTGGCCATCCAGTGTGCATCGAAGCCGCGGCCGACGATGATTTCGGTGGAGCCACCGCCGATATCGATCACGATACGCGGCAGCTGGCCATCCGGCAGGCTGTGCGCCGCCCCCAGATAAATCAGTCGCGCCTCTTCATGCCCATTGATGACCTCGATGGGAAAACCCAGTGCGCGTTCGGCCAGCGGCAAAAAGTCGCCGATATTGCTGGCCACCCTGAAGGTGTTGGTGGCTACCGCACGCACATGGCTGACGGGAATACCCGCCAGCCGCGTGCCGAAACGCTGCAGCGCCGCCAGTGCCTCATCGCATATTTCACCACTGAGCTGGCCGGCCTCGCTCAGGCCGGCAGCCAGCCGCACCGTTTCCTTGAGCGTGATCAATGGCAGTGGCCGGCCATGATCGTTGCGGGCGATCTGGAGCCGGAAACTGTTGGAGCCAAGGTCAATGGCAGCAAATTGCTTGGGATGATGCATGCATGGGAAAGCCGCAATCAGGATCGTCGTAAGATAACCGCTGTTGCGCTGCGGAACAAGGCGTAAAAAAGGGCAGCATCTGCTGCCCTTCCGTCGGCATGGCGGCAAGCAGCCACCAATGACCGGTTGCGCGTTGCGCTTACTCCTTCGGGCCGAGCGCCACGCGATCCATTTCTGCCTGACCCTTGTGGCGCACGTCCTGGCCCTTGACCAGGAACACCACGTGCTCGGAAATGTTCACTGCCAGATCACCGATACGTTCGATGGCCTTGGCAATCCACATGGTATCGAGCGTGAGGCTGATCGAACGCGGGTCTTCCATCATGATGGACACCAGCTGGCGCTGCATGCCGCGGTACTCGATATCCAGTTGGTTGTCGGCACGCTTCACCTCGGCAGCCGGTGCGGCATCCAGGCGGGCAAATGCATCCAGCGCGCGTGACAGCATGTCCAGCGCCAGGTCAGCCAGATGGCGCAGCTCCTGGAAACGCGGGGCCTGCAACTTGCCGGCATCAATGATGTTCTTGGCGCGCTGGCAGATGCGCGCGGCCTTGTCGCCGATGCGCTCCAGGTCTTCAACCGATTTGATCACGGTCATCACCATGCGCAGGTCGGACGCGGCAGGTTGGCGGCGGGCGATCATCTGGATACACATTTCGTCGAGCGCGAGATGCATTTCGTTGACGCGCTCTTCGCGCTCTATCACCTGCGAGATCAGGCTGACATCGCCAGTTGCCAGCGATTCCATCGCCTGGCGTACCTGATCTTCAACGAGCCCAGCCATGCCGAGCACGCTCGAACGGATGGCTTCGAGCTCTGCATCGAATTGCTTGGAAATATGTTCGGACATGCGCCGTTTCTCCGGGAGATTATTCATCGCACGTTAGCAGCTCAAGGTTACGGTTATGTTGCACAATTGTTTAAAGTCCCGCAGAGATCGCATCACTTGAATGTTTTTACACCAGATTGCGTGCCCAGCAACAGCACATCCGCGCGGCGGCGGGCAAATACACCACACGTCACCACGCCAACGATCTGGTTCAGCTCGCTCTCGAACTTTGCCGGTTCGGTGATCTGCAAACCGTGTACGTCGAGAATGATGTTGCCATTGTCGGTCACCACCCCCTCCCGATATGCCGGGTGGCCACCCAGCTTCACCAGCTCGCGCGCCACGTAGGAGCGCGCCATCGGGATCACCTCCACCGGCAAGGGAAACTTGCCCAGCACGTCCACCAGTTTGGTTTCGTCGGCAATGCACACGAACTGCTCGGCCACCGCAGCAACGATCTTCTCGCGCGTCAGCGCAGCGCCGCCGCCCTTGATCATCTGCAACTGGCGGTTGATCTCGTCGGCGCCATCCACGTACACCGACAGCGTGTCCACGCTGTTCAGATCGAATACCGCGATGCCGTGCGCCTTCATGCGGGCCACGCTCGCCTCGGATGAAGAAACGCCCCCGACGATACGGCCCTTGATTTTTGCCAGCGCATCGATGAAGTAGTTGGCAGTAGAGCCGGTTCCCACACCGACAACGATGTCATCCTGAATGTAGGCAATGGCGGCTTCGGCAGCGGCTTGCTTGAGCTGGTTCTGGTCGAGGGGCATGGAAACTCCGGAGACTGGGCGACTGGTGTAAACAAGGACGGATTTTAGCCCGAGCGAGGGCAGGCGTGCTTGGCGAATGTCAGTGCAGTGTGCCCAGGTACTGGCGTATGCCGCTCAGCAGCATCTCGACCGAGATGGCAGTCAGGATCAGGCCCATCAGGCGCTCGAATGCGGTCACCACCTTTTCACCCAGCAGGCGGCTGATCTTCTCGGAAAACGCCAGCGTCAGGCCGACCACGGCCATGGTCAGCACCAGCGCCCCCACCCACTCCCACAATCTGGCCGGATCGCGCGATACCAGCAGCAATACCGTGGCAAGCGCCGATGGACCTGCCACCAGCGGGATGGCCAGCGGCACGATGAAGGGTTCGCCATGATGCGTTTCGCCCAGCACGCCACCAGGCTGCGGAAACACCATGCGCAATGCGATCAGGAACAGGATGACGCCGCCAGCAATGCCCAGCGATGTTTCCGACAGATGCATCAGGGCCAGGAACTGCTTGCCCACCAGCATGAACACGAACAGTACCGAAAATGCCACAGCAACTTCACGCAAAATCACAATGCGGCGCCGTTCCGGTGCAACCTGACGCATCAGTGATACAAATAAAGGCATGCTGCCCAAGGGGTCGGTCACCAGCAGCAGCAGCACGAAGGCAGACCAGAACGTGGCGGTTTCCATGATTCCTCCAAACACCGGATGCTAGCGCCCCTATCCGCTATCGGACATCGGGGCCAACCGCAAGCGGTCTGCACCGCATGAAACTTCAGGAGATGCTCGGCGATATGGCAGCCTTGGTATGGATACGCTTGCATCTGTTCCTGTGCAGTATGGTCTTTCTGCAGGCCGGCGTTGCTGTTGCGACGCCGGTTTTGCGCGTGGCCATCGAAGAAGCGGATAACCGCCCCTACGAGTATCGTGATGAAGCAGGCCAATGGACTGGCTATCACATCGAAGCCATCCGGGCTGCGGCAAGCCGCATGGGTGTGGAGATCAAAATCCTGCCACTGCCCTGGTCACGTGCATTGGCGATGCTGAAAAACGGGGAAGTCGAAGCTGCAAGCTACGTGGCCAGTACGCCGGAGCGTGCCGAATGGGCTGTGTTCTACCCCGGAAATTCACTGCATATACCGCAGGCCCGATTGTATATCCTGCGTTCACGCGCGGCCCAGATCAGTTGGCAGGGCTCGTTTGCAGCACTGATCGGGCACTGGCAAGTCGGCGGTGCACGCGGCTATTACTACGGCCCGGAATGGACCCCGCTGCTGACCACCAGCAGCAATGCCGACCTGAGCGCGCCCAACCAGCAGGCACTGATGCGCATGCTGCTGCGCAAGCGCATCGATATTGCCATCGGCAGCGTGGACATGCCCACGCAACTGGCCGACGAGCTGCCTGAAATCGCCGGCAAGGTGATCGCGCTTGACGGCGTAGCACGTACCGGCCAGCCCATCTATATCGCTTTCAACCGGCGCACGGCAGACGACAAGGCCCGCCGCTTTGCCGACATCCTGGGTGAGCTGCGCCAGGACGGCACGCTGCGGCGGCTGGCGCTGCGCTTCAATGTACTGGGTAGCGCCAACCTGCAGCCCTGATGCCGAGCCGGCATTTACCGGATACCGGCGATGCCGGGCGGCCCTTCGCCATCTTCGACCACGGTACGGTTGCGGCCACCGCGTTTGGCTGCGTAGAGCGCAACATCTGCCAGCTGGATCAGCACGTCGGGCGTAACCTGTTCCTCGGGCACCCGCGTTGCCACGCCGCAACTGATGGTCACCATCCGGGCTACACCGGAAAAACGATGTTCGATACCGCAATCGGCCACAGTGCGGCACATTTTCTCGGCCACCAGCCGGGCTCCTACGCTATCGGTATTGGGCAGGATGGCAACAAACTCTTCGCCGCCATAGCGGGCGAGCAGATCGCCGGGGCGCTGCAAAGCCTGGGTGAGCGTGTGCGCAATCAGCTTCAGGCAGTCGTCGCCAGCCTGATGCCCGTAATTGTCGTTGTACGCCTTGAAATGATCGACATCGATCATCAACACCGACAAGGGCTGGCTCTCGCGCATGCCGCGCAACCACTCGTGCTGGAACTGCTGATCGAAATAACGCCGGTTGGGCACCCCCGTCAGGCCGTCGAGTTGCGCCAGCCGCTGCAATTCCAGATTGGCCGTCAGCAACAGGTCATTGGCCTGCCGGGCGGCTTTTTGCGATAGCTCCAGCTCGGCGATGGTCTGATGCAGTCTGGATTCGTACTCCTTGCGCTCGGAGATATCACGCACGATGGCAGCAAAGCAGCGCTGGCCCTCCAGCGTCAGCTCGGAAATCGTGACCTCGACCGGAAAACGGCGGCCATTGCGGTCCAAGCCGGTCAACTCGAACGGGCTCAATTGCGCATACACATCCTCGCCCGCCAGTTGCCGCAAACGGATGCGGCGCATTTTCTCTGCGTCCTCCGGTTGCACCAGTGCGCGCAAAGACAAACCGACCAATGATTCATCCGGATAGTCAAAGATCAGGCAGGCGGCCGGGTTGACCTGAACCACACAGGCTTCTTCATCAAAAATCAGCAGGCCCTCACGGATGTTGTCGACGATGCGGCTGTTGCGCTGTTCGCTTTCCACCAGACGCCGTTCCACGCGCTTGAGTTCTGCCAGGTCACGCGCAATGAAAAGGAATCCGCGCGTGCCGCCGCCCGGCTCCTTCACCGCAGTCACCGCCAGCATCACCGGCCGATGCACGCCATCGCGCCCGGTCAGCAACCATTCTTCCCGCGCCGGGCCATGTTCCGCCATCACGCGGAACACGCTGAAATCGGCGGCAACCGGCACGCGGCGCTCGCTGGCACGACGTTGCGCGCCCTGCTCCACCTCGCGGGGGTCAAGCAAGGATTCGAACGATGGTGAAGCAGGCAGGCTTTCCAGCGGCGGATAATCGAGCATGCGCTCGGCCGTGGCATTCATCAGCGTGATCCAGCCCTGGCTATCGGTGGCGATCACGGGAAATGGCGCGGCATCCAGCACCGCGTTCTGCCAGGCCAGGCTTTGCGCCAGTGCCAACTGGTCGCGCTGGCGGCTGGTAATGTCAGTGACACGCACCACCACGCCGTCGTGCCAGCGGCGCACCTGGCGCAGCCACCAGCGGCCGTCGCCGCTTTCAAACTCGTCCTCCACGGTGCCACCGTGGCGATATACAGTCTGATAGCGCTCCAGCGCATCGGCAGATGCCGGTTGTGCCATCAAGCTGGACAACGGCGCGTTGACAATATGCTCAAGCGGTTTGCCCAGCCATTCAGCCCCCGCCAGATTGCAATCCACCACCACGAAATCATGCGCCAGCCCCCCCTCCACGCGCACCACTTCCAGCAGCAGGATCACGTCCGGGCTGCTGTTGAGCGCAGACAGCGACAGCATTTCGCGCCGTTGCAGCGCGGCTTGCGTGCGGCTGATATCGGTGATGTCGTGCATGATCAGTACGCCGCCGATCAATTGCTGCTCGCCGTTATAGCGCGGGCTGTACGAGAGATCGTAAATCCGGCCGCGTGGCAGTTCGCTGCGCATCGCCAGATGCTCTCCGGTCATCACGCGCTGCCAGCGTGGCAAGACTTCATCACGCAAGGCGGGATCGGATGCGAACCAGTCGGCAAGTGCCAGGCCCGGCCTGGGTTCACGGCCGAACATTTCGCGTGATGCCTGCACATAAGCCTGATTGAAATGCGTGAGACACAGGTTGACATCGACCGTGACGATCGGGTCAGCCGTGCTGGCCATGATGCTGTCGAGTTCCTCGTGCAGCCCGCGGACTTCCGACAAGGATGCCAGCAGCGCCTGATCCGCCTCGACCTGCTCGGTCACATCCAGCAACACGCCCACGTAGCGATCCGGCCAAGCCGACTGCTGTCGCTCGAAAGCTGCATGCATGCGTGCCCAGCGCATTTGGCCATCGGCACGGGCAAAACGGAAAGTCAGGTTGTAGCGGCCATGGGCAAGCTCTTGCGTCCACTCCTCCAGCGAGGCCGTCGCATCATCCGGCAACAGCATGCGCTTCCAGCCATCACCAGTGGCTTCCTGCGCGCTCAGTCCGGTGATTTCACACCAGTACGGGTTGACGTACAGGTTTCGGCCAGCCAGATCATTGACGAATGCGCCGACCGGCGCGCTTTCCAGCAACGCAAACAGCGCCCGTTCGCCCTCAAGCGCGCGATGCGCCTGCCTGGCCCGTACCGAGATCACCGTCGCCAAGGCCGCACTCAGCGCCAGTATCGCCAGCACGCCGAGCAGACCGATGCCCAGCAGCAGACGGTCAATCCGTTCGATCTGTTCCGCCAGCGCCGCAGGTGTCAGCCTGGAGACCAGATACCAGCGCGCATTGCTGCCATCCCCGACCAACGTGGCGATCGGCGGCGTGCCTGTTTCACGCGGCAACGACAACGGGCGGACGCTACGGTAGACGTAATAGCTGCCATCGCTACGCAGTACACCGGCAGGCTGCTTCTGCATTTCTGCCCATAATGCAGGCAAGCGCTGCTGCATGCCGCCGCCGCCCGGCTGGCGCAACACGCCATACCAGCGGTCCTGCTTTGCGCCGCCCAGCATCCAGCTGCCATCCTGCGCCAGCAACCAGTGTTCCGCCTTGTCCTGCACCTGGCTGCCCATGGCCAGCCAATCCAGCAAGCGCTGACCACGGTAGCTGAGGATCACGCTTCCCAGCCGTGCACCGTCGGCGGCAAACAGCGGCGCCGCAATACGTGCCACCAGCGAATGAGGCACCACCAGCCGGCCGTTTTCCACCGCCAGCTCCAACCCGGACAATCCGAACTGGCCTGCGCGCAATTGCCCGGCCTGGTGTACATAAGCACGATCGTTCTTGTTTTGCAGCTGGTCTTCCGCTACCTGCAGCGCGTGACCATCCTGCAAATCCACGCGCACCCGCTCCATTCCGTTCACGTCGAAGAGCCGGGCCCGCAGGTAGACCTGCTGGGTAACGATGAAATCGGCAAAGCGGCGCTGCACGCGCTGGAGCGCCTCGGCATCGCCGTTCAATGCAGACAGCGCATCCGGCTCGCGCTGCAGCAAGGCAGCATCGACCATCACTTTGTTGAAGGTGCGCGCAATGCCCTGCTCAGACCCGTCCAGCCACTGTTGCTGATGCTCGGCCTCACGCTTGATCCGCTCCTCCAGCTGATAGCCGCGCGACAACCACAGCACAGCGCCAAGCGCCAACAGCAGCGGCAGCGCAAGCACGGCAAACCAGAGCAGCCAGAGCCGCGGAAAAGGGCGAGACGATGCGGGCATGGATAAACGCAATGTGAAACCTTGCATCAGTCTAGATGCAGACTGCCCCGCGACCAATCCGGTGTTTCAGCGTGAGGCCAATCGGGAACACCCCGGCTGCGCCTCTGGCACCATACCTCAGCCCCCTGCCCCCTCGTAGCGACGCATGCCGGCCTTCCACATCCTGTCCAGCAGCCACAGGCCCGTAGCGGCGAACAGCGTCATCCCGACCAATGTTGCCGGCAGACTGGTGTCCTTGAGCAGCGCTTGCGCCGGCCAGTAGGCCAGTACCGCCAGTGGCAGCACCTGGAAAACGGCACGCCCCAGTGCCGGGAAGATATCAACCGGATAGCGCGCCATTTCAGTCAGCCGGCCGGTGGTCATCAGCACCGGAAAGGTATCGCCCATCCAGAACGCCGAGCCGGCGGCGATCAGATTGATTGCCAGGTAGATCAATGCGGACAGGGCCGCCAGCACGATGAATGCAGGGATGAACCACCAGGCATGCACAGCCGCATAGTGCTGTGCACCGAACACGCAATAGGCGATCCCCACCATGAACAGCGGAATACCCTGCGGGTGAAAGCGCTCCAGCGAGAGCAACACCACGGGATGTATCGGGCGCAGGTAAAACCGCAGGAAATTGCCATCCTTGAGCCAGGTTTCCAGCCAGTACTGCGCGTTGAAGCAGGCGCTTTGCAGCGAGTACGACACGATCATCAGCCCCTGCATGAAAATCAGCCCGCCGCGATCCCAGCCGGCAATCTGCCCGGTGCTGCCCGCCAGCAGCCAGACGGTGGCCGCGCTGGTGAGCGTGGTGCTGGCTATGCCCAGCATAATCAGGAAGAAGTCCGCCCGGTCTGCCAGCTTGGCTTTGGTATCGGCAATCACCAGCCGTGAAAACAAGGTGTAATAACGTTTCATCGCTCAGGCTCCGAATACCACCAGCTTGCGCTGCACATGCCGGCTGGCCAGCAACACCAGGCCCAGAAAGGCCACGCACCACAGCGCCTGCTGCAACAACGGCAAGCCGGCGCTGCTCTCTCCGGTGAGGTAGGCGACCGGCGTTTGATAGAAATGGGCGAAGGGCAGCCAGTGCATCACCGTACGCACCGCCTCGGGAAAGAATGCGATCGGCAGGTAGGCGCCTCCCAGAAACAGCAGCAAGGCATCCTTGCTTGCGGTAATGCCCCACAGGTCCGCAGCCATGAAGCCAGCCAGCCCGATGGTGAAATCCACGCAAAAGATCAGCACGAATGCCAGCAGCAGCGAGGGTAAAGCCAGCAGCCAGTGGGTGTCCGCCGGGGCCAGCCCAGCCCACCACGCAAACAGCAGGAACACCGGTATGTGGGCCAGCGCATGTACTGCGACACGCCCGCAAGCCAGCGCAAAGTAGCGCACCGGCAACGCCAGCGGTTGTGTCAGGTATGTCGCCACCGCACCAGAGCGGATTTGCCGGGCAAACCCCCAGTCGGTATAGCTTTGCACCACCACGAACAAGGTCTGCGCCACCGCCACGTGCAACAGCGCACTCTGGAACGACAATCCGGCCCGGCCCGGGTTGCTGGCAAACAACGCCCCCCATAGCCAGAACAGCAACCACAGGCCAAAGCCATTGCCCAGCGCCAGCAGCACCAGACTGCTGCGGTATTGCACCACCTCCTTGAAATTGATGCGGATCAGCGCCAGTGCGCCCCGCAAATGTCTGCTCATGCCGGCACCTCGCGCTTCATGTCGGTATAAAACGCGTGCAGCAGGTCTTCCAGATCCTGCTCCACCTGCTTGAATTCGGTCACGCCGTAGGGCGCCAGCACACGCATCAGCTCGGCAAACTGCAGATCGGCATGCTGGGCAACTTCCAGCCAGCCCTCACGCTCGCGCATCGGCACGCTGCCGATACCGGGGTGTGCCGCCAGTGCAGCCCTTGCCAGCGCAAATTGTTCGGCAGCCAGGCTCACCGCCCACCAGCGCCCATCACCGGCAGTCGCCTTGAATTCGCCCAGCGCACCATCAAAGCGCCGCTTGCCCTGGTCGATCACGATCAGGCGATCACACAGGCGGTCGATGTCGCCCACATCATGCGACGTGATCAGTACCGTGGTGCCATGCTCACGGTTCAGCACGCGGATCAGCTCGCGGATCTTGGCCTTCATTTCGATATCGAGCCCGATGGTGGGCTCATCCAGAAACACCACCTTGGGCGAATGCAGGAAGGCTGCAGCAATTTCACACAGCATGCGCTGCCCCAGCGACAGCGAACGCACCGGCCTGTCCAGCAGGGTATCGATGCCAACGCGCTCGATGAACAGGTCCAGCCTTGCATTGAAATCGGCATCGCTGACATCAAAAATCGCCTGCAGCAGGCGGAAGGATTCGCGCACCGGCAAATCCCACCACAGTTGCGAGCGCTGACCGAAGACCACGCCGATCCGCTTCACATATTCACGCCGCTGCGCGTGTGGATCGAACCCGTCGACGGTGACACAGCCCGAAGTGGGCGCAAGAATGCCGGTCAGCATCTTGATCGTGGTGGATTTGCCGGCACCGTTGGGGCCGATCAGCCCGACGCATTCACCCGCCGCGATCGAGAAACTCACGTCTGAAACCGAACGCTTGACGGTCAGCCGCGGCTTGACCAGATGGGCAATCCGTTCCCGCCAGTTGCTGGCGGGAACGGGGCTTTGGTAATCGCGGCATAGCGCGTCGGCAATGATCAGCATGGTGCTTCCTGCAAGGGGAACCGGATTCAAGAACATTCAAGGTGTGGCTGCAGCGCGCCGGTATACATCCGGATCGGCAATTTCCATCGCTTTCTCCGGGGCAGCCAGGGGGCTGAAGCCATGTGGGGCGTACAGTGAGTGCGCATCGCGCGTCATCAGCAACCAGCGGCGCAGGCCTTGCAGATCGGGATGCTGCCGGATCACGCTCACCAGCCAGTGTGCAAGGCCGCGGCCACGATGGGTATCGACGATGAACACGTCCGCCAGGTAGGCAAACGTGCTGCTATCGGTAATCACCCGCGCAAACCCCACCTGCACATCGTGCTCGTATACGCCAAAGCACAGCGAATTGGCGATTGCCCGTTCAACCGTGCCGCGCGGTATGCCAACAGCCCAGTACGACGCAGACAGCTCCGCATGGATCAGCGCAATATCGAGTTTGCTTTTATCGTTATCGATACTGAAACCAGCTTGTTGCCATGCACTTTGCATATCCATTGCACTTTCCTCCATCAACAACTGAATGCCACTGTAATTTCTTGCGGCGCAACAAGGAATGTTGCATCCTCGCCACAAGGTTGTTCAAAAATCACATGATTCAGATCAAATGACAACGATATATCAGGAACGCTTTGATGTTGGCCCTGCGATCACCCAGCGCATGGTGGGCCGGCATTGCCTGCATGAACCCTGTTACCCGCCGCTCGGCGAACGTGGTCTGGTGATGTGCGGCCTGAGTGAAGGGCTGGATAGTTTCGAGGTGGAACGCATCGGTGCGCCATTCCATGCAGTGCTGTTCTGTCTGCAGGGCGAGTTCGAGCTGTATGAACTGGACGAAACAACCCAGGCCAGGACGCACACCCTGGCGCTCTGTTCCGGACAGCTCGGCATCTTGCCGCCGGGCGGGCGGCGCGGTTTCCGCCGCGTTGGCAATAAGCCATGCCACGCCGTGTGGTTCCTGCTGTCCAACCGCCCGCATTGGCAATTCCTGCAACGTGAACACAACTGCGTACTGCCCAGCGATGCCGGCCATACGCTGGCGGATGCGGTATCGCTGCTGCACCGCGAAGCGCAGCGCTTCCATGATGGCAATGCCGGTGCACAGGTAGTACCGGTGCTGGACTTGGCGGTGATGCTGCTGGAACGCGCGTTGGGCGCATTGCGCCAGAGTTCCGGCTGGCCCGAGCAGCTGGATGCGCTGTTCAGCGAGGTATCGCGTCAGCTGGACGTGCCGTGGTCCCTGGAGCGACTGGCTGCCAATCTGCACATCACCCCTGCCCACCTGCACCGGCTATGCCGCCAACACTTGGGCAATGCGCCGGCGCAGCAGTTGTTCCTGCTGCGCATGGGCCGCGCGCGCGAGCTGCTGCAACATGGCGAGAAAGTCAGCCAGGTGGCGCAAGCGGTCGGTTACCGGGAAGTGGCCAGTTTTTCACGCCGCTTCCGCCAGCACTACGGCGTCAGCCCCAGTTGCATACAGCGCCCTGCCAATATGTACCCGCAACCGGCATCACCCAGCCCATCCTTGCACGCAGTGGATGCCGGCAGGCCCTGATGATCGGGCTGCTGCAGGCGGCCCGGTTTCGCGATTACGCAGGTCAGGGACGGTATCGCGGCCGTTCAGGCCACAGCGGCAAAGCGCTGCCGATACACGGCCGGGCTCACGCCGACCAGCCGGCGAAAATGATGGCGCAGCGTTTCCACCGCGCCCATGCCCACGGCTTCGGCCAGTTGCGCCAGCGGCATGGTGCTCTCTTCCAGCAGCGATCTGGCCATGTCCACGCGCCGCGCAATGAGCCAGTCGTACGGTGATTTGCCGGTAGCGGCCTTGAATTGCCGCAGAAAGGTGCGCGGACTCATTGCTGCCCGCGCCGCCAAGGCATCCACCGTATGTGTTTCTGCAGCATGCACGTGCAGCCAGTCGATCACCGCAGCCAGCCGGTTGTTGTCGTGCCGCGGCATGGGCTGGCTGACGTATTGCGCTTGCCCGCCGTCGCGATGTGGCGGGATCACCAGCCGGCGCGCCACGCTGTTGGCCACAGCAGTGCCATGATCGCTGCGCACCAGGTGCAGCAGCATGTCCAGTCCGGCGGCGGAGCCGGCCGACATCAGGAACGGGCCGTCTTCCACGTACAGCCGGTCGGGCTCGACCCGGATATGCGGGTAGCGCGCGATCAGCCGTTCCATATAGCGCCAGTGCGTGGTGGCACGCCGGCCATCGAGCAAGCCGGCTTCGGCCAGCAGGAACACGCCGTTGCAGATGCTGGCAAAGCGTGCGCCGCGCGCATGCGCCGCACGCAATGCATCACACAGCGGCGCTGGCGCCGGCTCATCGGTATCGCGCCAGCCCGGCAGCACGATGATGTCTGCGTCGATCAGCGCATCCAGGTCGTATTCAGCCTCGACCAGGATGCCACCGGCTGCGCGCAGCGGCGATGGATCGAGGCTGCACACGCGGAAGTCATACCACGGCACATCCAGCTCGGGCCGCTCCAGCGCAAAGATTTCCACCACGCAACCAAATTCGAATGTACATAGCCGGTCAAAGGCGAGTGCCACTACACGCAATTTCTTCATGGCGTTATCTTGCCGGTCAATGTCGATAACGCCACTGTGCCGCATACCGGGCCACCAGCACAATGGGGCCATTCCAAAGGAGAACCTCATGCCCAACGATGTACTTGCCACCCCCGCTGCGCCCGCCCACCTTGCCGTTGCGCACTTCGCGGCCAAGGCGCGGTTCGAAACCGATTGCTCTGACGTCGACGCTGCGTTTGCCAGCGGCAACCCCGGCTTCGTGTTGCTGGACGTGCGCAATGCTGCTGCGTTTGCCAGCGGCCATGTGCCCGGCGCCATCAACCTGCCCCACCGGGACATGGACGATGCCACGCTGGCGCAATGGCCGCTGGATACCTTGTTCGTGGTCTACTGTGCCGGGCCGCATTGCAACGGCGCGGACAAGGGCGCACTGCGGCTGGCGCAACTGGGCCGGCCGGTGAAGCTGATGATCGGTGGCGTAACCGGCTGGCTGGACGAAGGCTTGCCGCTGCATACCGGCAATACCCCTGCGAGCGGCATCAGTTGCGCGTGCTGACCGCCAGAACACCAGCCGACAAAAAGAAACCGGCCCTTGCGGGCCGGTTTCGTTGGCAGTGCTACCCGCGTGGCGCCTTCATCTACAAGCCGTTGGAAAGAAAGCGGTTGGTAAAGCCCCAGGTCCCGGCCTGACCATAGCTGTTGCACGTTGGCGATGCAAAGCCCGGTGCGCAATCCACGTCCCGATCCAGCGACCAGTAGTGCACGCCCGCCAGGCCATTGGCCTTGGCAAAGTTGGTCACCGTGGCAACGTCCGCCAGCGTGAAGGTTTCATCCTGCGTATCGTTGCCACCGATCATCGGCGTCAGCTCGATCTGGCTGTATGGCACGTTGTAGTAGTTGTGCAGGTTGACCGCGGCCTGCACCGCGGACGCACCCATATCGCAGCGGCCATTGCTGATCACGCAGTTGCCGGCATTGGTGCTGCCGTAGTCCATCACCATCAGGTTGATGGTGTAGTTGGACAATGCGTGCGAGCGGATCGCGTTCATCACCGTTACACCGGCAGCGCCCAGGCTCTGCGGCGAGTTGCCGCCCAGCGTAGCCAGCGTGAAGCTGTAGCGCAGGTGTGGGTAGGTGGACTGGGCATTGATCACGCGCTGCACCAGGCTGTCGATGGTGGCCTGGCTTTGCCCGGCTTCGATATCGAAATCGATGCCGCGCAGGTTGGCCGAGTAATAGTTCTGGATGAACTTGTTGAAGCCCGCATCCGAGCCGCAGGTAAACGAGCCCGCCGCGCCGCCGGTCGAGATGATGTAGTTCTTGCCGGCACTGACGAAGCGTTGCACGTTGGCACTGGCCACCGCTGCCGGGGTCAGGCCGCCCCAGTTCTCGCTGCCGCACTCGCCGGTGGCGAAAGCCCAGGTTACCATTTTCACGCCGGCTGGCAACACGCCCAGCACCGGCTGGCGCGAACCCGTCACCATGGTGGACATGATGTTGGTGTTCCAGTCCAGGTTGATGGTGATGTCCTTGTACGGGCCGAACACGAAGCCGGGTAGCGGGTTGCCGATCACCGGCGTGGGGGTGGGCGGCCGATTGGTGGGTGTCACCGGCGTGGGCGTTGCGGTGCCGCTGCACGGGCCGGTATCCAGCCATGGCTTGCCGTCACCGGTGCTGGCGGAAGGCACTTCGCCGGCTGTCCACCACTTTGCCGTGTAGTTGCGGCCCTGATAGGTGACCTTGGCGCCACCGGAATACGCGGTGCTTGCGCTCCACGCCGGGTAACAGCCAGCGCCGCCGGATACCGGCGTCGGGGTCGGCGTGGCATTGGGGCGGGGTGTCGGCGTGGGCGTCGGATTACCGCCGCCGGTATCCGGCCCCAGGTCTTGCCACAAGCTGGCCACGGTGGGGTTCCAGCCGGTGCCGGTGTAATCGGTCTGATTGACCAGGGCCTTGTAGTCGCGGCCGTTGTAGTAAACGATGGTGCCGGCGGTATACGGGGTATCCGGCTGCCAGGCCGGATAGGCAAAACTGAATGACGCGGCAAACAGCGCCGGTAAAGCGGCCAGATACAGCCGTGCACGTAACGATGTATTCATTCCATCCTCCGTCGTTCTGTCCAGAATTCCTGATTTGATGCAGCACTTTGAAAGCGCTGTCATTTTTTTATTCTCAAAATAGGCCCCTGTCAAAATCCCATTTGTAAACAGATACATACCATACCGATCGCAAGCAAGCTTGCTTGTCTGGATGCCGCAGCATCCAGCCAAAAATCCGAACAAATCGTAAGAAAAAATACCGATGACATGTTTGTGTGGGCCAATTGAAAGATAAGACACCATGAAAAGCAGCAGCAGGCATCGCTTTTTGCCGAGAAAACCAACAAAATGCGAAAGAAAGTCATTTGGATACCGCCGAAGCAGGGAAATTTTTCAGCTCATTGCCACTGCAAGCCGCACGGAACAACGAGCGGCGGCAGGCGATGCCGCTGCTGTCTGGCTGCCTGCGGCCTTGGCGCCGTTCGTCGCCCCGACGCGTATCGCACGGACGGGCGCAACATCCGGCAAACCGATAAAATGGAAGACTGATTCAGTACCTGATCGCAATGACCGCACCACTGCCCGCCACCGCACAACAGCTAGACGAGATCGACCGGATCATTTTTGATGATCCAGCGGCTGCGCTACGCCTTTGCAAGATCACGCTGCGCACCGCGCGTGAAACACGTGACGTGGAAACGCTGGTCCGCGCGGCCACGCAACTGTCGCTGATCGAAGACCAATTGGGCGAGCGCTCCGAAGGCAGCGTGGCGCTGGCCGAAGCGCTGGCCTGCTGCCAGATCTACGGGCTGGCGCACCTGGAGCCGGCGGTACAGGAACGGCTGGGTCGTGACAATTACACCGGCGGCGATTACCGCCAGGCGATGGCACATTGGGCAAAATCGGTGCAGCAGTGCGATGACCACCCCGCCCATCGGCGCACCCGCGCGCTGGCGCTGATCGGCCTTGGCCATGTATGCAGCGTGTATGGTGATCTGCAGCGGGCCACGGCATTCCACCGGCTGGCAGACCAGGTACTGGCCCCGCTGAACGATGTCTACCTGATTGCCAAGGTGCGTATCAGCCTGGGCTGGGATCTGTGCTCGATCGGCAAGGCGGATGAGGCGCGCAGCGTACTGACCGATGCCTTGGCATTGTGCCAGGCAGAGAACTTCAGCCATTACCAGGCCGAGCTGCTGCTGCGGCTGGCCGAAATCGACATCAGCCAGGGCCGCTTTGACAGCGCGGAACAGCAGCTGGAAGAAAGCCTGGCCATTGTAGTTTTCACGCCTTCTCACTGGTGTGAGGCCAATGTGCTCAAGCAGCTGGCCAATGTGCGTGCACAACAGGGTGCCATGGACATGGCAATCAACCTGGCATTGCGCGCGTTGCACATCGCCGAGGCAGACGGCATGCGCCACGTGGAAGCACTGTTGCATGCCGACCTTGCACGCTACGCCAGCGCCAATAGCCAACCGGAACTGGCTGAGCAGCACCGGGCGCGCGGCGTGGCGCTGACGCAATCACTCGATACCGCCATCAGCGGTGGCGCAACGCCCGACCTCACCGTACTGGATACGCTGCTGGCATCGAAAAACTGAGTTGCCAGAGCGATACCATGGCGTGTGATGCAGCGCTGGCATCGCGGGCCTGACGCAGGCAGGTGGCATCAACTGCCACGCACCTGCGCTGCACCCCGGCTTGCCTATAACTTCCAGCTCAGACCCGCGTAAAAAGAGCGGCCATCCCCCGGCAGGAATTGCGCAGCATCACGGCCCCTGGCATCCGCAATGACCCCGGTGGTGGCGGCATAGCGTTTGTCGGCAATGTTCTTGACCTCGGCAAACCACGACAGGCCTTTCTCCCGCTGCTGCCCCAGCTTGAGCCCCCATACCGCATACGGATCGGCATACAGCGTGTTCGCCATATCGACTGCGTAGCGCTGCGGCGACCAGCTGAGGTTGGGCCCGGCGAACCAGCCCGACGGGCCGTTCCAGCGCAACTCTGCCTGGTAAAGCTGGCGCGGTAATCCCGGCAGGGTGTTATTGCCGTATACCGGGTGGCCATCAAAGCGGAAATCATTGAAGGTATATGCCTGGCGCAGCAGCCAGCCCGGCGCAACCGCCCAATCCAGCCCGGCTTCGATGCCCTGGTGCAGCGTATGCGGCGCATTCACCGTGCCCAGCGGATTGCCATTGCCATCATTCAGGCTGAGCAGCTCGTTATCGATGGCTGCGCGGTACAGCGCCACATCCCATTGCAGGCCGGCCGCGTTGCCGCGGCTACCCAGTTCGAGCGTGCTGCCGCTTTGCGCAGCCACCTGGGTGATGCGGGGGCCGCCAGCCAGCTCACCAAACGATGGCGGCTCGAAACTGCGGCTCCAGTTGGCAAACAGTTGCGCATCCGGCGAGAACAGATAGCGCATGCCCAGCTTGGGGTTGAGCTGCGTGTAGCTGACATCGAAACTGTTGTCGGCGCCATCCGCGAAATAGCGGTCTTCCAGCCGGCGCTTCGATTGCGCCCACTGCGCGCCGACCACCAGCTCGGTATCGCTGCGGACGAAATGGGCGTTCTCGGCAAACACCACCAGGTTGCTGGCGATCTGTTCGCTTTCGTTGGTGAGCGCGCCACGCTGGCCACGCACATTGGCATGGCGCACATCATGCGCGTTGCCATAGGTGGGCACGATGCCAGCGGTAAAGCGATTGTCGCGCCCGGCCAGCTGCGCGCCGGACACATAGCGCAGTTGCCCGCCGTAATCACGGTAATCCACATCCAGCACCTGGAAGATGGGATGGAACAGCGATTTTTCCGCGTAAAACGCAGCGATATCCAGGTGGCTATCGTCGCTGAGCGCATAGCTGGTCTTGTTGGCCAGCCGGTACAGATCGAAATTGCGTTGCTGATTCAGCGCCACATTGCCGGCATTGGCCTGCGTGGGGTCCGCCGCCAACTGGGCTTTGGTGAGGTTGCCCGGCAGTTCCGATTCGGATTTCAGCGCCGTGACGAAAAAGCGCGTTTCCAGCTCGGGCGAAATACGCAACGCGCCGTTGGCAAACAAGCGATTGTTATCTTGCACTGCATGCTTGCGGAAGCCGTCCTGCGCGAAATGCGATAGCGAGATTGCGCCATCCAGCCGCTCGTCATTGCCGCCCGCAGAGGCCTGCAGCCGACGGTAGCCAAAGCTGCCCGATTCGGCCCGCACACCCGTTGGCATATCAAAACCGGTGGCACTGGCAAAATTGATGGCGCCACCCAGCGACGTCGCGCCGTATTCCAGCGCGTTGGCGCCACGGTAGACCGCGACGTAGCGCGCCGCCAGCGGCTCGACCGACTGGAAATCGCCGCTGCCATCGGCCTGGTTCAGTGGTACCTCGTCCTGCAGCAGGTAGATGCCGCGCAAATGGAAGGTGCGCTGCAGACCGGAGCCGCGGATGGACAGGCGCGCCTCCTCCGCGCCGAAACGCGGTTGTGCAATCACGCCCGGAGAAAAACGGAACACGTCCTCCATGGTGGTGGCGCGCGCGTCCTGGTAGCGCTCGGCATCGATCACGTTGGCACCACCAGCCACCTGTGCGGCGCGGGCGGTGGCTACCTCGATATCAGGCTGGGTGGTGGATGGATTGGCCAGCCGCGTGGCGTTCACTTCCACCACCGGCAGCTCGATGATTGCCGGATCTGCCGCATGGGCAACGGGGATGGCCAGCAGCAGTGCACCTTGCACGGCAGCAACCAGGGTATTCAGACGGAACAGCATGATGTCTCCTCGCCACGCAAGTGGCGCAGGCAAGCCGCGGCATACGATGGACGCAGCGGCAATGCAGGGATAGGGCACCGGTCACGACGTGACGGTGCGGATCAGTACAGGGGAATCAGCCAGAACCAGGCGGGCCGCGCGCTTGCGCAGCCGCGATGATGGCACCGGGCCCGTGCAGGAAGGCCGGTGAGGATGGCCGTACGGCCAGCATGGGCACCAGTGCCGGCACGTCCGTGCGTAATAGCGGCGGCGCAGCGGCATGGCTACCGCAACACACCAGGCAATGCATTTGCCCATGCGGGCCAGGCATTGTCTTGCCGTCCAGCAACACCTTGCTGGCCGCTGCTGGTTTGTCGGCGCTGCAATAGGACATTGCCAGCGCATCGCGGGCCGGTACCGCCTGGGCGAGCGCGGGCAGCAGCAGATTGAGCAGCAGCGCGACAAGCAGGGTCCAGTTGATAAGGCGGCGGGGCATTGCAGGCAAGAACATCCAGGAAGATGGCGTGGGCGCCGCCAGCATGATAAACCGCGCCGCCATTCCAGCGGCATTATCGGCATATCGCCATTGCGCGCTGTTGCAAACACCACGAAGCACACAGTCAGCCTGCAGCGCCCGGCTAAAAGCCCCGCACGCTGGCGGGGCTTTCCGGTTTACGGATCGGGGCAGCCCCCGGCAACCGGTTTACCAGACGTTCAGGTATTCCAGGATGCCTTCTGCAGCCTGGCGGCCTTCGTAGACCGCGCGCACCACCAGATCCGCACCGCGTACCTGGTCACCGCCGGCAAACACTTTCGGGTTGCTGGTCTGGTGCTTGAACTGCTGCTTGAACGGCGCCACGGTACGGCCCCAGTCGTCGGTCTTGATGCTTTGGCCTTCGAACCAGCTGGCCGCTTCTGCCTGGAAACCGAACGCAACAATCACGTGATCGCAATCGATGCCCACTTCCGAACCGGCAACCACTTCCGGCTTGCGGCGGCCCTTCTCGTCCGGTGCACCCAGCTGGGTGGTAACGAGCTTGAGCTTGAGCGAGCCATCGGCATTCTGTTCGATGCCCACCGGCTGGCTGTTCCAGTTGAATACCACGCCCTCTTCCTTGGCGTTGGCCACTTCACGCTTGGAACCCGGCATATTGGCTTCGTCACGACGGTATGCGCAGATCACCGACTTGGCGCCCTGGCGGATGCTGGTGCGGTTGCAGTCCATGGAGGTATCACCGCCGCCCAGCACGACCACCCGCTTGCCTTCCATCGAGACGTAGGCTTCGCCTTCCGGCAGCGTGCCCATGTTGTTGCGCACGTTGTTGATCAGGAACGGCAGCGCTTCCAGCACGCCCGGCAGTTCTTCACCGGCAAAGCCGCCCTTCATGTACTTGTAGGCGCCCATGCCCATGAACACGGCATCGTAATCACGCAGCAGTTCTTCGATGCTGATATCGCGGCCGATTTCGGTATTCAGGCGGAATTCGATGCCCATGCCTTCCATCACCTCGCGGCGGGTCTGCATGACTTCCTTTTCCAGCTTGAACTCGGGGATGCCGTAGGTCAGCAGGCCACCGATCTGTTCGTAGCGGTCGAACACCACCGGCTTCACGCCGTTGCGCACCAGGATATCGGCACAACCCAAGCCCGCCGGGCCGGCACCGATCACCGCCACTTTCTTGTCGGTCCAGATCACGTTGGACATGTCCGGCCGCCAGCCTTGCTTGAAGGCGGTATCGGTAATGTACTTTTCAACCGAACCGATGGAAACGGCACCGAAGCCGCCCTGGTTCAGCGTGCACGCCCCTTCGCACAGGCGATCCTGCGGGCACACACGGCCGCAGATTTCCGGCAGCGAGTTGGTCTTGTGCGACAGCTCGGCCGCTTCGAACAGCTTGCCTTCCTGAACCAGCTGCAGCCAGTTCGGAATATAGTTGTGTACCGGGCATTCCCATTCGCAATACGGGTTGCCACAGGATAGACAACGGCCGGCCTGCTCGCCCGCATCACCCTTGGACAGCGGGGAATAGATTTCCTTGAACACGATCTTGCGCTCGGCCGCCGGGACTTTCTCGCCGGGGTTGCGCGCCACGTTCAAAAACTGGAATACATCAGACATCGTGATTTCCTCTGGAGGGCCCGACCATCGCGGTCGGGCCTTCTTGTACTTGCGTACTTACGTTCGGCGATCTAGCCAGGCTGCCCCGGATCAATCCTTCAACAGGTCGTCGAGCTTGGCGGCCTTGGGCTTCACCAGCCAGAAGTAGTCGACCGCTTCATCGAAGTTGGCCAGCAGCTCCTGCGCCTTGGACGAGCCCGTCAGCGCCACGTGCTCGGTCAGCTTGCCGCGCAAGTAGGCGCGCACGGCACCGTACGATTCGCCATTAATCAGGTTGATATCAACCAGCTCGTTGTTGATGCGGTAGGCAAAGCGCTCCTGCACGTCGTAGACGAGGCCGAAGCCGCCGGTCATGCCCGCGCCGAAGTTGTAGCCGGTTTCACCCAGCACGATCACCACGCCACCGGTCATGTATTCGCAGCCGTGGTCACCCACACCTTCCACGATTGCCGTTGCACCCGAGTTACGCACCGCAAAACGCTCGCCGCCCTTGCCGGCCGCGAAGAACTCGCCACCGGTTGCGCCATACAGGCAGGTGTTGCCGACGATCACGCCGTCATCCGAGCGGAATTCGCTCGCCTTGGGCGGGTAGATCACCAGCTTGCCGCCTGCCATGCCCTTGCCCGCGTAATCGTTGGCATCGCCTTCGATTTCCATGGTCAGGCCCTTGGCGTTCCACACGCCGAAGGATTGGCCGGCAGAGCCGTTCAGCTTGATGTGCAGGCCGCCATCGGGCAGGCCATCGGCACCGTGTGCCTTGGCGATTTCGCCGGACAGGCGCGCACCGATCGAGCGGTTGATGTTGCGTACCGGGTATTCGAAACGTTGCGGCGTCTTGCTCTTGATGCCGGCAATCGCGTCCTTGACCATCTGCTCGGCCAGCTCACCCTTGTCGAACGACGGGTTGCGGTCTTCGACACAGAAGCGCGGCAGCGAATCAGGGATATCACCCTGGCTCAGCAGCACGTCCAGCTTCAATCGGCCCTGGCGCTCGGTGGCACCGGCAGACAGGCCCAGCATTTCGGTACGGCCGATCAGTTCTTCCATGGTGCGCACGCCGATCTTCGCCATCCATTCGCGTGTTTCCTGGGCGATGAAGGTGAAGTAGTTGACGACCATGTCCGGCAAACCGGTGAAGTACTTCGAGCGCAGCTTGATTTCCTGCGTGGCAACACCGGTCGCACAGTTGTTGAGGTGACAGATCCGCAGGTATTTGCAACCCAGCGCCACCATGGGGCCGGTGCCGAAGCCGAAGCTCTCTGCACCCATCATCGCGGCCTTGACCACGTCGAGGCCGGTCTTCAGGCCACCGTCAGCCTGCACACGCACGCGGCCACGCAGGCCGTTGGCGCGCAGCACCTGTTGTGCTTCGGTCAGACCGAGCTCGAACGGGGTGCCGGCATACTTGACCGATGCCAGCGGCGATGCGCCGGTGCCACCATCGTAACCGGAGATGGTGATCAGGTCGGCATAGGCCTTGGCCACGCCGGCGGCAATGGTGCCCACGCCCGGCTCGGCAACCAGCTTCACCGATACCAGCGCATCCGGGTTCACCTGCTTCAGGTCGAAAATCAGCTGTGCCAGATCTTCGATCGAGTAGATATCGTGGTGCGGCGGCGGCGAAATCAGCGAGATGCCCGGCTTGGAGCAACGCAGCTTGGCAATCAGCGGCGATACCTTGTCGCCCGGCAGCTGGCCGCCTTCACCCGGCTTGGCGCCTTGCGCCACCTTGATCTGCAGCACTTCGGCGTTCACCAGGTAATGCGGTGTCACGCCAAAGCGGCCCGAGGCCACCTGCTTGATCTTGGACATCTTCATGGTGCCGTAGCGTGCAGCGTCCTCGCCACCTTCGCCCGAGTTCGAGCGACCACCCAGGCGGTTCATGCCTTCGGCCAGCGCTTCGTGCGCTTCCGGGCTCAACGCGCCCAGCGACATGCCGGCGGAATCGAAACGCTTGAGGATGGCCTCGACCGATTCGACTTCATCGATGGCAATCGCCTTGGCCGGGTCGAGCTGCAGCTCCATCAGGTCGCGCAGCATGGCCACCGGGCGGTGGTTCACCAAGTCCGCGTACTTCAGGTATTCCTTGTACTCGCCGCCATTCACCGCCTTTTGCAGCTGCATCACCACGTCCGGGTTGTAGGCGTGGTATTCCTCGCCGAACACGTACTTGAGCAGGCCGCCCTGCGCGATCGGGCGCATCGGGTTGAACGCAAACTTGTTCAGTTGCGCCTGGTCTGCTTCAAAGTCAGCAAAGTTGGCGCCACCGATACGCGATACGGTACCGGCCAGGCACAGTTCGACCACTTCCTCGCCGATGCCCACGCCCTCGAACAGCTGCGAGCCGCGATACGACGCGATGGTGGAAATACCCATCTTGGACAGGATCTTCAGCAGGCCCTTGTTGATGCCCTTGCGGAAGTTGTTGGTGGCCTTGGCCAGCGGGTAGTCGATCTGGCCCAGGGCGATCAGTTCCTTGATCGTCTGGTACGCCAAGTACGGGAATACCGCGGTCGCGCCATAGCCGATCAGGCACGCAAAGTGGTGCGGATCACGTGCGGTGGCGGTTTCGATGATGATGTTGGTCTTGCAGCGCAGGCCCGAATCGACCAGCGCGTGGTGCACGGCGCCGACGGCAAACAGTGCCGGGATCGGCAAACGGCCCTTGGCAATGTGCTTGTCGGACAGCACCACGATCACGGTCTGCTCGTCGGTTACCGACTTGAGCACCGCAGCGCGCAGCGCTTCGATTGCGCCCTGCAGCGTGGTTTGCGATGGCTCGAAGCTGATATCGAAGAACGCCGGCTTGTAGTCGGCACCCTGCAGGTTGACCAGCGCATCGAACTTGTCGCTGGACAGCACCGGCGAGCGCACTTCCAGGCGGCGGGCGTTTTCTTCGCTTTCCTGGAAGATGTTGCGTTCCGGGCCGAAGCAGGTGTTCAGCGACATCACGATCGCTTCGCGGATCGGGTCGATCGGCGGGTTGGTCACCTGGGCAAACTGCTGGCGCAGGTAATCGAATGGCGAGCGCACCTTTTCCGACAGCACGGCCATCGGGGTGTCGTCGCCCATCGAGCCGATGGCTTCCTGGCCGTCAGCAGCCAGCACGCGCAGGATCTGGTCGCGCTCTTCGTAGGTGAGCTGGAACTGCTTCTGGTACGTCAGCAGCGTGCCGGCATCCATTTCGGCCAGCGGGCCGACATCCTCGGCAATTTCCATGTGCTGGGCGTTTTTCTTCACCCATTCACGGTACGGATGCGCAGCCTTCAGACGGTTGTCGATGGTTTCGGTATCGAGGAACTCGCCGGTCTGCAGGTCGACGGCAACGATCTGGCCCGGCTTCACGCGGCCTTTCTTCACCACGTCTTCCGGCTTGTAATTCCAGGTGCCCACTTCCGACGCGATGGTCAGGTGGCGATCCTTGGTGATCACATAGCGTGCCGGACGCAGGCCGTTACGGTCGAGCGCACAGCCGGCGTAGCGGCCATTGGTCCACACGAGGCCGGCCGGGCCGTCCCATGGTTCCATGTGCATGGAGTTGTATTCGTAGAACGCGCGCAGGTCGCGGTCGTTGGAATCGACGTTCTGCCATGCCGGCGGCACCAGCATGCGGAAGGCACGGAAAATGTCGATGCCGCCCATCATCAGGCCTTCGAGCATGTTGTCGAGGCTCATCGAATCGGAACCATCGGTCTGGACGATCGGGCGTACCGCGTCCATGTCGAGGTTCGGCGTATCCATGATGGCTTCGCGCGCCTTGGCCCACAGGCGGTTGCCGTGCAAGGTGTTGATTTCGCCGTTGTGCGCAACGAAGCGGAACGGCTGCGCCAGCTTCCACTGCGGCCAGGTGTTGGTCGAGAAGCGCTGGTGGTACACGGCCAGCGACGATTCGAAGCGCTCGTCCTTGAGGTCGAGGTAGAACACCGGCAGGTTGTCCGGCGTGACCAGGCCCTTGTACGACATCACGTGCGGGTTCAGCGTAGGCAGGTAGAACGCCTTGTCGTCCTTGTTGGCTTTTTCCGCCAGGCGGCGCGCCTGGTAAAGCTTGCGGGTAAAGGTGGCATCGTCCATGCCGGCACCGGCATTGACGAAAACCTGCTTGAACTTGGGCAGGGTGCGCAATGCGTATTCGCCACAGGCTTCCAGATTGACCGGTACTTCGCGCAGGCCGGCAAAGCCGAGGCCCTGCGCTTCGATCTCTGCTTGCAGGCGGGTCAGCGAAGCGTCATCACTGTGGAACACCAGGCCGGCAGCATAGTCGGCAGCCAGCGTGAAGCCGTTCTCGGCGGCCACGGCGCGCAGGAAGCCATCCGGCTTGCGGAACAAGAGACCACAGCCGTCACCCGACTTGCCATCAGCCGCCACCGCGCCGCGGTGCGTGAGGCAGGCGAGCGAGCTGATCGCCGTCGAAACCAGCCAATGGCTCGGTTTGTCGTCCATCTGCGCGATCAAGCCGAAACCACAACTATCCTGCTCGAAGCTCGGGCTGTACAGCGTGCCCTGCAGCCAGCTTTGTCGATCCATCCCAAAACCTTTACGAAATGCGCCGAATTTACAGCGAAAAGGTCTTGATTCTAGTCCGAAAACCGCCTAAGCCGCAACCCGAGCACGCCAAGGGCGGCAATCGGGGAAAACCCGCTACCCATAGCCAACACCGGACTTTCGGTATTATTTTCCTGCGTTAAGCCCGCAGCAGGCGTGATCGTTGATTCCGCTGCGCCGCACCTTGCTGGTCCCAGGCTATCGCAGCACCGATGCTGCGCCACCCGTTGCCGGGGGGAACCAGCTGGCATATATGCATGTCAGTTGTTTGATTGCCGGCACTGTCACGACAAATCGACCACACCCGTTCAACCCGTCACACGCTGCCAGCCAGAGGCCAACGCATTGAAAACAATCGCCCTATCGCACTGGCAACGCAGCGCCTTGCTGGCCTTTGTGGCACTTACCCACGTTGCCTTCGCGCAGCAAGCCAAGCCGGTGCTGTCACGCGTACTGACCCCGGCCGTGTTCACCACCGGTATCGAAGGGCCGGCGGTGGACGATGCCGGCAACCTGTATGTGGTGAACTTCGACCACGACGGCAGCATCGGCCAGCTCACGCCGGGCGCCAGCGCCCCCACCCTGTTAGTCGACCTGCCCGCCGGCAGCATCAGCAGCGGCATGCGTTTTGACGGGCGCGGCAACCTGTATGCCACCGATCATGTCGGCCACAACGTCTACAAGATCAACCTGGCCACGCGCGCGGTCAGCATCCACGCCAGCAATCCGGCAATGAACCAGCCCAACGACCTGGCATTGATGAAGAACGGCGTGCTGTTCGCATCCGACCCGCACTGGGGCAGCCGCAGCGGCAAGCTGTGGCGCATCGATACCGACGGCAGCAGCACGCTGCTGGCGGAGAACATGGGCACCACCAACGGCATCGAGGTCAGCCCGGACAACAAAACGCTCTATGTGAACGAGAGCATGCAGCGCACCATCTGGCGCTTCGCCATCGATGCCGCCGGCAACATCAGCGGCAAAACCCGCTTCAAGGATTTTGCCGATGGCGGGCTCGATGGCATGCGCGTGCATCCCGATGGCAACCTGTACGTCACCCGCTACGGCAAGGGCAGCGTGGTGGTGCTGTCCCCTGCTGGCGCTGTGGTGCGCGAAATTGCCCTGCACGGCAACAAGCCCACCAACATTGCCTTCAGCCCCGATTACCGGCAGGCGTATGTGACACTGCAGGACAAACGCTGGGTGGAAGTGTTCGACGTCAACACGCGCTGAGTACCGCGTTCAGTTGCCCAACCAGTTTTTCACCGGCAGGAAATCACTCAGCAATTGCGCCTCCGGCGAGCCGGCCGGTGGTTGCCAGTCGTAACGCCAGCTGGCGCCCGGCGGCATCGAGCACAGGATCGATTCGGTGCGCCCGCCCGACTGCAGGCCGAACAGCGTGCCACGATCCCACACCAGGTTGAACTCCACATAGCGGCCGCGGCGGTATGACTGCCAGTCGCGCTCGCGCGGGCCGTATTCGATCTCGCGACGACGCGCGACGATGGGGGTATAGGCGGTCAGGAATGCATCGCCCATCGAACGCATCAGTGCAAAGCTGCCATCAAAACCCAGTTCGGCAAAGTCATCGAAGAACACCCCGCCGATGCCACGCGCCTCGTTGCGGTGCTTGAGGAAGAAATAGCGGTCGCACCAATCCTTGAACTTCGGATAGTACTGTTCACCCATCCCGTCGAGCGCATCCTTGCACACCTGGTGGAAATGCACGGCATCTTCATCGAAGCCGTAATACGGCGTGAGATCCATGCCGCCGCCAAACCAGAACACCGGCTCACCGGCCGCTGCGCCATCCTGCCCGGCCTGCGGGTAGGCAAAGAAGCAGCGCACATTCATGTGCACGGTGGGGATATACGGGTTGCGCGGGTGCAGCACCAGCGATACGCCCATGGCCTCCCAGTGGCTGCCGGCCAGTTGCGGGCGGTGCGCGGTAGCCGATGCCGGCATGGCATCGCCCTTCACATGCGAGAACAGCACGCCGCCACGTTCCAACAGTGCCGAGTTTTCGATCACACGGCTGATGCCCCCCCCCCCGGCCGGCCGCGCCCATTCATCCACCAGAAAGGTACCGCCATCGTATTGCTCCAGGGTGGCGACGATGTTCTGCTGCAGCGAGAGCAGGTAATCCTTGACGGCAATGCTGTCCATGATGGCCTTGTAGTGATGAATATCGGGTCAACCCGGATGATACGGCAGCGGCGGCGGCAACAAAAAACCCCGCAGCAACTGATGCGGGGTTTTCTGATCCAGATCAAATGCCGGCATGCCGCTGCCCGGCGGGTGCTTCAGTGCCGGATATCCTCGGCTTTGGCGCTGATGGATTCGACCTTCACGCTGACCTTGACCTCGCCCGCGCGCTTGAACACCAGCGTGAGCGGGAACTTGCCCCCCTCCTTCAACGGCGCCTTCAGGCCGTCCAGCATGATGTGGTAACTGCCGGGCTTGAGCTGCAACTCGCCCTTGGCAGGGATATCGATCTGCGGCAAAGCAGTCATTTTCATCACGCCATTATCGAGCTTCATCTGGTGCAGCCCCGCTTCGGCAGACACATCGGCCCTGGCGGCAATGAGCTGGTCGGCTTCGCCACTGTTCTTGATGGTAAGGAACACGCCACCGGCTTGCCCGCCGGGCGGCGTAGCGCGGGTCCATGGGTGGGTGATCAGCAGGTTGCCGGCTTCGTATTCATGCGCCAGTACAGGCAGGGAGGCCAGCAGCAATGCGCCAGCGGCAAGGCAGGAGCGGATATTCATGAGTTTTCTCGTCGTGGATCAAGGGGTTTGCAATTCAGCCGGTGAACGGCAACCCCGGCGGATCACGCATGCGCGGGCGCAACCATTGCGCCGCCACGCTACCGGGCAAGCGCACCGTGACCAGCACCGGCTGCATGGCTTGCAGCGCAATACCGGCCTGCTGCAGCGGCAACGCATGCGGCGATGCATGGCTGCTGCAGCAATCGTGCTGCCCCACCTGCTCCACGATCCCCTTGGGTGGTTTCTGGCCGCTGCACAGTGCCGCCAATGCCACATCCGCGCGCACCGGTCGCGGCATGCCGGGCACAGCAAGCGCGAGGCAGAACAGCAGCAGCACAAGTCGGAGATGATGTGGGGAATGACGCAGCACGGTAGCCACAGGCAATCAGGATTTGCTCATTCTACACAGCCCGCCCGTTACGGCCAGCAACCGCGCCTGCAGCGGGGCAAGCGCGCAAAGAAAAAGCCGGGAAACCACCCGGCTTTTTCGATTGCTGCTGCAGTCAACGCTGCATCAGTACAGCTTGTACGCCACGTTGCTGTCGCGGTTCAGCCAAATCGGCTGCGTGAGCGTTTTCAGCGCCAGGCCATTCAGCGTGGTTTTGGTGGCGGTATCAACCGGAACGCCCCATTGCACGAAGAACGGTGTGAGGTCGTAACCGGCCACGCGGCTGGTTTCGATCACGAAGGTCTGCTTCTTGGCCGCATCGGTACCTGGGCGTTGCGCAGCCGGCATGTTGCGGTAGTTGGTGCCCACCCTGGCGTAGAAATCACGGCCGAAGGTCAGGTCCAGCTGCCAGAACATCGAGGCCCGCACGAACAGGTCGGACTGGGTGGCAAAGTCACGTGTGGCCTGGTTCAGGTAAGCGAGGCTCTTGGTCCAGGTGCCACCGCTTTCGAAGCGGCTGACATTGCCCAGCGCACGCTGCACGTAGGCCGACGACAGGTTCACCGTCACTTCGGTCTGGTCTGCCCAGGTGAAGCTGGACATCTGGTACTGGTGGCCCAGCTCATGCCATGGGCCCCAGCCATCGGTGCGCAGCGTCTTGTTGTTGAGCACCGCGCCGATCGCGCCGTCATCCGATGCGCTGGCCATCCGGTACTGCCACGAGTACATCCAGCCGTCGTACGGCGGCAGCTCCACGAAGTGGAAGCGATGCGGCGTGGGGTTATGCGGCCATGCATTGCCCGGCACGATGCCGTATTGCTCGTCCTCCAGGCGCACGATCTCGTCCCACGTGGTCATCACGCCGACCGGATCGGTGGCAAACTTCTTCACCTTGGCCATGGTGGCGGTCAGCATGGCGCGCTTGCTCACCAGCTCGCCATACGGTGCGTCACCATACGTGGCCAGCATTTGCGTCCAGTCTGCTGCGCTGTGCTGGCCCAGCACGAAGCGCGGCATCACGCGGCCACCGGATACCAGCTCGATTTTCATCTCGCCGCCGGTGGGGTTGTTGAACACCGCTGCATACACGGCGCCTGCCCTGGTGGCGGTGATGGTGGTGCTGCCCACGGCGAGCTTCACCTTCTGGTCGGAATCGTAGTTCCAGGTGTCGTCATCAATGCTGTGGATCCAGATTTCCGGCACCTGACTGGGTGCGGCGCCCGTGTAGTAGTAGCTCACCACCAGCACATCGCCCGGCTGCACCCAGTAACCGGTGGACTGGAACGGGGTGTGGTTGAAGCTGCGCAGTTGCGCGGCACGCAGCGTGCCGATATTGCCCGGCTGCTCCAGCGTGATGGCGCGTGGCGGCACGATGCTGCCGACCGGGGCCGGCGTTGGCGTTGCTGTCGGCACCGGCGTGGCAGTAGGCTTGGGCGTAGGCGCCAGCGTAGGTGCAACGGTCGGTTTCGGCGTCGGCACCGCGGTTGGTGTCGGGGCAATGGTCGGCCTGGCGGTAGGTACCGGTGTTGCCGTCGGCGCAGTTGTAGGCACCGGTGTTGCCGTGGGTTTAGGGGTGGCGGTTGGCGCCACTGTCGGTGCTGCAGTCGGAGCCAGTGTTGCTGTCGGTTTCGGGGTGGCTGTCGGTGCCGCCGTCGGCTTCGCGGTGGGGGCAACGGTAGGCACGGCGGTCACGACCATGCCGGTCACTTCCTGCCACACGCCGTACTGGCCGGACTGCGACGGCGTATCGCCGCGCGTCCACCACTTGTTCTGGTAAACCTTGCCGCCGTAGCTGACGCGGGTACCGGCCACATCGTAAATGCGTGCGGCATCCCATGCGGCATAGCTGCCCGGTGCGGCTGTCGCGGCAGGTGCCGGCGTAGCAGTGGCGACCGGGGCAGGCGTGGCAACCGGTGCCACGGTGGGTTTTGCGTTGGGCAAGATGCTCGGTGCGGTAGTGGGCACGCTGGTAACGCCGCCGGCGGCCCCCAGAGGCAACCACACCTTGCCGGTACCCACGGCGCCAGCGCTGGTGGCCGGGCTATCGCCCCTGGTCCACCACTGTGCCTGATAATTCTGGCCTTCATAGGTAACCAGTTCGCCACCGTTGTAGGTGGTGCTGACACTCCACGCCGGATAGCTGGCGGCGTGCGCGCTGGCAACGGCCACCACGAGCGCAGCAGCGCCCGTCAGCCGCGTTGCGAAAACGGACTTCGAAAACATGTCTCTCTCCCTATGGCTTTGTTATCTGCAGGCAGGTCATTGCATGCCAGCGCGGGAATGATACCTGAGCAAATCAGCATTCATTGATTTGCTAAACCCATTGCGGTGGCGCAATGCAGACAGCAAAACCGGCGCCATCGCCGGTCGCCAGCAGCATCTTTCAAATCACCTTAAAAAATCTTTACGCAGTCATCCAAAGACTCGTAAACAAGCTGCGCGATCAGCAACGGTTCCCCGTGTTTTTGCCATGCAGGTATCGACCATTCGCACGATAGGTTGTCTCCGGCGACATAAGTAGTTCACCGTATGCTTACAGCATTTGCACACGTCAGCACTGGCTTGCCCGCGGCAGTCCGGGCCAGCTTTCCGACGGACGGTGGTCTAGACGACAAAAAGCCCTCCCCTTGCGGGGAGGGCTTTCCGTTTACTACCGGACTTCAGCGCTTACTGACGGACCTTGCTCATTGCATTGAGCAGGGTTGCCGTGCTGTCGTCACCATCGAGCGACCAGCTGAACAGACCGCCAAGGCTATTGGCGTTCACATAGTCCACCTTGGTGGCAATGTTGTCAGTGGTGTCGTACGACCAGAAGGTGCTGCCGTCGAACTTCCAGCTCTGCTTGGTCACCGCGTTGGTGTAGACGGTACCTGCAGCGTTCTTGAGGACCTTGTAGTCTTCAACGCCCGCTTCATAGGTGCCGGCTGCAGGCTTGGTCGCTGCCTGGTACAGACCGTTGTTGGCGTTGGTCACGCCAGTCCAGCCACGACCGTAGAAAGGAATACCCACGACGATCTTGGAAGCCGGTGCACCACCTGCCAGCAGGTTTTTCACTGCGCGGTCGATGTTGTACTCGGCACCCAGGCCCGGCTGGCCGGTCTTCGGATCGTTGTAGTTCGGGCTGGCCGGATCCGGATACAGGTTGGAATGGAAATCCGTCGGACCTGTTGCTTCCCAACCGCCGTGGAAGTCATAGGACATCAGGTTGATCCAGTCCAGCGACTTGCTGTACTCGGCCGGGTTGGTGTTGACGATCTTGTCCTTGCCGGAACCGATCGCCACGGTCAGCGCATAACGCTTGCCTGTGGTTGCACCGATGGCATCGAGCTGCTTGCGGAACTCGGCCAGCAACAGCGTGAAGTTCTGGTTGTCGTTCGCAGTCACCGTGTTGTACGGCTGGCCGCCACCGCCCGGGAATTCCCAGTCGATATCGATACCGTCGAACACGCCAGCTGCTACGCCCGGACCGCCGGCGTTCGAGCCTGCATCAAACGGCAGGTTGCCCTTGATGTAAACGTCGATACAACTGCTGACCAGCTGCTTGCGCAGTGCATCGGTAGCCGATGCAGCACCGAACCACTTGGACCATGTCCAGCCGCCCAGCGAGATGAACACCTTCAGGTTCGGGTTCTTGGCTTTGAGCTGCTTCAACTGGTTGAAGTTGCCCTTGAGCGGACCGGATACGCCATTACGCGGATCATCCCATTGCGGCCAGCCCCATGTATCACCAGGGAAGCCCTTCTGGTAGTCAGCCCACGCATCGCCACCGGTACCAGCTTGCGGATCGTTCGCGTTGGTTGCGCCCGGTTCCAGCTTGTTGATGATGCCGCACTCGTAGCCACCGTTCTTCTGGTAGATGTTGCCGAACGCGTAGTTCAGGAACGTCAGCTTGGCAGCCGAACCGGTGCTCTCGACGTTGGTAACCTGATAGTTGCGAGCGTAGATGCCCCACTGTGCAAAGTACGCGCCCACTTGCTTGTTGCCCGGAATAACCGTCGGCTGCACCGAAGGTTGTACGGTCGGGATGATGGTGGGTTGTACTGTCGGCTGTACCGTTGGCTTCACAGTCGGCTGAACTGTGGGTTGCACGGTCGGCTGCACTGTTGGCTGTACCGTCGGTTGCACTGTCGGCTTGACGGTAGGCTGTACGGTCGGTTGCACCGTCGGCTGCACAGTCGGCTTGGTGGTCGGCAGCGGATCGCCGCAAGGACCGATGTCTTCCCATGGCTGGCCCACGCCGCTGTTGGTGGCTGGCGAATTGCCCTGTGTCCACCACTTGGCCTTGTACAGGCGGCCCTGGAAGCTCACTTGTGCGCCACCGTTATACGCGGTGGTGGTTACCCACGGTGCGCCGATGCATACCACCGGGCCACCAGTCGGGATGACGGTCGGTTGTGCAGTCGGCTGGGCTGTTGGCAGCACGGTCGGCGTGGTGCTCGGCACCACGGTCGGGTTGGTGCTATCGGCCGGACCCTGATTCAGCCAGACCTTGCCGGAACCGGCAGCGCCAGAGTTGGTAGCCGGGCTATCGCCCTTGGTCCACCACTGCGCCTTGTAATTGTTGCCTTCAAAAGTGACGGTTTCGCCACCGTTGTAGGTTTGCGATGCGCTCCACGCCGGGTAAGTGGCGGCTTGCGCGCCGGCATAGGCAACAACCATTGCAGCAGCAATGGTCATGCGCATGCCAAAGGCAGGCTTCAAATTCATTTCTATCCTCCAGATCTTGGCTTGAACTGTGATTTCTTGGTTTGAACTAACTACCCGCGATGCCTCATGGAACATCGCGTGCGGCGAGTTTGCCCACATACCAGCCGGTATGCCAGTAGCCGGAGAAAGGTTGTTTTATGCTTATTTTCTAATGTTTACTGGGTGGGAAAGTCGTGCGGTGTATAAGCAAAACACCTTATCTGCGGCGTCTATATGCCCGCTTGGTTGCACCGCAACAAGAACATACCCGAGCGGAGGTTTTATGTGGATCATGCGGGTGGAATACATGCTGCATCGCAGCAAATACCCCGATTGCCAAGTACTGCCGGCCTGCTGGCATGGCGCAAACAAAAAGCCCTCCTGACAACAGGAGGGCTTTTTCAGGGCTTAACTGACAAACCGCGCTGGCGATTGTGTCTCATTATTTCCGCAGGCATTGCAGCCACCGGGCCGCGCGGCTGGCTCAATCCGTCTGCGTGGGGATGGCGTTGCTGGCGCGCACCATGCGGTTGGCGGAATCCACATACACCAGCGACGGCTGGTGGTTGGCGATTTCCGCTTCGTCGTAGCTGGCGAAGGTGGCAATGATCAGCAGGTCACCCACTTGCGCGCTGCGTGCCGCAGAGCCATTGACCGAGATGATGCCCGAGCCACGCGCCGCTTTCAGTGCGTAGGTGGAGAAACGTGCACCATTATTGATGTTCCAGATATCGATGGCTTCGAATTCGCGGATATTGGCCGCTTCGAGCAAGTCCTCATCGATTGCACACGAGCCCTCGTAGTGCAGTTCCGCGTGCGTGGCCGTCGCGCGGTGGATTTTGGATTTGAGCATCGAACGTTGCATGGCGAGCCTCCGCCGGTCATTTACTGGATAAGGGTGGCGATTATAGCGGCTTGATTTGCAATGCCAAGTGCGGATTGCCGCGTCAGGCCACCGGCTGACGGCTGGCCGTGCACTGGCACGGTGCCAATTGCAGCTACCCACCGGCAAAGATGGGTGCATGCCGGCACCACACAAGTGCCGTTCAGCCCTTGTAAACCAGGCAGCCATCCAGCAGGAATTCATGCGGCGCCACTTTCTGGCCCAGCTCCACCCGCTCGAACGCCAGCCGGCGGCCATCCACCTGCACCCAGGCCGGAATCGGCTTGTCCAGATAGCGGCCCACCACCTCTTCACCACGCACGATGTCCTGCGCGCGGCTGGGGGCAGCGGCTTCCGGCAGGGCCGGCGGCACGGCAACGGGCGCTTCGGTGGCCGGCGCTGCGGCATCGGCCGGCGTGATAATGCGCTCGCCAGCCTGCTGCGGCAGGTTGCGCAGGTAGAGCCCGAACATCCATGCCGGGATCACTACGCGGCGCACGCGCTTTTCCGCGTCCACCACACAGGCCACGCCAAAGCTTTCGCCGCAATGCGGGCAGCGCGCCTCGGCGGCGATGGCGATCTGGTCATCCAGCAAACGCGCCATGCCCAGCATGTCCTTGGCATTGATCATCTGCCCGCAGCGCACGCACGGCTTGGAAAACTGGCGTACCTGCTCGCCATTGCGGAAACGGATGGGCAGCAAGCGGTTAAGGGTTTGTTTGGGCAACATGTTCAAAAGCTAGCCTGTGTGATGCTGCGTGGGGGCAAGATGCGCCAGGACGGCCGACGAAGTGTCGGCCGCGCCGTACGGAGTACTGTCTCAGATGGTGGCCATCCGGCATTCCACGTTCAGTTCCAGATAATCGATCGCCATCCGTTGCAGTACGACCGTGGAGCCGGCCGGTAATTCCGGCAGGCCTGCCACGCGCAGCACCAGCGGCATGCCGTCGATGCGCACCAGGTTCTCCTTGATGACCACGCCGGAGATCTCCTTGATGTTTTCCTGTTCCATGTAGCGCAGGCACCAGTAGCGCTCCATCTTGTCCTGGAACTCGCCATAGGCGGCGTACGCGGTATCGAAAGAGCCGATGGCAGCGAACAGCTCGGCGTCGTTGCGTGCATAGCGCGGTTTTTCACCGCGTACCATGGCCAGCAGTTGTTGCTGGTTGATGAAATCCACCGCGCGGCGCAGCGGCGAGCTGGACCACGCATAGCAATCCACTCCCAGCCCCACGTGCGGGCCGGCCTGCGTGGTCATGCGCACGCGCCCTTGCGATTGCGTGCGGTAGATGGCGGCAACCTCGGCAGTGCGCAGGTCCTTGCCCCACTGGCTGTTGACGTGAATCATCAGCTCGGCCACCAGCTTGTCCATCGGCGCGCCGCGCTTGCGCGGGATGATGCTGACCTTCTTGCTGCCGTCGACATTTTTCTCGACATAGAAACTGTAATCGAGGCGCACCGGCGCATTCGGGTCATCCGCCCGGCCGCGGCGGGCTTCCAGCGCACCGGCCAGGTGCCACAGGTAGGTGAGCTCTTCCTTCCACGGGTAATCACCGCCATCGCGGCCGGCGGTATCCTCGTTGAAGTGTGCTTCCACATCGCCATGGCGCAGGTTGGCGGCCACCGGCACCAGCTCGACGGTGGAGCGATGCGACAGGATATCGAACCCCGGGCCTACTTCCAGGTACATCGATAGCGCCGGGCGGGCGCTGCCTGCCTCCAGCGTGAACACGCGCACGGCGGAATCGGGCAGCATGGTGATCTTGTCACCGGGGAAATACACGGTGGACAGGCGTTCCAGCAGGTGTTTGTCCAGCTCGCTGCCCGGCGTGATGCCCAGCGCCGGCGCGGCGATATGGATACCGACTTGCGTATTGCCATTGGCCAGCTTTTTCAGGCTGAACGCATCGTCGATCTCGGTGGTGGTGGCGTCGTCGATCGAGAACGCCTGCACATCGGCAGTGGGCAGATCGGTAGGGGCAAATACCGGTTCGGCCGGTTCGAACTCTCGCCCCTTCGGGAAGTACTCCAGCAGGAAGCCATCCAGATAGTACTGCTCGACATCCTTGATCGCGCCCACGCGCTCCAAGAGGCGCAGCGGCGAGGTATGCGCGGCATCGGCCGCCTGCGCCAGCGCCTTCCATTCGATGCGGTTCTTGTCCGGGCGGTGCAGCAGTGTTCTGGTGAGCGGCACGAAGGCTTCCGGCAGCGTGCCGGCCAGCAGTTCATCCTGCCAGGCGGCCATCTGCTCGGCTTCGCGCTGCTTGCGCTCCAGCCCGGCCTTGGCGGCCTTCAGGTTGTCTTCCGGCGCCGGCTTGTAGTGGCCCTTGCCCTTCTTGTAGAAGTACATCGGGTTGCGCGTGATGGCAAACAGCACCGCGGCCTGCTGCGGTGCGGAGGGCTTTTCACCGAAGTAATCCGCCGCAAGCTTCTCGAACGCGAATTCGGCCTGCTCGCACACTTCCCACAGGAAATCGGTATCGATATCCGCAGCCAGCGCTTCGGCCTCGCTCCACAGCGTGGCCGGATCGGGCCGCTCGAAGTTCAGCAGCACGTTGCCGGTCTTGACCTTGCTGCGCTTGCCGCGCACGTCTTCCACCATGAGGCTGGCCGGCTGGCTTTCCTTGACCGTTGCAACCTTGAAGCTGCCGTCTTCCTCGTAAAAAACGTGCATGGGGATACCCGAAAGAAAAGGGCGCGATTATACAACACCCCCCATGGCAAACACTTGAAAACCCGATGGAAAGAACAACGCACGGCATGGCCGGGCTTGAAGTTAACACCACCAGACTGCAGCATCACTTGACGAGCGACAGCGAAGCTCCCTCGCGGTGGCGATGGCGGGGGGCGTGGAATCAAACAGGCAGCGCCGTTGTTTCACCTGCCCAAACCGGTGAGAACCCGGCTTTGCCGGGTTCTTGATGCCGATACTCCTGCACCGGGCTGCAGCAGTGGCAACACAGGCGCGTCAGAACCCGGCCAGCACGATCTTGCCGATGGTCTGCCCCGCTTCCAGCGTGGCATGCGCGCGCTTGAGGTTGGCGGCGTTGATCAGGCCGTAATCCTCCCCCACCGTGGCGCGCAGCCTGCCGGCATCGATCAGGCCGGCCACATCCTGCAGCAACTGGTGCTGCGCCTGCATGTCCGGCGTCTTGAACATGGCGCGGGTGAACATGAACTCTTGCGCATAGCTGGCGCTCTTGCTCTTGAGCAGCTCCACCGGCACCGGCTGCGCATTCTCGACGATGGTGAGGATGGTGCCCTGCGGTGCGATCAGCTCGGCCAGCGCAGCAAAATGCTGGTCGGTATTGTTGAAGCACAGCACGTAGTCCACATACTGGTGGCCCAGTGCACGCACCTGCGCCACCAGGTCAGCCCGGTGATCGACAGTGGCATCCGCCCCCAGCTTTTGCACCCAGGCCTGCGATTCCGGCCGCGCGGCGGTGGCGATCACCGTGAGCCCCGCCAGCACCTTGGCAAGCTGGATGGCAACCGAGCCCACGCCACCGGCACCGCCAACGATCAGCACCGTCTTGCCAGCATCGGCACCAGTCTGGCTGATGTGCAGCCGGTAGAACAGCGATTCCCACGCGGTGATGGCCGTCAGCGGCAGCGCGGCAGCGGCGGCAAAATCCAGGCTGGCCGGCTTGTGGCCGACGATGCGCTCGTCCACCAGCTGGAATTGGGCATTGCTGCCGGGGCGGGTGATGTCGCCAGCGTAGTAGACGGCGTCACCCGGCTTGAACAGCGTGACCTCCGGCCCTACCGCTTCGACGATGCCTGCGGCATCCCAGCCCAGCACGCGCGGCGTCAGCTCGAACTTCGATTTGGGGCTGCGCACCTTGGTATCGACCGGGTTGACCGAAATCGCCTCCACCTTTACCAGCAGATCGCGGCCGGTAGCCTCGGGCTTGGGCAGTATCACATCCAGCAACGAATCAGCGTGCTCGATGGGCAGGTAATGCGTGAGTGCGACGGCTTTCATGCTGCGTCTCCCTGTGCGTAGGCGGGATAAGTGGTGTAGCCGGCGGCATCGCCACCGAACAGCGTTGCCGGGTCCGGCGCGGCCAGCGGCCAATGCTGGCGGATGCGCGCCGGCAGATCCGGGTTGGCCACGAAGGGGCGGCCGAAGGCCACCAGGTCGGCCCAGCCGGCCTCCAGCATCTGTTCGGCGCGTTGTTCGTCGTAGCGGCCGGCAACGATGATGCTGCCGCCAAAGCGCTGGCGCAGTGCAGCGCGGAAATCATCCGGTATCGTCGGCGCATCATCCCAGTCCGCTTCAGACAGATGCACATAGGCCACCTTGCCATCCAGCCAGCTGGCGGCCAGCAGGATGGTGCCGATGATTTCCGGGTCATCCATGTCCTTGAAGGTGATGAATGGCGCCAGCCGGATGCCCACGTGTTCGGCACCGATTTCCTCCGCTACCGCGCTCACCACCTCTTGCAGGAAGCGGATGCGCTTTTGCGGGCTGCCACCGTACTCGTCGTCACGCACGTTGGACGTGCTGCGCAGGAACTGGTCGATCAGGTAGCCATTGGCGCCGTGGATTTCCACGCCATCGAAGCCAGCGCTCATCGCATTGCGCGCGGCCTTGCGGAAATCGTCGACGATATCGGCAATCTCGTCCTGCTGCAGCGCGCGCGGCAGCGGGCAATCCACCATCGCGCCGTGCCCGTCCTCGCCCACCACCCACACTTGCGTGCCCTTGGGCTGGATTGCCGATGGCGCCACCGGCTGGCCACCAGCGTGGAACACCGGGTGCGACACTCTGCCCACGTGCCAGATTTGCAAGAAGATCCGCCCGCCCGCCGCATGTACCGCATCGGTTACCTGGCGCCAGCCGGCAATCTGCTCGGGGCTGTGCACGCCAGGGGTGAATGAATAGCCCTGCGCCCCGGCACTGATTTGCGTGGCTTCGGTCACGATCAGGCCGGCGCTGGCACGTTGCGCATAGTACTGCGCCATCAGTGCGGTGGGCACATTGCCCGGTTGCGCGCTGCGCGAGCGCGTCATCGGGGCCATCACGATGCGGCTGGGCAAGGCCAACGGGCCGACGGTATGCGGGGTAAACAACAAACGGCTCATAACAGGGCTCCTGCTTCAAGATCGAGAATGCTGCCGGTCATTGCCGGCTGGGTCAGTGCCAGCAGATACAGCTGCGCCAGATCGGCCGGTTGCACCACCTTGCCTGCGGGCAGATTACCGGCAATGCCGGCCAGTTTGTCATCACGTGCGCTGCCGCTGCCCCAGATATCGGTGGACGTCACGCCGGGCGACACCACGTTGACGCGGCGCGGCGCCAGCTCCTTGGCAAGGTTGCGGCCCAGCGCCTCGGTTGCGGCGTTGAGCGTGGCCTTGGTGATGCCGCCGACGGTGGCCTTGCGCGACAGCATGCCGGACGTCAGCACGATGGATGCATCATCGGCCAGTTTGGGCAGCAATGCCTGCAGCAGTGCAATCGTGCCAAAAAATTTCACCTCGAAGCCCAGCCGCCACTCGGCTAGGTCAGCTTCGGCAAAGCGCGGCGAACCGATGCGTGCGCCAGCGGTGAACACCACGTGATCCAGCTGCGGCAGCGTGGCCAGCTGGCTGGCAAACTGCGCCGGGGAAGCCAGATCGACCGCGACTGTTTTAACCCCCGGCACTGCGCTGCCGCTGCGGCCCGCCGCAAATACCGTTGCCCCGGCCGCCAGCGCGGCCTGCACCACCGCAGCGCCAATGCCCTGCGTACCACCCACCACCAGAACGTTCTTGCCTGCCAATGTGTTCATTGCCTGCTCCTTGCCATGCGTGAAGAAGATGGCTGCATGGTGCGCCAGCAATGCATGCAGAAAAAGCCGATAATCGTTAAAACATTTTCAAATCATTTTCACAGATGACCCAAGACTTGCCCGGGTGGGACTGGTTCTTACGCATCGTCGAGCGCGGCTCGCTGTCTGCCGCGGCGCGTGACCTCAACCAGACCCCCTCCGCACTATCGATTGCGCTCAAGCGGCTGGAGGCGCAGCTGGGCGCGCGTTTGTTCCAGCGCAGCACGCGCAAGCTCACGCTCACGGCCGAGGGCGACATCTGGTACCGCAGCGCCCGCGCGGCGCAGGATGCCATCAACCTGGGGCTGGACGAGCTGGCCGGCAGTCGCGGCGAGCTGGCCGGGCCGCTGCGCATCGCGGCATCGTCCGATTTTGGCCGCCAGTTCGTGCTGGACTGGCTGGATGCCTTCTGCCGCCTGCACCCGGCCATCGTGCCCAGCGTGTCGCTGTCAGACCGGGTGGACGACCTGATTGCCGATTCGATCGACCTGGCCATCCGCGCCGGGCACCCGCAGGATGGCAACGTGATTGCCACCCCGCTGGCGCCGCACAACCGCCGCGTGCTGGTGGCCAGCCCTGCGTACTGGCAAAGCCACGGCATGCCGCACACCCCGCAAGACCTGACCACGCATGCGTGCCTTGCCTTCAGCATCCGCGATACGCCCCACGTGAGCTGGCGCTTCGAACGCAGCGGTGAGGCGGATGGCCTACCGGATGGGGAACGCAATGTGGAGCACAGCAGCGTAACGATCAGGCCGGTGCGCAGCAGCAATGATGGCGCCGTGGTCAGCGAATGGGCACGGCGTGGCTGGGGCATTGCCTACAAGTCGCAGCTGGATGCGGCCAACGACCTGGCCGCTGGCCGGCTGCTTGCAGCGCTGAGCGACTGGCAAGGCGAGGCCACGCCGCTGTACCTGGTGCGCAGCGGCGGACGCCATGCATTGCCACGCGTGCTGGCCTTCCGTGATTTCTGCCTGGCACGGATGCAGGCGCTGCAGTAAGGGCTGATGCGTGCTGTCGGCGAGACGCGCAGTCGGGCGTTATTGATGCCTGCCCCAACCGGATCACCATCTCATGCGCTACCGCCACCTGATCATCGAACTGCTCGTGAACCTGTTGCTGCCTTGGGTGGCCTACACGCTGGTCGCGCCACGCTGGGGCGAGCTGGCCGGGCTGATGGCCTCTGCAGCGCCACCGCTGATCTGGAGCCTGCTGATGCTGGCCCGCACACGCCGGCTGGACGCGCTGTCCGCACTGGTGCTGGCCGGCATCGTGCTGTCGCTGCTGGTGTTTCTGCTGGGCGGCGACGCGCAGCTGGTACTGGTGCGCGAATCGCTGGTCACCGGGATACTGGGGCTGGCTTTCCTGCTGACGCTGCCATTCAAGCGCCCCCTGGTGTATTTCCTTGGCCGGGCGATGAGCAGCACCACCCACGCAGAAGCCGGCGCGGCACGCTTCGAGCAATGGGCGGCCATCCCGCAAAACCGCAATACGCTGCGGGTGATGACCGCCGTGTGGGGCGTGGCCTTGCTGGCGGAAGCCGGACTGCGCTGCTGGCTGGCGTGGACGCTGCCGCCCGAGCGCTTCCTCGCCATCGGCCCGACAGCGGGTTACGCCATCTATGGCGTGATGATGGCTTGGACGCTGTGGTACCGGCGGCGCTTGCGTATCCGGGCCGGAATGGCCGCCGCACGCTGAGTGACGGCCCCGCAAACAGGATGCGGATGAATGAAAACGGCGTGCATGAGCACGCCGTCTTTGCCGGCATCACTGCCGATCATCTGAGAATTTCGACCACATCGACATCCACATCGACACCGCGCCAACCCTGATCCACCTCACCGGTCAGACGCACACGTGTATCCGGGCCGATATCGCCGGCAGGCCAGTTTTTCTGGTCAACCTCGATGCGGATGGTGCCGCTGGCATCCTGGAATTCGTAGTGATCCTTGTCGATCTTGCGAATGATGCGGCCTTCCAGCGCCACGGCGGTATCGTCAGCCGCCTTGGCAGCCTCGACAGCGGTCAGCGTTGCAGTCTTGGCACCACCCGGCCCCACGTAAGCCGCTGCGGCAACACCCATGGTCAGCACTGCAATCAAGCCAATGATTTTATTCATGTTTCGCTCCTGAATCAGACACCTGATCAGGATAAAAGCAAACGGCATGCGCTGCTATCAACGATTACCCATAGGCATTATTTGCTTGTGCGGCGCGCTCTGGATCCGCCAACAAAGCTCGTCTCCCCACGCGCAACGCCTCCGGCCAGCGGCGCTTACTCGCCCAGCGCAGCCAGCAATTCCGCCTGCTGTTCGTTCACCAGCGCCTGCGTCAGCTCGTTCAGATCGCCATCCATGATCTGGTCCAGCTTGTACAGCGTCAGGTTGATGCGGTGATCGGTCATGCGGCCCTGCGGGAAGTTATAGGTACGGATGCGCTCGGAGCGATCCCCCGAGCCCACCAGCGATTTGCGCGTGGCCGCTTCCTCGGCGTGGCGCGCGCGGTCCTGCACGTCCTTGATGCGTGCGGCCAGCACCGCCAGCGCCCGTGCCTTGTTCTTGTGCTGGCTGCGGTCATCCTGGCATTCCACCACGATCCCGGACGGCAAATGCGTAACGCGCACCGCTGAATCGGTCTTGTTGATGTGCTGGCCACCGGCGCCACTGGCGCGGAAGGTGTCGATGCGCAGCTCGGACGGATTGATTTCGACCTCGCCTACTTCATCCGCTTCCGGCATCACCGCCACCGTGCAGGCGCTGGTGTGGATACGGCCCTGCGTTTCGGTCGCCGGCACGCGTTGCACGCGGTGGCCACCCGATTCGAATTTCAGCCGCGAATACGCGCCAAAGCCGACGATGCGCGCGATCACTTCCTTGTAACCACCCAGGTCCGATTCGCTGGCGGAGACGATTTCCACCTGCCAGCGGTTGCGCTCGGCGTAGCGCGTGTACATGCGGAACAGGTCGGCGGAGAACAGCGCGGATTCATCCCCACCGGTGCCGGCACGGATTTCCAGGAAGATGTTGCGTTCGTCGTTCGGGTCTTTGGGCAGCAGCGCTTTCTGCAGATCAAGCTCCAGCGCTTCCAGCCGCGCCCTGGCGGCAACGATTTCTTCCTCGGCCATTTCCTTCATGTCCGGATCAGCCAGCATGTCCTGCGCGGTGGCCAGGTCCGCCTCCGACGCGCAGAAGTCGTTGAACAGGCCGACAACCGGTTCCAGCTCCGCATGTTCGCGGGTGAGCTTGCGGTATTGATCCATGTCGCGCGTGGCGTCTTCGGAGGCCAGCAGCGCGCCGACTTCTTCGAGCCGGTCTTTCAGTTGCGCAAGCCTGGAAAAAATCGAGGGTTTCATTCAGTGTCTTCAGTAGGTAAGCGGTGCAGACGGCGCGTGGCGGCAGCCAGTTGCTCCTGCTCATGGGGGGCGGCGGCGTTCAGCGTGGCCAGCGGCGCATGCAGGAATTTGGCGGCCAGTTGCTCGGTCAGGCGTTCGAGCACTTCGTCCGGAGCATCCCCGGCGGCCAGCCGCTTCCTGGCGCGCGCCAGCTCGTTGCGGGCGATACGGTCGGCGTGATCGCGCAGCTCGCGGATGGTGGGCACCAGCGTGCGCGATGCCACCCACTGGTGGAATTCGGCCACGCCGCCATCGACCAGCACTTCGGCCGCGGCCACTTCGCCCGAGCGCGACGCCACGCCCTGGCGCACGATTTCGGACAGATCATCCACGGTGTAGAGGTATACATCCGAGAGTTCGGCCACCTCGCCTTCCACATCGCGCGGCACCGCCAGATCGACCATGAAAATGGGCCGGTTCTTGCGGGCTTTCAGCGCCCGCTCCACCATGCCCTTGCCGATGATGGGCAATTGCGATGCGGTGGAGCTGACCACGATATCGAATTCGGCCAATCGTGCGCTGATGTCGTTGAGCAACATCCCTTCGCCGCCGAATTGCGCAGCCAGCTTCTCCGCACGCTCCAGCGTGCGGTTGGCCACGACGATGCGACAGGGCTTCGATGCGGCAAAGTGCGTGGCACACAGCTCGATCATTTCCCCCGCGCCGACAAACAGCACCTTGCAGTCGGCCAGGTTGGCAAACAGCCGCTCCGCCAGCTTGACCGATGCAGCCGCCATCGACACTGAAGCGGAGCCGATACGGGTTTCCGTGCGCACGGTCTTGGCCACCTGGAATGCGCGCTGGAACAGGCCATTGAGCAACACGCCCATGCTGCCCGCATCACGCGCGGCGCGCTCGGCGTCTTTCAACTGGCCAAGGATCTGCGTTTCACCCACCACCATGGAATCGAGCCCGGCCGCTACGCGGAACGCATGCCGGCTGGCTTCGTCGCCCTCCAGCCGGTACAGGTGCTGCGCAATCTCTTCCACCGGGCGGCCACGCTGCGCGGCAAACCAGCCCAGCACGGCATCCGCATCGCGCGCGTTGCAATACAGCTCGGTGCGGTTACAGGTGGAGACGATGGCCGCCTCCGCCACGCCCTTCACGCGTGCCAGATCACCCAGCGCGCCATCGAGCTCTGCGGGGGTAAAGGCCAGCCGCTCGCGCACCGCAAGCGGTGCGGTCTGGTGGTTGATACCGAGAACGAGCAATTTCATCTGGGCGCTTTCAAAACAACCGGCGTATTCGTATACAGATCAACCGGGCATTTTAGCGTGACTTTGGCTGTAACGGCCTGGGCATTATGATGATTTCGCCCGGCTTACAGGCATGACGTTCAGCGCCCGGACAACGCGGATGACGGATTTTCACTTAGAATCTGGCACTTGCTGTCTTATTTAGTTCACCCGAATCATGTCCATTTTTATCCTCCCGCTGGCTTATTGCCTGGTTGTTCTTGCCTGTCGCGCAGGGGGATGGCTCGCCCGCCACCTGGGCCAGCCCGCAGTGATCGGCGAAATTGCTGCCGGCATGGTGCTGGGGCCCAGTGTACTGGGTGCATTGTGGCCCACGCTGTCTGAACTGGCCTTTACCCCGGTTGCCATCAAGTCCATAGGCTGGCTGGGCGATGCGGGGGCGGTGGTTTTCCTGTTCCTGCTCGGCGCGGAATTCGATACCCGCGTGCTGTCCCGGCATTCCCGATCCGTGGTGATGACCACCAAGTTTGCCTTTCTGCTGCCGGGCGCACTTGGCGGGCTGCTGGCATGGCTGATAGGCCAGAGCCTGCTGCCCGCATTACCGGTGCCACAGCTTGCATTCGTTGCACTCGCCTGCAGTCTGACCGCCTTGCCCGTGCTGGCACGCATACTTGATGAACAGCGCATCACCCATACCGATATCGGGCGACATGCACTCGCCAGTGCGGTGCTCACCGATGCAGTGAGCTGGTTACTGCTTTCGATCATCGTGCTCACCAGCATGCCACAACATGGGATGCAGGGTGCACTGAGGCTGGCAGCCATCGCGGCCTATGGCTTGATCCTGCTGGGCCCGCTGCGCCGCCGCTGCAAAACGCTGGGCGTGCAGATTGCCGATGGCAGCAACCGGACTGCCCTGCCGGAACTGGCGCTGTACCTGGTCGCATCTGCGCTGGCCACCGCTGGGCTGGGTTTGCACGCCTTGCTCGGCGCATTTGCGCTGGGCCTGCTGTTGCCACGCAATGAACGTACCGTGCAGGCTTTGCAACAGAAGGCGGCCCCGTTCTGCCGCTGGCTGCTGCCGTGTTTTTTTGCCGCAATCGGTCTTTCCACGCAGTTGGGCCAGCAGCTGGCTCATGGCTTGTGGTGGCTGGCGCTGGCGATCACCGCTGCCGCAGTCATCGGCAAGGTGGGGGGCTGCCTGCTGGCAGGGCTGTTCAATCGCCAGCCCTTGCGTACTTCGCTGACCTTGGGCGTGCTGATGAATACCCGCGGCATGATGGAACTGGTGGTACTCAATCTGGGTCGGCAGCTGGGGCTGATTGCCGAACCTTACTTTTCCGCCATGCTGATCATGGCCATTGCCACCACGCTGATGACCACGCCACTGCTCAAGCTGCTGGGATCGTTTGAAACGGTCAATTCAAACAAACCGGCTGTCGCCTGCACTGAAATACCAAATTGAAGCATCAGCACCTTAACGTTAATATTCCGCCTTTTCCAGAAGCCCGAATCATGCAATCCACCCCTTTACCTTCACCCGGATTCCGGCTGTTGCGCTGGTCCGCGTGGGCACCGGGGCTGGCAACGCACGAAGCTTGGGCGGCTTGGGCAGGCGGCAACGCGCTGCCGTCAGGTGATGATGCGCCGGCGGTCAAGGCAATGCCGCCGATGCTGCGCCGGCGGGCGGAACGACTGGGCCGCATGCTGCTGGAAACACTGTTCGAGCCCACACTGGCCTACCACGGCCAGCCTCTCATACACGCCAGCCGCCATGGCGAGGCCACGCGTACCGTACCCCTGCTGACCGAGCTTGCCCGCGATGGCGCCGTATCGCCGCAATCATTCAGCATGGCGGTGCATAACGCGACCAGCGGGCTGTTTACCATCGCCAGGCAATCGCAAGCACCTGTCACCGCCATTGCCGCCGGCCCGGAAACCGCCTGTGCCGGCCTGACTGAAGCCATCGGCCAACTGGCAGATGGCGCGGCTTCGGTGTTGCTGTGTTTCAGCGATGAACCCCTGCCTGCGCTCTACCAGCCCTTTGTAGATGATGCCGAAGCCCCTTTCGCATTTACGCTGGAGCTGGCTACGGGCAACGAATTCACGCTGACCAGCCTGCCCGGGCGCGGCGGCAACGCTACGCCACTTGATCTGCTGCGGTTTTTGCTCGGTAACGCAAGCCGTTTGCCGCTGACTGCGCGGGGCAACTGGCATGCGGTGCGCACCGGAGCGCCGGCATGAATATCGAACGCGTGTGGCGGGTAATCGCCACCGGTATCTGCTTTGCCGTTTTCGGCATCGGCGGCATCGCCATATTGTGTGCACTGTTTCCGGCGCTCAAGCTGGTTCCCGGCCCCATGCGCCGGCAACGCTATGCCAAGGCCGTCATCCATCAGGGATTCCGCACTTTTGTTGCGATGATGACCCGTCTGGGGGTGATCAGCGTCGAAGTTCGCGGCGGCGAAAAGCTGGCCCGTTTCGGCCTGTTCATTCTTGCCAACCACCCGTCGCTGATCGACGTGGTATTGCTGATGTCGCTGGTGCGTCGCCCCGATTGCGTGGTGAAGTCTGCACTGTGGCGCAACCCGTTCACCTGCGGCCCGGTGCGTTTTGCGGGCTTCATCAACAACGCCGGCGGGCCGGCGCTGATCGACGACTGCATCGCCTCGGTTGCGCGCAGCAACAACCTGATTCTTTTCCCCGAAGGCACGCGCACGCGCCCCGGGGAATCATTGCAGTTCCAGCGTGGCGCCGCCAACGTGGCTGTACGCGGGCCAACGGCCGTGACACCGGTCATCATCAGTGCCTCCGAACCCACGCTGACCAAGGGCACGCCGTGGTATCGCGTGCCGCAGCACCGCCCGCACTTCACATTGACCGTGCTTGACGACATTGATCCGGCCACCGCGCTGGACAGCAGCATGGATGCCGGACTGGCGGCCCGTCGTTTCACCGACTGGCTGCAACACTATTTCACCAGGGAGATCGCATGTCGGACTTAAACCACGAGATCAAGGCGCTCATCATTGACAGTCTCAACCTCGAAGACCTCACACCGGACGATATCGACAGCGAGGCACCGCTGTTCGTAGACGGGCTGGGGCTGGATTCGATCGATGCGCTGGAACTTGGTGTAGCGTTGCAGAAACGCTATGGCCTGACACTTTCAGCCGAATCGGAAGAAACGCGCCGGCATTTTGCCTCGATCAGCAGCCTGGCGGCCTTTGTCGAGGCCAGCCGTACCAAGTAACACGCACCACAGCACAAGGGTGCGCCAGACACCCGGGCCAGCGCCCATTCCAAAGTAACGCGGCATACGCCGTAGCAAGCAAGGCACAAGATGATGGACAAGCAGGAAATCTATACCTGGATCGCCCAGACGCTGGTAGACACGTTTGAGACCGATCCTGCCCGTATTTCGCTCGAAGCTCGGCTTTACGACGATCTGGATATCGACAGCATCGATGCGGTCGATCTGGTGGTCAAGCTGCAGAAGCACACCGGCAAGCGCATGCAGCCCGAAGCATTCAAGACCGTGCGTACGGTTGGCGATGTCGTGGACGCAGTGCATCAGCTGCTGAAACAGTGAAGCGGTCTGAATGAACCGTTTGCTGGGCATTGCAGCCGGATTGCTGCTGCCCCTGTTCTTCTGGCTGTGCCACTGGCAGGGCTGGCCGTTCTGGACCGGTGGTTTGCTGCTGGTGCCGCTGGCCTTCGTGCGCGCGCGCCGTGCCGGCCTCGTCGGCACCCGCAGTGGCCGCTGGCTGGGCGTGGCCGCCGCTTTGCTGGGCGTGGCAGCACTGGCATCACGCTCATCGCTGCCGCTGACGTTTTACCCTGTCCTCGTCAACGTGGTACTGCTGGTGGCCTTTGCTGCCAGCCTGACCGGCCAGCAATCGATGATAGAGCGCCTGGCGCGGCTTGGCACACCCGATCTGCCGCCATCGGGCGTGGTTTACACCCGCAAGGTCACCATGGTTTGGTGTGGTTTCTTTGCGCTCAATGGCACCATTGCGTTGTGGACCACCACGCAACCGGAAGCCGTATGGGCGCGCTATAACGGCCTCATCGCCTATCTGGCCATGGGCACGCTGTTTGCATGCGAATACACAGTAAGGCTGATTGTGATGCGGCGCAACCGGGAAGCAAACGATGCCTGATTGCTGGCCCATTGCCGCCCACGCCATCATCGCGTGGCGGGGCGATATCCCCATTGAGCGGCATGCTTTCGACGCCGATACCGAACAGGCATACCGCGCGCTGGCCGCACTGGCTCAGCCACGCATCGTGCTGTTCGAGACAGATAGCTACCGCTTCGCGGTATGGCTGATCGCCGCCTGGCGCGCCGGACTGACAGTCGTGGTGCCCGGCGACATGCTGCCGGCAACGCAAGCAGCGTTGCCGCTGCCGTGGGTAGGCGTCGTGGCAGATGCAGCACTGGCAGACTGGCATGCATTGGCAGCGCCCAGCATCAGCAGCGTCTACCATGCACCTGGGCTGGAAGTATTCACATCGGGCTCAACCGGTGCGCCGTGTGCGATACACAAGACCTTGACCCAGCTTGCCAACGAGACAGCCGCGCTGGAAGCGGCCTTCGGCAGCCAGATCGCCAGCGATGCGCGCATCGTTTCTTCAGTGCCGCATCAGCATTTGTATGGCCTGCTGTTCCGCATCTTGTGGCCGCTGGCTGCAGGCCGCGCGTTTGCGACCGATACGCTGCCCTGGCCCGAATCGATCTGGGCATTGCCGGCCGGAGCCCGCTATGCACTGGCTGCCAGCCCGGCCATGCTCAAACGCATTCCCGAGTTGCCGGCACGCGCCGCGCCGCAAGTGCGTTTTGATGCCATTTTCTCGTCTGGCGGCCCGCTGCCTGCCGATGCCAATCTGGCGTGCAGTACCCGGCTGGGCATGCCGATCACCGAAGTCTATGGCAGCTCGGAAACCGGCGGCATCGCCCATCGGCACCATCCGCAGCATGCGTGGACGGCACAACCTGGCGTGGAACTGAAAACCGACGATGCGGGCACACTGTGGCTACGCTCGCCGTTCCTTGCCACGCCTGACTGGTTTGCCACCAGTGACCGGGCCGCCCTTGATCAAGGACAACTGACCTTGCTGGGCCGCGCAGACCGCATCGTCAAGGTGGAAGAAAAACGCATTTCGCTTACCCGCGTGGAAACCCTGCTGGGTGCGCTGCCGGAAATCAGTGCCGCACGCGCATTGCTGCTACCCAATCGCCGCGACGAGATCGGCGCGGTGCTGGTACTGAGCGACGCTGGCCGCACGCTGCTGGCAGAAAAAGGCAAGAACGGCCTTGATCGCCAGTTTCGCCAAGCGCTGAGCGGTGCGCTGGAACGGATTGCATTGCCGCGCCGCTGGCGTTTCGTCGCGGAATTGCCGCATAACGACATGGGCAAGACCACCGAGGCCATGCTGGCGGCACTCTTTGCGCCCGCTCCGGCCAATCCCGAGATCGTTGCAACGCGGCAAGATGCCCATACGCGCATGCTGACTCTGTACATCGGCGCAGAGCTGATCCATTTCGATGGCCATTTCGATGCCGCGCCGGTGCTGCCCGGCGTAGTACAGGTCGATTGGGCCATCCGCCTCGGCAAAGCTGCTTTCGGCCTGGCCGGCACGTTTGCCGACATGCGCCAGCTCAAGTTCCAGCGCATCATCCAGCCGGGTGCACTCATCACGCTGACCATGACGTGGGATGCCGGCAAGCAGCAGTTGGCCTTTGCCTATGCCTCCGCCAGCGGCGCGCATTCGAGCGGCCGCATTACCTTTACCGGAACGCAGCCATGAATTGCATTGCCGTCATACCCGTTTACAACCATGAACACGCAATCGGTGGCGTGGTCAGCGCCTTGCTGGCGCATGGCCTGCCTGTGTTGCTGGTGGACGATGGCAGCTCGCCAGCTTGCGCAGCGGTGCTGGATCAGCAAGCCATCCGGCACGGCGTGACCCTGGCCCGCCACGCAGTCAACCAGGGCAAGGGCGCTGCCGTGGTCACCGGTCTCAAGCTGGCCGCGCAACAGGGCTACAGTCATGCGCTGCAGATCGATGCCGACGGCCAGCACGATACCGCCGACGTGCCGAGATTTCTGGCCGCAGCACAGCAATATCCACTGGCCGTCATTGCCGGCTGCCCGGTCTATGACGATACCGTGCCCAAGGGCAGGCTGTACGGCCGCTACGCCACGCATATCTGGGTGTGGATCAATACGCTGTCGCTACGGATTACCGATTCCATGTGCGGCTACCGCATTTATCCGTTGGCAAGCACACTGCCGGTACTCGAGCAGATGAAACTGGCGCGCCGCATGGATTTCGATCCGGAAATCGCGGTAAGACTGGACTGGCAGGGCTTGCGGACCATCAACCTGCCTACCCGCGTGCATTACCCGCAAGACGGGGTATCGCACTTTGATTACCTGCGTGACAACGTACGCATCAGCGCCATGCACACACGGCTGTTCTTCGGCATGCTGATCCGCCTGCCGCGCTTGCTGGCCCGGCACCGGGCGCCCCGCGCATGAACAGCGCCACACACTGGTCGCGCATCGGCGAACGCGGCTTCGCCAGCGGCATGCGCATCCTGCTCGGTATCTACCAGTTGCTGGGGCGCTGGCCATTCCGCATTGCGCTTTACCCGGTGCTGGCCTGGTACGTGGCAAGCAATCGCGTGGCACGCCATGCATCGCGTGATTACCTGGCGCGGCTATCCGCGGTCAGCGACGGTAACAGCCCGGCGCCGACACTGCTCAATGTACTGCGCCATTTCGGCGCCTTTGCGGAAACCATGCTGGACAAGCTGCTGGCATGGCGTGGTGATCTGGCCGACACCGAGGTGGATGTCGAGGGGCGCGAGGCGCTGGCGCAGCTGATTGCAATGGGCCGCGGCGGCGTGATCCTGACCGCGCATATCGGCAACTTCGAGCTGTGCCGCAAACTGGGCGAATCACGCCGTGGCGTGCGCCTCAATATCCTCGTACACACCCGGCATGCGGAACGCTTCAACCGCCTGCTGCGCGAGGCAAATCCGGATGCCGCCGTGCGCCTGATCCAGGTCAGCGAACTGGGCGCAGCGACAGCGGTCATCCTGTCCGAACGCGTGGAAGCGGGTGAATTCGTGGTTATCGCTGCCGACAGGGTGCCGATTTCCAGCAAGCCGGATGTGGTCGACGTGCCTTTCCTGGGAGCGCCCGCGCCCTTCCCCGCCGGCCCCTACATTCTTGCCGCTGTGCTCAAATGCCCGCTGTTCGCGGTGATTCCGGGCCGGCGCGGCAAGCGTTTCCATATCACCGTGCGCCAGTTGGCCGCGCAGGTGATACTGCCACGCGGTGACCGCCGCACGGCCATACAGGCACTGGCCAGCGATTTTGCCAGCCTGCTTGAAACAGAATGCCGTGCAGCGCCGCTGCAGTGGTTCAATTTTTATTCTTTCTGGTCCAGATCATGAGCATCCCATTCGGCGCAGGGCGCCTGGAAATCGAAGACATTGCCGCGCTATCGCGCCGGGATGCGCGTGCCGTGCTGTCGAGCGCACCAGCATTCACCAGCCAGATCCAGCGGGGTGCCGATTTCCTCAAACGCCTGCTGGCCGAGGAAGGCGTGATCTATGGCGTAACCACCGGTTATGGCGATTCGTGCACGGTGGCAGTACCGGTCGAGCTGGCCGACGAATTGCCGCACCACCTGTTTACCTATCATGGCTGCGGCTTCGGCGATCATTTCGATGCGCAGCAAACCCGCGCCATCCTGGCTGCGCGCCTGGCATCGCTGAGTCAGGGCTATTCGGGTGTCAGCCTTGAACTGCTGCAACAACTGGAAGCGTTCCTTGCCCACGATATCCTGCCACTGATTCCGCAGGAAGGCTCGGTTGGCGCCAGCGGCGATCTGACCCCGCTGTCTTATGTAGCAGCGGCACTGTGCGGCGAGCGGGAGGTGAAAGTGGATGGCGTGCAGATGCCGGCCGCCGAAGCACTTGCGCGCTTCGGGCTCAAGCCCTTGCGGCTCAAGCCCAAGGAAGGCCTTGCCATCATGAACGGCACCGCCGTGATGACCGGCCTTGCCTGCCTGGCGTGGGAGCGTGCATCGTACCTGTCGCAACTGGCTACCCGCATCACTGCGCTGGCCGTGGCAGCCAGTGACGGCAATCCCCAGCACTTCGACGAGAAGCTGTTTGCCGCCAAGCCGCACCCCGGCCAGCAAAACGTTGCAGCGCGCCTGCGGTTGGATCTGGGCGCCGCCAAAACCGGCCGCAACGATCACCGGTTGCAGGATCGTTACTCGCTGCGCTGCGCACCGCATGTGATCGGCGTGCTGGAAGACGCACTGCCGTTCCTGAAAACGGTGATCGAGAACGAACTCAACAGCGCCAACGACAATCCGCTGATCGACCCGGATGAAGAACGCATCCTGCATGGCGGGCATTTCTATGGCGGGCATATCGCGTTTGCCATGGATAGCCTGAAAAACCTCGTCGCCAATATCGCCGACCTGCTTGACCGGCAAATGGCGCTGCTGGTGGATGCCCGCTACAACCACGGTCTGCCCGCCAACTTGTCCGGCGCCACCGGGCCACGTGCCGCCATCAACCACGGCCTGAAAGCACTGCAGATCAGCGCATCGGCGTGGACTGCCGAGGCGCTGAAAAACACCATGCCGGCATCCGTCTTCAGCCGCTCCACCGAGTGCCACAACCAGGACAAGGTCAGCATGGGTACCATCGCCGCGCGCGATGCACTGCGCGTGCTGCAACTCACCGAGCAAGTGGCTGCGGCCATGCTGGTGACCGTGCGCCAGGGGATGGCATTGCGCCAGCAAACGGTAAGCGGCGCCATGCCGCTGATGGAAGGCGCGGATGCCTTCATCGATGCGCTCAACACGCAGATCGCCTTCGTGCGTGAGGACGTGGCGCTGGAACCCGTGCTGCGCAGCCTGGTTGCCAGCATCCAGTCACAAGCATGGAAGCTGTATGACTGAAACGGCAGCGACACCCGCCAGCGCAGGTACCGGGGCAGCGTCGCAATCGGGCAGCCGTGCTGGCGCACCCGCGCTTGGCACCAGCGTGGAATGGGTGATCCCGTTCCATGACCTTGATCCGATGGATATCTGCTGGCACGGCAACTACGTGCGCTATTTCGAGTACGCGCGTACCGCCTTGCTGCAACAGCTGGGGTACGACTACCCGCAGATGCGCGATTCCGGCTACGCGTGGCCGGTGATCGAGCTGCATATCCGCTATGCACAGCCGTTACGCTACCAGCAGCGCATCCAGATCACCGCTGCGATCGTGGAATGGGAAAACCGCCTGAAAATCCGCTATGAAATCCGCGATGCCGACAGCCGGAAGCGCCTGACCCACGGCCATACCGTACAGGTGGCTGTGGATATGCTCACGCATGAGATGTGCTTTGTATCGCCGCCGGTACTGTTTGAAAAACTCGGGATCGCCCAGCCATGAAGTGTCTTCTTCCTGCTGCACTGCTGGCAGCGATGCTGATGATGACCGGCCATGTCGCCAGCGCCAGCGAGCTGCTCGACAAGGTGGCGAAACAGGTGACCGACAGCGCAGTGGTGCGGGGCAATTTCGTACAGACCCGCGAACTGGTCGGCGTGAAGAAACCGCTGAAGTCCGAAGGCCGCTTCGTTGTCGACAAGCAGCGGGGCGTGGTGTGGCAAACCGCCCGGCCGTTCAACAACAAACTCAGGATCAGCCGCCAGGAAATCGTCCAGAAAGACGGCGACCAGGTGCTGATGCGCATGTCGGCAGACAAGGAACCGGCAGTGAAAACCGTGGGCAGCGTGCTGTTTGCGCTATTCGCCGGTGACTTTGCCACGCTGGAGCGTTACTTCAATGTCAGTGGCGAAGCGGGCAACAATGGCTGGCAATTGCAGCTAACCCCGAGGGATGCGGCACTGGGGAAGCTGATCGGCAAGCTTGCACTCGATGGCGGAAAAACCATCGCGCATGTGCGCCTGGAAGGCGGCAGCGGCGACATCACGCGTATCGACCTCAAGGAGGTCGTCAACAGCGACAGGCTCAGTGCCAGCGAGGCAGCCGATTTTGACTGAGCTTATATGCTGTTGCCGGATAGCCGCGCGATGACGGAAACCCGCATCTGGCGCGCATTGGCGCTGTTCTGGCTGCTGGTCCTGCTGCTTTCCGCCGGCTGGCTGGTGCTCAACCGCGCAGAGCTGGCCCGCAAGCTCGATACCGATCTTTTTGCGCTGCTGCCGAAGAACGAACACGACCCGGTTGCCGAGCAGGCCATGGCATCGATGGCGCGCACGATAGAAGGCAAGCTGATTGTGCTGGCTGGCAGCACGGACCGGGGTGCCGCAGAACGCGCCGCGGATACCCTGTCGGCGGCGCTCGGCACGCTTCCGGTCACCGCGCAGCAGCAAGAATTCGATCTGGCCAGCCTGCGCGATTTTTATGCGCAGTACCCGGGCGTACTGCTCACGCCGGCCGACGATCAGGCATTGCAACAATCTGCGCAATACTGGTACGGGCGTGCATTGCAGAACGCGTATGCAACCGTGGCGCCCAGCGGCCTGGCCTGGCAGGACGATCCCTTCGGTACCTATGGCAACTGGCTGGCCGGCCTGGGTGATCTGTCGCGGGTACGCCCAGACGGTGGACGGCTGTGGGTGGAGCAGGATGGCAAACATTACGTAGTACTCATGTATGCACTGCGTGGCAGTGCTTTCTCGCTGAAGGATCAGCAGATCGTGGCGCATGGCCTGGATGCGGCAATTGCCCGCGCACGCGCGGACGACGCAGGTATCAGCATCCTGCGTGCTGGCGTGGTGCTGCATGCCGCCAGGGCCGCAGCACAGGCAGAGCGCGAGATGTCCACCATCGGTCTGGGTTCGCTGCTTGGCATCGTGCTGCTGGTTTTGCTGGTGTTCCGCGGCTGGCGAGCATTGCCGCTGGTTGCGCTGTCGATCCTTACCGGCACAGTGATCGCACTGGCACTGACCTTCGCCATCTATCCGCGCGTGCACATGCTGACGCTGGTGTTCGGCGCCAGCCTGATCGGCGTGGCGGTGGACTACAGCCTGCTGCTGCATAGCACCAGCCTTGGCGCACAGGTTTCTGCCGGACGCCGGCTGGAGCGCTTGCTGCCCAGCCTGCTGATTGCCACCGTGTTCACCACGCTGGCCTATCTGTGCCTGATGCTGACGCCGTTTCCCGGCCTGTCGCAGATGGCTGTCTTTGCCGCCACCGGCATTGCCGCTGCGTGGCTATCCGAGTTGATCTGGTACCCGCGGCTGGCGCCCGCCCGGCTGGAGCCGGGCCCGTTGGGGCAGTGGCTGCTGCGGGCATTTGCGGGCTGGCCGCGCTTCAGTGGCCGCGCGGTATTGATCGGGCTGCTGCTGGTATCGCCATTGCTGACTGCCGGCCTGTACAAACTGGAACGCCGCGATGACATCCGCGCGCTGGCAGGCGTGGACGCGCAATTGATGCACGAGCAGATCGGGATCGGCAAGGCACTGGGCATGCCCAGCCCGGCGCAGCTGTATTTTGTGGAAGGCCCGACTGCCGAGGCAGTGCTGGAGCGTGAAGCCGCGTTGACCCACGCACTGGATGCACTGAAGGCGCAGGGTGTACTGGGAGGCTACCAGGCTGTCAGCCGCTGGCTGCCCTCAAGTGCGGAACAGCAACGCCGTCTGGCACGCAGCCAGCTACTGCGCAGCCCCGCGCTCCTGGGCAAGCTGGCGGAAGAAATCGGCCTGCCGCCGTCATGGGTTGCCTCACGGCAACAAGCGCCCGCGCTGCTGACGCCGGCACAGTGGCTGGCGTCGCCCGCATCGTTGCCGGCACGTCACCTGTGGCTGGGGCAAACCCCGCATGGCTACGCCAGCATGGTGATGCTGACCGGCCTGTCCGGTGCTGAAAACGCCGGCATCCTGGCGAAGGTCAAGCTGCCGGGCGTGCGCTGGATGGATAAATCACAGGAAATTTCCGGCGTACTCGGCCGTTACCGCGACAGGCTGGCGCTGGTACTGCTGGCAGCCTATGCGCTGACTGCAATCATCCTGTGGCGGCGCTACCGCAAGCATGCGTGGCGCGTGCTGGCGCCGTCGCTGATCGCCAGCGTCGCCACGCTGGCACTGTTCGGCTGGCTGGGCATCCCGCTGCAGTTGCTGACGGTACTGACCCTGCTGCTGCTGCTTGGCATGGGCATAGACTATGGCATCTTCATCAATGAACATCCCGGCGAAGTACGCATCCGGCTGGCCATTTCGCTGGCGGCCATCTGCACGCTGCTTTCATTCGGCCTGCTTGCATTCAGCCATACGCCGGCGTTGGCCACATTCGGCATTGCCACCCTGTCGGGCGTCGGTCTGGCATGGCTGATTGCGCCCTGCCTGCGCCGCCCGTCACCCGATATCGCGCTCTTCCAGCCTCATCCTTCCGCTTAAAGGCCCACCTTCATGAAACAGACTACCGACATCCTCATCATCGGCGCCGGCCCGGCTGGCAGCATTGCCGCCGGCCTGCTGCGCCGCGCCGGCCGCGAGGTGGTGGTGATCGAGCGCGAGACGTTCCCGCGTTTTTCCATTGGCGAGAGCCTGCTGCCGCAATCGATGGAATACATCGAGAAGGCCGGTTTCCTGCAGGATGTGGTCGAAGCCGGTTTCCAGTACAAGAACGGCGCTGCATTCGTGCGTGGCGATGAATACACGCACTTCGATTTTCGCGACAAGTTCTCCGCTGGCTGGGGCACCACCTACCAGGTACAGCGGGCCACATTCGATCACGTGCTGGCACGCGGCGCAGAGAAAGCCGGTGCGGACATCCGCTACCGCCATACCGTGCTGGCTGCCGACGTAACCGGCATGAAACCGGTATTGACGGTCAAGGATGACAACGATCACGTGTACGAGATCGAAGCCGGTTTCGTACTGGATGCCAGCGGTTTCGGCCGCACGCTGCCACGGCTGCTGGATCTGGAAACACCGTCGAACTTCCCGGTGCGCGGCGCGATCTTCACGCATATCGAAGACGGCATTCCCACCGGCACCTTCGATCGCAACAAGATCCGCGTCACCGTGCACCCGGAGCATTGCCATGTGTGGTACTGGCTGATTCCATTCTCCAACGGCCGCTGCTCGCTGGGCGTGGTAGCGGAAAGCGGCTTCCTGGAACGCTACGAAGGCGAACACACCGAGCGCCTCAAAGCCATTGTTGCCGAGGACGCCAACCTGTCGGCCCTGCTGCAGAACGCAGTCTGGGACACCCCTGCCCGTACGCTGACCGGGTACGCCGCCAATGTGAAATCGCTGTGGGGCAACCGCTTTGCCTTGCTGGGCAACGCGGGAGAGTTCCTTGATCCGGTTTTCTCCAGCGGCGTCACCATTGCCGTGAAATCGGCAGATCTGGCAGTCAACGCCATCCTGCGCGAAGCCGCGGGCGAAACCGTGGATTGGGAAGCAGACTACGCCATACCGCTGAAGAAAGGCGTCGATACCTTCCGTGCATTCGTCACCGCATGGTACGACGGCCGTTTCCAGAACATCATTTTCCACAAGAACAAGAACGCCGACATCGAACGGATGATCTCGTCCATCCTCGCCGGCTACGCGTGGGATGAAAAAAATCCCTATGTGGCCAAGCCGGAACGCCGTCTGTCATCGCTGGAAGAGGCATGCTCGCTGTTCTGATCACCCCCCACCTGCGCCTGCTGCTGGCCGCCGCCGGCATGCTGCTGTGCAGCTGCGCCAGCCTGCTGTCTGGCGGTCTGCCGCTGCTGCAGATGGCGCCCGCAGCGCTGGGCGAACGCACCGTCGAGCAGCGGCTGACCATGCAGTGGCCGGGCGATACCCGCACGCTGGACGTGGTGGCCAGCATCGACCACGATCAACTCAGCCTGCTGGGCATGGCGCTGGGGGTGCGGCTGTTTGCGCTCGATTACGACGGCAGCACCGTGCATAAGGTAGAGAACGTGCCGATGTCGTTGCCCGCCGAGCGCATGCTCAATGACTTCCTGATCGTGTATGCGCCGCTGGATGCATTGCGCGCCGCCTTGCCTGCTGACTGGGCCGTCAACGACAGTGGCAGGCAACGCGTGCTTGAGCATGCAGGCCAGTCCGCCATCGTGGTCGACTACGATGCCGCCGACCGCTGGAACGGCCACGCGGTACTGCGCAACAGCGCATTGCATTACCAATTGATCATCGATTCTGCGGTGGCACCATGATTTACCTGCACCAACCCGGCCTGATCTGCGCACTGGGCGCCGGCAGCGAAGCCATCAGGGAACAGCTGTTTGCCGGCATCAGCCCCGGCATGCAAAGCACGACTGCGTATAGTCAGCCAACAGCGCTGATGCTCGGCACGGTAACTACCGGGCTGCCCTCGCTTGATCATGCGGCACCGGAACACCGCTCGCGCAACAACCAGTTGCTGGCCGCTGCCTATGCACAGATCGAAGCGACCTACAGGATCGCGGCCACCGGCATCGATCCGGCACGCATTGCGATCATCCTCGGCACCAGCACATCCGGCATCAGCGAGGGCGAAACCGCCATTGCCGCATGCGAAGCAAGCGGCGCATTGCCTGCCGGCTTTCATTACGGACAGCAGGAACTGGGCTCACCCGCCCGCTGGCTGGCCAACTACCTGGGCGTGACCGGGCCCGCCTACTGTATTTCAACCGCATGCTCATCAAGCGCCAAGGCCATGGCGGCCGGCGCGCGCCTGCTGCAGGCCGGCCTGGCCGATCTGGTACTGACCGGCGGGGTGGACAGCCTCGCGCAGTTCACCGTGGCCGGTTTCTCCTCGCTTGAGTCCGTGAGCGCAGCGCGCTGCCTGCCCGGTTCTGCCAACCGCTGCGGCATCAATATCGGCGAGGGCGCGGCACTGTTCATGATGAGCCGCCGCAGTGGGTCGGTTGCACTGACCGGCTGGGGGGAAAGCTCGGACGGATACCACATCTCCGCGCCCGATCCGGCTGGCATGGGCGCCCGCATGGCCATCAGCGCAGCGCTGGCCCGCGCGGGCCGTAGCGCCAGCGAGATCGGCTATATCAACCTGCACGGTACCGCCACGCGCCAGAACGATGCAATGGAAAACCGCGTGGTGGCCGAGCTGCTACCCGGCGTGCCGGCAAGCTCCACCAAACCGCTTACCGGCCATACACTGGGCGCAGCGGGGGCCATTGAAGCGGCACTATGCTGGCTGGCGCTGACTGATGATGCACAGCGTTTGCCACCGCATCTGTGGGATGGCGTGGCCGACCCCGAACTGCCTGCCCTGCCGTTGGTCGGGGAGGGTGAAAGCAGCCGCGAGCCCCTGCGGGCAGCACTCTCGACGTCGTTCGCTTTCGGCGGCAACAATATCGCCCTTGTTCTGGAGCGCGCATGATCATGCCCACTTACCTGCCCATGGCAGACTATGTGCCGCACTCTGGCCGCATGGTGCTGCTCGATCGCGTGTGCGCCGCCTCGGCCAATGCCATGACCACCGAAGTGACCATCCGCACGGACAGCCCGTTCATTGAAAACGACGCCGTCGGGTCGTGGGTAGGCATCGAATACATGGCCCAAACCATCGCCGCACTGGCGGGCTGGGAGGCCCGCGAACGCGGTGACAGCGTCAAGGTGGGTTTTCTGGTGGGTACGCGCCGCTATGACAGCAAAGTGCCGGCCTTTACCCTTGGAAGCGTTCTGACCATTACCGCAATACGTGAATTCCAGGCCGACAACGGCGTGGCGGTGATGGATTGCCGCATCAGCGCGCCGGACGGACAAACGCTGGTTGAAGCCCAGATATCGGTCTTCCAGCCGGATGACCTGCACGACTATTTGAAGCAAGCCCATTGACGCAGAAATAGCAGAAACTCATGAAACAGAACAAAACGGTGCTTGTCACCGGCTCCAGCCGCGGCATAGGTCGCGCAATTGCCGAACGTCTGGCCAACGATGGCTACGATCTCGTACTGCATTGCCGCAGTCGGCGTGATGAAGCCGATGCGCTGGCTGATGCCCTGCGCACACAGGATGTCACGGTACGCGTGCTGCAATTTGACGTTGCCGACCGCGATGCCGCCCGTGACACACTGGAAGCCGATATCGCAGCCTTCGGCGCCCCCTACGGCGTAGTGTGCAATGCCGGCATCGCCGCAGATGCCGCCTTCCCCGCCATGACTGCCGCCGAATGGGATGGCGTGATCCATACCAACCTGGACGGTTTCTACAATGTCCTGCACCCGCTGGTGATGCCCATGGTGCAAACCCGCAAGGCAGCCCGCATCGTCACCCTGTCATCGGTATCGGGCCTGATCGGCAACCGCGGGCAGGTCAATTACTCGGCGGCGAAGGCAGGCATCATCGGCGCAACCAAGGCACTGGCAATCGAGCTGGCGCGGCGCAAGATCACTGTCAATTGCGTGGCGCCCGGCCTGATCGATACCGATATGATCGATGAAACCGTGCTGGAGCACGCGCTGAAGGCCATTCCCGCACAGCGTATGGGCAAGCCTGCCGAGGTGGCCGCAGCGGTAGCCTTTTTGCTATCGGACGATGCAGCCTATATCACGCGACAGGTGATTTCGGTCAACGGGGGGCTGGCGTAATGGCAACCCTGCAAACGCGCCGGGTGGTCGTCACCGGCATGGCGGGTATCAGCCCGATAGGCTGCGACTGGGACACCATAGAACGCAACCTGCGCGCCGGCCGCAATGCCGTGCGCTACCTGCCGGGCTGGGAAGCTTACGACGGCCTCAATACCCGTCTGGGTGCGCCCGCTGCAGATTTTGAATCTGCGCTGCCGCATGACCTGTACAACCGCAAGCGCACCCGCAGCATGGGGCGCATTGCATTGATGGCCTGCCGCGCCAGCGAACTGGCCTTGCTCGATGCTGGCCTGATCGAGAACAGGGCCTTGCTGACTGGCGGCCGCGTAGGGGTATCGTATGGTTCCTCCGCCGGCTCCCCTCCGGCGATCGGCGACTTCGGCCGGATGATCTACGAGAAAACCACCGAAGGCGTGAACGCCAACAGCTACATCAAGATGATGTCGCACACCACGCCGGTCAATATCGCGGTTTTCTTCGGGCTGGCCGGCCGGGTCATCACGACTTCGAGCGCATGTACTTCCGGCAGCCAGGGCATAGGCTACGCGTTTGAAGCGATCAAGTACGGCCATGCCGATGTGATGATCGCGGGCGGTGCGGAAGAACTCTGCGCGACGGAAGCCGCGGTATTCGATACGCTGTTTGCTACCAGTACACGCAACGATAGCCCGTCGCTGACACCGCGCCCCTACGATGCCAACCGCGATGGGCTGGTCATTGGCGAGGGGGCCGGCACGCTGATTCTGGAAGAGTACGAGCACGCGCTGGCGCGCGGCGCGGTCATTCATGCCGAACTGGTGGGCTTCGGCACCAACTGCGACGGCACGCATGTGACGCAACCGCAATCTGCCACCATGGCGCAAGCCATGCATCTGGCACTGGCTGATGCCGGGCTGCCTGCCACGGCAGTCGGTTATGTCAACGGCCATGGTACCGCCACCGAACAGGGCGACATTGCCGAAACACAGGCGACCCATGCGGTATTTGGTGCTGCCATACCCATTTCATCGTTCAAGAGTTACGTGGGCCACACGCTGGGCGCCTGCGGCGCACTGGAAGCATGGTGGACCATAGAGATGATGAAGCGCGGCTGGTTTGCGCCAACGATCAATCTCGATACGGTCGACCCCCGCTGCGCACCGCTCGACTACATCCGCGGCAGCGGCCGCTCGCTCGACTGCGATGTGGTGATGAGCAACAATTTTGCTTTTGGCGGCATCAATACGTCGCTTGTTTTCAAGAAACCCTGAACCAGAATCTACGGAGAACCATTCATGCGTTTTGCCCTTGCTGCCTGCAGCCTGCTCCTGGCCACCGGCCTTGTCCACGCCCGCGATACCGAACTGAAGCTGCCCATCCAGGACATCTTCAACAATGCTGAGTTCAAGGAAAAACTGGGCACTGAAGTGAAGTTCTACTTTGCTGACCAGCCAGCGCCCAAAGGTGCAAAATCGCTGGGTGAATTCACCACCAACAAGAAAACCAATGCCATCAACAAGAGCGACGAAGATGCTTGCCGCTGGGTAATGCTCTCTGCGCTGGTGCAACTGAAGGACCGGGCGATTGCCGAAGGTGCCGACGGCGTCAGCGCTGTCGTCAGCTACTACAAGAAAAATACGTTCGCCAGCGCAACCGAATATGAATGCCACGTGGGCGATCTCATCGCCGGCGTCGCACTGAAGGGCACGCTGATCAAGAGCAGCAAATAAGCGCAGGAGCAGGAATCTGCAATAGCCGCCTGGCTTCGGTCAGGCGGCTTTTCACTGTGTGGCAGAACCGGGCACCAACCGGGTGCTATCGTGACGTGTTGCCACCTGGCGCAGGCATCCCTGCGGCAAGGTGGCAACGCCAGTACATCCCGCATCCACGGAGACTGACTGGAACCAGCGCATTGCCTGCTTGAGAACCGCATCACTGTTCAGGATTGAAACATGCGTTTCGTCGTAACCGATGATCCGGGTCGCCGCCTGCTGTGCCTGCGGCAGCAACTGGCTCGAAATGGATACCGATCCATCGCTGTTGCCGGGTAGCCACAAGTTGCGGCCACGGTAGCTGAACATCAGGTAATGGGATACCGATTGTGGCCAGGTCTGGGCAAACAGTTGCTGCAGGAAGTCGCTGCCCGGCGCCAGATCCTGCCAGGAAGGTACCACCACCGGCGCTTTCTCCAGGCCCAGCTCTGCCAGCGTATGCCCACCCCATGGGGTGGAAAGCGTCAGCAACTGGCGTACCGGCTGTTGCGGCAGCCGTTGCTCCGCCAGCAGGATCGTTTGCCGGGCCACCAAGCCGCCCACACTGTGGGCAACAATGATCATGTCGCTGAAGCCATGATCATGCTGGAGCTTGGCGATCAGCTCGACCAGCGCATCCGCACTGGTGGCCAGCCGTATGCCGCTGGGGTAATTGAATACCCAGGGCTGGTAACGGTCATGATCCATGCCGGTGATGAATTGCCGCCACTGTTGCGGATAACCACCGGAGCCATGAATGAACAGCACCGGAATCTTGTCTTTGCGATAGGGCTCGAAGAAATAAATGCCCACGCCATTGTGGGCGATGAAATCGAGCGGCGCCCATACGCCTTGAGTACCCGATTGCCGGTTGAAACTGCGCTCTCCCCAGTCTGCTTCACGCCCGGCAAAGAAAGGGAAGCTGCTGATGCCGTCAGCAGCAGCCTGCAAGCCACCGGGTTGCTGCAGTTGTGCCGGAGCAGCAGGTGATCGGCTGCTAAGGTTGATCTGCTGATAGCGCGTTTCGCCGGCCTCCATCAACAGGCCATCCGGCCAACCAGCCAGCTGGGTGGCTTCACCGTTGTCCGGCTTGCCATTGCCGTTTTTATCCCAGAAAGCGGCAAGCACATAACGCCGCCCCATCGGGACCAGAAAACCGAAATGCGCTGCGTCATCGCCATGCAGGCGGGCAACTTCGCGCATGGGCGTAGCCATTTCATACAGAACCAGACCGGCCTGCTCCGCAGGAACATCCGTCAGCCAGACTGCGCCGGCAATCGCGCCCTGTGTTTCAAAAGTATCCAGATTTTCTTCCAGTCTGACCATGCGTTTTATCGGCGCACACGCCAGCAATTGCAACAGCAATCCACCCAATACCATTCGCCACAGGATCATTTTCATCTTGGTTTTTTCTCGCCCTTTTACTTGCAGCATAGTGAATGGTCTGACAAATGACCGGCTATCGCCATTGCGGCTTGTCGCCATGGCGGCTGCTTGCGCTTGATCGGACAGATCAGGCCGATCTGCTGGTATGCGTCCGGCTTCGTTCAGGCCCATCGGCCATTGCGGCGCCCGGATGCCTTGGCAAGAACGCGTGGCAGATGGCCAGCAGCCGCATGGATGATGCGTTGTCCTGCCATGCCCATCCGGTTTCAATATCCGGCAGGCCGCGCCAGATATTTGTCTGCCAATTGCCGGGTTTCGCCACTGGCTTTCATTTGCTGCAACGCATTCGCCAGTTTGCCGGCCGTTGAATCCGGTGCAATCCGCTCAGGCAGGTTATGGGCTGACAACGGTGCCCGGGCATCGAACAGCGGATTCCTGACCCCACCGTAATGGCTGGAAAAGCGCGATACCCCCATCAGCATCGGATAAGCCGGCCCACGGCAATGCGTATGTGCGCGTAACCCCAACGGCGCCAGCGAGGTCAGGTGCTTTTGCTGCATGTAATGCAGGAACGGCTCCTCTTCGATCAGGAACAGATCGCCCCGCTTGCCCTGCAGCAACTTCACCGCCAGCGGCATATCGATCCTGGCGCCCAGTGTGGTGGGGATCAGCGCCGGGTATCGGGCATCGAGCGTGGTCCGGCTATCGCCGATCTCGACGATCAGCCGCAGGCGCGGCGCATGATCGAGATCGGTTAGCGGCGCCACATCATCACGGGTGATGCATAGCTCGCGCGTAACCAACCCGTTCTCCGCCCAGTTCATGAAGTCAGCCCGGTCTGCGGCAAACGAACCGGAATAGAGATCGACCGTGCCCGCCCGCATTTCGGAGAAAATACGCTTCTTGGGCAAGCGCACCACCTTCAGCTGCATGCCGATTTTTCTGGCCGCAGCGGCATACAGATCCAGGTACAGGCCGTGATTGTCCGGCGCCTCGGCAATCAGCGGCGGTTTTTCCCGTTCCGGATAGGCAAAAACCAGCGTGCCGGTCTGTGCATACAACCAGGCCGGGCAGCAAAACAGCACAAATAGCAGTACGCGCATCGCGTGTTCCTGAGCGGGATATGCCACAGGCTAGCGCTGCCGCGTAGCCGATGGCAATACCTGAATGGCATGAGCCATAACGGCGAAAAATGCCGCGCCATGCACGGTAGGCCGCGTGTCGCACCCGCAACAAACGGATATGAAAAAGCCACCCCGAGAGGTGGCTTTCATTCATACACACAACGTCTATTTGCGGTTGATCGCGCGCCAGCCGATATCGCTGCGGTACTGCATGCCGTCGAAATGCAGATCGGCAACCACTTCGTAGGCGCGCTTCTGCGCCGCCTTGTAGCTCTCGCCGAATGCCGTGGCGCACAGCACGCGGCCGCCGCTTGTGGTGGCATCACCGGCGGCATTCTGCGCCGTACCGGCGTGGAATACGTGCGCATCGGCATACTGCTTGTCCAGCCCGCTGATCACGTCACCCTTGCGTGGGGTATCCGGGTAATTGGCCGCGGCCAGTACCACGCCCATCGCCACGCGGCGGTCCCACTCGGCTTCCGCCTGATCCAGCGTGCCGTTCACACCATGCTCGAGCAGGGTCACGAAATCGCTCTTCAGGCGCAGCATGATGGGCTGGGTTTCCGGGTCGCCAAAGCGGCAGTTGTACTCCACCACCTTCACCGCGCCTTCCGCGTTGATCATCAGCCCGGCATACAGGAAGCCGGTGAACTCGACGCCATCGCGCGCCATGCCGGCCACTGTGGGCAAAATCACTTCGCGCATGGTGCGTGCGTGGATTTCCGGCGTCACTACCGGGGCCGGGCTGTATGCGCCCATGCCGCCGGTGTTCGGGCCCTGGTCGTCGTCGAGCAGGCGCTTGTGGTCCTGGCTGGAGGCCATTGCCAGCACATTCTTGCCATCGACCATCACGATGAAGCTGGCTTCTTCGCCATCGAGGAATTCTTCGATCACCACGCGGGCGCCGGCATCGCCAAACTTGTTGTCGGCCAGCATCATGTCGATGGCGGCATGCGCTTCTTCAGCGTTCAGCGCCACCACCACGCCCTTGCCGGCGGCAAGGCCATCGGCCTTGATGACAATCGGTGCGCCCTTGGCATCGATATATGCGTGTGCAGCAGCCGCATCACCGAAGGTTTCATAGTCGGCGGTGGGAATGCCGTGGCGCTTCATGAACGCCTTGGCAAAATCCTTCGACCATTCCAGTTGTGCGGCGGCACGCGTGGGGCCGAATACCTTGAGGCCGGCAGCGCGGAACGCATCGACCACGCCTTGCGACAGCGGCGCCTCGGGGCCGACCACGGTCAGCGACACGTTTTCGCGCTGGGCAAATGCCACCAGATCGGGAATGGCGGTGACATCGACGTTGGTCAGGTCTTTTTCCAGCGCGGTACCGGCATTGCCCGGCGCAACGAACACCTTGGCAACGCGGTCGCTCTGGGCAATTTTCCACGCCAGCGCGTGCTCGCGGCCACCGGAGCCGATTACGAGAATATTCATGGTTTGAATCCTGTTGAAACAGCTTACTGCAGCTCGACGCGGCCAAAGAAGAACGCGACATTGCCATGGTTCAGGCCGCCACCGAGCTTGGGAATGAAAGTACCCATCAGCGATACGCGGTCCGCCTTGATCGACACCAGCGGCAACGCGATCGGGAAGGGAATGCCGCCATAGATATCCTGGCGGCTGACAAGGCCCACCGTGTAGCCCAGGCCCGCCGACATCGGGCCCACCACGTTCCAGTACCAGATGCGGCCATAGCCGACATTGATCTGCGGATCCTTGTGCGAATCGGAGAAGATCATGCCGTACACGATGTCCTGGTTGCCATCGGCATCGGTCACATGTTTGCCGAAACCCAGCCCCCATGCCTTGCTGTTGAGCTCATCGAGCTTCTCGTCGGTATAGGTATTCGGGTCGTGCCAGGCGTAGCCGCTGAGGTAAAGGTCGGGAGAGCCCTGTTCATAGGTATCGGCAATGCGCTGGCAACCGCTGCCCAGCCATTCACCCATGTTTCCGCAGTCGATCGCATACGCTGGCAGGGCTGCAACCAGGCAAAGCAGGGCAAGCAGTTTTTTCATCTGTTATCTCTGTCCCGGATCGGGGTTTGGTTCACAGTATTGCAAGGCAAAATGACGGCAACACTCCGGCCTGCTGGCCGATGTGCGCCGCCTTGTGTGCACATCAATGGCGGAAGTGGCGGATACCGGTGACCACCATGGCAATGCCGTGCTCATCCGCAGCGGCAATCACCTCGTCGTCGCGCACCGAACCACCCGGCTGGATGATGGCGGCCACGCCGTTTTCTGCAATCACATCCACGCCATCGCGGAACGGGAAGAACGCATCCGATGCGGCCACCGAGCCACGCAGGTTGAGGCCGGCATGCTTGGCCTTGATTGCAGCGATCTTGGTGCTGTCGACGCGGCTCATCTGGCCGGCACCGATGCCCAGCGTCTGGCCCTTGCCGCAGAATACGATGGCGTTGGATTTGACGAACTTGGCCACGTTCCAGGCAAACAGCAGGTCTTGCAGCTGCTGCTCGGTGGGCTGGATTTTGGTGACGACCTTGAGGTCGGCCAGTGTCAGCGTGTGGGTATCCGGGGTTTGCACCAGCAGGCCACCGCCAACGCGCTTCAGGTCGAACTTGTTCTCGCCGGTTTCGATGGCCACTTCCAGCACGCGCACGTTCACTTTCTTGGCCAGCAGGGCCAGTGCTTCCGGCGAATAGCCCGGGGCGATCAGCACTTCCATGAACTGCTTGGATACCGCTTCGACGGTATCGACATCGATCGGCTTGTTGAACGCGATGATGCCGCCGAATGCGCTGGTGGTATCGGTAGCGAATGCCAGCTGGTACGCGCTGTATGGATCGGCAGCCACCGCCACGCCACACGGGTTGGCATGCTTGACGATCACGCAGGCCGGCTTGGTGAACTGCTTGACGGCTTCCCACGCGGCATCGGCATCGGCGATGTTGTTGTAGCTCAGTTCCTTGCCCTGGTACTGCTTGTAGTTGGCGAGCGAACCGGCAGCAGGATGCAGGTCACGGTAGAACGCCGCAGCCTGGTGCGGGTTTTCGCCGTAACGCATGTCCTGCACTTTTTCGAACTGCACGTTCAGGCGGTTCGGGAACGCAGCTTTTTCGCCGTCATCGGTCAGTGCGGTCAGGTAATTGGAGATCGCGCCATCGTAGGCGGCGGTGTGGCTGAATGCCTTCTTGGCCAGGTTGCGGCGCGTGGCCAGCGTGAGTGCGCCGCCGTTGGCGTGCATTTCTTCCACCAGCGTGGCGTAATCGGCGGCATCGGTAACGATGGCGACGTGCGCATGGTTCTTGGCGGCAGAGCGCACCATGGCCGGGCCACCGATGTCGATGTTCTCGATCGCATCGTCAAAGCTGCAATCGGGCTTGGCGATGGTGGCTTCGAACGGGTACAGGTTCACGCACACCAGGTCGATGTTGCCGATATCGTGCTCGGCCATCTTGGCAACATGGCTGTCGAGATCGCGCCGGCCAAGGATGCCGCCGTGGATCTTGGGGTGCAGCGTTTTCACGCGGCCGTCGAGCATTTCCGGGAAGCCGGTGTAATCGGCCACTTCGATCACCGGCACACCGTTTTCGGCAAACAGCTTGGCAGTACCGCCGGTGGAAAGAATCTCGACGCCTTGCGCGGACAACGCCCTGGCAAACTCGAGTACGCCGGTCTTGTCGGAAACGCTGATCAGCGCCCGGGTGATTTTGCTCATCTCTTGCACCTGTTTATTGTATTTACAGAAGATCGTAGGTTTGCAGCTTCTTGCGCAGCGTATTGCGGTTGATGCCCAGCATCTCCGCCGCACGGGTCTGGTTCCCGTCCACGCGCTCAAGCACCAGCGTCAGCAGCGGTTTTTCCACCCGTGCCAGCACCATGTCGTAAACCGCGCACGGCGCTTCGCCGTCGAGGTCATGAAAATATTGTTCGAGCGAGGTCTTGATCGCCTCGGCAATCGGATCAACGATCAGATCGCGGTCTTGCTGATTCATATTTCTCCCTGATTTGCTGCAAGGTCCACGTCGTAGGTCAATCGCTCGCCTGCTGCCAGCAGCCGTTCGAAAAACCCGCGCGTCGCCTGTTGTTGTTCTGTGGTGGACTCCAGCTTGTACATGGTCTGGCGGAATTCATTGCCGCCGCGCAGCCCCTTGGTGTACCAGGCGATATGCTTGCGGGCGATGCGGCAACCCGAGTACTCGCCGTAATGGCTGTAGAGCCCATCCAGGTGTTCGATCAGTACATCGCGTATTTCCGCCACCGCCGGCTGTGGCAACAGCTCGCCGGTGGCCAGGTAATGGCCGATTTCACGGAACAGCCACGGCCGCCCCTGCGCGGCGCGGCCGATCATGATGGCGTCCGCGCCCGTGGCACGGAGTACCTCGGCGGCCTTTTGCGGGGTACCGATATCGCCATTGGCGATCACCGGAATACGCAGTTGCTGCTTCACTTCGTGGATCAGCGCGTAACGCGCATCGCCGTTGTACATGTCTTCCCGCGTGCGGCCGTGGATGGCCAGCGCGGCAATGCCGGCATCCTCGGCCATGCGTGCCACGCGCAGGATGTTCTCTTCGCCGTTGCAAAAGCCCAGCCGGGTTTTCAGCGTGACGGGCACATCCACCGCGCTGACCACCGCGTGCAGAATGTCGCCCACCAGCGCCTCGTTCTGCAATAAGGCCGATCCCGCCAGCTTGTTGCACACCTTCTTGGCCGGGCACCCCATATTGATGTCGACGATCTGCGCGCCGTTGTCCACCTGGTAGCGCGCGGCTTCGGCCAGCTGCGCCGGGTCCGACCCGGCGATCTGTACCGAGATGGGTGCGAGCTCGCCATCGAAATCGGCGCGGCGCTGAGTCTTTTTGGTCAGGCGCAGCGATTGATCGGACGTGATCATCTCGCTGACCGCATGCCCGGCGCCAAAACGCTTGCATAACTGCCGGAAAGGCTTGTCCGTCACGCCGGCCATGGGGGCGACGATCAGATTGTTGGCAAGCTGGTAGGGGCCGATACGCATGCGGAATGTACGGGGTAGCTGGGTAACGCGAGAGGGGCGCATTCTACCGCCTGCCTATTTTTTAGGCAAATAAAAACCGCCCCGTGGCAGGCGGTTTTTATCCGGTATCCGCTCAGCGCAAGCGCTGCTTCACTGGTCCGACCAAGGCTCGGCCAGGCCAGCCGCTTCCCATGCCTTGAACGCGGGCAGACCGAGCAGCAGATCGGCATACGCCTGCGCATCGGCCGGCAGCGCAATACCATAGGTACGAAAACGCGTAGCCACCGGCGCGAAGAACGCATCGGCCCAACTGAATGCACCGAACAGGAAAGGCCCGCCCTGGCCAAAGCGCGCGCGGCAATCGGCCCATAGCGCCACGATGCGGTCTACATCGGCCTGTACATCGGCAGGCACCTCGATCTGCTTGCGTTGCGATAGGTCCATATTGCACAACGAGCGCAGCGGCACGAAGCCGGCGTGCATTTCCGCACACGCGGCACGCGCCACTGCGCGGGCTTTTGCATCAGCCGGCCACAGCTGCGCTTGCGGGTATTTCTCGGCCAGGTATTCGGCAATCGCCAGTGTTTCCCAGATCACCAGATCGCCGTCCACCAGCGCGGGCACCTTGCCGGTGGGCGTGATGGTAAGGCGCAGCTCACGGCTGCCAGCATCGTACAGGTTGATCAGGCGCTCCTCGAACGGGATGCCGGCATGGGTGAGCGCCAGCCACGGCCGCAATGACCACGATGAATACTTCTTGTTGCCAATGATGAGTTGCATGGAAAGCTCCGTAAAAGCACAGCACAAGTTTGCATCAGATTAGGCGATACCGGGATGCGCACACAGCAGCAGTTGTGGTGGATATGTACGGTAGCAGCCATTGTTACGTTTCTTGACTTGCGCGGCTTACATCAGCATCTGACGATATGCGGTATCCAATCCATCAAGCGGAGAGCAGCATGCTCAGCGGCAACATCCTCACCCCTGACGGCTGGCGCCACGGCCAGCTGGCTTTCGGCCATGGCCGCATTGCCATGCTGGGCGGCGTGCCGCGTGATCCGGCCGGCAACGGCCATGACTACATCCTGCCCGGCTTCATCGACTTGCATATCCACGGCGCGCTGGGGCTGGACACCATGGACGGCGCCACAGCCGCCACGCGTATTGCCAGGCTGCACGCACAGCACGGCACCACCAGCCTGCTGGCCACCACCGTCTGTACCACGCATGAAAAGCTGGCCGCGCTGCTGGCCGAGCTGGCCGGCCCGATTACCCGGCGCCCCGCCAATGCCGCCCGCACGCTGGGCGTGCATCTGGAAGGCCCGTACGTCAACCCGGGCCGGCTAGGCGGCCTGCCCAATGAAGTACGGCCTGCCGTGCTGGCAGAGCTGGACGAATACATGCGGCTGGTGCCGGTCAAGGTGGTGACGCTGTCACCGGAAATTGCCGGACACGAAGCCATCATCCGCACGCTGGCCGAGCGCGGCGTGCGCGTGCAGATCGGCCACACGCTGGGCACTTACGAGGAAGGCGTACAGGCGCTGGAAAACGGCGTGGCCGGCTTCACCCACCTGTACAACGCGATGACACCGCTGAACCACCGCGCGCCCGGCATGGTGGGCGCCGCATTGGCGCACGCACAGTACAGCGAGCTGATCCCGGACCTGATCCACGTGCATCCCGGCGCGATGAAGGTGGCGCTGCGCAGCATCCCCAAGCTGTATTGCGTGACCGACGCCACGCAGACCGCCGGCCTGCCCGATGGCTCGTATACGCGGCGCGGCCGCACCGTCACCAAGTGCCTGGGCGCCGTCACCCTGCCGGATGGCACGCTGGCCGGCAGCGCACTGACCATGGACGTGGTGCTGCGCAATCTCGTTTCCCTGGGCTTGAGCATCGCCGACGCATCCAGCCGTATCTCGCGCAACCCGGCCGATTACCTGGGTCTGGCAGACCGTGGCCGGCTGGCGCAGGGTGCTTGGGGTGATGCGGTGGTGCTGGATCGGGATCTGCGGGTGAAGGCGGTCTACGTGGAAGGAGAAGCGGTCGATCTGACGCTGGCACCGTGAATCGGCGTGGCAGGATTTGATGGCAGACTGGCGCATGGGCCATGGCCGTCTGCCTTATGGTGAAGCGATCTCAACAGGAGTACACACCATGCTGGCACTGCGCCCCAACTGCGAATGCTGCAACCGCGACCTGGCTCCGGAGCGGGATGTGGCATACATCTGCTCATTCGAATGCACGTTCTGCGCCGACTGCACTGCCCACCTGCAGGCCGTCTGCCCCAACTGCAGTGGCGAGCTGGTAGCCCGGCCACGGCGCTCTGCGCAGAAGCTGCTGGGCAATCCGGCTTCGGCGGAGCGGATTTACAAGCCTGCGGGGTGCGCAGCGGTGGCATGATTAGCGGGCAAGTTGCGGCCGCCACGCCTCCAGTCCAAGCGCCAGTGACGCTTTCACGCCACTTCAACCGCCGCTTGGCAAGCCAGTGAACAAAGCATACTGCGGCCGTCCAACTTTCCAGGTTGAATAACGTCCAACGACGACAGATAGCACGCCACCGGCAGGAGCAAACGATCCACCAACGATGATCGTGAATGCTGCGGCTACGGTTAGGGCACCAAAACAAAAAGCGGGCCACAGCCCGCTTTTTGTTGAATATGAGCCTACTCAGCCCACTTTCTTCTTCAACAATTCCAATGCCATCGCCGGGTTGGCCTTGCCACCACTGCCCTTCATCACCTGCCCCACCAGCGCATTCAGTGCCTTTTCCTTGCCCGAACGATATTCCTCGATCGCCTTGGGGTTGGCAGCCAGCACGGCATCCACAATGGCTTCGATCGCGCCGGTATCGCTTTCCTGCTTCAGGCCATCGCGCTCGATGATGGCGTCTGCCACCGATGGATCAGTCGCACCAGACTCCCACATCTTCTTCAGCACATCCTTGGCGGTCTTGTTGTTGATGGTGTTGTCCATCACGCGCTTGATCAGGCTGGCCAAAGCCACGGCCGAAACCGGGCTGGCTTCGATGCCTTTCTCTTCGCGATTCAGCGTGGCCGATACATCGCCCATGATCCAGTTGGATGCCAGCTTGGCATCCGCGCCAGCGGCAACGGTGGCCTCAAAAAACCCAGCCAGCGCCTTGGACGACGTCAGCGTGCTGGCATCGTAGGCCGGAATGCCATATTGCGATACGAAGCGCGCCTGCATGGCGGCCGGCAATTCAGGCAGCTCACTGCGCACGCGCTCGATCCAATCCTCGCCGATCACCAGCGGTGGCAGATCGGGATCGGGGAAGTAGCGATAGTCGTGCGCATCTTCCTTGCTGCGCATCGAGCGCGTTTCACCGGTGTCCGGGTTGAACAACACCGTAGCCTGCTGCACCTTGCCACCGTCTTCAATCAGCTCGATCTGGTAGCGCACTTCGGCGTGCACCGCCTGCTCGATGAACTTGAAGCTGTTCAGGTTCTTGATCTCGCGGCGGGTGCCGAATTCGGCCTGGCCGAACGGGCGCACCGACACGTTCACGTCGCAGCGGAAGCTGCCTTCCTGCATGTTGCCATCGCAGATACCGATCCACGTCACCAGGCTGTACAGCGCCTTGGCGTACGCGACAGCTTCGGCGGCGGAGCGCATTTCCGGCTCGGAAACAATTTCCAGCAGCGGCGTGCCGGCGCGGTTGAGATCGATACCGCTGTGGCCGTGGAAATCCTCATGCACCGATTTGCCGGCATCTTCTTCCAGATGCGCACGGGTCAGGTTGATCACCTTGTCCACGCCATCCACATTGATGGTAATCGCACCACCTTCCACCACCGGCAGCTCGAACTGCGAAATCTGGTAGCCCTTGGGCAGGTCGGGATAGAAGTAATTCTTGCGGGCAAACACCGAGCGACGGTTGACCTTGGCACCGATAGCCAGGCCAAACTGGATGGCCTTGTCGACCGCGGCCCGGTTCATCACCGGCAACGCGCCCGGCAAAGCGATATCCACCACGGCAGTCTGCGTATTGGGGGCCGCGCCGAAGGCGGTGCTGGCCGGGGAGAAAATCTTCGATTGCGTAGTGAGCTGGGTATGCACTTCCAGCCCGATGACGACTTCCCATTTCATGGTGTCTGCTCTCTTTTACTGTCGTTTGATCGTCGTCAGCGTGGCTGACGGCGATACCAATATTGATATTGCTCTGCAAAACCCAGCCCGGCATACAGCGCCACGGCCGGCGCGTTGGCAGCCACCACCTGCAGCACCGCCTGCGCGGCACCAGTTTCGTAGCCCCAGGCCAGCAGGCTGGCAACCAGCCGACGGGCATGGCCACGGCGGCGCAAGGCCGGGTCGGTCACGATGTCGAACAGCAACACGCTGTCCCATTGCCTGACGGCAAACCCGCAAGCCACGATACGGCCCTGTTCCAGCACCGCGCCAAACGCCACCGGGCACGCATACGCGGCCAGCATCTGCCGGGCGGTGTGCTGCTGGGCGGCGTCCAGATTGCTCAGCGCGGCAAATGCGGCAAACCACGCGCCGTCGGGCACCTGCCACAACGTGACCGCAACATCAGCCACTGCATGCGCGGGGCTCAGTGCCAGCGTCTGCACGCTGGAACGGTCAATCTCTTCGTAACCCCGTTGCACCAGCAATGCATCCAGCGCTGACACTGCGGCGGTCAGCTTGAAAACGGCCGGCTGGCCTTGCGCGTGGTAGCGCGCTTCCACATATGCCAGCTTTGCCTCATCGGGCAACACCCCCACATGCAGCGGGCTGACCGAATTGGCGCGCTTGGTATAACCGCTTGCAAAACGCAGTACCCAGCCATCGAGCCATTCGGTGCTGAGCGCCGGCCATGCTGACAGCGTCAGCGTTTCGAGGTGGGGGATATGCGCAGTGGCCACGGCCATCCCTTACAGCGTCGGCGCCCTGGTGTGCCAGTCGGTCACTTGCTGGTACTGATGCGCCACGTTCAGCATGCGCGCCTCGGCAAAATAGTTGCCGATCAATTGCATGCCTACCGGGCGACCGTTGCTGCCGAAACCCACCGGCACGCTCATGCCCGGCAAGCCGGCCAGGTTCACGCCCAGCGTGTAGATGTCTTCGAGGTACATGGCGACCGGGTCGGCGTTTTTCTCGCCCAGATTCCACGCGGTATTGGGGGCCACCGGGCCGGCAATCACATCGCACTGCGCAAACGCCGCCTGGAAATCATTGGCAATGATGCGGCGGATTTTCTGTGCCTGCAGGTAGTAGGCATCGTAGTAGCCATGGCTCAGCACATAGGCACCAGTCAGGATGCGGCGCTTCACTTCGTCACCAAAGCCCTCGGCGCGGCTTTGCATGTACATCGCGTCCAGCGGCGATGCACCCTGCTCGACCAGGTGATCGAATTTCGCGGCACGGTGACCATAGCGCACACCATCAAAACGGCTGAGGTTGCTCGATGCCTCGGCCGGAGCAATCACGTAGTAGGACGGGATCGCCAGCCGGGTATTGGGCAGGCTGATTTCCACCACGGTGGCGCCCAGCTTCTTGAGCTCGGCAATCGCGGTTTCGATCGCGCCGGCCACATCGGCCGCCAGGCCCTCGGCAAAGTATTCGCGCGGCAGGCCCACGCGCAGGCCGGCCAGCGGCTGGTTCAGATCGCGGGTGTAATCTTCCTTGGCGTGTTCGAGGCTGGTGGAATCGCGCTCGTCGAACCCGGCCATCACGTTGAGCATCAGCGCGCAATCTTCGGCGGTATGTGCGAGCGGCCCGCCCTGATCCAGCGACGACGCAAACGCCACCATGCCGTAGCGGCTGACGATGCCATAGGTGGGCTTGATGCCGGTAATGCCGCAAAACGCTGCCGGCTGGCGGATGGAGCCGCCGGTATCGGTACCGGTGGCCACCGGCGCGAGGCCTGCGGCCACCGCAGCGGCCGAGCCCCCCGAGCTGCCACCGGGTACTGCCAGCAGATCCCACGGGTTTTTCACCGCGCCGTAGAAGCTGTTTTCGTTGGACGAGCCCATGGCGAATTCGTCCATGTTCAGGCGGCCCAGCGTGACGAGGCCGGCGGCACGGGTTTTCTCGATCACTGTGGCGTCGTACGGCGACACGAAGTTGTCGAGCATTTTCGAGCCACAGCTGGTTTTCCAGCCTTCGGCGCAAAAGATGTCCTTGTGTGCGATGGGCACGCCGGTCAGCAGGCCGGCATTACCGGCGGCGCGAGTGGCATCGGCGGCGCGGGCTTCGGCCAGCGTCTTGTCGGCATCGACGGTGATGAAGGCATTGAGCACCGGGTTCAGCTGATCAATGCGGGTGAGGTAATCCTGCGCCAGTTCAACCGCCGAGGTCTTGCCGGTGGCGAGCAGGCCGGAAAGCGCTTTGAGAGTGCGTACAGTCATGATGTCTTTGGCTTCAGTATGGGCTTCGATCAGTCCGGGCTGGCAGCGCTGCCATAGCCCATGCCCTGCTCGATCAGATCGATCAGGGTGTGGATGACCTTGATATGGATTTCCTGGATGCGGTCGGCGTAGCCGAAGTGCGGCACGATGATTTCGACATCGGCCACGCCCTTGAGCTTGCCACCGTCCTTGCCCATCAGCAGGATGACCTTCATGTCGCGCTTGCGGGCTTCTTCTACCGCGCGGATCACGTTGGCGGAGTTGCCGCTGGTAGTGATGCCGAACAGCACATCGCCCGGCCGGCCGAACGCCGCCACGTGGCGGGCAAAGATTTCGTTGAAGCCGTAATCGTTGCCCACGCAGGTGATGTGCGAGGGATCGGTGACGGCCATGGCCGGCATCGCGGGGCGATCATCCCGGTAGCGGCCAGACAATTCCTCGGCAAAGTGCATGGCATCGCAATGCGAGCCACCGTTGCCGCAGGAAATCGCCTTGCCGTCCGCCTTGAAGCTGGTCACCAGCGTATCGGCCGCCTGCTGCACGGCATCGAAAAAACGGTCGTCTGCCAGCACGCGGTTCAGGAGTTCGGCAGCTTCGCGAAAATGCTGCGCGGCGCGGCTCACTCGAGCACCCTGGGCACGAGGTAGAGCCCGTTTTCCACCAGCGGGGCCACCGCCTGGAACGCCTCGCGGCGATCAACAGCCGTGGCGGCATCGGCCCGCAGCCGCAGTGCAACATCCTGTGCATGCGCCATCGGCTCGATGCCGGAGGTATCAACGGCGCGCATTTCTTCGATCAGGCCGAAGATGCGGTTAAGCTGTGTCTGTGTTGCGGCCACTTCGGCATCGGAAACCGCGATGCGGGCCAGTTTGGCAATACGCCGTACGTCATCCAGAGACAGGGACATAGCGGTAATTCTCCCCTTCTAAACCTTCATTAACGTCAGCGCCTTAGGGTATCATACCGCCCTTGATTCGCCCAAACCGCCGGGCCACCCTGCCAGCCTGCGCCGGGGCGCAACTCCCCTACCCAGAATTCACCATTGCGAGCACACGATGTTTGGTCTCCTTTCCGGCTATTTCGCCAACGATATTGCGATTGACCTTGGTACCGCCAATACGCTGATTTACATGCAGGGCAAAGGTATCGTGCTTGATGAACCCTCGGTTGTCGCCATCCAGCAGGAAGGCGGCCCGTCGGGCAAGAAAACCATCCTGGCCGTCGGTGCCGAAGCCAAGAAGATGCTTGGCCGCACCCCGGGCAGCATCAACGCCATCCGCCCGATGAAAGACGGCGTGATCGCCGACTTCACCATCACCGAACAGATGCTCAAGCAGTTCATCAAGAAAGTGAACCCCAGCCGCCTGTTCAGCTCCCCGCCCCGCATCGTGATCTGTGTACCCTGCGGCTCCACGCAGGTTGAGCGCCGCGCGATCCGCGAATCGGCGCTTGGCGCCGGTGCTCGCAAGGTCGAGCTGATCGAAGAGCCGATGGCAGCGGCCATCGGTGCCGGGCTGCCGGTTGAAGAAGCCACCGGCTCGATGGTGGTGGACATCGGCGGCGGCACCACCGAAGTGGGCGTGATCTCGCTGGGCGGCATCGTGTATGCATCCAGCGTGCGCGTGGGCGGCGACAAGTTCGATGAATCCATCATCAACTACATCCGCCGCAACTACGGCATGCTGATCGGTGAAACCACCGCAGAAGACATCAAGAAGCGCATCGGCTCCGCCTTCCCGGGCGCCGAAGTGCGTGAAATGGAAGTGAAAGGCCGCAACCTGGCCGAGGGCATTCCGCGCTCGTTCACCATTTCCAGCAACGAAATTCTCGAAGCACTGACCGAGCCGCTGAACCAGATCGTTTCCGCGGTGAAGCAGGCGCTGGAGCAAACCCCGCCCGAACTGGGCGCGGATATTGCCGAAAAAGGCATGGTACTGACCGGTGGCGGCGCGCTGCTGCGCGATCTGGATCGCCTGCTGATGGAAGAAACCGGCTTGCCGGTGATCGTTGCCGATGATCCGCTCACCTGCGTGGTGCGCGGCTCGGGCAAGGCGCTCGAAAAGCTCGACAAGGCTACTGCCATCTTCACCAACGACTAAGTGGGGCGCGAGAGCCAGCGCACACCGTATCCGCCTTGATGTACCGGCAGCCCAGCTTGCCGGCGGATGCATTACCCGGGCCCTCGCTCATCAATGCAATCGAACCAACCCGCTTTTTTCAAGCAAGGTCCGAAGCCGCTTACGCGGCTTCTGGTCTTTTCTGTGCTCTCGCTGGCACTCGTCATCGGCGATGCCCGCTACGGCATGCTGGGCCGCGTGCGCGAGCAGGTTTCCATCATGCTGTATCCGCTGCAATGGCTGGCCACTGCGCCGTTCGCCGCGCTGCACTCAGCCAATGATTTCCTCACCCGCCAGGCCGAACTGCAGGCCGAGAACCGCCAGTTGCACGATGCCCAGCTGGTAGCCAGGGCACAGGAAATGCGCCTGAAGGCACTGGAAGAAGAAAACAGCCACCTGCGCAAGCTCACTACCGCGCAAGCCAGCCAGCCGCGCCCCAGCCAGCTGGCCGAGGTGCTGTACAACGGCCGCGACCCGTTCTCCGCCAAGCTGATCGTCGACCGCGGCGAGCAACAGGGCGTGCAGGCAGGGCAAATCGCGCTCGACAGCCGTGGCGTGGTCGGCCAGGTGGTGCGCGTGCAACCACTGACCAGCGAAGTGCGGCTGATTTCCGACCGCAACCACATGGTACCGGTAGAAATCGAACGTACGCGCATGCGCACCGTGGTGTACGGCATGGGCCGCCAGCAGATGCTGGAGATCCACAACCTGGCGCCCAACGTCGATATCCAGGTGGGCGATGTGCTGCATACCTCGGGCATCGATGGCATCTACCCTGCCGGGCTGCCGGTGGCGAAGGTGGTGAAGATCGATCGCCAGGCCACATCGTTTGCGCGCATCCTGTGCGAGCCGGTGGCCGAAATCGACCGTCACCGCTTCCTGCTGCTGCTGGATGCGCCGTCGTCGCGCCCGGCGTATCCCGTTGAAGAGGCCGCGTCTGCACCGGCCGCCAAGAAGAAAGGTCGCTGATGCCCGTTACCCGTCAGCTGCTCCGCCCGGTCAGCATCTCGTTCATCCTGTTCAGCTTTGCGCTGGCGCTGCTCATCAACCTGCTGCCATGGCAGGCGAAGATTGCCAATCTGGCCCCCGATTTCGTGGCCATGATGGTGGTGTACTGGACGCTGAACCAGCCACGCCGCATCGGCATCGCCACCGCCTTCATCCTTGGCATCATCATGGACGTGGGCGACGGCAACGTGCTGGGCCAGCACGCGCTGGCGTATACCGTGGTGGCCTACCTCGCGCTGTCGCGCCAGCGGCTGATCGCGGTGTTTCCGTTCTGGCAGCAGGCACTGGTGGTACTGGGCCTGCTCACGCTGGGCCAGACGCTGATGGTGCTGATCCAGCTCAGCCTGGGTGCCGCCTTCGTGGGCTGGACCTATTTCGTCGGCAACGTGCTGGCCGCAGTACTGTGGGTGCCCCTGTGTAACCTGATGCTGTCTCACCAGCGCAAGCCCGTCACCGTCAATCTATGAAATCCCGCCATCGTGCGATGTTCTCCAAGCCGGTCAAGGGGCGCATGCGCGCGCCTGCCAGCAATGAACTGAGAAACGCAAACGCTGAACGCTATGCGTTCCAGTTGCGCATCCTGGCGGCCGCGCTGTTCGTGCTGACGCTGTTCGGCTGCCTGCTGGCGCGTTTTGTGTGGCTGCAGGCACTGCAGCACGAAAAATACCAGACCATGGCCGAGGCCAACCGCATTTCGCTGGTGCCGGTGCAGCCGTCGCGCGGCATCATCAAGGACCGCAACGGCGTGGTGCTGGCGCACAACTACTCCGCGTACACGCTGGAAATCACGCCGTCCAAGCTGCCGGACGAGCTGGAACAGAGCATTGAGCGGCTGAACCACATCGTCGAGATCACCCCCAAGGACCGCCGCCGCTTCAAGAAGCTGATGGAGGAAACCAAGGAGTTCGAATCGCTGCCGATCAAGACACGGCTGACCGATGAGGAAGTAGCGCGCTTTGCCGCCAACAGCTACCAGTTTCCCGGGGTCGAGGTCAAAGCGCGTCTGTTCCGCCATTACCCGCTGGGCGAGCTGGCCAGCCATCTGATCGGCTACATCGGCCGCATCAACGACAAGGACATCATCAATCTCGAAAACGCCGGCGAAACTGCCAACTATCGCGGCACCGACCATATCGGCAAGGTGGGCATCGAGCAGTTCTACGAAGAACAGCTGCACGGCACCACCGGTTTCGAAGAAGTGGAAATCGATTCGGGCGGCCGCGCCATCCGCACGTTGCGCCGCATCCAGCCGACACCGGGCAAGAACCTGGTGCTGTCGGTCGACATCAAGCTGCAGGAAATCGCCGAAAAAGCCTTTGGCGAGAACAACGGCTCGCTGGTCGCCATCGACCCGAAAACCGGCGGCGTGCTGGCACTGGTTTCCAAGCCCGGCTACGACCCCAACCTGTTCGTGGACGGGATCGATCCGCAAAACTGGAAAGACCTGAACGAATCGCCGGACAAACCGCTGAACAACCGTGCGCTGCGCGGTACCTATCCGCCCGGCTCCACCTTCAAGCCCTTCATGGCGCTGGCCGCACTGGAAGGCGGTTTCCGCACCGCCGGCGCCACCATTGCCGACCCGGGCTTCTTCTGGTTCGGCGGCCACCAGTTCCGCGACGACAAGGTGGGCGGCCACGGCATGGTCGACATGTACCGCTCCATCGTGATTTCGTGCGATACCTACTATTACTCGCTGGCCAGCAGCATGGGCATCGACAACATCTCGCACTTCATGCGGCTGTTCGATTTCGGCCAGCCCACCGGCGTGGATATCGATGGCGAGCAGCCCGGCGTGCTGCCCAGCCAGGAATGGAAGAAAAAGCGCTTCAAGAACCCGGCGCAGCAAAAATGGTATGCGGGTGAAACCATCTCGATCGGTATCGGCCAGGGTTACAACACCTATACGCCGCTGCAGATGGCGCATGCCACCGCCACGCTGGCCAACAACGGCGTGATGTTCAAACCGCACCTGGTGCAATTCATCGAGGACGCCGGCAAGGGCAGCAGGACGCCGGTAGAGCCTACGCCGGTGAAAACCATTCCGCTCAAGCCGGAAAACCTGGCTGTCATCCACCGCGCGATGGCGGGCGTGATCAAGGAAGGCACCGGCGCACGCGCCTTTGCCGGCGCGCAGTACGAAGCGGCCGGCAAGACCGGTACCGCGCAGGTGTTCAGCCTGAAAGGCGCCAAGTATTCCGAATCGGGCACCAAGAAACACCTGCGCGACCATGCATGGTTCATTGCCTATGCGCCAGCCAGCAATCCGACCATTGCGCTGGCGGTACTGGTGGAGAACGGCGGCTTCGGTGCCGCCACCGCCGCGCCGATCGCGCGCCAGGTGCTCGATTTCTACCTGACCGGCAAGGCGCCGACTGCGCCAGCCATCAATGCATCCGATGTGGAGAATGCCACCGATGATTAAGCGGCTCTGGGACGGCATCAAGCGCCCGGTCGATCCGTGGCTGCTGGTGTTCACGCTGATGGTACTGGTGCTGTCGGTGGTGGTGCTGTACTCCGCATCCAACCGCGACATGGACAAGGTGACCGACAAGCTCACCTTCATGGGCATCGCCGTAGTCACCATGTGGTGCGTAGCCAATATCTCGCAGCAGAATCTGATGCGGCTGGCGTTGCCGGCTTATCTGTTCGCGGTGCTGCTGTTGCTGGGGGTGCAGTTCTTTGGCGTGACCAGCCATGGCGCCACGCGCTGGCTCAATATCGGCGTCACGCGCATCCAGCCATCCGAGCTGATGCGCATTGCATTGCCGCTGATGCTGGCATGGTATTTCCATCACTTCGAGGCCAACCTGAACTGGCGGCACTTCCTGGTGGCGCTGCTGCTGATGCTGATCCCGGTCGGCCTGATCCTCAAGCAGCCCGACCTCGGCACCGGCCTGCTGATCGCCGCTTCGGGTTTCTATATCCTGTTCTTTGCCGGCCTGCCGTGGAAGCTGATCGGCTTGCTGGTACTGGCCGCCGGCGGCGTGGCCTATACCGTCACCCACTGGGACCTGTGCGTACACCTGCTGCACGAGTACCAGTGCCGCCGCGTGGCCACGATGATCGACCCGATGGAAGATCCGCTGGGCGCTGGTTACCACATCATCCAGGGCACCATCGCCATCGGCTCTGGTGGCCTCGTGGGCAAGGGCTGGCTCAACGGCACGCAAACCCACCTGGATTTCATTCCCGAACGCACCACCGACTTCATTTTCGCGGTGTTCGGCGAGGAATTCGGCCTGGCGGGCAATGTGGTGCTGCTGGTGATGTACCTGCTGGTAATTGCCCGCGGCCTCACCATCGCCATGAACGCATCCACGCTGTTCGGCCGCCTGCTGGCAGGCTCGATCACGCTGACCTTCTTCACCTATGCATTCGTCAACATGGGCATGGTCTCCGGCATACTGCCGGTAGTAGGCGTGCCCTTGCCACTGGTGTCGTACGGCGGTACGTCCATGCTGTCCATCCTGACCGGCTTCGGCATCCTGATGAGCATAGGTCGCGATAGAAAATTGATGAAGGTGTGAGGAAAAAAGCGTGGCGCACTGGAAACTGATGACCGCAAGGCGGTCCATTGCACTGTTTGCGCTGCTGCTGGCCGCCTGCGGTTCACCGCCGCGCCAGAACGCACCGGTGGCGGAACGCCCCGATACCGGCAAGCCCGCTGCCCCGGCGATTCCCCAAGCCGGTACACCATCCGCATACACCTGCACCTATGCGCCCAGTGGCGCCGGCAAGGGCGGCTTCTACAAGGACGACGGCCCGATGGATCAGCTGCCAGCCAGCCTGGACCTGACGCCCGAGCCGATCCCCCGCTGGGAGCCATTGCACCGCTACGCCAACAACCCGTACACAGTACTGGGGCTGAGCTTCACCCCGCTCAAGACGCCCGGCTCGCTCACCGAGCAGGGCATGGGCTCGTGGTATGGCCGCAAGTTCCACGGCCAGAAGACCTCCAGCGGCGAGGTCTACGACATGTTCCAGATGACGGCCGCATCCCCCATCCTGCCCATTCCCAGCTATGCGCGTGTCACCAACGTCAAGAATGGCCGCAGCGTGATCGTACGCGTAAACGACCGAGGGCCCTTCCACAAGGGCCGCGTGATGGATCTCTCCTTCCTTGCCGCCTGCCGGCTGGGCTACGCAATGAACGGCAGCACCGAGCTCAAGGTGGAAAGCCTGCTGCCCGGCGATGCGCCGGTTGCAGTGGCCGCAGCATCGGCACGCGTGACGCCGGCACCGCAGCCCGCAGCGCCCACCGCCGCACAGCCGGAGAAAGTACCGGTCAGCACCGCCAAGGATGGCGTCTACCTGCAGCTTGCCGCGTTCGGCAACCTGGGCAATGCCGAGGCATTCCGCGAGAAATGGGCACGCCTTGTCGATGACGGCAACAAGCAGGTACTGATCCAGTCCAGCGCCAACCTGCATCGTGTACGCCTCGGGCCGTATCCGGATCGGCAAGCGGCGCTGGCAGCGGCGGAGCGCATCACGGGCGAGCACAACTTGCAAGCGGTCGTGGCTAAATAACAACCGCGGCAGCACTTGGTTGCAATGGGCAGGCTTTCGCCCAAAAATGAACTTCCTACGTAGCAAGGAACACTTCTGTGGCACGCGCAGTGGCCAGCCAGCCCGAGCAGGAAAGCCTGCGCTCTTTCGGTCAGATCCGCCATGTGCTCATTGCACTGTCAATGAGCGTGCTGCTGTTCGTTGCCGCTGCCGTCAGCTGGTCCATCTATCGCGGCTACCAGGAAACCATTGCCACGGCCGAGCAGCAAATGCTGACGCTGGCGCAGACGGTGGACGAGCATGTGGGCCGCACACTGGATGGGACGGTCAACGCGCTGTTCACCATCCAGCAGGACGATGTGTTCAAGCTGTGCCTCACCACGCGGGACAGCGCCTGTCTGCACGCCTACCTGGTGCGCCAGATGAACCGCGCGCCGCAGCTATCCACCTTTGCCGTCGCCTACGATGATGGCCTGCTGGCGGCCTCCAGCCTGATTCACCCGCCGCCGCCGCACAATGTCGGCCAGTCTCACTATTTCCGCGTAGCGCGTTCACAACCGGCCAGCCCGTATTACATTGCCGAGCAGCAGCCGGACCCCACGGGCAGCACCAATGTGATCCCGGTCAGCACCGCACTGGCAGACCGGCAAGGGCATTTTGTCGGCGTGCTGATGGCGGGGTTGTACCCGAATTACTTCCAGCGCATTTACCAGAACGTCAGCCAGAACCGTCCGGTGGTGCTGGATATCTTCCGTGACGACGGCCTGTCGCTCGCGCATTTTCCGGCCAATACCCAGACGACGGGGCTTGATCTTTCCAGCAAGAAGTTCTTCGAGAATGCGTTTCGCCAGGGCGAAAGCGGCGTATACACCGAAACCAGCGCGGCCGATCACGTCACGCGCATTTACGGCTGGCGCCGTGTTTCCGGTTTGCCGCTGGGCATCATGGTGGGCATAGACCGCGAGACGGTACTGAAACCATGGCGGCAGGAAAGCTGGATCAACGGCAGCATCAGCGCGCTGGCGGTATTGTCCGGCTCCTTGCTGCTGCTGTACCTGCTGCGCCAGATCCAGCACCAGGAAAAAACCGAGGCCGACCTGTACCTGACCAAGGTAGCGGTGGAGCGCGGTGCTGACCTTGCCGTGTGGCTGGATCCGAACGGGCAGATCCGCTACGTGAATGCCACCGCGTGCAACCGGCTGGGCTACGTGGAGGGCGAGCTGCTGCGCATGCGTTTTCGCGACATCAACCCCACCTTCCGCAGTGATGCATGGCCCAAGTTCTGGGACAAGCTGCGCGCGCAAAAACACCTGTTCGACGAAATCACGCTGCGCACGCGCGCTGGCGAGGAATTCCCCACCGAGGTGTATTCCAACCATATCCTCTTCAAGGGGCAGGAATACAACTGTGCGGTGGTGCGGGACATCTCGGAGCGCAGGCTGGCCGAAGAAGCCATCATCAAGAGCGAACAGCAACTGCGTCTGGCGCTGGAAGCATCCAGCACCGGCCTGTTCGACATGCCACTGGATAACCGCCGCAACGCTGTTACCAGCCCGGAATATGACCGCTTGCTGGGCTTCGAGCCCGGCGAGCTGATCGAGACCTTCGACAAATGGAAGGATCAACTGCACCCCGCCGACCGCGACATGGTGATCGGTGCGTTCCGTGACTACTACACCGGCGCCTTGCAGCAGTTCAGCATCGAATTCCGCCGCAAGATCAAGACCGGCATCTACCGCTGGTTCCAGTCGCAGGGCCGTTTTGTGGAGTTCGACAACCGCAATCGCCCTACCCGGCTGATCGGCACCATGACCGACATCACCGAGCGCAAGGAGGCACAGGAACGCATCACCGAACTGGCCAACTTCGACAGCGTGACCGGTTTGGCCAACCGCAACCTGCTGCGCGACGAACTGCGCCTTGCCGTAGCCGCATCCGAGCGCTTTGGTCGCAAACTGGCCGTTTTGTTCCTTGATCTGGACCGCTTCAAGACCATCAACGATTCGCTGGGCCATGCCGCCGGTGACCAGGTGCTGAACCAGGTGGCAGAGCGGCTGCGCAAGATCGTGCGGCGCTCCGATATCCTGGCGCGGCTGGGCGGCGATGAATTCGTACTGGTACTGACCGAGATCAAGGACGCGATGCAGGCCGGCGATACCGCCGAGCACCTGCTGCAGACCTTCGCGGAACCGTTCGAGCTGGAAGCGGGTGGTTTTGCCACCACCACGTCGATCGGCATCAGCGTATTCCCTGACGATGGCGACGACCCGGATACGCTGATCCGCAATGCCGACGTGGCCATGTACCAGGCCAAATCGAACGGCCGCAACAACTTCCAGTACTTCACCGCCGACATGAACATCCGCGCATCGGAGCGCCTGGGGCTGGAAACCAGCATGCGCCATGCGCTGGTCAACGGTGAGTTCGAGCTGTATTACCAGCCGCAGGTCAGCCTGAAAGACAACCGCGTGATCGGCGCCGAAGCGCTGATCCGCTGGAATCACCCGGAGCAGGGGCTGATCTCACCGGCCAAGTTCATCCCGGTGGCGGAAGAAAGCCGCATGATCGTGCCGATCGGCAACTGGGTGCTGCAGGAAGCCTGCCGTCACGCGGCGGCCTGGCAGGCGGCCGGGCTGCCGGCCATCACCATTGCGGTCAACCTGTCTCCGTTGCAGCTGCACCAGTCCAACCTGCTGGAAATCGTTTCGGACGCGATGTCCAGCGCCGGGCTGGCGCCGCAATACCTGGAAATCGAAGTCACCGAATCGGTGGTGATGCAGGAAGTCGAGCACGTGATGGCGATGCTGCATGGCATCAAGCGCCTGGGCGTGAAACTGTCTATCGATGACTTCGGTACCGGCTATTCCAGCCTGTCTTACCTGAAGCGCTTTGCGTTCGACAAGCTCAAGGTCGACCAGAGCTTCGTGCGCGACCTGGCATCCGATGCCAACGATGCCGCCATCGTGCTGGCCATCATCGGCCTGGGCAAAACGCTGGGCATGTCGGTACTGGCCGAAGGCGTGGAAACCCCGTTGCAGCTGGAGTTCCTGCGCCGCGCGCAGACGGACTCCATCCAGGGCTACCTGTTCAGCCGCCCGCTCAATACCGTGGAATTCCGCAAGATGCTGGAAAACCCGGACGGGCTGTTCCTTCCCGCATCGGTCGCCTCCATCTCCTGACCCATCCGGGCTGGCCTGGCCCGGTCTACCCCCACTCCACCGGGGGCCATCACTGCGGGGACAAAGGGGCGCATGCTCGCGCGCCGGCCACGCCACGCCACGCCACGCCACGCCACGCCACGCCACGCCACGCCACGCCACGCCACGCCACGCCACGCCACGCCACGCCACGCCACGCAGATCATAGGCCAGCAAAAAAACAAACAAATTCAAACATAAAATTGCACCAATTTTTGGACTTTCTTTGCATTTCGCACAAAATAAATGCAAAAATCACAGCCATCATGTTGCATTTTGGTGAATATTGCGTTTAACCTTGCACATATCGGTGCATTTTCTACAAATTCGCACTGACAAACCCGTAAAACGCACCATATCGAACGCGGCAGCGCGGGCAACGTCCACCATCCATGCATTCAAGGAGTCGAAAGATGAACCGTGCATTTCCCGCGCTGCTGTGCTGCGCAATGGCATTGAGCCTTGGTTCTGTTGCAGCAGCGGACAAACCGCTCAAGGCAATCGGTGTGTCGGTGGGCGATCTGGCCAACCCGTTCTTCGTAGCCATCGGCAAGGGCGCCGAGGAAACCGCGAAAAAGATCAACCCGGCCGCCAAGGTCACCACGGTATCGAGCAAGTACGATCTCAATACCCAGGTGGGGCAGATCGAGAACTTCATCGCCAACAAGGTCGACATCATCCTTGTGAACGCAGTGGATCCCAAGGGCATCGCCCCGGTGCTTGCCAAGGCCAAGGCCGCGGGCATCGTGGTGATGGCGGTCGACGTGGGCGCGGAAGGCGCGGATGCCACGGTGATGTCGGATAACGTGATGGCCGGTACCGAATCGTGCCGCTTCATCAGCAAGAAGCTGGGCGGCAAGGGCAATGTGGTGATCGTGAACGGGCCACCGGTCACCGCGGTGATCGACCGCGTGAAAGGCTGCAAGGCCGAGTTTGCCAAGACCCCGGGCATCAAGGTGCTGTCGGACAACCAGGATGCCAAGGGCAGCCGCGACGGCGGCATGGACGTGATGTCCAACCTGCTGACCGCCAACCCGAAGATCGACGCGATTTTTGCCATCAATGACCCGTCCGCGATCGGTGCCGAGCTGGCGGTGAAACAGGCCAAGCGCACCGATGTGAAAGTGGTGGCCTCGGTCGATGGCGCACCGGATGCGGAAGCCGCGCTGAAAGACAAAGCCAGCCTGTTCGCGGTCACCACCGCACAGAACCCGTACAAGATGTCGAGCGAGGCAGTGAAGATCGGCTACGGCCTCATGAACGGCCGGAAGCCGGCACAGAAAGTGACCATGCTGCCCACCCCGCCGATCACGAAGGAAAACGTCGCCACTTACCAGGGCTGGGTGAAGAACTGAGCCTCGGCCGGCCGGCTGCCAAGGGCGGCGGCCGGCTGAGCAGCTTGCTCTGCGCTTGGCGCAGCCATGCTGCGCCAAGCGATAAAAGGGATGTTCATGATGAACACTGCAATCCTGGAAATGTCCGGCATCAGCAAGCGCTTTGGCGCCACGCGCGCATTGTCGGACATGCGCCTCGCCATACGCGCCGGCGAAATCCATGCGCTGATGGGTGAAAACGGCGCGGGCAAATCCACGCTGATGAAAATCCTCTCCGGCGTCTATCAGCCCGATTCCGGGCAGATCCTGCTCGATGGCAAGCCGATTGCCATCAAGGGACCCAGCGACGGTCGCCGTGCCGGCATCAACCTGATTTACCAGGAGCTGAGTGTCTCCACCAACCTGACGGTGGCGGAGAACGTATTCATGGGCAGCGAGCCACGCGGGCGTTTCGGCCTGCTGGACCGCAGCAATATGCGCATGTGGACCAACGACGTGCTGGCGCTGCTGGGCGCGCCGTTCACCGCCGATACGCATGCCGGCAAGCTGTCGATCGCCGAACAGCAGCAGGTAGAAATTGCCCGTGCACTGATCCACAAGGGCCGCATCCTGATCATGGATGAACCCACCGCCGCGCTGTCCGACCGGGAAACCGAGCACCTGTTCCGCGTGGTACGCAAGCTGCGCGACGAAGGCATCGCGGTGATCTATATCAGCCACCGCATGGCCGAAGTGCATGCGCTGGCCGACCGCGTCACCATCCTGCGCGATGGCAGCTACGTGGGCGAGATGACCCGCGACGAGCTCGATCCGGGCCGCATCGTGCAGATGATGGTGGGCCGCCCGCTGGGCGATTTCTACCAGCACAAGGCTGGCCGTGTGCCGGGCCGGGTAATGCTGGAAGTGGAGAACCTCAGTGGCGCCAGGGTAAAGCCAGCATCGTTCAGCGTACGTGCTGGCGAGGTGGTCGGCCTGGCCGGCCTAGTTGGCGCCGGCCGCACCGAGCTGGCCAGGCTGATCTTCGGTGCCGACCGCAAGCACGGCGGCAGGGTGAAAATAGACGGTGTAGCCGTCGATACGCGCGATCCGCTGACGGCTATCCGCCTCGGCATCGGCTACCTGCCGGAAGACCGCAAGGGCCAGGGCCTGTTCCTGCAGCTATCCGCACTCACCAACACCACGCTCAACGTGGTGCGCCAGCATTGCCGCGCCGGCATCATCAATCACCAGGCGCTGGAGACACTGACCAACGATGCGATAGCGCGGCTGAACATCAAGGTGCCGGGGCCGCATGGCATCGTCGGCGGGCTATCGGGCGGCAACCAGCAGAAAGTGCTGCTGGCGCGCTGGCTGGAAATCAAGCCACGCGTGCTGATCCTCGATGAGCCCACGCGTGGCGTCGATGTGGGCGCCAAGAGCGAGATTTACCGCATCATCCACGAACTGGCGCTCAACGGCGTTGCCGTGGTGGTGATCTCCAGCGAGCTGCCGGAAGTGATCGGCATCTGCGACCGCGTGGTGGTGATGCGCGAAGGCCATATCAGCGGCGAAGTCAGCGGCGATGCCGTTACCCAGGAAAACATCATGACGCTGGCCACCCACGCCAGCGAACCGGCCGCCAACGCAATCAGCGCATTGCACGCGGCTTAGGAGCCTAGCCATGTCCACACAAACCATCGCCAGTCAGGCCAGCCTGCCGCCACGCCGCGGCAGCCTTGCCGGCCAGTTGTTCAACCGCCTGGGCATGCTGCCGGTGCTGATCGTGCTGTACCTGGTGTTCTACGGGTTGACCCTCTATTTCAGCGCGGACGGCACGTCCAACTTCATGAGTGCCGACAACACCATGAACATCATGCGCCAGGTGGCCATCAACCTGGTGCTGGCGTGCGGCATGACCTTCGTCATCCTCACCGCCGGTATCGATCTGTCGGTGGGCTCCATGCTGGCGGTATCCGCGGTGCTGGGCATGCTGATGTCGCTGCCGGATCATCACCCGGCGCTGGCGATTCCCACCTTCCTGATCGCCGGGCTGGTACTGGGCATGCTCAACGGCGCCATGGTGTCCTTCCTCAGCATCAACCCCTTCGTGGTCACGCTGGGCACCATGACCGCGTTGCGCGGCGCCGCCTACCTGTTTGCCGATGGCACCACCGTACTCAACCAGCAGATTCCCAGCTTCGAATGGATAGGCAACGGCGATTTCCTCGGCCTGCCATGGCTGGTGTGGATAGCGGCCGGTGTGGTGCTGCTGTCATGGTTCATCCTGAAGAAAACCGTGCTGGGCCTGCACATCTACGCAGTGGGCGGCAACCCGCAGGCCGCGCGGCTGACCGGGATCAAGGTCAGTTTCGTGCTGCTGTTCGTGTATTCGATCAGCGGGTTCTTTTCCGGCCTGGCCGGCGCCATGTCATCGAGCCGCCTCTATGGTGCCAACGGCAACTGGGGTGTGGGGTACGAGCTGGACGCCATTGCCGCAGTGGTGCTGGGCGGCACCAGCCTGATGGGCGGCGTGGGCACCATCTGGGGCACGGTGATCGGCGCGCTGATCATCGGCGTGATGAACAACGGGCTGACCATCCTCGGCCTGTCGTCGTTCTGGCAGTATGTGGCCAAAGGTGCGGTGATCGTGCTGGCGGTGATCCTCGACAAATGGCGCCAGAAGCAGGCCGCACTCAACTAAGGAGCGGTCGTGTTTCTGGGCATAGATATCGGTACCGGTTCGGCCAAGGTATTGCTGCTGTCTGCGGACGGCCAGACTGTAGCAGAAGCAGGCGGCAGCTACGCGGTGGCAACGCCGCGGCCGGGCTGGCATGAAACCGACCCCGCGCACTGGTGGCGGGTGGTGCGTGATGCAATCCGCAGCCTGCCGGCCGACGCCCGCGCCGCGGTACGCAGCATCGGCCTGTCCGGGCAGATGCATGGCGTGGTGCTGTGCGATGGCAAGGGCGTGGCCCGCCACCCGGCGGTGCTGTGGCTGGACCAGCGCGCCAGCGATGCATTGCGTGCCTACCCGCCCGGCAGTGCGCAGCGCTGCGGCAATGCACTCAGCCCCGGCATGGCCGGCCCCATCCTGGCGTGGTTTGCACACGGCATGCCCGATGTACTGGCCGGATCGCGCTGGGCGCTGCAACCCAAGGACTGGCTGCGCCTCAAGCTGACCGGCGAGGCCGCCAGTGAAGCCAGCGACGCCAGCGCCACGCTGCTGGCGGACCGCAATGGTCACTGGGATCTCGACCTGATCAGCCGGCTTGGCCTGCCGGAGCGGTTGTTTGCGCCGCAGCGCGGCTCGGCCGAAGCAGCTGGCGAACTCACCGGCAGCATCGCACGCGAGCTGGGCTTGCCAGCCGGCATACCGGTTGCCACCGGCGCAGGCGATACGCCGGCCGCCGCGTTCGGTGCCGGGCTGCATGTGCCCGGCGCTGCGCAACTCACCACCGGCAGCGGCGCACAGCTGATCGTGATGCAGACCAAGCCTCCGGCGTATTCGTCAAATACCAACGGCTTCTGTGCGGTACAGGCCAATGGGCTGCCCGGCTGGTATGCGATGGCGGCAATGCAGAATGCCGGCGTGGCGCTGGAATGGGCGCGCAGCATGCTGGGCCTGAGCTGGGAAGCCGCATACACCCGGGCATTCGCACCCGGCGTCAGCAGTGGCCGGGTGGTGTTCCTGCCCTATCTGGCTGGCGAACGCACACCCTGGATGAACCCGGCTGCGCAGGCCGGCTGGATCGGTGCGCGCAGCGGCGACGATGCCGGTACGCTGATGCGCGCGGCGTTGCAGGGCGTGGCGTTCGCCATCCGCGCCGGGCTGGAAGCACTGCACGCCACCGGTATCCAGCCTGCGCGGCTGCGCCTGGCCGGCGGTGGCTCGGTACATCCGGCATGGCAGCAGCTGCTGATCGATACGCTGGGTGTACCCATGGATGCGGTAGCGTGCCCGAATGCATCCGCGCGCGGCGCAGCGCTGCTGGGCGGCATGGCGGCCGGTGATATCGGCATGGGTGATCTGGCGCGCTTCGCCCCGGCGCTGACAGCACTGGGCGACCCGGGCAGCAGCAACGAACAGCACTACGCACGCTTCATCGATCTGTACCGGCGCCTCGACGGCTGGTTCGAAACGGGGCCGGCATGACTGCCCCGCACATCGACATCCTCACCGCCGGTTGCATGGTGGCCGATCTGCTGGCCTACCCGGTGAATGCATTCCCGGCACGCGGCAAGCTGGGCCACGTGGAGCGCGTGGGCGCGCATCTGGGTGGATCATCCGCCAATACCGGTGCGCACCTGGCGCGGCTGGGCTACCGGGTAGCGATTGCCGCCGCGGTGGGCGACGACCTGCTGGGGCGCGTGGTAGCCGGGCTGGCAGCAGAAGCCGGGCTGGATACGCGCTGGCTGGTGCACAAGCCCGGCAGCAATTCGGCCGCCACCATGGTGATGGTAGCGGAAGATGCCGAGCGCAGTTTTCTGCAGGCCACCGGCGCGCAAGGATTGCTGTGCGCTGCGGATATCCCGCTGGCAGCGGCACGCGCCGCAGGCGCACGGGTATTCCACCTCGCTGGCTATTTTGCATTGCCGGCACTGGAGGGCAACGATGGCAGCCCGGCAGTGGCACTGCTGCGCGAAGCCAGCGAACGGGGTTTCCTCACCGTGCTCGACGGCGTATGGGATGCGCATGCGCGCTGGCGGCGGGTGATATCGCCGTTGCTGCCCTGGGTGGATATCTATACGCCCAGCCGCGACGAAGCAGCGCACATCGTCGGCGAAACCGCGCCAGGCCGGCAGATCGAACAGCTGTTTGCGCTGGGGGTGCGCCAGGTGGTTGCCGTGACCGATGGCGCCAACGGTGCATGGATCGGCGATCGCAGCGGGCTGCGGTATCATCTGCCGCCTGCCCGGGTGGCTACCGTGGATACCACCGGTGCCGGCGATGCGTTCGTTGCCGGTCTGCTGGCCGGCTTGCTCGGCGGTGCGCAACTGGCCGATGCCGGCCGGCTGGCCAGTGCCTGCGGCGGGCTTGCCACCACCGTGTTCGGTGGCGGGCAGGGTTTCAACACGCGCGCCGAGGCCGATGCCCTGGCGACAACCATTGTTCCCGCCGCGTTTGCGGCCGGGCTGGAGCCCCCATGAGTACGCCCAACCATGCCCGTTTTGTCGTCTTCGGCGAGGCACTGACCGATTTCATTCGTGACGACGGCCCCAACTGGCGCGCCATCGCCGGTGGCTCCTGCTGGAACGTCGCCCGCGTGGGCGCAAAGCTGGGTATCGCCACCGGCTTTGCCGGCGCGGTCAGCCGCGATGTGTTCGGGCAGGAACTGGCCACACTATCGCAGCAAGCGGGACTGGACCTGCGCTACCTGCAGCAGCTGGACAAGGCACCGTTCCTCGCCATGGTCACGCACAAGCACCCGCCGCAGTATTTCTTTGTTGGCGATGACAGCGCCGATCTGCACTTCGACCCTGCCAAACTGCCGCACGGCTGGCTGGATGCAGCAGAAATTGTCCATTTCGGCTCGATCAGCCTGTACCGCCAGCCGCTGGCCGCACGCCTGCTGGAAACCGCTACAGCGGTGAAGGCCGCCGGCAAGCGCATCTGCTTCGACCCCAACTACCGCGCATTGATGGACGATGGCTACCAGCCCATCCTGCAGCGCATGGCCACGCTGGCTGACTACATCAAGATTTCCGATGAAGACATTGCCCACCTGTTCGCCGGCATGAGCGAGGATGCCGCCATCGCGCAGCTGCGCGCCTGGTCGCCCGCTGCCACCATCCTGCTGACGCGCGGCGCCGCCGGCATGGCGCTGATTTCCCCCACCGGCACGCTGCAACGCGGCGTCTTTGCGGTGGACCTAGCCGATACCGTCGGCGCCGGGGATGCCAGCATGGGCGGCTGGATGGCCAGCCTGCTGACGCGCCCCGCTGCCGCTCCGGCGGTGCACCTGGCATTTGCCGCCGCGACTGCGGCCACCGCCTGCCGTCATAATGGCGCCTATGCGCCCGGCTGGGGGGAGGTCGAGGCGCTGATCGATACCGCCGGGACCAGAAAAGATGGATAAGGAACAGACACTCACGCCGCTTGCCGATCACCGCATGCAGCTGATCATGACCTTGCTTGCCAACCGCGGCGAATGCCGGGTGCGCGAGCTGGCCGAGCAATTCAAGCTATCGGAAATGACGGTGCGGCGTGATTTGCAGGAGCTGGAAGCACGCGGCCTGCTCAAGCGCGTGCACGGCGGTGCGGTACTGATCAGCCACGACGTGGGCTACCCGCAGCGCGTGCAGCAAGGCCAGGCGCAGAAACAGCGCATCGGCCAGGCAGCGGCAGCGCTGCTGCGCAACGGCATGGCGATTTACCTGGATGCCGGCACCACTGCCATGGAAATGGCCCGCGCGATACGCAGCGGCCTGCCGGACATACGCCAGCTGTCCATCGTGACCCACGGCATCAATATCGCCACCGAGCTATCGGGCCAGACGCCGTACAGCCTGCATCTGATCGGCGGCGAGGTCTACCAGAATGCATTCAGCACCGTCGGGCCGGCCGCGCTGGAGCAGATTGCCGGTTTTCATTTCGATCTGTTTTTCATGGGCGCCGGCGGTGTCGACCCATCTGCGGGCTGGACCAACTCCAACCATCAGGAAGCACAGGTGAAACGCGCGGTGATGGCGCGCGCCGCGGAAACCTGCGCCATCGTCGGCAGCGACAAATGGGGCCAGCGTACCTTCGCGCCGGTAGCGCGCTTTGATGAGGTACAACGCTGGATCGTCGATCAGCATCTGCCTGCCGGAGCACGGCAGATGGCCGGCGACGCCGGCATGAGCCTCATCTACGCCGACTGAAGCCAAACAGGCCGTGCACCACCCATGAAAAAGCGGCCAGCAGGCCGCTTTTTCATTGCCGCATGCGTACCCGCACTCAGCTGTCGTTTTTCTTCAGTTCTTCCACCAGATCGACGTACGACTGCATCGCCGCATCGTTGCTGGTGCCCTTGAGCTTGGCCCATGCATCGTACTTGGCCTGCGCCACAAAGTTGATCGCGCTGGGGCGCTCGCCACTCACGTCCCCTTCGGAGGCCTGCTTGAAGAAGGCATAGAGCTTGAGCTTGGTTTGCACATCGGGCGCATCGTTGAGTTCAACGACTTCTTCCTGCGCGGTCTTGAAGCGGCTTGCAAGGTCAGACATGGTCAGGCTCCTGATCAAATTTCAAACATATGTTTGAACCGGCATAAAGTATAGCGCTGCCGTTGTCACAAGCCAAACGCCGGGATATCCCTCAGCTTAGCGTTTGGCGCGTGAATAAAACCGGGTCAGGCGCAACCCCGCAGCAACATCAGCCCTGCTCTGCCTGGTAAACCAGCTTGCCCTTCACCAGCGTATAGCGTGCCCGGCCCTGCATTTCCATACCGGCAAACGGTGTGTTCTTGCCCTGGCTGCGCAGCGCCTGCGGGGTAACGCGCCAGCTTTCCTCGGCATCGAATACCAGCAGGTCGGCACGGCTGCCCACGGTGAGCGCAGCGGTAAAGCCGAGCTTGCTGGCCGGAAAACTGGAAATCTTCGCCAGCGCCTGCGGCAATGCCACCTTGTTGCGCCGTGCCCAGGCAAGAGTGAGTGGCAGCAGCAGCTCGAGACCGGTGGCACCGCGCTCGGCTTCGGCAAACGGCAGCAGCTTGCCGTCGTCGTCCACCGGGCTGTGGTCGGAGCAGATGGCATCGATGGTGCCGTCCACCAGCGCGGCGGCAATCGCATCGCGGTCGCGCACGCTGCGCAGTGGCGGATCAAAGCGGTACTGGCTGTTGAAGAAGCCGATATCCACATCAGCCAGGTGGATATGGTTCATGTCCACATCGCAGGTCAGCGGCAAACCTTCGTGCTTCGCGGTGCGCACCAGCGCGATCCCGTCGGCACTGGAAAGCCGGGTGATGTGCACGCGGCAACCGGTAGCGCGCATCAGCTGCACGATCTGCGCAATGGCCAGCGTTTCGGCGATCACCGGAATACCGGTCAGGCCCAGGCGTGATGCATATTCGCCATCGTGCGCCACGCCATCGTTCACCAGGCTGGCCTCTTCCGGGCGCAGGCGCAGCTCGAAGCCGAAGGTAGCCGCGTACTGCATGGCGCGGTACAGCACCTGGAGATCGGCAATCGGCACATCGCCTTGCGAGAACGCCACGCAGCCGGCCTCGCGCAGCTGCGCCATCTCGGTGATTTCCTTGCCCTTGAGGCCGACGGTGAGTGCGCCTACCGGGTACAGCCGCGCCAGATCATGCTTGCGCGCGCGTGCACGCAGGTTCATCACCAGGCCAGGCTCATCCAGCGGCGGGTCGGTATCGGGCGGGCAAACGATGCTGGTCACACCGCCGGCCACCGCTGCGGCCATTTCACTCGGCAAGGTGGCCTTGTATTCGAAGCCTGGCTCGCGCAGCCGCGCGCACAGGTCCACGAGGCCTGGGGCCACCACGAGTCCGGTGGCATCGATTTCCAGCTCGGCAACGAAGCCGGCCGGCGCACTGCCCACGCCGACGATCTTGCCATCGGCCAGATACAGATCGCCCAACTGTTCGCTACCCACGCTGGGGTCGATCAGGCGGCCGTTGCGGATCACGGTATTCCTGGTTTCGCTCATGCTTGTGCCCCCCGCTGGTTTTCAGACACGATGGCCATCACCGCCATGCGCACCGCAATGCCGAAAGTAACCTGCGGCAAGATCACCGCACGTGCGCCATCCGCCACCGCGGAATCGATTTCCACACCACGGTTCATCGGGCCGGGGTGCATCACGATGGCATCCGGGCTGGCCAGCGCCAGTTTTTCCGGCGTCAGCCCGTAGTGCTTGAAGAACTCCTGCGTGGACGGCAGGAAAGCGCCGCTCATGCGCTCGTTCTGCAGCCGCAGCATGATCACCACATCCACATCCTTCAGGCCGCTGGCCATGTCGTGGTACACGTGTACGCCCAGGCTTTCGATGCCCACCGGCAGCAGGGTCTTGGGGGCGATCACGCGGATTTCCGGGCAGCCCAGCGTGCTGAGCGCATGGATATCCGAGCGCGCCACGCGTGAATGCAGCACATCGCCCACGATGGCCACGCGCAACTGCGTGAAATCGCCCTTGAAGTGGCGGATGGTGTACATGTCCAGCAGCGCCTGCGTGGGATGCGCGTGGCGGCCGTCACCGGCGTTCACCACCGCGATGCCCGGCTGTACATGCTCCGCGATCAGGTAAGGCGCGCCCGATTGCGCGTGGCGCACCACGAACAGGTCTGCGCCCATGGCTTCGAGGTTATGGATGGTATCGAGCAGCGTTTCGCCCTTGGCGGTGCTCGATGCCTGGATGTTCAGGCTGGTGACATCCGCACTGAGGCGCTTGGCAGCGATCTCGAAAGTGGTGCGCGTACGCGTGCTGTTCTCGAAAAACAGGTTGAACACCGAACGTCCCGTCAGCGCGGCAAACTTCTTGGTACCGGCATCGCCGGCGGCAATGTATTCGGCGGCACGATCAAGAATCTGGTTGAGGATGCGCTTGGGCAGTCCTTCGGTAGTCAGCAGGTGGATCAGTTCACCTTGGCTGTTGAGTTGCGGATTGAGCATGGATATCCCGGTCGCGGTAAGCCGGCCGCCGGGCAGCGGCCGATCTGAATTGGGGAGGAGCTGGGGCGGAATTTTCGGTCATTCCGGCGCTGCTGACCAGCAGTACCGGTATGCGCGATGGCAAACGGCGCTATTGCATGGCCAGCGGTACATCGTCGCGCTGGTAGGCCTGCAGTTCCTGCTGCCAGGAGGGGTTCTGTGCCAGCCGTTGCATGGCGGTGCTGATGAAATCAGCCAGCGCCGGATCACTGGCGGCGGAAAACAGGTGCCGCTCATACGGCTGGCCACGTGGCAGCGCGGTAATGGCGTTGAACAGCTCCGGGTTGCGGCGCTGCAGCCAGGTCATCACGCTGATCGGCATGGAAATGAAATCGACCCGACCCGCCTGCAGCATGCGCAGCGACGACGCATAGTCGAGCGCGTCGTAGCGCTTGATGCGCTCGGCATCGATGGCCGGGTCCAGATCGCCGTAATGATGGCCGAGCAGGCCGCCAAACTGCAGCCCGCTGGCCGATTTGAGCGCCTCGGGCGTCAACGGATGGTTTTGCCGGCTCAGCCACCAGTCATGGTCGCGCAATAGCGGCGGGCTCCAGCGGTAGCGTTGCCGGCCAGTATCACCAAACCATGCCGGATTGGCCCAGGGCACCACCCAGGCCGGGCCGGGCTGGTTGATCTGCAGGTCCAGCCTGCGGCGGGGCAGGCTCACTACCTGGAAGCGGTAGCGATCCGGTGCCACGGTGTTGAGCCGGCGCGTCAGCGCATGGGTCAGCCCCTTGCCGGAACCGGTAATGAATGGCGGCAGGTCGTAATAGTTGTACACCACCACGGTTTGTGCCGCGGCGTACCCTGGCCGGGCAATGCCGATCAGCAACAGCAGCAGGCAGATACGCAAACAAGCGGGCATGTCTTCCCCTTTTTTCACTTCACACCGGGCATTGCGCCGGCACGGGCTATTGCTGCGTTGCCAGCCAGGCATCCAGTATCTGCATTGCTGCCACCTGATCCAGCGCCGGCTTCTGCCTGCGGCCGCGCAGGCCGGCTTCGTTCAGTGCTTCGCTGGCGGCGGCAGACGAATAACGCTCGTCCACCAGCGCTACCGGCAATGCAAAACGGCCGGTCAGCCGGTTGGCAAACTTGCGTGCCAGCCGGCTGGCATCCTGTTCTTCGCCATCCTCGGTCAGCGGCAACCCCACCACCAGGTGGGCCGGCTGCCATTCGGCAATCAGCTTTTCGATACGGGCAAAGCGCGTGTCGTTATCGATGGCGGCAATCGTTTCAACCGGGTGGGGAATGCCCAGCTCGGTGGTGCCCACCGCCACACCGATGCGCGCAGCGCCAAAATCGAACGCCAGCACCGTGCTCAAGCGTGGCCTGCCTCGTCAGACAGCATGGCCATGTCGATGCCCAGCAGCTTCAATGCCGCTTCGTAGCGCTCTTCCGCCGGCAGCGCGAAAATGATTTCCGGATCGGCCTCGACCGACAGCCAGGCGTTCTGCGCGATTTCATTCTCCAGCTGCCCGGCTTCCCAGCCGGCATAACCGAGCGTGACGAAGATCTGCTCGGGTCCCGAGCCTTCGCCCACCGCCAGCAGGATGTCCTTGGACGTGGTCAGGCCCATTTCATCCGATACCGACAATGTCGATTGCCAGTCGCCCAGCGGCTTGTGCAGCACGAAACCGCGATCCGTCTGCACCGGGCCACCAAAACAGACCGGCAGCTCTGCCACATCGGGGCGATGCAGCTCGACATCGATCTGCTCGAACAGCGTCGTCAGCGACATGTCCAGCGGCCGGTTGACGATCACGCCCATCGCACCCTGGTCGGTGTGGTCGCAGACAAAGGCCAGCGTTTTGGCGAATATCGGATCAACGAGGTTGGGCATCGCGATCAGGAAGTGCTGGGAGAGGTTCATGTCCATCTGTCAATTATCGCACATGGATTCGTGCCGTTGAGCGGGCAAAGCACAAGCGTTAGCATCAACGGTCTTTTCACCCTCGGCCACACGGCAGGGAAATGATGCCAGCCATTGCACCCTCCACCCCGTCAACGGCGCTTGTGTGGCTGCGCCGCGACCTGCGGCTGCACGATCATGCGGCGCTGTACCACGCACTGAAACAGCACGCACGCGTGATCGTGGCATTCGTGTTCGATACCGATATCCTCGCCGGCTTGCCGCGCGCAGACCGCCGTGTCGACTTCATCCACGCCAGCCTGCAAGCGCTGAAGGCGGAATTGCAGGCAGCGGGCAGCGATCTGGTGGTGCGCCATGCCAGTGCGACCGGGGCCATCGTGCAATTGGCGGCCGAACTGGAGGCGGTGGCGGTGTACGCCAACCGCGATTACGAGCCCGCAGCCATCGCGCGCGACCGGGCAGTGGCCGCGGCGCTGCAGCAACGGCATATCGATTTTTTCAGTTTCAAGGACCAGGTGGTGTTCGAGCAGGACGAAGTGCTGACGCAAAGCGGCGGCATGTACAGCGTCTTCACGCCGTACAAGCGTGCCTGGCTGGCCAAGCTGGATGACTTTTACGTCAGGCCCTACCCGGTACGCGCGTATCTCCAAAACCTGGCCGCCCTGCCGACACAGCCGTTTCCGTCGTTACAGGAACTCGGCTTTACCCCCACCGATCTTGCCGTGCTGAAAATCACGCCGGGTGCGGTGGGGGGTGAAGCGTTATTCGACGATTTCAGCCAGCGGATCGATCGCTACCATGAGCGGCGCGATTTTCCGGCCAGCAAGGGGCCGTCCTATCTGTCGGTGCACCTGCGTTTCGGCACCGTGTCGATCCGCGAGCTGGTGGCGCATGCATGGCGTCAGGGCGGCGCGGGGGCGGAAACGTGGCTTTCCGAGCTGATCTGGCGCGATTTCTACCAGCAAATCCTCTGGCACCGCCCGGACGTGGCACAACACGCGTTCAAGCCGGAATACGATGCGCTGCCCTTCCCCAACGATGCGGCGCTGTTCGCCGCATGGTGCGATGGTCGTACCGGCTACCCGCTGGTGGATGCCGCCATGCGCCAGCTCAACAGCAGCGGCTACATGCATAACCGGCTGCGCATGGTGACCGCCAGTTTCCTCGTCAAGGACCTGCTGATCGACTGGCGCCGGGGCGAACTTTATTTCGCGGAAAAGCTGATCGATTTCGACCTGGCGGCCAACAATGGCGGCTGGCAATGGGCGGCCAGCACCGGCTGTGATGCGCAGCCGTACTTCCGCATTTTCAACCCGGTTACCCAATCAGAAAAGTTCGATGCAGACGGGCGCTTCATCAAGCGTTATTGTCCGGAGCTAGCCGGCCTGGAAGGCAAGGCCATCCATGCACCGTGGCTGGCCAAGCCGCTGGTGCTGGCCGCTGCCGGTATCCGGTTGGGCGTGGATTACCCGGAACCGGTGGTCGAGCATGCCATCCAGCGCGACAAGGCGCTGGCACTGTTCAAGCGCACTTAGCCGGTACTGCCCAGCCAGCGCAGCAGGAAAAAGCCACCAAACAGGATGGGCTGGTGTACCAGGTAAACCAGCAGACTGTGCCGGCCGCAATACAGCAGCCAGCGTGGCGCGCCAGTGCCGATGCGTGCCAGCCACGCCGGTTGCACCAAGCCACGCCGTTGCCAGAGCGCACCGATGGCAATCCCGATCAGCACCACGCCCAGCCATGGGAAGACGGGCACGAAATCCTCGGTTTGTGGCCGCTGGCTGACAAAGCCGATCCAGCTCCACACCTTGGGGTTGAAGATGGGCGACTGCAGCGTCAGCCCCGCCACCAGCACGGCGATACCCAGCCACAGGTTGTGGCGCCCCAGCGGCACGCAGGCGCGCCCGATCAACAGGGCGAGCGCCACAAAATGCAGGATGCCGAAGTAGATATAGCCATCCGGGAAAAACTGCATGCTGCCCACGGTAACCAGCGCTGCAGCAGCAGCTATCTGCAACCAGCGGCGGCCGAAGCCTGCATACGCCTGCTGGCTGGCCAGCACCAAGCTCACACCCGCCAGCAGCAGGAAGCAGCTGACGATGACGTCGCGCCACGCCATCCAGCCCCAACCTTCCAGCAAGCGGAAATGGGTGTGGCCGAACAATGTGGTGTCGTAGCAGAAATGGTAGGCCACCATCATCAGCACGGCACCGCCGCGCAATGCATCGATCGAGGGAAGTCGCTTCATGCCGCGAGTATAACGACGCTGGCGCAGATGTTGGCGGCCTCGCCGCGACTGCCGGCAACGGGCGGCGCCAGGCTGGCTGCGCTGGCTGCTGCCGCGCTCAGGCCACCTGCAGCTTGCCCGGCCTGTAGCGGCGGGCCATGCGCGCCAGCGGCACCGGCACGATGCGTGGCCCCTGGCCGGCGGCACCGAAGGCTTCGAAGCGTGCCTCGCAGACCTCGCGCATCGCGGCAATCGCGGATTTGAGGTAACTGCGCGGATCGAAATCAGCCGGATGCTCGTGCAGGTGGCGACGTATGGCGGCAGTCATTGCCAGCCGCAGGTCGGTATCGATATTGATCTTGCGCACGCCATAGCGGATGGCCCGCTGGATTTCCGCCACCGGCACCCCCCAGGTCGGCTTGACCGCCCCACCGTACGTGCGCACCGCATCCAGCAGCTCCTGCGGCACGCTGGATGAACCATGCAGCACTAGGTGCGTATCCGGGATGGCCGCGTGGATGTCACGGATGCGCTCGATCGCCAGCACTTCGCCATCGGGCGGTGCGGAAAACTTGTACGCGCCGTGGCTGGTGCCGATGGCGATGGCCAGTGCGTCCACCCCCGTGGCCGCAACGAAAGCACACGCCTGTTGCGGATCGGTCAGCAGTTCTGCATGGCTGAGCGCGCGGTTGGCGCCCACGCCATCCTCCGCTTCGCCCACGCCGGTATCCAGCCGGCCCAGGCAGCCCAGCTCACCCTCCACCGATACGCCACGCGCATGCGCGGCCTGCACCACGTCGCGGGTGACCGCGACGTTGTAATCGTAATCGGCCGGTGTGGCGCCATCTGCCTGCAGCGACCCATCCATCATCACGCTGGAAAAGCCCATATCCATCGCGCTGCGGCATACCTGCGGCGTGGTGCCATGATCCTGATGCATCACGATCACCAGATCCGGGTAGCTCTTCAGCGCCCCTTCGATCAGCTTCTGCAGGAAGGCCTCGCCCGCATAACGGCGTGCCCCGGCAGATGCCTGCAGAATGACGGGGCTATCGGTCGCGCTGGCCGCCTGCAGGATGGCATGCAGCTGCTCGAGGTTGTTGACGTTGAATGCAGGCACGCCATAGCCGGAATCGGCCGCGTGATCGAGAACCTGGCGTAACGAAGCGATTGGCATGGCTGCCTCCTGGGCGGTTGCTTGTGCAATGCACAAACGATAGCCCTGCCGGCAAGCCAACCCCAATCGGGATATTCGGCATTGGGGAAAGCCCGCAAACCATTGCTTCATATGATTTTTTCATGCCACGCCTCAAAACAGAAGGCCGTCATGACGACGGCCTTTTGCGGGCATGCCCGGCAGGTCAGCGCGCCTGGCCTGCCGGCACCACGTGCACACGCTCGTAATCGACACCACGCTCGATCAGCGTCTCCACGCGTACCTTGCGGATGATCTCGCCATCCCACCACTCCACCAGCCGGCCACGGCGGAACCAGCCCACCGGCACCAGCAAGGTCAGCGGCGCTTTCAGGCTGGTCACCGCCGGCAGCGACAAGCCCTCGCTCCAGCCACGGCGATCAGAATGCGCAAGCTCCACCGGGCGCAACATCGCCGCGAATGGCTGGCCGGGCAACAAGCGCACCCCGATGGACAGCCAGGTTTCGCCTTCATGCTCTTCCTGCTGCAGCCAGCGCACCACGGCGGCAAAATGCTTGCCATCCAGATCCACGGCGATCAGCTGTTGCAGCGCAATGCGTGCGCCATCGACAGCGCGGCGTACCAGGCGCAGACCCTGCGCGGATTCGTTGCGTACCTGCCATGGCTCGCGCACCGGCGCGTCTACCTTGGGCTTGATGCCACTGGGCGCGCGCTGACCGAACAGCGCAAAGCGCACGGCATCTTCTTCCTTGAGTGTGGACGGGCCATCGTCGGGCGGGCCGAACTCGGTGCCACCGATCAGCAAAGTCTGCTTGGCCAGGCCGAACACCACCTCGATGCTGCGATTGGTCGAATGGCGGGTGGAACGGTCACTCTGGTGCTCGCACCAGGTACGGTATACATCCACCAGCAGCCCTTCGATCACGCTGCCGGCAAACTGCGTGCCGAGGCCCAGTTTCTCCGGGTTCTCGCCCTGGCGCAGCAGCTTGATGCGGCGCGACAACGCTTGCGCCAGCTGGAAAGTATCGAGTTCACGGATGTTCGGCCCTGCCAGACGTGGTTCCACGCGGCGCGGTGGCCCGGGTTCATCCAGGTCGATCTGCAGGCTGCCGCGGCCCGGCAGCGATGGCGCCAGTTCGGAGAGCGGTGCGCGCTGTGCCAGCATGGGCAGGCGCTCATCCAGCCAAAGAATCTGCCGGCCGGTAAAGTGGAATGGCGACGCGCCGGACAGCAACAACACCTGAATGAATACCTGCTGCGGTGTCGCAACGCCAGACAAGGTCAGCAAGCTGTCCTTGGCCGGTTTTTCCGCCAGGTTGTGGGCTTCGGCAATGCGGTAGTAGTCGAACAGCTGTTGCCACAGCACATCGGGAATGGGCTGGAACACAAGTAGTGATTCACGTGCGCGCAAGCTCAGGTAACGCAAGCTGCGCTGCGCCAGCAGCGCCTGATGTTCAATGGCCTCGGCCACGCCATCAAGGGCTGCACGCCAGCAACGCGCATAAGCACGCCCCATCAACTCCCACAGGTGGCAAATGCCATGCCAGGTCTTGGCTTCATCCGGCGCCAGCGGCAGCGCACGGCCCAGGATGCGATCGATCAGTGCGCCCTGCGTGTTGTGTATGGGCTCACGCAGCAACTCGAGTATCTTCAGGGTTTCATACGGTTGAATCGGGCTATCTATCAGCGCTTCAAGCGCATCGACAAATTCGGAATGCACAACGGGTGCATTAATCAGGGGCAGCAGCTGCAACCAGGCCTTGGCCGAACGTGCGTCTTCGAAAGGCGGCGTGGTCAGGCCGCTGGCAACGGGCAGGCGCGTCAAGTCAGTCATCACCGATCCTATGCTAGCGAGGCGTCAAACAAGGCGCTGATACGAGCGCGTAGTTGAGTCAGTTGAGCCGCCGAAACCGGCGGCACGGCGTCCGGGCGGCGCGGGGCCGCCCAGATCGGGTTAGGGAAATGCTGATCTTCCCGCCAGCGCGGGATCACGTGCCAATGCAGGTGCGGCACGACGTTACCCAGGCTGGCCAGATTGATCTTGTCGGGGTCAAGTGTAGCCCGGATTGCGGCTTCAACGGCAAACACCCGCTGCATCAGTGCATTTTGTACATCAGATGCCAGCTCGCTCATCTCTGCATGGTGGGCGTTCAGGATGACCCGGCAAAAGCCCGGATAGCCCGCTTCGTCAGCCAGCACGACGCGGCAGAGCGCATCACTGGCCAGCAATTCACCGCCTGTTTCCACGCAAAGCGCGCAGTGTTCATCCATCGCCGTTTCCTTATGTTGGGCTGAATTATTTAACAAGCGGCAGAGATAAACAACGGGGGTGTAACCTTACAGTCACACCCCCGCTGTTTTCCGGTCAAAAATCCGGCTTAAAGGAGCACACGCTCGATACCGCCATTGCGTGCTTTTTCAACGTAATCGGGCATCCAGTCCGCGCCCAGCACATGCCTGGCGATCTCGACAACGATGTAATCTGCGTCTGTACCGGCGTCGTCATTGTAACGCTGCAAACCCTGCATGCACGACGGGCAGCTTGTGAGGATTTTCACAGGCGTATCCACCGGGCCACCCTCGGCCACGGCCTGCGCGCGCAGCTTGTCTGCGCCCTTGATCATTTCCTCTTCCTTACGGAAACGCACCTGCGTGGCGATGTGCGGCAACGAGGTACCGAAGGTGCCCGATTCGCCGCAGCAGCGGTCGTTAAGGTCCACCTGCGTGCCCATCAGCTGGTTGGCCACGTCGATACCCTTGTATTGCTTCATCGGCGTGTGGCATGGCTCGTGGTACATGTAGCGGGTACCGGCCACGCCTTCCAGGCGCACGCCTTTCTCCAGCAGGTATTCGTGGATGTCCAGCAAGCGGCAACCGGGGAAAATCTGCTCGAACTGGTACTTCTGCAACTGATCCATGCAGGTACCGCAACTGACGATCACGGTCTTGATGTCCAGATAATTGAGCGTATTGGCCACGCGGTGGAACAGCACGCGGTTATCGGTGGTGATCTTGTCGCCCTTGTCGGCCTGGCCGGACGAGGTTTGCGGGTAGCCGCAGCACAGGTAGCCCGGCGGCAATACCGTGGTGGTGCCCACATGCCACAGCATCGCCTGCGTGGCGAGGCCGACCTGGCTGAACAGCCGCTCCGAACCGCAACCGGGGAAGTAGAACACCGATTCCTGCTCTTCCACCGGCTGCACCGGGTTGCGGATCACCGGGATGGTAGCGGCGTCTTCCACGTCCAGCAGCGCACGCGCAGTCTTCTTCGGCAACTTGCCCGGCATGGGCTTGTTGATGAAGTGGATGATCTGCGTCTTGATGGGCGGTTTGCCCACGGTGGCCGGTGGCTGTTTCTTGAACGCGTTGGTGAGGCCCAGCTTCTTGCCCAGGTTATAACCGATGCGCTGCGCCATCACGCCCCACTCGATCGATACCTTGCGCACCAGCTTGATGGTGGCTGGATCCTTGAGTGTAAGGAAAGCCATACCCAGTGCGGAGACCGGATTGAACTTCTTCTTGCCTTCCTTACGCAGGAAATTGCGCATGGCCACCGACACGTCGCCGAAGTCAATTTTCACAGGACACGGGTTCAGGCAGCGATGGCACACGGTACAGTGATCGGCCACGTCGCCCAGCTCGTCGAAATGCTTGAGCGATACGCCGCGGCGGGTCTGTTCCTCGTACAGGAATGCCTCGGTCAGCAGACCGGTCGCCAGGATCTTGTTGCGCGGGCTGTACAGCAGGTTGGCACGCGGCACGTGCGTGGTGCACACCGGCTTGCATTTGCCGCAGCGCAGGCAATCCTTGATCGAATCCGAAATCGCACCGATATCCGATTGCTCCAGGATCAGCGATTCCGCCCCCATCAGGCTGAACGACGGCGTATACGCGTTTTCGAGGTCGGCGCCCGGCAGCAGCTTGCCCTTGTTGAAGCGGCCGTGCGGGTCCACCTTGAGCTTGTAGGCTTCGAACGGCGCCAGCTCTTCGCGGGTGAGGAACTCGTACTTGGTGATGCCGATGCCGTGCTCGCCGGAAATCACGCCGTTGAGGTCGCGCGCAACCTGCATGATGCGCGCAACGGCCTTGTGCGCACGCTGCAGCATCGCATAATCGTCGGAGTTCACCGGCAGATTGGTGTGCACGTTGCCGTCACCGGCGTGCATGTGCAGCGCCACCCAGGTGCGGCCCTTGAGCACCTGCTGGTGGATAAGCACGATGGCATCGAGGATGGGCTTTTCGTTGCGGCTGGCGAACATCGCTTCGAAGTCGGCCAGCAGCTCGCGTTTCCACGAAATGCGCAGCACAAAGTCGCGCAGCGCCAGGAACACGCTCTGCGGCTGTTCATCGGCACCCAGCTGCTTTTCCAGCGGCATGGTCGGGAACGTGGCGGTATACGCCTCGAACGCGTCATCCAGGTGATCGCGCACCCACTGCCAGTGCGTGCGTGCACGGACAATCAGCTCCAGCGCAGCGGTGCGGCGCTCGCCCACCAGTGCCTCGCGCGATAGCGGCGTATCGGCAAAGTCCACCGGCAGCGTGCCTTGCGAGAAGAACGCCTGCAGGCCGTCGAGCAACTCGAGCTTGTTGTCGATCGACAGCTCGATGTTGATGCGCTCAATCGAATCCGAATACTCGCCCAGGCGTGGCAACGGGATCACCACGTCTTCGTTGATCTTGAACGCATTGGTGTGCTTGGCGATGGCCGCCGTGCGGGCGCGGTCCAGCCAGAATTTCTTGCGTTGCTCGCTGCTGGCGGCAATGAAGCCTTCGCCACCGCGCGCGTTGGCAAAACGCACCACCTGCGATGCAGCCTCGCCCAGCGCTACTTCGTTGTCCGACACGATATCGGCAATCAGCACCATCTTGGGCCGGCCCTTGCTCTTGGCCTTGGTGGCATAGCCCACCGCACGCACATAGCGCCAGTCCAGATGCTCCAGCCCGGCCAGTTGCACCGCCGGGTGCGCATCGAGGTAATCCTTGATTTCCACGATGGACGGCACGGCGCGGCTAACTTCGCCGAAGAACTCCAGGCACACGGTGCGGATATGATCCGGCATGCGATGCAGCACGAAGCGCGCGCTGGTGATCAGCCCGTCGGTCCCTTCCTTCTGCACGCCCGGCAGGCCGGCGAGGAATTTGTCGGTGACGTCCTTGCCCAGGCCCACCTTGCGGAATTGCTGGCCCGGCACCACCAGTGTTTCTTCGCCGATTTTCGTTTTGCCGTCCGGTTTGTAGGTGATCACGCGGAACGTGGCTTTTTCGGCATCGTGGATCTTGCCGAAGTTCTGGTCCATGCGTTCGATGAACTTCCAGTTGCCGTCCGGATCGACCATTTTCCAGGAAATCAGGTTGTCGAGCGCGGTACCCCACAGCACGGCCTTCTTGCCGCCGGCGTTCATCGCCACATTGCCGCCGATGCACGATGCATCGGCCGAGGTCGGGTCCACCGCAAACACCAGGCCGGCATCTTCCGCCGCTTCCATCACGCGGCGCGTGACCACGCCGGCGCCGCACTGGATGGTGGCAACCTTGCCGGTATGGCCGGGAATCTCGATGAATTCCACGCCATTGTGGCGGTCGAGTTTTTCCGTATTGATCACTGCCGACAGCGGGGTCAGCGGCACTGCACCACCGGTATAGCCGGTACCGCCACCACGCGGAATCACGGTGAGGCCCAGCTCGATACAGGCGGCAACCAGCGGCGCCATTTCCTCTTCGGTATCGGGCGCCAGCACCACGAACGGGTATTCCACGCGCCAGTCGGTGGCATCGGTCACGTGCGATACGCGCGCCAGGCCATCAAAGCAGATGTTGTCGCGGCGCGTGTGCGCGCTCATGCGCTTCATCACCTTCTTGCGCAAGGCAGCCACATCGCGGAACTCGCGCTCGAACACATCGACCGCCACCCGCGATTTGCTGATCAGTTGGCCAACCTGCGGGTTTTCCTGGCGGCGCTTCTCGATCTCGGACAAACGGTGATGCATCGCCCCGGTCAGCATCTTCAGCCGCTTGGGGTTTTCGAGCAGGTCATCCTCAAGGTACGGGTTGCGCTTGACCACCCAGATGTCACCCAGCACCTCGAACAGCATGCGCGCAGAGCGCCCGGTCACCCGTTGCTGGCGCAACTCGTCGAGCACCCGCCAACCGTCGTCACCCAGCAGGCGAATGACAATTTCACGATCAGAGAACGACGTATAGTTGTACGGAATTTCGCGTAAACGCTCGGCGGTATGCGGCAGAACGGCTTCGGTGTGATCGGCGAGGGTATGATCGGGCATTACAAGCGATCTCGCAGGGCTGCTAAAGATCGGATTTTACCGGAATTTATCCCGGCTAAAGACCCATTTTAGTTAGGGCCTTTGTGTGATAAGCAGCAAATCGCCCCGGATCGGGGCATGGATCGCCCGCCAGCCGGCTTGCCGGCTGCTGCTACGTCAATCGCTAATATGCGTTGCTTTCCGCAATCACCCGGTCGCGGCCCATCGCCTTGGCCCGGTAGAGCTGACGGTCTGCACGATCAAGCAGTTCGCACAACTGCGCATCACCGGCCAGGTCGGCAATGCCGATGCTGACGGTGATGGCGAGGTTGGCATGAATGCGCGCCCACGACCACGCCCCCACCAGGTGGCGCAATCGCTCTGCCACCTCCAGTGCCCCCTCCCCGGCGCGGCCGGGCAGCATCACCAGGAATTCCTCGCCGCCGTAACGCGCCACTAGGTCGTCCTGCCGGCAGCCCGATTTGAGCAGCGCCGCTACCTGGCGCAATACCTTGTCGCCGATGCCGTGGCCGAAATGGTCGTTCACCCGCTTGAAGTGATCGATGTCGAGCATCAGCACGCCCAGTTGCAGCGTCTCGTCGCCAGCGCGGCGGAACAGCTGCTCGCCCTGCGTCTCGATGCCGCGACGGTTGAGCACCCCGGTGAGCGCATCCTGACTGGCGAGTTTCTCCGCGCGCTTCAATTCGCGGTGCTGCGTGGCGCGTTGCTGCTTGAGGCTGGCATTTTCCAGCCTCGCCTTCTCGACTTCCAGGCGCATTTCCATCACGTGCAGCTTGTGCGGCGATGATTGCTGCAGGATGGCGACATAACCGGCGTGATAACGGCGATAACAGCTCAGTGCCGCAGCAGTGTTGTCCAGCGCTTCGAACACCAGACTCAGTTGCTCCTCGATCTGGTAAACCAGATGCGCCGCGCCGATGGACGTCGACTCAGCCAGTGCCTGCTGCAACAGCGCCGCCGCCTGGACGGATTCACCGCGCGCCTGTGCAAGCTTGCCCAGCAACAGCAGATTGGCCGCCTCGCCCCATAGATGGCCGTGCTCGCGGTTGATGTCGAGCGCACGCAACAGGAATTGCTCGGCCTCGGCCAGCAGCCCCTGGCTGAGATAAACAGTACCGATACCGCTATAGGTGTCGGCCTCGAACTCCCGATGCGTGCGTACCTGCACCAGCGCCTGCGCGCCGAAAAGCGCCTCCAGCGCTTCGTCGTAACGCCCCAGCCGGTGCAGGTCGACGCCGATATTGATCAGCACCGCTGCCTTCAGGCTATCGTCTGCAACGGACTCGAAGCCATCGCGCGCTTTCAGGTGGTGATCATAGGCGGCCTGGAAATCATCGTGCGCGTAGTAGATCTGGCCGATGCCCACCTGCGCCCGCACATAGGCCTCATGCGCATCGACATCCAGCGACACACTCAGGCAACTGGACCAATACTGCAGCGCAACGTCATATTCGGCCAGCACATAGTAGGCGCGGGCGATTTCCTGCAGGCAATCGACCACGTGCACCTTGTAGCCGTATTCCTCGCCCAGGAACAGGCTATGGCGCATCAGCGCAATGGCTTCCTGGTAGCCGCCTTGCAGCAGCAGCGCGCGTGCGTGATTGAGCAACCCTTCCACGTAACCGAAGTGATAGTCGATTTCCAGCGCGCGTCGGCAAGCCTGCTCTGCCAGCGCCCTCGCCTCATCGCATCGATCGCGATACATATCCCTGGCCTGCTGGTTAAGGCCATCGACGAGGGATTGGGTTACGGGCTCGGCATTCATTGCAGCTCAATAAGTAATCGCTGTTTAAACTAGAGCAGATGGACTGGCAAAATCAAGCATGGTTGCAGGAAAAGCGCCGGGCGCAGCACTCGTCATGCATGAACGGTCAATCGTTCAGGCGCAATTCCATATTGGCAAAGCGGCTGGACGTCACCGTTTCCTGCAGATTTCTCTGCAGATCCTGGTAGGCGGCGATGTGTTCAGTCGAACGTTCCGGCTCGTTGAGCGCCACATAAAGCGTGGAAAGCGCCAGGTGGATGCGGGCCACCAGGTTCTGCGTGCCCATGGCCTCGGCCAGTTGCATCGCCCGCAGCAGTTCATCGCGCGCGGCATCGAGCAGGCCATCGGTCATGCTGCAATGCCCCAGCCACAGCAGATCGTTGGCTTCGCCCCACAGGTGACTGTGCAGCCGGTTGATCTTGAGCGACACACGCAAGCTCATGCGCGCCTTGCCCACTTCGCCACGCGCAAACTGGATCTGGCCGATGATGCCGTAGATCTCCGCCTCGTATTCGTAGTGCTGCGCGGCACGCACCAGCGGCAGCGCCTGCTTGAGCACTTCCAGTGATTCGCCGAAGTGGCCCAGATATTGATGGTCGACCGCGATATTGATCAGGCTGCCGGCCATCAACTGCACATCATCGCAATTTTCCGACAACTCGGCAGCGCGGCGGTGGTGCGCCAGTGCCGTCTCGAACTGCTCGTTGGCAAACAGTACCTGCCCGAGGCCGATATGCGCACGCACCCGATCCAGCTGCGAGACCGACGAAGCGGGCAATTCCAGGCAAGCCAGCCAGCAATCGGCGGCGGCATCATAATCGGCTTGCGTGTAATGGCTGCGGGCAATCATCTGCAAAGCCAGGCCGTGCTCGGTACCGATATCGATTTGCGTGCCGATATCCATCACCGTCAGCAAGGTAGCCAGCGCATCGTTGTACTGACCGAACAACGCCAGCGCCAGCGCAGAAACGTTGAGTGCCTCGGCCTCGCCCAGCTTGTCCCCGTTTGCCAGCGCGAGGTCACGCGCCCTTTGGGCAAGCGACAGCGCATCGGCAGTCTGGGAGTTGACCAGCTTGCGTGCGCGCTCGAGCAGATCGACGTGTTCGGGTAGGGACATGGAAGTGAAGCGAGCCTGGACGTGCTTGCGGGCTAGAAGCTTAGCACTTTGCCGCCGCCGCCGCCTTTGGCGTGCGCCAAGCGTTGCGTCCTTGCTGCAACGCTCAAGCCGCGGCCGTGAGGATGCGCGCGCAATCGTCCGGGGTCAGCGTGCCGCCCTCGCCCAATTGCAGGCGCTGGTGGCGGATCAGTTGCTCGCGCACCGCGCTGGCCACTTCGTCCGCATCCAGCTTGTATGCGGATAGCCGCGTAGGCACTTCCAGATGCTCGAAAAAAGCCGCGGTGGCATTGATGGCAGACATGGCCACTGCGCGATCACTGCCCGTCAGCGACCACACACGCCGGCCGTACTGCGCCAGCTTGGCAGTCTTGTCGTCCAGACGGTGCCGCAACAAGCTGGGCAATACCAGCGCCAGCGTGCGGGCATGGTCGATACCGTACAACGCCGTCAGCTCATGACCGATGGCATGCGTGGCCCAGTCGGTTACCTGCCCGGCCCCCACCAGCCCGAACAACGCCTGGTTGGCCGACCACACCAGGTTGGCCCGTGCATCCGGGTTGGCCGGGTCGTTGAGGGTTTTCGGCCCGTTTTCGATCAGCGTGGCGAGAATGCCTTCGGCCAGCCGGTCCTGGATCGCCGCAGCATTGGGCACGGTCAGGTATTGCTCGGTGGTGTGCACGAACGCATCGACGATGCCATTGGCCACCTGCCGCTTGGGCAAGCTACGCGTGACTGCCGGGTCCAGCACCGCAAAGCATGGGAACACCAGCGCATTCTTGAACGAGAGCTTGTCCTGCGTGGCACGGCGTGTCACCACTGCAGCATTGTTGCTTTCCGACCCTGTCGCGGGCAGCGTCAGCACCACACCCAGCGGCAGCGCACGCTGCAACGGCGTACGGTTGCCGACGATCAGCCACGGATCGATGGCCGGATCGAGCGCGATGCCGGCAGCGATGAATTTGCTGCCGTCGATTACCGAGCCGCCGCCAGCTGCCAGCACCCAGTCCACCTGTTCCGCGCGGCCCAGCTCGACCGCGCGCAGCAATGTTTCGAACTCCGGATTGGATTCGATGCCGCCGAACTCGATCACCGTGCAATCGGCCAGCGCATCGCGGATCTGCTGATACACGCCGTTGGCATGAATACTGCCGCCACCAAAGGTCAGCAACACGCGGCTGCCCGCGGGGATTTCGCCACTGATACGGGCGATCTGGCCCTCACCGAAGTGGATGCGGGTGGGATTGTGGAACGTGAATGCTTGCATGGGTGCTCCGCACGCGGGACGGCTGACAGGCTCAGTGCGACAGCCGCGCCTCCAGCGCGCGCAGCTGTGCAAAGGTGGCCGGCCGGACAATCCGGTTGAATACTTCCTGATAGCGACGATGATAACGCTCGGCGGCGGTAACGTCGCCACTGTGCTGGCTGACCTGCGCCAGCAGGTGGTTGGCCTGGTAGACCTCGTGGGCGGAGCCCATTTCCTCGGCGCGACCGAGTGCGGCAAGGAAACACTGCCGTGCCTCATCCAGATCGCCGTCGGCCATGGCGAGCCGACCACGGGTCATCTGCTGCGATACCTCTCCCCACACCCACACGCGCCGCAACGATTCGGCCTGCACCAGATAGCTGCGCGCAGTGGCGATATCGCCACGGTCCAGCGCGATATGGCACTGGTACACCAGTATTTCGCCCTGATATTCCTGATTGCCGGCCTCGTGCGACCACGGCGCAGCGAGGCGCAATGCCTGCAATGCATCGTCGTAGCGGTGCAGCTTGTAGTAATCGGCAGCGAGATTGATGCTGACCCGCGCATGCAGGTCGGCGCCCAGCGCGGGGATCAGCAGTTGCTGTGCGGTCAGGTGATGCGCCAGCGCCATCTGGAACGATTCATGGGCGAAATACACCTGCCCCAGCCCGATGTGCGCGTGGATCTGCGTGGAGCGCATGAAGCCGGCATTGTGCGATGCATCAAGGCAATCGCCCCAGTAGGCAATGGCTTCGCCGTATTCACCCACCGTGTAATAGATGCTGGCCAGTTCCTGGATGATTTCGCCGCGCTCGGCCTCGATATCTTCGGTTTCGGCAATCTTCAGCGCATTGAGCATCGCCTGCTGACCGTCGGGCACCCGACCGAACGCCAGCAGCAGCGAGCCATAACGACGCCAGACGCGGCAACGCAGTGTGGCATCGGGGCAATCGTCCGCATGATTGCGCGCCTCTTCCGCCAGTTGCATGGCCCGGTGCGGATCGATATAAGTCAGCCGCTCGCTTTCTTCCAGCAGGAGAGCAAGATCGGGAATGTCCGGCATAAGGCGGCTGCGTCAGCGTTGTAAGGGAATCTGCGCAGCCTAACGCTGCTTATCGGGGATTTCAAGCTGGCGGCGGTCCGGGTATGCCAAAACGTACACATCCGTCCGTATGCAGCTGCCACCGGATTGCCGCAATCGCGGCGTTCATGCTTCACATAGCGAGAGCAGATACGGCCATGGATAGATGCCCCGCTCATGGCCATCGCTGAAATGCAGCTGCACCGCATAGTTGCCTACCGGCGTGATGCCGGTGACCTGGACCCCTGCTGCAAGCGGGTGCGGCTTGCCCAGCAGTGATGCCGAGCGGCACTCGGTACAGCGGCATTGCTGGCGTAGCACCGCAAACGATATGGCACTGCGCTGGCCGGCAGACTCGATCACCAGCGCTTCGCCCGTCAGCACGAGCTGATCCGGAGTCATTGTGGCTGCACCGCAGCCAGCTTGCCCAGCGCCAGCATCGCCGCCTTGCGCACTTCCGGGTCCGGATCGGCGGCGGCCAGTTGCAGTACCGCCAATGCGGCAGGATCTGCGATCTCGCCCAGCGCAATGGCGGCTTCTTTGCGCAAGTTGCCCATTTCGTGCAACAAGGCCTCGCTCAGCACCGGCAACGCGCTGCGTGCGCCGATACGCCCCAATGATCGGGCCGCACGCAAGCGCACCTGCCAGTATTCATCGGCCATTGCAGCAATCAGCCCATCGGCAGCAGCGGCAAGGCGGAGTTTGCCCAGCGTGGCTGCCGCTTCTTCGCGCACCGGCCATGCGGCATCGGCCAGCGCGCCAAGCAGCGCATCCAGCACGCTGTCATCCGTTGCGAGGCCCAATGCACCAGTGGCAGCGCGGCGCACTTCGATATCCTCATCATGGCGTGCCAGCGTGCTCAGCGCTGGCAGTGCCGCACCATGCTTGAGCCAGCCCAGCACGCCGACCGCTTCGCGCCGCACCAACGCAGCCGGGTGATCCAGCGAGGCCTGTGCGGCCTGGGCAGCCTCGCCCAGACGCAGTTCGCGCAGTGCCCGTAACGCGGCAGCGCGGACAAATGCATCATCGTGTAGCGCCCACGGCAGCAAACGCAGCCCGGCAGCATGGGTTTTGAGTTCAGACAGGCTTTGCGCTGCAGCAGCACGCACCACCTCGTCCGCATCGAGCAGGCAGGCTGCGAGGCCATCGACAGCATCCGGGTCTTCGTTGCCAGCCAGCAGGCGCGCGGCTTCGGCACGCACTTGGGCATCGCCATCGGCCAATGCCCGCAGAAAGGCTGGCAGGTACGCATCGTCTTCAAAATCGGCCAGCTCCATCAGCGCCACGCGGCGCGTGGCGGCATCCGCAGCGGCAAGGCGCGGGGCAATGGCGGCGAAATCGGCATCATCTTGCAGGTGTTCGAACAGGGTATCGGTCATGTCAGATCGCAAACTGCAGGTCGCGCGCTTGCGGCGCGCCCAGCGGGGTGAGTCGGGGCAGCACGGGGGCCACGCCATCATGGTGCAACAAGGCGAGGCAATGGCGCTTGAGTTGGGCAAACTGCGCGGTCATTGCCAGCTCCGCACTGCGCGGGCGCGCAAAACCGGCTTCCAGCGTTTCGATGATGCGACCCGGTCGCGGCCCCATGATCAGGATGCGGTCCGACAGGAACAGCGCTTCGTCGATATCGTGGGTGATGAACAGCACCGTGGTGCCGAAACGGCCCCAGATATCGAGCAGCAGCTCCTGCATCTTCAAGCGGGTCAACGCATCGAGCGCGCCGAACGGCTCATCCATCAGCAGCACGCGCGGGCGGTTGATCAGCACGCGGGCAATTTCCACCCGCTGCTGCATGCCGCCCGACAGTTGGCCCGGGTAATGGCGCTCGAAGCCGCCCAGCCCCACCAGTTCGATCAGCTCGCGCGCCTGCTTTTTGCGCTCAGCTGCAGCAACGCCACGCATCTTCAGGCCGAAGGCCACGTTATCGAGCACGGTTTTCCACGGAAACAGCGTGTGGTGCTGGAAGACCAGCCCGCGCTCCGGTGCCGGCCCACCGATTGCCACGCCGTCAAGCGCCAAGCTGCCCGCCACTGGCTTCAAATGGCCTGCCAGCGCCCCCAGCAAGGTGGATTTACCGCAGCCCGATGGCCCCAGCAGGCAGACGAACTCGCCCGGCGCCAGCCGGAAAGACACCTCATCCAGCGCCTGGAACGCGCCGGCACCGCTGCCCAGGCGGATCGATACCCGGTCGATCTCCACCCGGCCCGGAGCCTGTTGCCCTTGCGGTTGCACGTTCATTGCCCGCTCCCGCGCTGCCACGGCATCAGTGCACGACCAAGCTGGCGTAGCGCAATGCTGCTGCCCATGCCCAGCACGCCGATCAGCAGCATGCCCACGATGATGTCGGGGTAGTTCTGCAAGGTATACGACTCCCACGTGTAGTAACCGATGCCGAACTGGCCGGAAATCATTTCCGCAGTTACAAGGCAAAACCAGCAGGTGCCCATGCCGATGGACAGGCCGGTGACAATGGCCGGTGCCGCGGCAGGCAGGATGACCTCGGTAAATACGCGCAGCCGCCGTGTGCCGAGGCTGCGTGCGGAGGCGATCAGCCGGCTATCCACGCCTTCCACCCCGTGAATGGTATTGAGCAGGATGGGAAACACCGCCCCCACAAAGGTAATGAAGATCATGCTGGCTTCCGACGATGGAAACAGCAGGATGGACAACGGTATCCACGCCACCGCCGGGATGGGCCGCAACACTTCCAGCGGCGGCAACAATGCATTGCGTGCCCGGGCAAAGCGGCCGATCACCAGCCCCAGCCCGGCGCCCACGATGGCGGCCACCAGAAACCCGGCAAACACCCGGTACAGGCTGGCGCCCAGATGCTTGAGCAACTTGGGGGACTGCAGCAGATCCCGGCCCGCATTGAGCACTTCCAGCGGCGGCGGCACATTGGCGAAGGTGACAAGGCCCAGGTGCACGCGCGTGCTGGCGGCCCAGTGCCACAACAATACACAGGCCAGCAAGGACGCCAGCCGCGTGGCCCAAGCCTGCCACGGCCACAGCGCCCAGCCGGCGCGTGGACTGGCAGGCGCTGCTGGCAGCGTGATTTCGGCAGCGATGCTCATGATTTTCCCTGATTGGAAAGAGTAATCGATGGGCCGGGCAGCGTGGGCAGCAACGGCACCCGGCCCATGACTGGTCAGTTGGCGGCCAGCCGGATGGATTCGCGTACTGCGGCGTAATCCACCACCTTGGCGTTGTTGCTCTTCGCCCACGCGGTGGCCGCCTCCTTGAGCAGGAAGGCGGCCAGTTGGCCCTTGGCGTCTTGCGCAAACCACGCCTGATGCGCCAGCAGCTTGATGCCGCTATTGCGGTCCTGCGCGTAGATGACGCGGATTTTCTTGCCGCTGGCCTCGATTTTCCGGGCATCGGCAAACGCGGCCTCGGGGGTCGCGTAGTTGCGGATCTGCGGCTCGCCCTCGATCCATACCTGCGCCAGGCGTTTCAGGTCGGTGATCGGCTTGCCGGTCAGTGTGTCCTTGGCCTTGAGCGGCAACTTGTCGTAGTTTTTCAGCCGCGCGTCATAATCCTGACCAGACAACCTGAAGGCCTCGCGGATATAGCGGTCATCGACAAAGGTATTCACGTCCAGGTCCGCATCGGTTTTCTTGAGGAACTTGAGCGTTTCGATCGACGTCTTCACCGCCTGCCGGTATTCGGGTTTCCAGGTGAAGTCACGCGTCTGCAGGCCTTGCGGGCCATGGAACAGATAGGCGACTTCAGCTTCCACGCCGGTGGTTTTCTCGATCAGGTCGCTGTATTTCTCCGGGTTGGCGGCATAGAGCTGGTCCGCCTCGATGGCGGCACGCAGGAACGCCACGACGATTTCCGGATATTTCCTGGCGTAATCCGCGCTTACCAGCGAGCCATGGAAGGTGGGCGCATTGGCTTGCGAGCCATCGAAAATCTTGCGGGCAAAGCCGCGATACGGAAACAGCTCGGCAAACGGCACGAAATCGGCGTGTGCATCGATCTTCCCGGCCTGCAGCGCCGGGCCGGCCACCTCCGGCGGTTGCGCGATGATGGTCAGATCCTTGCTGGGATCGATGCCGTTGGCGGCCAGCGCGCGCAGCAGCATGCCGTGCGAAGTGGAGGCGAACGGTACCGAGATGGTCTTGCCGCGCAGCTCGGTAATCGACTGGATGGCCGAATCCCTGGGCACCACGATGCCGTTGCCGCTGCCTTGCGTGCTGCCGGACAGCACGGTGATGAACACGCTCTTCTTGCCGGCCTTGTCGAATGCGGCGCCGTTGAGCGAGCCGGGGAAATCGGCCATCGAGCCGATATCGAGCTTGTCCGCAACCATTTCATTGGTGAGCGGCGCGCCGGAAGTGAAGTTCTTCCACTGGATGTCGTATTGCGCATCCTTGTACTTGCCGTCGTGCGGCAGGTATTTCTCCAGCAGTTTCAGTTCGCGGATCAGCAGGCCACCGGTTGCGCAATTGATGGTGGTGTCCTGCGTGCCGATGGCGATGCGGATGGTTTCTGCCTGCGCAAGGCCGGCAGTGACAAGGGCGAGCGCAAGCACGCCGAGCTGGATGGACCGTTTCATTGGAAACTCCGTTGCAAAGTATGGGCGGGTGATTTATCTGAGCAGGTAAGGGATATCGACGTGCACGGCCCCGGTGGGGCAATCCTTCTCGCACGGCATGCAGTACCAGCATTCGTCGAATGCCATGAAGGCCTTGCCCTTGCTCAGGTCGATGGCCAGCACGTCCAGCGGGCAAACGTCCACGCACACGGTGCAGCCCTTGTCGGCAATGCACAGTTCTTCGTCGATGCGCACCGGCACGCTGCTGCGTTGCTCGGCGATGGAAAAGGTGGGGAAACTCATGCCGGTACGGCCTCCGTGCTGATGCGCAGCTTCTGGTAAGCCGCCTGTTCCTGTTGATCCATGGCAATCACATAGGGCTCCAGCGCGCGCTTGAAGCACGCCATCTCGCCCGCCGCGTTCTTGTGCAGCTGCACGTGTACTTTCCATTCCGCATCGTTGCGCTCCGGGTAATCCACCCGCGCGTGGTACAGGCCCCAGCGGCTTTCGGTGCGATAGAGCGATGCGCGCGCGGCCATTTCGGCGCAATCGCGGATGGCGTGCACTTCCATCGCCCGCATCAGCTCGTGCGGGTTGCGCGCGTGCAGCCGGTCCAGATCGCCGCGGATCGCCTCGAAGCGCTCCAGGCCGATTTCCATCTTGCGGGTGACCTTGGGCGGCTGCAGGTAGTCGTTCACCATGCGGCGCAGCTTGTATTCCACCTGGTTGGGCGGCAGGCCCGATTCGCGCAGCAGCGGCGCCCACACGCGCTGGCGCTCTGCATCGACCTGCGCGCTGCTCACATTGGCGTGCGGGTGTTCCTGGGCGTGGCGTGCTGCCGATACGCCGGCAAAGTGTCCGTAAACGAATGCGCCCAGCATGTAGTTGTGCGGTACGCAGGCCATATCCCCGGCAGAGAACAGCCCCGGCACCGTGGTGGCGGCGTTTTCGTCCACCCACACGCCCGATGCCGAGTGCCCGCTGCACAGGCCGATTTCCGAGATATGCATTTCCACCATGCGCTCGCGGTAATCAGTGCCACGCCCGGCGTGGAAACGGCCACGGCTGGGGCGCTCGTTGGTATGCAGGATGGTTTCGATGGTGGAGATGGTTTCCTCCGCCAGGTGATCGAGCTTGAGGAACACCGGACCATTGCCGCCTTCCAGCTCGCGCTGGAACTCCAGCATCATCTGGCCGCTCCAGTAATCGCACTCGATGAAGCGCTCGCCGCGGCTATTGGTGGTGTAGCCACCGAACGGGCCGGTGACGTAGGCGCAGGCAGGGCCGTTGTAATCCTTGATCAGCGGGTTGATCTGGAAGCACTCGATGCCCGATAGCTCAGCACCGGCGTGGTAGGCCATGCTGTAGCCATCGCCTGCGTTGGTGGGGTTCTCGTAGGTGCCGAACAGGTAGCCCGATGCCGGCAAGCCCAGCCGCCCCGCCGCGCCGCACGCCAGCACCACCGACTTGGCACGCACCACGTGGAAATCGCCGGTGCGGCAATCGAAGGCAAAGGTGCCGGCAATGCGGCCGTCTTCACCAACGATCAGCCGCGTGGCCACCAGCCGGTTGGTGATCTCGACGCGGTTTTTCTTCAATTGCCGGTACAGTACCTTCTTGATGTCGTGCCCTTCCGGCATCGGCAGCACATAGGTGCCCATGTGATGCACCTTGCGCATCGCGTAGTCACCGGTTTCGTCTTTCTCGAATTTCACGCCCCAGCGATCAAGCTCTTCGATCATCGCGTAGCTGTTCTGCGCGTAGGCGAGAATGGTTTTCTGGTTGACGATGCCGTCATTGGCGGCGGTGATTTCACGCACGTATTGCTCGGGCGTGGCAAAACCCGGCACCACCGCGTTGTTGAGGCCATCCATGCCCATGGAAATGGCGCCGCTGCGCTTCACGTGTGCTTTTTCCAGCAGCAGCACTTTCAGCGCCGGGTTGGCCTGCTTGGCCTTGACGGCAGCCATCGGCCCGGCAGTGCCGCCGCCGATCACCAGCACATCGACCTCGCGTTCTATCGTATTCATGGGTTTTCCCGTTGGATCAGCCGCGCGCAATGCGCAAGCGGTACTGGAAGTTGTCGGCGCGGCAGTACAGGTACTCGAAATCGAGCGGCTGGCCGTCATGGGTGTGGGTAAGGCGCTCGATGCGCAAGATGGGCGCACCGGTATCCACCTGCAGCAGCGCCGCAGTGGCGGCATCGGCCAGTACCGCATCGATGGCGAGATCCGCGTGGCCCAGCGCAATGCCGTAGTCGTTTTCGAGAATGAGGAAAATGTCGCGGCTGGCGAGGTCTTCACGGGCCAGCAGCGTGCCGATGCGCGAATGCACATAGGTGACGTCGAGCGAGACCGGCTCGCGGTTCAGGTAGCGCACGCGCCGCAGCTCGCATACCGGCTCAGCCGGCGCGAGCTGCAACCGCGTGGCCACCACATCGCTGGCAGCCAGCGTGGCGATGCTGACCACATGGTTGTAGGTTTCGTGGCCCTGCGTGGCCATGGCCTCGGCAAAGCCCTGCAGCCGGCCCAGCTCCTGGAATGGCTTGGGGCGTGAGACGTAAGATCCCTTGCCCGGCACCTTGAAGATAAGCTGCTCTTTCTCCAGATCACCCAGCGCCTGGCGCACCGTGATGCGGCTGACGCTGTATTGCTGCATCAGTTGGCTCTCCGACGGCATGCGGTCATGCGGCAGATAGCGGCCCGAGACGATGCCGTGGCGCAACTCATCGCGGATACGGCTGTAGAGCGATACATGGCCATGCGGGAACTGCGGTACGTTAAGCATGAGGACACAACCTGTTATGACAGGTCATTACCTAGCACGACGCATGCCCACGACCTAGACAACAGATAAAAATCATATAACCGATTGAATAAAAATGATTTTTATGAAAACAACTTGCTGCGAGACGATGTGTTCCATTTGAAAATATTGTTGATATATCAACAACAAAGAAAACAAATTGATCAAAAATCACCAACCCGTCCGCGTACCGAGCGCAGCCAGCGATACCCTGCCCTTGCACCCGCCCCTGCGCCCTCCAGCCGCTTCTTAATCCCTGCAGCCTTCCAGCCTGCTTGTCTTCAATCGACGCGGATCTGCGCAGCCAGGTAATCCAGAAAACACGCAATCCGTGATGCCAGTGCGGTGTTGCGGTAATACACCGCGTGGATGGGCTGGCGCACGTCGACGGTGTGCTCGCCCAGTACCTGCACCAGCGTGCCGGCGGCGCGGTCTGCTTGCGTCATGAAATCAGCCAGGCAGACCAGCCCGGCGCCTTCCAGCGCCAGCTGGCGCAGCGTATCGCCGCTGGATGCACGCAAGGCAGGCGCAATCACATAGTGCTCGCCCAGCGCATGGCGCAGTGGCCAGGCATTCAGCGATTCGGGCTGGGTGAAGCCCAGCAGGCTGTGCCGGGCCAGCTCCGCCACGGTTTGCGGCTGGCCATGTGCCTGCAAGTATGCAGGGCTGGCCAGCACGCGCAGCCGGTTGCTGCCCAGCGGACGGGCGTGCAGCGTGGAATCGGTAAGCGTGCCGATGCGGATGGCCACGTCGGTGCGCTCTTCGATCAGGTCGATGTAGCGATCACTGGTATTGAGTTCGAGCCCGATATCCGGATATGCGGCGCGAAAGCCCGGCACCATGGGTGCCAGCACGTGCAGCATGAACGGCGATGCCGCGTTCACGCGCAAGCGGCCGGCCGGCCGCGCGCGGCGCAGCGCCATCTGCTCTTCCGCCTCTTCCACCGAAGCGAGAATGCGCCGCGCCTGTGCAAGGAATAGGCGGCCTTCCTCGGTCAGCTCCAGCCGGCGCGTGGTCCGCTGCAGCAAGGTGGTGCCCAGCTTGCTTTCCAGCCGCCCCAGCGCGCGGCTGACGCCGGACACGGTTTGCGCCAGTTGCTCTGCCGCAGCGGTGATCGAACCGCTATCGACCACGGTTGCAAATGCCTGCAGTTCATCGAGTGTCGTCTTCATTATTGAATTTCAGTCAAATATCTTTTGGCTGTCCAGTGGTTTTTCAGCAAGGATCAAACGCGGACACTGCGCTCTCGAACCTGGAGTGGCGAACACGCCGCTGCATGCAACCCAAGCAGTGGCAGGAATCGCCATTCCCAACCATGGGAGTCTGTCATGCCACTTGCCTTGCTGGCGCTGACCATCAGCGCCTTTGCCATCGGCACCACCGAATTCGTCATCGTGGGGTTGATTCCCACCATCGCCGCCGATCTGGGCGTCAGCGTGCCTTCGGCCGGGTTGCTGGTCAGCCTGTACGCGCTGGGCGTTGCCATCGGCGCGCCATTGCTGACCGCACTGACCGGCCGCGTGCCACGCAAGCAATTGCTGCTGGCGCTGATGCTGCTGTTCACGCTGGGCAACCTGGTGGCGTGGCAATCACCCGGCTACACCTCGCTGGTGGTTGCGCGCGTGCTGACCGGCCTGGCACACGGGGTGTTTTTCTCCATCGGCTCCACCATCGCCACCAGCCTGGTGGCGCGGGGAAAAGCCGCCAGCGCCATCGCCACGATGTTTTCCGGCCTGACCGTGGCACTGGTGACCGGCGTACCGCTGGGTACCTTCATCGGTCAGCACCTGGGCTGGCGGGCCACCTTCCTGGCGGTAGCGCTACTCGGCGTGATCGCCTTCATCGCCAGCATGCTGTTCGTGCCGGCGAAGCTCGCGCACAACAAGCCGGCATCGGTACTGCAGCAACTGCAAGTACTCAAGCAGCCGCGCCTGCTGCTGGTGTATGCGATGACTGCAGTGGGTTATGGCGGCACCTTCGTGGCGTTCACCTTCCTCGCCCCCATCCTGCAGCAGGTATCCGGCTTCAGCGCGGGTGCAGTCAGCCTGGTGCTGCTGGTGTACGGCGTATCGGTGGCCGTGGGCAATGTATGGGGCGGCAGGCTGGCGGATCGCCGCGGCCCGATCAGCGCGCTGAAAATCATCTTCGCCGGCCTGGCCGCAGTGCTGTTCGTGCTGACCTTCACCGCGCCGCACGCCTGGCTGGCACTGACCACCATCCTGATCTGGGGCGCATTCGCCTTCGGCAATGTACCGGGGCTGCAGGTCTATGTGGTGCAGCAAGCAGAGCACCACGCGCCGCATGCGGTAGACGTGGCCTCCGGCCTGAATATCGCCGCGTTCAACCTGGGCATTGCCGCCGGTGCCTGGGGTGGCGGCCTGATCGTGGCGCACGCCGGCCTGCTGCATACCCCGTGGGTGGGCGGGCTGATCGTGCTGGGGGCACTGGCACTCACCACGCTGAGCGGCCGGCTGGATCGCAACAACCCAGCCCTTACCGCATCCTCCAACGGGCCTGCATCCACTACCCGGCCCGCCTACGCTGGTCACTGAATCCACCGATCCAGACACTTCGCCTTCAACCCGACCATCAACAACAGGAGTTCCATCATGTCCATTCCCGCCTTCGGCCTGGGTACTTACCGCCTGCAGGGCCAGCAAGTGATCGATTCGGTCAGCAATGGCCTTGCCCTCGGCTACCGCCATATCGACACCGCGCAGATCTACGGCAACGAGGCCGAAGTGGGCCAAGCCATTGCCGCCAGCAGCGTGCCGCGCAGCGAGCTGTTTGTCACCACCAAGATCTGGATCGATCACCTGGGTGCAGACCAGTTGATCCCCAGCCTGAAGGAAAGCCTTCAGAAACTGCGCATGGATCGCGTCAACCTCGCGCTGATCCACTGGCCGTCCCCGGATGACCGCCACGCGGTGGCCGAATACATGCCGGCCCTGCTGGAGGCCCGCCAGCAGGGCCTCACTGATCAGATCGGCGTTTCCAACTTCACCATCAGCCACCTGCAACAGGCCATCGCTGCGGTAGGCCGCGATGCGATCGCCACCAACCAGGTGGAAATCCACCCCTTCCTGCAAAACCGCAAGCTGGCGGACTTTGCCAGTGCGAACGGCCTCCACCTGACCGCCTACATGCCGCTGGCCTACGGCAAGGTGGTGGACGAGCCGCTGTTGCAGCAGATAGCCGCCCGGCACAACGCCACCCCGGCGCAAGTGGCATTGGCCTGGCTGCTGCAGCGCGGCTTCGCGGTGATCCCGTCATCCACCCGGCGTGAAAACCTGCAAGCCAACCTGGCAGCGCAAACACTGCAACTGAGCGATGCGGACATGGCGGCGATTGCCACGCTGGAGCGTAACGAGCGCCTGGCCAACCCGGATTTCGCCCCCGCGTGGGACTGAACGGCTGGCTGATCAACCCTGCGGCTGATCGCCGGCACCAGAATGCAAAAAGCCGGTCTGACTGACCGGCTTTTTGCTGGCCGCCGCATCCGTGCAGCGATGCGACAGCATTGACATCGTTACTGCTTCTGGTACACCCGCACGTATTCCACATCCATCTGCTGCGGGAAGCTGGTGTTGCTATCCGGGCTGCCCGGCCAGTTGCCGCCGACGGCCAGGTTGAGGATCACGTAGAACGGCTTGTTGAACGGTGCCGGGTAAGCGCCACCAGTGCTGTACCACTGCGTTTGCGTGGAATAGAGCACGTTGTCCACGTACCAGCGGATCTGGCCCGCTTCCCATTCCACTGCATACACGTGGTAATTGTCGGCAATGCTGGTCGGCGGGGTGTAGCCCACGGTGGTGTACTGGTTGTTCGGCCAACTGGCGCCGAAGTGGATCGAGCCATAGACGGTGTTGCCACCGGCGGCCTTGGTGTTGATCGCTTCCAGGATGTCGATTTCACCGCTGGCCGCCCAGCCGCCATAAGCGCTGTCTTGCGGCATCATCCAGAATGCCGGCCAGATGCCCTGCCCGTATGGCAGCTTGATTTTTGCTTCCATGCGCCCGTAGGTCCAGCTGGCTTTGGTATGCAGGCGGGCCGAGGTATAGCCGCGTGTACCGTCCGGGCCGGAGAACTGTTCCTTCAGCGCCTTGATCGACAGCGCACCGTTCTGCACGAACGCATTCTTGCTGCTGTTGGTGTAGTACTGCAGCTCGTTGTTGCCGCCACCCGCGCCGTTCACTTCGAATTCCCACTTGCCGGTGTCGATGCTGCCGCTATCGAACTCGTCGCTCCATACCAGCTTCCAGCCCGGGATCGGCGTTGGTGTCGGTGCCTGGGTCGGCTTGGGGGTTGGCGCCACGGTCGGCACCGGCGTTGCCGGCTTGGGCGTCGGGGTAGGCGCTGCGGTGGGGTTGCTACCGCCACCGCAGGCACCGAGGTCATTCCACGGCAGGCCATCGCCGGTGCTGTTGGCCGGGACATTGCCCTGCGTCCACCACTTGGCGCTGTAATTGCGGTTGGCGTAGCTCACCTGCGCGCCACCGTTGTATGCAGTACCGCTGTTCCATGCGGCGTAGCAGCCGGGGCCGGTAGCAGGCGGCGTGGTCGGTGGCGTCGTCGGCTTGACGGTTGGCGTGCCGGTCGGCGCTGCAGTTGGCGTGGCCGTCGGCTTGGGGGTAGGCACGGCCGTGGGCACCACGCCGCACGAGCCGCCCGGCTGCCACAGGCTGGGGGTGGACGCCGGGTTCCAGTTGGCGCCGGCAAACGCGGTATGCGTGACCAGCGCGGTATAGGTGGCGCCACTGTAGGTGGTCGTATCGCCGGCACTGTAGGTATTGCCCTCGGCCCAGGCGCCGCGGCATGCGGCGTGGCTGGCGCTGGCGGCGGCCAGTGCGATGATGACGGGCGCAAGGCCGGTCAGGGTGCGGGTGATCATTGTCTGCTCCATGTTGTTATTGCGCTGTTGTCAGCGACTTGTTGACGGGCGGCCTGCTGACCGCCCTGCCTCACTGCACTTGCTGTTGCATCTGCTACTGCACTTTCACAACTCTTTTGCTCCATGTCCCGCCGTGCGCGTGCCGCTACGGACTTCGGCGCGCTCGATCCTGAATCGATGACGGATCAATAACGGATGTTCGGGAAATCGCGTTTTGCCTGCTGCAGCTGGGTTTCCCACTCGGCCGGCCAGCCGAATGCCTGCGTGGCCTGCGCTTTCAGGTCTGCGCCCGCAGCGCCACTCATGAAGTGGATGTATTCGCCCCAGTTGAGATCACGCGTGTAATCACGGCCGTTGTTGGGGAAGTACTGCCCCAGCAACTGGAAGTACTTCACCATCACCTGCGCATGGCCGTGATCGCGCCACAGCGGGTAGAACCAGTCGCGGAACCAGTTGGTGCCGGCGCGCGGAAAGCTGTCGTTATCCTGCTGCCAGCGGTTGTAGACGTCGTTGGCCTGCGCGGTCATGCCCAGCGCCACATAAGCGTCGTAGATGTAGAACTCCATCCACTTGCTGTCTTTCCAGATGCCGAACGCCGGCGAGCCGTGCTTGCCGCTGGCAATGCTCTCGACGATATGGCCGGTTTCGTGGGTGACGACCTCGTACTGCGGGTTGATCCAGTTGCTGCCGCCCACGTCACTGACATTGTGATAATCGTGCGATGCGTCGTACACGCTGGACGGGTGGCCGCCGTAGTACTTCGCCTCGTGGTGCAGCGAATACAGGCGATCCGAACCCAGCGTGGCGGGGCCGTAGGTGTTCTGCGCGTAGCGCCACATCCTGGTCAGGTAGGGCAGCATCCATTTGCCGGCCGCGCGATTGACGTCGTCATCGAAATAGATCGCCACGGTGTCGTTGTACGCAATCAGCTTCATGTTCTGCTGGTGCTCGAACCAATGCTCCTGCCAGGTGAGCGCGGGCGCGGCAAACCGGGCCGGTACCGGTACCACCGGCTTGCTGCAACTGCCACCCGCCTGCCACAGTGTGCCGGTATTGGCGGGCGTCCAGTCTATGCCCGGCGCCAGCGTATGCGGCACCAGCGCGGTATAGGTCTGCCCCTGATAGGTGATGACGTCGCCGCTGGCATAGGTCTGGCTCTGTGCCCAGGTCGAACAGACTGGTGCAGGCGTTGGCACTGTTGTGGGGCGAGGGGTGGCAGTAGGTGCCGCTGTCGGCGCGACCGTCGGCTTGCTGGTTGGCGCAATGGTGGGCTTGGCCGTGGGTTGTGGCGTGGATGTCGGCGTTGCAGCACCGCACGCGCCGCTATCGTTCCATGGCCTGCCATCCGCGGTATTGCTGGCAGGGATATCGCCCTGCGTCCACCAGCGCGCTGTGTAGTTGCGACCGCTGTAGCTGACCCGCGCACCACCGTTGTATGCGGTCGCGCCATTCCAGGCTGCATTGCAATCGCTGCCCGGCAAGGGGGTGGGCGCCGCGGTCGGCCTGGCGGTGGGGATGGGCGTCGGGACTGGTGCCGTTGTTGGCCTGAGCGTCGGTCCGGAAGTCGGCACGGCAGTGGGCACGCTGCCATTGCTGGCCCCCAGACCGCTCCACAGGCTGGTGTTGGCGGGGTTCCAGCCGGTGCTGGCGTAATCGGTCTGGTTCACCAGCGCACGGTAATCGTGGCCATTGAACGACACCACGGTACCGGCGGTGTAATACACGTCCGCCTGCCATGCCGGGTAGGCCGCGTACGTGTGGGCGGCGATCAGCAGTGCAAGCACTGCGGGCAGGGTATGGCGTCTATGCATGATGCAAATGGTCCGTATCGGGTTGGGTGAAGCCGCCATGACGGCAGCCTGAAAATCTCGGTATCTTTCCGCGCCACATCCAAGGCTGCACCGGCGGACTGCGGCATGAATACAGCACAAGCAGACAAGCATTTTGATAGCGCTTGCAGGCCTGTTACCTTGTAGCAGTCCACGCAACAAAAAATGAATGCGCTTTCAGTTTTTTACGTCGAAGCCCATGCAAAACAGTACTCTTGCCAATACTCACAGAACGGAAACGGTTTAAAATACCGCGTCCACACAATAAGTTAGCCGCAACATAGCGGCACAATAACAAACAGATATTTTTCTGACAACGCTTTCAAGATGATGACCCCATGAACGAAAAAACGTCCACGCTCGAACAGGTGGCGCGTGAAGCTGGCGTTTCGCCCAGCACGGTTTCGCGCATCCTTAATGGCACCGCCGGTGTCAAGGACAGCAAGCGCGAGGCGGTAGAACGCGCCATCAGCAAGCTCAGCTATCAGCCCAACAAGGCCGCGCAAGCACTGGCCAGCGGCAGATCCATGACCATCGGCGTGCTCACGCAGAACATTGCCAGCCCCTTCTACGGCGAATGCCTGGAAGGGATAGAAAAGGGACTGTCCGGCACCGGCTATACCCCCATCTTTGCCAACGGCCACTGGGATGCCAAGGAAGAGGCGCACCGCATTGCGCTGCTGATCAGCCGCCAGGTAGACGGTCTGATTGTGCTGACGGGCGGTGTGACCGACGCCACGCTGGTGGAGCACGCACGGCGCATTCCCATCATCGTGACCGGGCGGCAGCTGCAAGCGCCCAACCTGGTGAGTTTCTGGCTGGATGATGCCGCCGCCGCGCGCGAAGCCACGCAGCATCTTGTCAGCCAGGGCCACCAGCAGATCGCGCACATTGCCGGCCCGCTGGATCATCCTGACAGTCAGGCGCGGCTGGCCGGCTACAAGGCAGCATTGCAGGCGGCCGGCCTCGCCATCGACGAGCGCCTGATCGCACAGGGCGATTACAGCGAAATGAGCGGTGTGCTCGCGGTCAGCCAGCTGCTGGCAGCGCGCGTGTCGTTCTCGGCCATTTTTGCCGCGAACGACCAGATGGCCTACGGCGCGCGGCTGGCGCTCTACCAGCGCGGGCTAAGGGTTCCGGAAGATGTATCGCTGGTGGGATTCGACGATCTGCCGCACTCCACCTACCTGGCGCCACCGCTGACCACCATACGCCAGCCCACGTTCGACATGGGTATTGCCGCTGCGCAAACGCTGGTCGACATGTTGCTCGGCAAAGCACCGGAGCCCCCGGAAATGGCACTGGAACTGGTCGTCAGGGATTCCACTCGTCGGTTACGCTAAGGGGAAACCCGCGTTTGGGGACATTGGGCTTTTCTGCCCAATCCTGACACGTTATCTTGCATGCATGGGCCAGCAACATTGCTGGCCAAAAAACGGCAACGTCGTGAACTGCGGTTCCGGAACGTTGCCATGAAGGTGGCCAGATAAGCCACCGGGAGACATGCAATGAAACGTTGTCTACAGGCCCCGATCGCGGCCTGCGCCTTGGCGTTGCTGTCGTCAGCCGCGCTGGCGCAAAACCTGACGGTAGCGGTTTTTCCAAAGCTGGATGAGGCCGTCAAGCTCGCGCTGCCGGTGTGGCAGCAGCGCCACCCCGATATCCCCGTCCGCCTCGTCACGCTCGGCTACGCCGATCACCACAACCGGCTGGCCACGCAGCTGGCCGGCAGTACCGGCGCGCCCGACGTGGTCGGCATCGAATCCACCTACCTGGGGCGTTTCAAGGCGGCAGGCGTACTGGAAAATCTCGCCATGACCCCTTATCACGCCAACCGGCTGGAAGCGCAGTTCGTGCACTACGCATATACACAGGCCACCGCCCGCAATGGCGCCGTATATGCGCTGCCGGCCGACGTGGGCCCCGGCACGCTGTTCTACCGCAAGGATCTCTTCGACAAGGCCGGCATCAACGAGGCGGACCTGACCGGCTCATGGGCCAGCCTGCTCGATGCCGGCCGCAAGCTCAAAGCCCGCTCCGGCCTTTACCTGCTGGCCAATGCGCACGATATGAAAAACCTCTACCTGCGTGCTGCAGCAGAAGAAGGCGAAGGCCTGTATTTCGACCAAGCCGGCCGGCCATTGGTAGAAAGCCCGCGCTTCGTACGCGCCTTCGAGCTGGCACGCACCGTGCGCCGCGAAGGGCTGGATGCAAAAATTTCCCCCTGGACCAATGAATGGGCAGCCATGCTGCGCAGCGGCAAGATCGCTGCGGTCGGCAGCGGCTCGTGGTTTGCCGGGCAATTGTCGAGCTGGGTAGCGCCCGATACCGCCGGCAAATGGCGCGCCGCGCAGTTGCCGGCGCACCGCTTTGCCGCCTGGGGCGGTTCGTTCTACGCCATACCCAAACGCGCGGCGAACAAGGCGCTGGCGTGGGAATTCATCCAGTTGCTGACCACCGATCCCAAAACCCAGCTTGCCACCATGCGCGCGCCAGCACTGCAGGCCCTTCCCGCACTGGTCACTGCATTGCGGGATCCATATGTGGATACGCCCATGCCCTTTTTTGGCGGTCAGCCGGCGCGCCAGCTGTGGCGCCACGCTGCACTGGCCACACCGGCATCCCCGCTGGACCGCAATGATCCAGTGGCCGAGGAGCTGGTAAACGCCGCTCTGGACGCCGTATTGTTCAAGGACAAGGATATCCGCGCTGCGCTGCGGGACGCACGCACGCAGATCGAGCAGCGCATCAGGCGATGACGCCACGGCGCTTATCCCCGCATGGCGTGGCGCCATATCTGTTCCTGGCGCCCTTCCTGCTGTTGTTCATCCTGTTCGTGGCAGTGCCGTTCGCCGGTTCGTTATGGCTGGCGTTCCGCCATGGCGATGCGGCCACGGGCCTCGCCGGGCTCGACTATGTGGGCTGGCACAACTTCCGCTTTGCCGGCAGCGACCCGCTGTTCTGGCATTCACTCGGCAACACGTTGATGCTGACGGTAATGGCCGGCGTGCCGCAACACCTGCTGGCACTGGGCTTGTCGTGGGCGATCTATACCAGGCTGGGCCGCGCCAGCGGCTGGGCGGGTTTTGTGTGCATGCTGCCCTACGTGACTTCGGCCATTGCCATTGCGCTGGTATTCATGACCTTGCTGTCCACCGAATACGGGCTGATCAACCGCTGGCTGGCGCTGGTGGGCTTGGGGCCGGTGGACTGGCTGCACGACGAGCTGTGGGTGAAGGTCTCGATCGCCGCACTGGTATGCTGGCGCTATGCCGGCTGGAATACCGTGCTCTACCTGACTGCATTGCAAGCATTGCCGGCCAGTTTGCTCGACGCTGCAGCCATCGATGGCGCCACCGGCTGGCGCCGCTACTGGTACGTGGTATTGCCGCAATTGCGGCCGATGATCGTGCTGGCCAGTACGCTCACCTTGATCGGCGGCTGCCAGTTGTTCGATGAATCCTTCATCCTGGCGCCCGACGGCGGTACCTCGCAATCCGCGCTCACCACCTCGGCCTACCTGTACCGGCTGGCCTTCGTGAATGGCGATCTGGGCGGCGCCACCGCCATGGCCTGGCTGCTGCTGGTGAGCACCGTCACGCTGATCGTTGCATATCAGTTGCTGTGGGGGCGCGGCCTGTGGCGCAGGATGGCATGAGGCGTGCACGTGCCGGCCAACTGCTGGCGCTGTTGTGGCTGGCCGCAGCGGCGTTGCTGATGCTGCTGCCATTCTGGAACTTGCTGGTTTTTTCCAGCCATAGCAGTGCAGAGATTTTCGGCCTGCCGCCGCCTGCGGATATCGGCGCGCAGTTTCCAGCCAACCTGCAAGCGCTTTCCGCCACGCCATTCTGGCAAGCGATGTTCAACAGTGCCTATGTGGTGCTGATGTCGACGCTGCTGTGCCTGGCCGTGTCATCGATGGCGGGCTTTGCGCTGGCGGTATACCGCTTCCGCGGCCAGAGCGTGGTGTTGGCACTGGCGGTACTGGGCATGCTGTTGCCGCCGTTCATGACCGTGGTGCCGTATTTCTTCTGGATCAACCAGTTGGGCTGGCTGGATCAGTACCGCGCGGTCTACATGCCTGCGGCAGTCAGTGGCATGGGCGTGCTGCTGATGCGGCAGTACATTTGCAGCGCCATTCCGCGCTGCCTGCTGGAAATCGGCCGGCTGGACGGCTGCAGCGAATGGCGGCTGTATCTGCAGATCGTGCTGCCGCTATGCAAGCCCGCATTGGCCACACTGGGCGTGGTCAGCTTCATTGCCGCATGGAACAGCTTTTTGCTGCCGCTGGTGGTGCTGCCCTCCCCCGAGCACTACACGGTACACGTGGCGTTGCGCGCGATGCAGAGTGCTGCCGGAGGCGAATGGGGTGTGGTGATGACCGGCGCCATGTTCGCGGTGCTACCCACGCTGGCGGTATTGATCATCGCTGCGCGGCACTGGCGCAGCATCCTCAGCATGACGGCTGACGCAGAAAACTGAGTCAGTCCGGTAAGCAAACCCTGTTTCCGTGGCGCGCATGCCGCGCGTTCATCACCTTTTCTTGACAGCCATATTGAAAGCGCTTTCAATTGCGCACAAAGCCACAGCGCTTTTTCAAAAACCAAAACGAGAATGGAGCGAGACAATGCAACGATGGATACGGCTGATCGTCAGCCTGTGCCTGTTACTGCCATTCCTGGCAGCCCCCGCACTGGCAGCGGACTACAGCAACGGCGTGGCCGTGACTGGCAATAGCGCCACGATCTGGTTCAAGTCGAACGTCAGCACCACCTGGGTGGACGTGCACTACAAGGTCAACAATGGCCCGCAGCAAAACCTGCGTAGCAGCTATAACGCCGCTACCGCGCGTTATGAACAGAAAGTGGATGCGGTCAGCGGCAACCTGCTCGCCTATTCGTTCACCTACAACAACGGCAACCCTGCGTACGACACGCCGGTGTTCACGCAGACCGTCGGTGCGGCGCCAACCAGCGCCCCCACTACTGCGCCAACCACAGTACCGACTCCAAAACCCACCACGCCAGCCACCAGCGTGCCGCTGCCCACGGTGAAGCCCACCGTTGCCCCGACCGCTACTCCGGGCACCGGTTGCTACGCCGCATGGAACAGCGGCACCGCGTATAACGGCGGCGCGCAGGTGAGCTATGCCAGCCGCAACTACACCGCCAAATGGTGGACGCAAGGCGAAATCCCGCCCAACAGCACCGGCGACGGCAAGCCATGGAACGACGTGGGCGCATGCGGCAACAGCGGTGTGACGCCGGTACCGACCACCAAGCCGACCACCGCGCCTACCGCAACCCCGACTGCTGTGCCGACCAAGGCCCCGACGGCCGTACCGACCGTGGCACCGACCACTGCGCCGGTACCGACCGGCATCCCCACCGGCAACGGCGTGATGACCATCCAGCTGCTGAACGGCACCAAGGGTGCGTATCCGGATAGCCAAGTTTACTGGTCCATCATCGGCTACAACCCGGATACCAAGCAGCTGGCGTACGTGGATGCCAGCGGCAAGCTCGTTCCGGCCACCGTGGCAGACAACAACGCCGCCAACCGCCTGACCAAGAACGGCCAGACCTACAGCAACTACTTCCAGAAGCTGAGCGACACCAGCTGGGTATCGCTGCCGCGCATCAACTCCGGCCGCATGTTCATCAGCGTGGGCTCGCCGATGTACATCAAGATCAACACCACCGGTGACGGCGCAACCGGCTTTGCCGGGCCGGACCTCGGCAACCCGACCGATCCCAACCAGGACGTGTACTTCGAATGGGTGGAGTTCACGGTGGACCAGTATGGCTACCACGGCAACTCCACCCGTGTGGACCAGTTCGGCTTCCCCATCACCACGCGGCTGATCAGCAATGACGGCTACGACAAGACCGTGGGTGAAACCGAATCGCGCGCCACCATCTTCTCGGCCTACCAGAACAACGTGCCGGCCGAGTTCAAGGGCCTGGTGCGCGCACCGTACCGCATCATTGCGCCGGGCAAGGGCTCGTTCGGCCCGGGCGGCGCGAATGCCAGCTACTTCGACAACTACGTGAACCAGGTGTGGAGCTACTACACCGGCCGCGAGCTGACCTTTACCGCAGAAGCGGGCACCTTCAGCGGCCACGTGGTGGGCAACGACTTCGTGTTCTCGAAGAACGGCGGCCCATACAACCTGTATATCCGCGGCAAGCCCACCACGCAGGCCATCCTGGAAGGCTCGGGCAACCTGGCAACCGGTACATCGGATGAACTGGTGGTGCAGGCGCAAATCACCGCAGCATTCAACCGCCACCTGATCCAGACCGTGGATCAGGCCAACTGGGCGAACGCGAGCTACTACTACCTCGCATCGCCGGCCAACTATTACGCGAAGTTCTGGCACGACCACAGCCTGAATGGCCTGGCTTATGGTTTCTGCTATGACGACGTCCGGAACCACAGCAGCCTGCTTGAACATGGCAACCCGAAAGCGTTGATCGTGAACATAGGCTGGTGAGGTAAGTAGTCAGCAGTCTTCCCTTGGCTTGAAAGGCGACGGTACATCCGTCGCCTTTTTTTTGCCTGCCGCCGGCCGGTGTTGCAAGCCGTGCCCATTGCCCGGGCATCCGGCCAAAAGGTTGGGCAGCACACCTTGCCCGTCCCTTATGATGCAAGCAACGCCCCGTTATCACTCACCACTCCGGGCAAGGAGAAACCCGTGCACCGCGTGCACCCCTTCATGGCTGCAGCTTCACCATGCGCATAGCAGCACTGGCACTGGCTGCCTGCTGCAGCTGGGCCCTTGCGCACACCGCCAGCGCACAGACCATCCACCTCGTCACCGGCAATTACCCGCCTTATGAATACGAGGAAGACGGTAAGGTGGTGGGGCTGGCGGTGGACATCCTGAAAGAAGCGTTCGCGCGCAGCCAGTGGCAGGTGGAAATCCGCGTGGTGCCGTGGGCGCGCGCATTGCGCGAGGCGCAACAGGGCGATGCCGATGCGGTTTTTTCCACGCTGAAAACCCCCGAACGCGAACAGGCCTACCTGTTTTCGCAGGAAAGCCTGGTGCCGTTCACCAGTTCCTTTTTCGTGCCGGCAAACAGCACCATCCGCTTTGACGGCAAGCTGGTGCCGCTGCTGCAGTACCGGTTCGGCGCGCTCAACGAAGCCAGCAACGGCAAGATGTTCGATAGCGCGGTCAAATCCGGCGAAATTGCCAATATCGAAATGGCCAACGACACACTGACCAATATCCGCAAGCTGATGGCCGGCCGCATCGACATCATGGTCAGCAATACCTACAGCGGCGTGCACTTCCTGAAGAAGAACCAGTTGACCGGCCGGGCCCGCGCACTGCAGCCGTATATCGATAGCAACCCCGCGTACATCGCCTTCACCCGCAAGCGCGACATGCGCAAGGCGCGCCAGGCATTCGATAGCGGCCTGGCGGCAATGAAGCGCGACGGCAGCTACCAGCGCATCATGGACCGCTACGCGCGCTGAGCGCGGGCGGCTTCCAGATCAAGACGGATCCGGCGCGAACAGCGCGCCCGCCTCACGGCGGCGCACTGCGCACCGTCCATCCTCATGCTGCCGGCTGTGCGGGCTTGCCGTGCTGGCCGTGCCGCAATACCACCCATGCCAGCACGAAAGCCACCAGTGCCGAGCCGGCGATGCCGGCCACCATCGGCCGCGCGGTGCCATCGACAAACTGGCCCACCACCGCCATCACGATCGCGCCCACCACAAACTGCAGCGTGCCCATCAGTGCCGATGCAGTGCCGGCAATAGCACCGTGCTCTTCCAGCGACAATACCGCGGTGGCCGGCACCACGAGGCCGAGGAAGCCGTAACCGATGAACAGCAGCACCAGCATCACGTCCAGCCGGGTAATGCCCAGCAGGTTGAGGGCCAGCAGCAACAGCATCACCAGCGCGTAACCAGTCACCGCGAACTTCACCATCTGCACCAGGCCGAAACGCTGTGCCAGCCGGCCGGTGAGCTGCGATACGCCGATGAACGACGCGGCATTGGCAGCAAACGCAAAGCTGTACTGGCGCGGCGTCAACCCGTAATGATCGATCAGCACGAACGACGAATTGGCCAGATAGGCAAAGAAGCTGGAAATACCGAATGCGCCGATGAACACCAGCCCCAGGTAATGGCGATCGCACAGCAAGGTGCGGTAGCCCGCCAGTGCGCTGCCCACGCTGCTGTTCACGCGCTCTTCCCGAGGGCGGGTTTCCGGCAGGCTGGTGGCCAGCAGGATCACGCCCAGGCCGGCCGCCACGGTCACCGCCCAGAACACCATGCGCCAGCCATGCCATTCGATCAGGAAGCTGCCGGCCAGCGGCGCCAGGATGGGCGACACGCTGAATACCAGCATCAAGAGCGACATCAGCCGCGCCGCATCATTGCCGGTATGCAGGTCACGTACGACGGCGCGCGGGATCACCATGCCGGCACTGGCGCCCAGCCCCTGCAGAAAGCGCAATGCGATCAGCGTGTGGACATCCGGCGCCAGCGCACAACCCACGCTGGCGGCGGCAAACAGCAGCAGGCCGAAATACAGCGGCGCCTTGCGGCCCACCATGTCCGATACCGGGCCGTAGATGATCTGGCCGATGCCGAGCGAGATGAAAAACGCCATCAGGCTGGCCTGTACCGCACCGGTCGATGCACCCAGGTTCTGCCCGATGGAGGGCAAGGCGGGCAGATACATGTCGATGGCAAACGGGCCGATGGCGGACAACAAGCCCAGTACCAGCGCCATGCGCAGGAAGTTTGATTTCATGAGGCAAACCTGGAAGAACGAAGCAAAGGCGGGAGCAGCAGACTGCTACGCAATGCGTATACAGCCCGGACAACCCTGCATGCTACCAACACCGGCCCCCTCATGGGGAGGTGTTACGGCAAGCAAAAGTACCGGAACGGCATGGCGCAGCGCGGATGGCACGCATGTATCCCGCGCAGACGGTTTCATTTTCGCATTGCCGGATGACGGTTGTTCAACCGCCATCCGGCCGCTGCCTGCCATGGGCAGGCAGACCATCAGGCCACCCGCTCACCCTTGCTCCATACCGCACGCACCAGCGGCGTGTGCGCGCTGGTGCGCACGCGGATCAGGTCTGCACGCAAGCCGGTGGCGATATCACCACGATCCGCCAGCCCCACCACGCGTGCCGGGTTGCCGGCTACGGTGGCAATGGCGCGCGGCAAGGTCCAGCCGGCTTCTTCCACCAGCAGGAACGCCGCGTGGAGCAGGCTGGCCGGCACGTAATCGGACGAGAACACATCCAGCAAACCGGCTCGCGCCAGATCCAGCGCCGCCACATTGCCCGAATGCGAGCCTCCGCGCACCGCATTGGGCGCCCCCATCACGATGCATTGGCCGGCATCGCGCGCAGCCTGCGCGGCCTGTAGCGTGGTGGGGAATTCGGAGATCGTCACGCCATCCGCAGTGGCTTCGGCCACGTGTGCGAGCGTGGTGTCGTCGTGGCTGGCCAGCGCAATGTGCCGCTCGCGGGCCAGATTCACTACCGCATGGCGGTTGCGCTGTGCATGATCGCGCTGCAGCTGGCTGCGCGCGGCCACTTCGTCCGCCAGCCGCTCGTCGCTCCAGTGGCCGTGCTTCTGCGCGTACACGCGGTATTTCTCCAGATCGCTCCACTGCCGCTGGCCGGGGGTATGGTCCATCACCGACAGCAGCTTCAGCAGCGGGTCGTCCAGATATTGGCCCAGCAGCTCGAGCACATCGGTGCTGGCCACTTCGCAGCGCAGGTGCAGCCAGTGCTCGACCTTGGTATGGCCGCCCGCCACCACCTCGCGCAGGGCATTGATCGACGGCACCAGCGTGCGGGCACGGAAACCGGTGGGGTCCAGGTCGCCCATGCACAGCGAATCGAAGACTGTGGTGATGCCGGCCGAGGCAATCTGCGCATCGTGGATCGCCAGCGCGGAGTGCACCGGCCATTCCACGCCGGGGCGTGGGCCCAGGTGCTTTTCCAGGTTGTCGGTATGCAATTCGACCAGGCCGGGCAGCAGGTAGTCCCCGCCGAAATCCTCGGCGCCGGCCAGTTGCGTCGGGCCGGTGGTCACCTCGGTGATCATGCCGTCTTCCACCCTTACCGTGCCGGTGAATACGTCGTCCGCAGTCACCACGCGGGCATTAGTTAGGGTCAGTGTGCGCATTGCGCGGCTCCTTGCGGAATGGCGAGCGGAAAGCAGCGGGTAGCCAGCCGGTTGCGGATGGCCACGTCATGGAAAATGCCGATGATGGCCGCGCCGCGCAGCCGCGCCGCATCGATCAGCTGCGCAACGCGCTCGGCATTGTCCGCATCCAGCGATGCAGTGGGTTCATCCAGCAGCAGCAGCGGTTTTTCCGCGATCAGCCCGCGCGCGATGTTCACCCGCTGCTGCTCGCCGCCGGAAAAGGTGGCGGGTGGCAATTGCCACAGCGCGGCAGGCAGTTGCAGCGCGCGCAGCAGCACGGCCGCGCGCTCGCGCGCTTCCTCCGCGCCCACGCCCAGCTCGCGCAATGGCTCGGCCACGATATCGAGCGTGGCCACGCGCGGGATCACCTGCAGAAACTGGCTGACATAGCCGATGGTATGGCGGCGCATCACCAGCACCTCGCGCGGGCTGGCCTTGCCCAGCTCCACCCAGTTGTCGTCGTGGCGGATGTGCACGCTGCCGCCCGTACTCAGGTAGTTGCCGTACAGGCAGCGCAGCAGCGTGCTCTTGCCGGCGCCGGACGGGCCGGCCAGCGCCACGCACTCGCCGCGTGCCACGGAAAAATCGATATCGGCCAGTACCGGCAGCTGTACGCCGCCCTGCTGGTGCAGCGTGAAGGTCTTGGCAAGGCCGCGTGTTTCTATCATCGTTTGCATGGCTATCCTTGGGCCGGCTGTGCCAGCGCCTGTGCGCGGTCACGGTAGGCTTTGAGTTCGATCATGTTGCCGCTGGGGTCGGCGAGGTAAAGCTTGGCGGTTTCGTCCGGCTGGCCGGCGTTGAGTACCTGCGGTGCCTTCAGCACATATGGCGTGCCCGCCAGGCGCCCGGCCAGTGCCTGCCAGTGCGCCCAGCCCAGCGTGGCGCCGAAGTGCCGGCTGCTCTGCTCCGCCACCGGCAACACTTGCGCTGGCTGGTGCTGCAAGGTGATCTGCGCGCCAAACAACCACACATCGCACCATGCATCGCGCACACGCCCGATGCGGGCGCCCAGCTCATCGCAATAGAAGGCGCGCGCCTCGGCCAGATCACGCACCGGAATCGACAGATGGAAAATGGGGTCTTCGCTCTGCATGTCGGTCATGGCGTCATACCTGCAGGATGGAAGAAACCAGCAACTGCGTGTACGGGTGTTGCGGATCATCCAGCACCTGGTCGGTCAGGCCGGTTTCCACCACGCGCCCGCCCTTCATCACCAGCAGCCGGTGCGCCAGCAGCCGCGCCACCGCCAGATCATGCGTGACGATCACTGCCGCCAAGCCGAAGCTCGTCACCAGCTCGCGCAGCAGGTCCAGCAGACGCGCCTGCACCGATACATCCAGCCCGGCGGTCGGTTCGTCCATCAGCACCAGCCGGGGCTTGGTCACCAGGTTGCGGGCAATCTGCAGCCGCTGCTGCATGCCACCGGAAAACTGCGCCGGCAGCTCGTCGATGCGGGCCGGATCGAGCTCCACCCGGGCCATCCAGTCCTGTGCGGTACTGCGGATCTGCCCGTAATGGCGGGCGCCGGTAGCCATCAGCCGCTCACCCACGTTGGCGCCGGCGCTCACGTTCATGCGCAGGCCATCACGCGGGTTCTGCTCGACAAAACCCCAGTCGGTACGCAGCAGCCAGCGGCGCTCGGCTTCGGATAACTTGGCCATGTCGGTGAGGCCGCGGCCGAGCAATGCGTATTCGATGGTGCCGGCATCCGCAGCCAGCCGTGTGGACAGCAGGTTGAGCAAGGTGGATTTGCCAGAGCCCGATTCACCCACTACCGCCAGCACTTCCCCCGGCCACAGCGAGAAACCGACATCCGCGCAGCCGATGCGTGCGCCATAGCGTTTGGTGAGGCCACTCACTTGCAACAAGGGATTCATGCTGCCTCCTTCACGGCGCTGCCGGCATGCCCTGCTGCCTGGCGGTTGCTGCAATATTCCGAATCCGAACACACGAACATGCGCCCGCCCACATCATCGAGCACCACTTCGTCCAGGAAGCTGTCGCTGGCGCCGCACAGCGCGCACGGCGCGTCCCACTGCTGCACGCTGAACGGGTGGTCTTCGAAATCCAGGCTTTCCACCTTGGTATACGGCGGGACCGCGTACACGCGCTTCTCGCGGCCAGCACCGAACAGCTGCAGCGCCGGGCTGTGGTTGAGCTTGGGGTTATCGAACTTGGGGATGGGTGACGGCGCCATCAGGTAGCGGTCGTTCACCAGCACCGGGTAATCATAGGTAGTGGCAATGTGCCCGTAGCGGGCGATGTCCTCGTACAGCTTCACATGCATGAAGCCGTAATCGGCCAGTGCATGCAGCTTGCGGGTGACCGCCTCGCGCGGCTCCAGCCGGTGCAGCGGTTCGGGCTCCGGCACCTGGTAAACCATGATCTGTCCGGCAGCCAGCGGCGTTTCCGGAATACGGTGCCGGGTCTGGATCACCGTGGCTTCCGGCGTGCGGTTGGTGGTGGCCACGCCGGCAGTGCGGGCAAAGAAGCGGCGGATGTTCACCGCGTTCACGGTGTCGTCCGAACCCTGGTCGATCACCTTGAGCACGTCATTGGTGCCGAGGATGGCCGCAGTCACCTGGATGCCGCCAGTACCCCAGCCATAGGGCAGCGGCATTTCGCGGCTGCCGAACGGTACCTGGTAACCGGGGATGGCCACTGCCTTGAGCAGCGCGCGGCGCAGCATGCGCTTGGTCTGCTCGTCCAGATAGGCAAAGTTGTAACCGCTGGTGGTCATGCCGTTTCCTCCTCCGGGGTGGGTTGACCGTGCGTGGCGCGCATGCGGCGCACCAGCTCCAGCTCGGACTGGAAGTCCACGTAATGCGGCAGTTTCAGATGCTGGACAAAGCCGCTGGCTTCCACGCTGTCCGAATGCGACAGCACGAATTCCGCCTGCTGCGCGGGTGACTTGATCGCTTCAGCCAGCTCCTGGCTGCGCAGCGAACGGTCCACCAGCGACATCGCCATCGCCTTGCGCTCGGCCTCGCCGAACGCCAGGCCATAGCCACGGGTGAATTGCGGCGGCGCGGTGCTGGAGCCGGCAAACTGGTTGACCATCTGGCATTCGGTCAGCGTGATGTCGCCGATCTCGATAGCAAAGCCCAGCTCTTCCGGCACGATTTCCAGCGCCACCTCGCCCATGCGGATTTCGCCGGCAAACGGGTGAGTATGCGAATAACCACGCTGCGTGGAATAACCCAGCGCCAGCAGAAAGCCTTCATCGGCACGTGCCAGGTTCTGCAGCCGCGTGGCACGGTCGGCAGGAAACTTGAGCGGCTCGCGTGACAGATCCACCGGTGCCGGGTCGCCATCGGGTGGGGTTTCCGGCTCGATCAGGCCTTCGCCCGCCAGCAGGTCGGTCACGCGCGGCATGTCGGCCGGCAGTGCTTCGGCCTGTGCCGGCGGCTCGGTAGCGACGCCATTGGCCAGCAAAGTGAAATCGAGCAGCCGCTGTGTGTAGTCGTACGTGGGGCCCAGTACCTGCCCGCCCGGCAGCTCCTTGAAGGTGGCCGAAATGCGGCGGCGGATACCCATGCGCGCGGTATCCACCGGCAAGGTGTAGCCGAAACGCGGCAAAGTGGTGCGGTAGGCACGCAGCAGGAAGATGGCTTCCACCTGATCGCCAGCGGCCTGCTTGATTGCGAGCGCGGCCAGGTCTTCATCGTAAAGCGAGCCTTCGCTCATCACGCGTGCCACGGCAAGGCGCATCTGCTGGCGGATCTGCGCGACCGACAGTTCGGGCACATCGGTATCGCCACGGCGTGCATCGGCCAGCAATGCATAGGAATTGAGGATGGCGGTTTCACCGCCCTTGACGGCAACGTACATGTCTAGCCCTCCCTGACGGTAGTGGTGCGCGGTATGCACAGGAAACGCGTGCCGGCCACCAGCACCAGATCGACGCCTAGCGGAAAACGGCCGTGGCTTTGCTGCCAGTCGCGCCAGAATTGATCCGGCAGGCCGGCAACACCGAGCCGGGTTTCCCCATCAATACCGGGGCCGGCAAAAACCAGCCCCTGCTCCCCGAACGCGCTGACCTGGATGATCAGCGTGGCGGAGCGATCCGGGTATTCCGCCTCGCCCTGCGCAAATGCGGCCAGTGCCGGCATGCTGGCGGGCTGGTCAATCAGTGCGAACCGCGCGGTGCCCGGGTCATCTACCAGCGGGCAGCCGCTGTGGAAACGCAGCCAGGCTTCGGGGCCGGCCGACTGCAGCCAGACGGGGGTTTCGTAATCACACAATGTCAGCGCGATGGCGCTCGCAGCCGGGGCCAGCGGGGCCGGCGCCGTCACGGCAACCTGCAGCGCATGGATGCGGCCGGGTTGCGCCATGGCATCGAGCAACTGGCGGAAAATCCGTTGCGAATCGGGCGCAGGCTGCGGCAGGCCGGGCAGTAACGGGGTATGCGGTGCGTTCATGATCAGTCTCCGCGTGCCAGGGTGAAGAAATTGACCCGCGTAGCTGCGGCCTGCGCGCTGGCCTTGTCGCGCGCTGCAGCCTGCCGTGCGGCCAGCGGTGCAATCAGCCCGGGCAACAGATCGGCCTGGCGGGTTTCGTCCTGCAACAGCAGATCGAACAGCGCCACCAGCTCGGCATGGCGGCTGTCACGCCCCTGCACATAGCCCACCCCCAGCCGGCCCGTTTCGTCCTGCACTGCGCAGCGCGTGACGGAGACTTCCCCCTGGTTGTACTGCTGGCCGGTGCCACCGGCACGCGCCCGCACCATCATCAGCCCACTTTCCGGGCGGCGCAGCCAGCTCAATGCCGGCAATGCATGGCGCGCCAGCTGTGTTTCCAGCTCCGCCACGCCAGCCCTTGCCAGTACCGCCAGCCAGCGCTGGCGCGCCGCTTGTGCTGCTACTTCCCTGTTACCACTCTGCTCTGACATCCCGCCTCCATGTATACATATCTATACAAGTTACCGGGCAGAGTATCGGCCTAAACCTTGCTGACAGTAAATCACTGCTTCGTGAATCTTTTTTGAAATTGATGCTACCCGGCACGGATTGCGGCACCATCGCCCTTTCACGCACAGATACAGAGAGAGCGCGGCATGATCCAGCGCGGTTCCGGCGTCGCGGTATGGCGCCAGATCGAACAGACCATCGAGGCTGAAATCAGTCGCAATGTATACAAACCGAGCGAACGGCTGCCTACCGAGGCGGAGTTTGCCGCGCGTTTCGAGGTCAACCGCCACACGATAAGGCGCGCCATTGCCGCGCTGGAATCGCGCGGGCTGGTGCGGGTGGAGCAGGGTCGCGGCATTTTCCTGCTCGACTACGCGGTCAACTACAACGTGGGCAAGCGCACGCGCTTCTCGGAAACCCTCAGACAGCAGAAGCTCGATGGCAGCCGCACCATGCTGCGCGCGCTGGAAGTACCCGCCACGCCCAAGATCGCACAGGCGCTGGCGCTGCAGGAGGGCGAACGCGTGCTGCAGATCGATACAGTGGGGCGTGCCGATGGCCGCGTGATCAACTTTGCCACGCATTACTTCCCGGCAGTGCGCTTTGCCGGCCTTGCCGAGGCATTCGAGGAAACCGGCTCGATCACCGAGGCACTCAAGCGCTACGGCGTGGCCGATTACGAACGCGTGGAAAGCCGCATTACCGCGCGCATGCCGGACGACAACGTGGCGCGCCTGCTGCAACAGACCCGCAACCAGCCGGTACTGCAGGTGGAAGGCATCAATGTCGACCAGGACGGCACGCCGATCGAATACGGCATCGGCCGCTTTGCCGGCGACGCGGTGCAACTGATAGCCAATAACCGCGATCTGTAACGCCACCGCTCCCACCAGCCGACGCGCAGGCCAGCGTGCAAAACTTGTCTAGATATCCAACAAAACCGTCATGCAAACCGCTTAGAATCGTTGTTATCTTCCAGGGAGACGAGCGATGCTGAAAGGAATCGTGGCGCGACGCGCGCTGCTTGCAGATGGCACATGGGCCGATACCACGCTGTTCATCGAAAACGGCAACATCAGCCATATCGGCGGCGCTGCCGGTACGGGCTGGCTGGATACCGGCAACTACCTGGTACTGCCCGGCATCGTGGACATCCATGGCGATGCATTCGAGCGGCAGATCCTGCCCCGGCCGGAAGCGGCGTTTCCGCTGCAACTGGCACTGGCCGATACCGACCGCCAACTGATCGCCAACGGCATCACCACTGCCTATCATGGCATCACCTGGAGCTGGGAAGGTGGCCTGCGCGGCCGTGAAAACGCCATCGGCATCCGCCGTGCACTCACTCAGCTGAAACCGCAGCTCGCTGCCGATCACCGCATCCACCTGCGCTGGGAAACCTTCAACCTGGCGGCCGTCAACGAGATAGCCGACTGGCTGGCTACCGGCCATGTGGATCTGCTGGCGTTCAACGACCATATCGACATGGTGGTGGAGCGGCTGGGCGACGACGGCAAGCTGCGCAAGTACGCAGACCGCGCCGGCATGCCGCTGGCTGATTTCCGCACGCTGGTGGAACAGACCGCCGCACGCCACGCCGAAGTACCCGCCGCCATCGAAAAGCTGGCCGCGCATGCGCGCGCCGCCGGGGTGGCCATGGCCTCGCACGACGACGACACCCTCGCCGAGCGCACGCATTTCCATACCATCGGCTGCAGCATCAGCGAGTTTCCGCGTACGCCGGAAGCCACCGAAAGCGCCAAGACACTGGGCAGCCCCATTGTATTCGGCGCGCCCAATGTAGTGCGTGGTGGCAGCCACTGCGGCGCTCCCACCGCGCGCGACATGGTCGCGGCAGAGCGCTGCGACATCCTGGCATCGGATTACTACTACCCCGCGCCACTGGCGGCCGCCTGCCAGCTGGTACATGAAGATGTTTGCGGCTGGGAGCGCGCCTGGGCACTGGTTTCGCGCAACCCGGCGCGTGCCGCTGGCCTCACCGACCGGGGCGAGCTGGCAGCCGGTCAGCGTGCCGACCTGGTGGTGATCGATACCCGCAACCCCGCCGCACCGCGCGTGGTGGCCAGCATCGTGGCCGGCCAGCTGGTGCATCTGGCAGAGGACCTGCCACGGAGCAACTGATGGCTTATCGCTACGCGATCTACCTGGTGCCGCCTGCTGAACATCCGCTCTGGCACGCCGGCACGCACTGGCTGGGCAGCGATCCGGCAACGGCTGCTGCGCTGCGGCCACCGCAATTGCCGGGGCTGGATGCCGCCAGCCAGCACGCGATTACCTCGGAACCGCGCCGCTATGGGCTGCACGCCACACTCAAGGCGCCGTTCCGGCTGCGCGATGACTGCAATGCAGCAGACCTGATCGCTGCACTGCAGGCGTTCACCCGGGCTTTGCAACCGTTCACCTTGCCAGCGTTGCAGGTCACCGAACTCGATGGCTTCCTGTGCCTGCGGCCTGCGGCGGAATCACAAGCACTGCAGGCATTGGCCGACGCATGCGTGGTGGAGCTCGATGCCTTCCGCGCGCCGCTGAGCGATACCGAACTGGCACGCCGCAAACCCGATCTGCTCGATGCGCGCGGCAAAGCGCTGCTGGCGCGCTGGGCATACCCGCACGTTTTCGAGCGCTTCCGCTGCCATATCACGCTGAGCGGGCGTTTGCCGCCTTCCGCCCGCAATGACTTGCTGCCGGCACTGGTGGCGCTGTTTGCGCCGGCACTGGCAGAACCGCTGCCGGCACAGCTTGCGCTGTTCGCCGAAGACCATGCCGGCGCGGCATTCCGGCTGGTGCAGCGTTTTTCTTTGGGGGGCAACGCATGAGTGGCAGGCTGATCATCGTGCTGGGCGCATCCGGCGTGGGCAAGGACAGCGTGATTGCGTATGCAAGAAGCGCTCTGGACAACCGCCATGCCGTCCGCACCGTGAACGGGCATGAGGGCAAAACCTGCATTGCCGCGCATGGCGCACGCGCGCCGCAGGTGCGCTTTGCGCAGCGCTACATCACCCGCCCCGCGGCTGCGGGTGGCGAAGCCCACCGCGAAATGAATGCAGACGAATTCGCGCTATGGCTGGCGCACGACCGTTTTGCGCTGTGGTGGCAAAGCCATGGCCTGCAGTACGGCATCGGCACCGAGATCGATGCATGGCTGGCGGGTGGCGTGACGGTGGTAGTCAATGGTTCGCGTGCCAATATCGCCGCGGCGCAGCAACGCTACCCGGAGCTGGAAGTGGCGCTGTTCACCGCCACGCCCGCCACGCTGGCAGCACGACTGGCTGCACGTGGCCGGGAAAGCGGGGCCGATATCGCAACCCGGCTGGCGCGCAGCACGCCGCCGCTGCCAGACACCATCAGCGTGCATGAAATCGCCAACGATGGCGCACTGGAAGCAGCTGGCGAGCAGTTCCTGGCCTTGCTGCTGGGCCAGCCCGGCTAAGCGCCGCTAACACAACCTTGCTGGCGGGGTTGTGCGCGGGCGCCGAGCCTAACTTGTCATACGTCTTGTACGGCCTGCGTTTCGCTCACCTTGCCGGGCCAAGCCCCGGCGTCGGCGAGTAACACCTTCAGGCAGCATTGGCCGGCGCCAGCGTACAGGTGGTGGCAATATCCAGGAAATACGCCAGTGGCGGCGTGGCTTTGCCAAGCGTCTTGGCCTGGTCATCCCAGATGCGCAGTTGCACCGCGTCTTCTGCATGTGGCTGGGCGATGAACGCCGCGGCGCCCGCCTGCGTATAGGTGCCACCCTGCAGTTCCAGGCTGCGTTGCGACGCAAACGACAGTGACTGCCAATAGGCGGATTGCACCGCACACAGATAGCGCTTGGCATCCACATGCAGCTTGATGGGTTCGAGCACCGCGGCCGGGAATACACCGCGCAAGAACGGCAACGCCAGGAACTGGTGCACGTCGTCCACGCCCTCGGCGGCTGGATCGTCGCCCAATTCATGCACCAGGTGGCCCAGGTCATGCAGCAGCGCGGCGGTGATCAGCGCGGCGCTGGCGCCAGCCGCTTCGGCCAGTGCGGCGCATTGCAATGCATGCGCCAGTTGGGAGACGCCTTCGGCGCCGTAGAATTCTTCGCCACGCCGTTCGAACACGTAGCGGATGTCGTCGATGGAAAGTGCCATTGCATTGCCCTCTTCAGTTCAGGATCAGATCAGCGCCTTGCGGATTTGTGCGGAAACCAGATCGATCAGCGATACCGTGATCACGATCATGATCATCACCGCGCAGGTTTCCGCGTACTGGAAGCCACGGATGATCTCGTACAGGATCACGCCGATACCGCCCGCCCCCACCATGCCCACCACCGAAGCCGAGCGCACGTTCGATTCGAAGCGGTACAGCGAATACGAGATCCACAACGGCAATACCTGCGGAATCACGCCGTAGATCACTTCTTCCAGTGGCGATGCACCGGTGGAGCGGATGCCTTCCACCGGCCGCGGATCGATCGCTTCCACCGCTTCGGAGAACAGCTTGGCAAGGATGCCGGTGGTATGGATCCACAGCGCCAGCACGCCGGCAAACGGCCCCAAGCCAACGGCCACGATGAACAGCATCGCGAACACCATTTCATTGATGGCGCGGCAGGCATCCATCGCGCGGCGCACTGGCTGGTATACCCAGGGCGGCACGATATTGGTGGAAGCAAGAATGCTGAGCGGCGCGGCGCAGATCACCGCCAGCACCGTGCCCCATGCCGCGATCTGCACGGTAACGATCATTTCGCTCAGGTAGATCCGCCAGTCGCGGAAACTGGGCGGGAAAAAATCGCCGGCAAACTGGGCCATATTGCCCGAATCGCGGTAAAGATCGAGCGGGCGCATGTCCGCGCCTTTCCACGACCATGCCAGCAGTGCAAAAAAGACCAGCCAGCCAGCAATGGCCCACCAGCTGCGCTTGGGCGGCAACGCTTGCCCGGCGGGCAGTACCTGTTCGGTCATGGCTTCATCTCTTGGATACGGTATCCGGTAAAACGCCCGCACCAGCCGGTGCAGGCGTTGCCGCCACCCGCGCCATACGAGTGGCATGGGGAGGCGGCATGCAGGCTGATTACTTGCTGGCAGCCAGTTGCTTGTTCAGCTCGGCCAGCTTGCCGTTCACTTCGGCGAGTTTGGTCTTGCGCTCATCGGCGGACAGCGTGGTGTCGTCCTCGATCTTGTTCTTGGCACGCGCGAGTTCCAGCTGGCGGGTAGGCAGCAGTTGCGCATCGGTGGAGGCACGGAAGCTGCCGGTGTTATAGATGGTTTTCAGGATCGCCTTTTCGCGTTCGTTCTTGCCATAGCTGGTGAAGAAGTTGCGCACCTTGGCCTTGAACTCTTCCGGCAGATCCTTGCGCCATACCAGCGGGTCTTTGGCGATCAGCGGCGATTTCCACAGGATGCGCAGTTGCGCGTAGCGATCCGGGAAGGTCTTCTGCAGCTTGTCCATCTGCTCGGTGTTGTTGGTGGCCACGTCCACCTGCTTGTTCAGCACCGCCATGATGTTGGTTTCATGGTTGGCATTGCGCACGGTCTTGAAGTGGGTTTTCGGATCGATGTCGTTTTCCGAGAATAGGTAGTAGCCCGGTACCAGGAAGCCCGATGTCGATTGCGGATCACCGTAGCCCAGCGTGTACTTGCCCTTGCCCTTCAACACCTGGTCGATCGACGTGATGCCGCTGTCCTTGTGCGTGATCAGCAGCGACCAGTACCCGGGAGCGCCATCGGCATCCACCTGCTGCGCAAACACTTCGCCACCGGCGCGATCCACCGCCTCGATGGCCGACTTGTTGCCGAACCAGCCCATCTGCACCTTGTTGAAGCGCATGCCTTCGATCACGCCGGCGTAATCGGTGGCAAAGAACGCGTTGACCTTCACGCCCAGATCCTTGCTCATGTCGTCGATCAGCGGTTGCCAGATCTGCTTGAGCGCAGTGGTCGATTCAGTGGAAATCATGCCGAAGTTGATTTCCTTCGGGGCTTCGGCAGCGTGCGCAACCGAGAAAGCGGCAGTGCATGCGATTGCGGTGATGAAACGGCGGAACATCGGTATCACTCCTTGAATGGACAGGTTTGGGGTTGCGGGTTATTCGTAAGCGAGGGCAATGGCGGCTTCGGGCAATACCGGCGCCGGCGGCACGACCGAACCGTGCGAGATCAGCTCGGTGGCCAGCGGGCCGTAGATTTCGCGCAGCAGGTCGGGGGTCAGTTTTGCCGGCAGACCGTCGTACACCACACGGCCCTGGTGCAGCGCGATCACGCGCTGGCAATAGCGCATGGCCACGTCCACCTGGTGCAGCGATACGATCACCGTGGTGCCGTGGTCGCGGTTGATGCGTGCCAGCGACTCCATCACCTTGCGGGCCGCCTCCGGATCAAGCGAGGCTATCGGTTCGTCCGCCAGGATCAGCCGTGCCTCCTGCACCAGCGTGCGGGCAATCGCCGCGCGCTGCTGCTGGCCGCCAGACAGCGTGGACGCGCGCTGGCGTGCGTATTTGTCTATGCCCACCTGGGCCAGCGCCGCCAGGCCACGGTCGCGCTCGGCCTGGGTAAACCATTTGAAGACCGAACGCCACGCCGGTACCCGGTGCAGCATGCCGGTCAGCACATTGGTCAGCAGCGGCAGCCGCCCCACCAAGTTGAACTGCTGGAAAACAAAGCCGATCTGCACGCGCGTGCTGCGCACATCGCGCGCCAGCTTGCCGTTCTCCTGCACGCGCTTGCCGAACACGCTGATGCTGCCCGCACCCTTGTCGGCACAGACGAATCCTGCGATATGGCGCAGCAAGGTGGATTTGCCCGAGCCCGATGCGCCCAGCAACACCACCATCTCGCCCTCGTTCACGCTCAGGCTGATGTCATCCAGTGCACGCGTGCCCGGCGTAAAACTCTTGCTCAAATGCTGTACTTCCAAAGCAGCGGCCATTCGTCCACTCCTGGCGAAACAATGGCGCCGATTGTGACCACCGCAGATGAAAGAGAGATGTCTATACAATGAACAACAGATGACGGGGCATGACTGTCCATCCCCGCGTAAGCACGCTGAAATCCGCCCCGCTGGAAGTCGCCTGCGGATCCCGCTTTTCCGCCTGGAAAAAACAAAACCGGCCCTTGCCGGGGCCGGTTTGAACAGGGCGCGGTGACGCTGATCTACAAAAGCACGACAGCCGGGAAGCTGCCCTTGCGCCGGATGCCGCTGCATGGCTGCTTGCAGCAGCGCATTGCTACTCCGCCTTCTTCGCCGCCACGCTGGCCGGCTTGCCGATGGATTGTTGCAGGTCGGCATCCAGCTGCTTGATCTGCTCCGATATCTGTTGCACCCGGTCCCAGATATCGTGGTCGAGGCGGATCTTGTGCTGCATCGCGCTGATGACCGGTATCAATGCATGCTCGTACGCATGCGCCAATCCCTGCAACACCTTGACAAGCTCGGGTTGCGGCGGGATGGTGATCTCCGGCTGGATGCCGCGCAACGCCGCATCGATGTTTGCCAGGCCATCCCGGCATTCGCGCGCCACCGCAACACCCGGGTCGGGCTTTTCCAGTTGCGCGCTGATGCCGGACAGCGCATCGACGATGCGCGCACTGCCCTGTTCGCCCGCCAGCCGGCTGTCGATCGCCCCCAGCGCCTGCACCATGTGCGATACCTGCTGCGCGATCCGCGTTGCGCCATCGGCATCTGCGCCCCCCATGCGCTTGTGGTTGAGAAAATCACGCCGTATCTGTTCCCAGCGCTCGTGTTCTTCCGGGGTGAGCGCACCTTGCAATTGGGCCAGCTTGAGCAGGTTTTCCTCCGCGCCACTGGTGAGCGTTTGCGCTTCGCCCAGATAGTGATCGCGCACCATGCTGACGAGTTCGACATCGTTCATGATCGCCGACACGCGCATCGCCAGCTTGGCCATGTTGCGGTAACTGCCCTGCAGCCTGAACGGCGGCTCGACACGATACGCATCCGCCTGCGCGGCCGATGCAATGTAGGCAGCGTTCACCTTCATCAGCAGTTCGCGCACCACGAACAGCTTTTGCAATACCGCGACGATTTCGCCCGCTTCCGCACTGCCGTAAGCATGCTTGAAATCGGTCAGCGGTACCGTGTCGCCGGCGGCCAGCCGCAGGAAGCGCCCGATATCGGCCGGGTCGCGATTGGCCAGCGGTGCAAGCACCGGGTTGGCGGTCAGGCTGTTCTCTAAATAAGACAGTGCGAACAACTGCTCGCGGCCGGACAACACATCACCCAGGTTGTAGATGTCCGCCCGGTTGGCCAGCATGTCCGGAATGCGGAATGCATCGCCGGTTTCGGTATACGGGTTGCCGGCCATCACTACGCAGAAGCGCTTGCCGCGCAGGTCATAGCTGCGTGGCTCGCCGCGCCACAGTCCTTCGATGCGGCGCGTGCCGTCGCACAGCGCGATGAAACGCTGCAGGAATTCCGGATTGGTGTGCTGGATATCGTCGAGATACAGCATCACGTTGTTGCTCATCGCTAGGCCGAAGTTGAGCTTTTCCAGCTCCTGCCGGGCGGCACTGTTGCCGGCCTGCGCCGGATCGAGCGTGGTGACCTCATGCCCCAGCGCCGGGCAGTTGATACGCACGAACACCAGCCCCAGCCGGTTGGCCACGTATTCCATCAGCGTGGTCTTGCCGTAACCGGGCGGTGAAATCAGCAGCAGCAGCCCCATCAGGTCGCCACGGCGGGTTTCACCGGCGGTGCCGATCTGTTTGGCAAGGTTGTCGCCGATCAGTTGCAGGTATACCTGGTCGATCAACTGGTTGCGCACGAAGCCCGACAGCGGCTTGGCCTGGTATTGCTCCAGCCGCAATGCCTTGCGATGCGTATCCACGCACGTCTGGCGCAGTTTCTGCAGTGCCTCGAATGGCGGCACCACGTGGGTATCGTAGCCGGTCAGCCGCTGGCGGAATTCGTTCAGGTCCAGCGCCAGCGCGCCCTCCTTCACCCGGCCATGCTGGCCCAGCAGGCCGGCGAGCGACACATTCAGCGCCACGCTGATGCGGCGACGCGGCAGCTCGGCCAGCAGCAGCGCGGCGGCTTCCGGCGCGAAGGCGGCAGGCAGGCTGGCGCCCTCTGCCACCGCTTCGCACCAGTGCTGCGCCAGATACCAGCGCTGCGCCAGCGTACCGGCCTGCAAGCCGGCTTGCAGCGCACCCATCGCGCCACGCCGTTCCAGTTGCTGGTTCAGTTGCGCCACCAGATCAAGCGCATCGCCGCTGGCCGCCCAATCCGGCAGCCCGCTGGTCAGCTCGGCCAGCAGGTAATCGACTACGCTACCCAGCAAGGCGGCATCGGCCGGCAGGCCCTCGCGCCCGACGAAGGCGGCGCAATGCGTGCCCAGGCTATCGCGCAGGCTGTGCAAGGCCTTGTGCTGACCGAACTCCTGCGCGATGCGGCGCGCGTTATCGGCACGGATGCGCCACACGGGTTTCTCCGCCTCCCACACGCCGTGCTGCCAGCACAGGATGGCCAGCGCACGCGGCAGCGGGCCGAAGCGCAGCAGCCCGGCATCGCGGTCCATCGGCAGCAATGCCGCCAAGATCAGGCCGGCATCATGGTCGTGCACCCCTTTCTGGTATCCCTCCTGATAGCGCGGCGCGGCGAATTCGCGCACCAGCGGCAGCAGGCCAGCCTCGTGGTTGAGTGCGGCAAACAATATATCCGCCGGCAGATCGCCGGCATGCATGGCCTTGAGCATCTGCCACGCCAGGTATTCGGCACGATAGACATCGTCGTTTTCCGAAACCAGCGCCTGCGCCCAGAACGGCCGCAATGCATCCAGTGCCGGATCACGCACCGGATCGAAAAAATCAGTGCCGGTTACATGCAGGCACAGCTCGCCATCGCGGCTGACCAGGGTGAGATCAACGGCCTGCGTGGAAACCGTAAAGGTGTGCTTGCCCAGGCGGATGCCATCCGCGGTGAACAGGTCACCCTTGTCGCGCTGGATGCGTACTGCGTTGTCGCGCAGCGTTTTCACGCGGGCATCCAGCGTATCGGCCTGCACGCCGTCGCCCAGCGCACGCAACTGCTCCACCAAGCCACGCAGCTTCACCACCATCGCATCTGCCGCGAAGTAGCTGTGCAGCTCATCGGGCGTGACAAAACGGCTGATGCGTTTCTCGATGCCGGCCAGGATGCGCGTGGCGGCAGCCGCAATCGACTGCACGCGTTGCTGGCGCGCATCCAGCAAGGTCTGGCGCCGACCGGCAAACGCTTCCATCACCGCTTCGCGCTTGGCGAGGATATCGGTAAGGAAAGTCTCCTGCGCGCCGAAACGCGTTTCCAGATCTTCAAGCTGGGTGAGCAGCAGCGTTTGCGATTCCTCGCATTGCTCGGGGCTGGCGGCCAGATCGAGTGCATTGGCCACGCTTTGCGCAAACAGCTTGAACTGCGCCCCAAACTCGGCACTCGATTCGCTGACCGCCAGCGTATCGCGCCGGCTGCGCGCAGCTGCGCGTACCTGGTTGAGCCGCGCGTAGACTTCGCTCACTGCATCAAGGATGCGCGTGCGCACTGTCGGGTCGCCGCTTTCCAGCCCGGACAGCAGCTCGGTCAGCAGGTCCAGCCCGGCAGCGGTGTTGTCCAGCGCATCCAGTTGCGGCGCCAGCAATGCCACGCTGCCGACGGCGGGCAGCTCGGCGGCGATACGCTCCAGCTCCTGGTGATAGGGCGCAAAGGCTTTTTCATCGGCAAGAAAGCGGATGGTTTCATCGGCGATGCGTGTCTGCTCACTGGCCAGTGCGTCGTCCAGCTGCTGCAGCCGTGGCAGGTCGATATAGCGTTGTTCGCGCAGCGCCAGCAATTCGCCGCGCTGGCGGCGCAGCTGCGCCAATGCATCGACAAACTGCTGCGGCAAACGCCAGATGGTGGCGGCAATATCGGTCAGCAGCTGCTTGTTGCCCGCCTCGGCCAGCGCCAGCGCCTGCGTGGCTGCCTTGCGGATGCTCTGCACCTTGTCGAATTCATCCAGCGCCAGCCTTGCGGTATCGGCAATGGTTTTCAGCGCCTGGTCCAGCGCGCCGGCTTCGTCGGCGCCCAGCCAGAAATAGCCATCCAGCAGGCGGGAAATGGCGCGCAACAGGTCTTCGTACGCCAGCCGGCTGGGCACCTGTTCGCGCGTGCTGCGCGCAATGCCATACAGCTCGGAGATGCCGCGCACCAGCTCGGCATTGCCGATACGGCCGAAAAAGCCGGTGGGCGGGGCGCTGGCGGCAAACTCTTCGCTGCAGAAAGGCGTGGCCCACAGCTGCATCGGGTGCGTGCGGCTGGCTTCTTCGCCCTCGATGGTGAACAGCAGCACGCGGCCATCGTCAAAGCGGGCGTAGCCATTGCTGAACAGCGGCGACGACAGCGCCTTGTCGATCAGGTTGTACGCGAGCAGCGCCAGGCGGCCGGCTTGCGGCTCGTAGAAGATGTACAGCACGTCCTCGCCATTGGGCGAGCGGATCATGCGCTTGAACTTGAAGCCGCCTACATCCTCGGCAAAAGTCTTGTATTCGCCATTCTGCAGGTAGCAGCCGCCGGGGAAGACGATGCCGTGGTCTTCCGGCAGTTGCACGCAGGATTCACCGATCTGGTCGATGCGCACCACCTGCAGCGTGCGGGCGTTGTACACCAGGTAGCGATAAGCAGTTTCGCGGTAAGGCAGGATTTTCAGCAGGATCAGCGTGCCCAGCCGCGCGTAGCTGATCTCTGCATCGTTGAGCGACTGCTGCGCATCATCCACCGGATCGCTGAAGATGCCCTTGCCCACCTCGGTATTGTTTTCGATCTTGACGGTGAGGTCACCGCCGATGGTTTCGACAAACAGCGTATCGAGGATGTTGACGTGCGGGTGCTTGCCATTCACATGATCGGCACGCGTGGTGGTGATCCATTCAAAGTCATGTGACGGCGGCAGCACGATATCGCGCTCGCCCCGGTTATCGATGTACTGCGACACCGCACCGGATTTATCCAGTTGCCAGCGGAATACGCGCACATCGGTCGGCCGCATGCCGATCTGGAACGCCACCAGCAGTTTATCGGCGGTTACCCGCAGTTGCCGCAGGCTGGTGTCCTTGTAGTACGCATACAGCTCGCGGAAATCTGCGGCAAACCGCGCGTCATCGAGGAAGCTGCCAGCGGTGCTGACGCTCTGCAGCTCGATCTGCTCGCCCTCGCCAGTCAGCCGGTACAGGCTGAATACATCATCGATGCGCGTTTCCTTGCGCAGCCCGATATACACGTTGTAACCGAACAGCAGCAGATCGCCCACGCGCACCAGATCACGCGCCTGGCAGCTGTTTTCGGTGCGCGCACGCGTGCGGCCAAGCAGGCGCAGTTCGGCGCGGCCAAAGGCGGCAAGGCGCGCATCGTTCAGCGCCGCCGTCTTGCCGGACAGCGCTTCCCCTTGCGTGGCCAGCCGCTGGCGCAGCAAATCATAGCCGCCACTGGCGGCCAGGTCGTGCTCTACGGTCGTCATGAACTAACCTTGAATAGGGCGATGGATCAACGGCAACAGATCGATGGCACGAGCCATTCAGTCAGCGGGTTTCTGCAGGAAGGCCAGCAGCTCGGTGCGGTGCGGATGTGCGGCCAGCCAGTCGCGCGTCTGCTGCAGCCGCGCATAATCGTCCGCGCCGAAGCGCTCGATGTAGCTGGCCTGCTGGCGCTGGCGCGCTTCCGCCTCGCGGATTTCGCGCTGGCCGGCATCGCCGATGATCTGCAACAGCCGGTATGTGCAGCCATCCTGCTGCAGTGCCGCCCATTCCGCAGCATCCATCCACACGCCATTGCACGGGACGCAGCGGTCCACCCGGGCTGGATGATGGCTGGCCAGCCGGTATTTCTGCATCAGTGCGCCGCATTGCGGGCAACACAAGGCCCGTGGCGATGTCTCTGCCACGAACACCAGTTGCGGCGCAGTTGCCAGCAACGGCCCCTCAGCCGATGCCGCCAATACATCCGCCGCAGCGCGCACCCAGCGCTGGTACACCTCGAGATCGAGCCAGAAACCGCCATCGCTGCTCACCAGCGCGGTGAGCCCCGTGGCGATTTCCAGCGGTTGCAATGGCTGTTGATTGGTCGGTGAGTTCATGTGGCCTCCGGTATCGCTGCAAACATGTGTTGTATTCATCATTGCCGGCGGCACCGCCGCCGGCTTAGCTCACACTGCGGGCCTGAGCGTCTGCAGCAATTGCGCCAGTGCCTGCTGCGTAGCCGGGCTGCCGTCCTTGCCCACCTTGTGCAGCAAGCTGGCTACCGACAGGTTCTGCAATTCATCCGCCGAGCTGCCCAGGCTGCCGAGCAGGCCCTTGGCATCAGTGATCAGGTCGCGCTCGCCAGCCAGGTGATCCTTCAACGCCAGTTGCAGCGTATCGCTCTTGGCAATGGTGCCGTCGATGGCCTTGCCGATGGCCAGCGAATTGACGAACTTGCCGAAGTAGTCGCCCTCGCCCCCCACGATATCGATGCGCGCCTTGGACAGCGCCTCGCTCAGCACCAGCGCCTGCTCGCGGGCAATGCCGGTATTGGCTTCGATGGCCTGCATGGTTTCGATGTGTGCGTAATCGAGGCGCAAACGGAATTCTTCGTGTGCGCGCACCGCATCGCTCATGCTCTGCATCGCGCCGAACTTCTCTGCCAGGCCCTTGGATTCGGCAGCAAGGCGCGCTTCGATCACGTTCGCCTCGGCTTCGCCGCGCTTGGTCATGGCAAATGCGGCGGCTTCGCCCTGCTTGGCCACGGCATCCGCATCGGCTGCCTTCACCTGCACATCGGCAAGGCCCAGCTTCTCGCGGCCGGTGGCTTCCGCTTCCATTTTCAGGCGCAGCGCATCGGCTTCGGCAGCGCCTTGCTTGGCAACCGCTTCGGCATCGGCGATCCGGATGCGCGCCTGTGCCAGGCCATCCTTCTCTTTCGCATCGGCCTGCACGTTCATCACGCGGGCAGCGGCAAGGCCCGGCGCAGCGTCGATCGCTTCCATGCCTTCGGCTTCGCGCTTTTTCGCTTCAGCGTCTTTCTCCGCCACCTTGAGCTTGGCATCGGCCAGGGTCAGCTCTTCGTTGGCCTTGAACTTGGCCCGGCGCTCGTCGGCTTCTGCAGCCTTCACTTGCAGCACCATTTTTTCTTCTGCCTGCGCTTCCGCTCCGATCACCACCGCCTTGCGGGTGCGGTCGGCCTCGGCCACCATGCGCAGTTCCTTGATCGCCTCTTCCTGCTCGGCCACCGTGCGTTCCACCACGATGCGCTCGCGGATCACGTCGGCAATCGCTTTTTTCTCGACTTCGATCACGCGTTCCTTGTTGATTTCCTGCAGTGCCACTTCGCGCTCGCGATCAACGATTTCCAGCGAACGGGCACGGGTGACCTTTTCTTCCTCGATGGCCACCGCACGCTTGCGGTTGTTCTCGGCCACTTCCTTCTCGCGCTGCATGTTTTCCTGCTGCACGGCAATCTGCTGATCGGCCTGGATGCGCGCCAGCTCGGCCTTGGCATGCTCTTCCGACTTCACACGATCGGCCTCGGATTTCTCCCGCGCCTGCACGGTGGCAATCTCGCGCTGCTGGCGTGCTTCTGCCTCGCTCTGCTGGCGTTGCAGCGACAGGATGGCCTCGGTGGTTTCCACGTCCTTTTTCTTGATCTGCATCTGTTCATTGCGCTGCAGCTCGTTGGTGGTGACGTGCTGGATGGCGGTCAGCTCGGTGATCTTGCGGATACCCTGCGCATCGAGGATGTTGTTGCGGTCGAGCTTGTCCAGCGGCGTCTGCTCGAGGTAGTCGATGGCCGCGTCTTCCAGCACGTAGCCGGACAGGTTGTCGCCGATCTGGCGGATGATCTCGTCGCGGAACTTGTCGCGTGCCTGATAAAGGTCTTCGAAATCCATCGCCTTGCCCACGGTCTTCAGCGCCTCGGCAAACTTGGCGGCAAACAGCTCTTCCAGCGTCTCCTGGCTGGAGGCGCGCTCACACCCCACGGTCTGCGCGACGCGCAGCACATCTTCCGCAGCCTTGTTCACGTGCACGAAGAACGTCACTTCGATATCGGCACGGATATTGTCGCGGCAGATCAGCCCGGCATTGCCGGCACGCTTGATGACGATGGTCTTGAGCGAGATATCCATCAATTCCATCTTGTGGATCACCGGATAGACCATGCGGCCGGTAAAGGTGACTTCGGGCTCGCTGCGCAGCGTGTTCACGATCATCGCCTTGCCCTGTTCCACCTTGTGGTAGAACTTGATGAACATGAGAAAGGCGCAAAACAGGAAGAAGGCGAAGATGCCGATCGCCATCAGGATGGGGGTCATGACTGCTCCTGGAATTATGGGTATGGATACGGTTGATGTGCAGCGCGGGTCGCTCTGATGGCTACATCAGCGGTCCCCTTCATCGACAGCCACCACGGTGTAAACGTCGCGGCTGGCGTCGTAATCGGTAATCAGCGCGTGATGCCCACGCGCCAGGGTGTTCGGGCTGCTGGCGGCGATGCGGATATTGAAAGGCGCGCCACCGCTAGCCACTTCGGCGCGGCCGAATTTCTCGTCCACGGACTGGGTACTGATCCGGCAGACGCTGCCTACCAGCACCGCCTTGCTCACCGCGTTATGCGTGACGAACAGCCCACGCAGCGGCCGCAGCGTGATGGCCGTTGCCGGCAGCGCCAGCGCAAAGCTCACCAGCAGCAACACGGCGCCCAGTGCGTAGTGCAACACCGTGGGCAACCACAGCAGGTACTGGTGCGCCAGCGCGGAAAACAGCCAGCCATACAGCGAGATCAAGGTGATCACGATGGAGAACGGCACGCTGCCCAGCCCCAGCGCCATCAGCTTGGCGGCAAAATCGCCCATCTCGTGGCCATCCGCATGCATCTCGGCATGGCCGCCATGGTGCAGGTGCAGGGCGTCGTCGGCCATGCCCAGCAACGATGCCAGCCAGTACAGCAGCGCCACGCCGAGCAACACCGTCCAGATCGCCGTCGGGAAGGTAGTTGCGGTTTCAATCAACCTGTCCATGCCCGCTCCCCTGCTTGGTCTGGCAGCGCAGACCGCTGCCATTCAGGCCATTGGCATACAGCGCGGGCAGCAGCCTGCGTTGCCGGCAACGCATTGCGGCGCTCTGTGGTCACTTCGTTCTCTCCCTGCTGTGCCGGTCAGGCCGGTTTATTGTGCTGATTCACGCCACAATGGCGTTCTGCACTGTGCGCAAAGGATACGGCGGCGGAAATCGGTCATCCCCAACAACCCCACATCCAGCGTGGTTGCCGTGCTGCATTGCTTGCACAGCCCACCGTGTTGCGTGTGATATTCATGCTGCGTGGGCAAGCGCTCCCAGTGGCGCTGGGCGCCTGGCGAGTAAAGCACCAGCCAGTAAAACAGCGCGGCAAACAGCAACAGCAGCGGCAGCCCCAGAAAAATTTCAAGCATCATACTTTTTTCTTACGCGCAAATTCAATCAATGCGGCAAGTGCCTGCTCCTTGATCTCCAGCCGTTGCGTTTCCGCCAGTCCGTAGCGTCCGGCCAGGATGCGGTAATCATCGTCGGACAGCGTCACCGTCAGCCGCGGGCGCTTGGGCCGGCCCGAAACCGGCAATCCGAGCACATGGCGGATCTGGTCCGAGTTGCTGATGTTCTGCTCGAACGCGGCACGGCGTACCACCTGCAGCACCTCGTCCTCCACATCGAACGCCACCTGCACCGCACGGATGGCCGGATCGGAGCGTTGCCAGCGCTCCGGCAGCTTGGGCGTACTCATGCGCTGCCTGCCGGCGGTTCGTTGGCAGGTGCCGCCGCAGCCGGCGTATCCGCCGCCGCGCCCGCACGGCGGGCCTTCAGCCTGGCCAGCACGTCTTCCCCGCGCGCACCGGTGTCGCCGATGCCTGCGTCCGCCAGCCGTTTTTGCAATGCCGCGCTGCCGAACTCGGCATCCAGCTCCTCGGCGGCGCGCATCTGGTCTGCCAGCTGGGTATGGCGCTGCTTGATGCGATCCAGCGATTCGCGCGCATTGCCCAGCTTGGATGCGCTGCTGCCCATGCTGGTGGAAATCGATTCGGTGGCGCGGTAAACGCTCTCGGTGGTCTTGGCGACGGCCAGCTCGCGCTCATGCTCGCGGATGCGCGTTTCCGCGGTGCGGATCAACGCCTTGAGGTTGAAGATATGGCCGGCAAATTCCAGCTGCGCCTTCACCTGCGCGGCGCGCTCGGTTTCCAGCTCGGCAATGTGGGCGGCCACATCACCGGCGAGCTTTTCTTCGGTCTTGTCGAGCGCCGCCATCGCGTGTTCTTCGTAGCGGATCACTTCCTTGTCCAGCCGCTCGATCTCGCGCTGGGCGGCTTTTTCCTGCGCCATCACCAGGGTCAGATCGCGCTTGGCCTTGGCAATCGCGGCCTTGGATTCGTAAATTTCCTGCTCGTAGATGCGCGTGGCATTGTTGTCGACAACGCTTTCGCCAATTTCACGGGCGCTGCCACGCAGCGCGGTCAGAATCTTGCTGAATACGGACATGATGTTCTCCGGGTTCCGTGCCTATTGCAGATAGTCGGCCATGGCTTCGAGCGCATCGACGGCGTTGTCGCTCAAGGCCAGCAGGTCCTGCACCAGATCATCGGTGCCGGCATCGCAGGCCAGTGCACCGTAAAGCAGGTATTTGTCGCCTATGCGCCCGAACGACGAAAGCGGAATCGCCACGTTCAGGTCCAGCATGGCCTCCAGCAAATCCATGCGCGTTTCCGGCCGTACATCGCGCTCGGTCCAGACGTAACAGATGCACAGCAGCTGGGTATCGGCCTGGGTGATGAAGATCGGCAATTCCTCCCGCCCGGCGATGGTCAGGCGAAACACCTCGACCTCGCCACTGATGCGTTCGGTATCGACCGGCCCCAGCACCGCAGCCAGTTGCTGGCCAGCAGTCTGGATGCGTTGATGCAAAGCGGTTTCCATGGCGTCTCCTTGCCGTTGATGCTTCAGACTAGAAGTGCAGACATATGATGTCAAGACATTTTATGGCGAGAGGCATGAAAATCATGCCGGATGGATAAAACCGCTATCCGGCAATCAACAAGAAAAAAAGGCCATGCGCTGTGGCATGGCCTTTGGCTGGCAAACGTGAAGCGGTTACGGGCGCTCACCCGCTGCCAGGCGCCGCCCGATATCCGCCACCACATCAGGCAGCGCGGCAACGGAATCGATCACGTAATGCGCACCGGCCTGCAGCAAGCGGCTTGCCGCAGTATCGCGCAACGTGCTCACCGCTGATTCGGGCAGTGCAGCGAGCGCCTGCTGGGTAAGCCCCACCTCGTTGCCGGACAGCGTCAGGCCCACGCACCACATGCCGGCATTGCGCCCTTCGCTGATGCCCGGGGTAGTGTCATCCACCTTGATGCATGCGCCCACATCGCTGATCGACAGCGCCAGTACATTGGCCAGCGCCATATAGGGGCCCGGCCGGCCGCCGGCGGCAAGCGCGTCGCCCGCCACCACGTGATCGGGCGCTATGCCTTCCTTGCGCGCCAGCGGCAGCAACACGTCCATCACCGGTTGCGGGTAGCCCGAGCATGAGCCGATCTTCAGCCCCTGCCCGCGCAACCAGCCCAGCGTATCGACCGCGCCGGGAATCGGCCGCGAATAGTGGCCGACCTTGTCGATCTGCATCGGCATGAAGCGCTCGTAGATGGCATCGATGTCCGCCTCGGTAGAGGCATTGCCGAAGCGCTGCTGCCACTGCACCTGGATGGCGGGTTCGGCCAGCAGCGTGCGGATATGATCGCGCTTGGACAAGCCCATCGGGCCACGCGCCTCTGCCAGCGAGACGGTGATGCCGAAGGTAGCGAAGGCATCGACGAAGATTTGCGTGGGCGCCAGCGAGCCGAAGTCGACCAGCGTACCGGCCCAGTCGAAGATGACGGCCTGCAGCGCCTGGCTGGCGGGGTTGCCGGAAGGGGGGGCGGATGGGGTGGAGAAACGTGCGTTCATGTCAGATCCCGGATGCATTGATGAAATTCTTCCCGCGGGGGCCAGCCAGCGCTTGCGCGACACGGCCATCCCAGTCGCGCGGGGCGATGCCGTAATCGGCGGGGTCGGTGCTGACGCCCAGCTCGGCAAGGAAGTGGTTGAGCTTTTCCACAGCGGTATCGGCGCTGCTGGCGTCGAAGATGGCCAGCAGTTGCGCATCGAGCGCCGCATCGCGCCCGAGGGCCAGCCGCAGGATGCGCGGCAGGCTGAACGAGCAGGCAATGCCGTGGGCAGTGCCGTGCTGCAAGGTGATGTCGTATGACAGCGAGTGCGCCAGCGCAGTCTTGGTGTTGGAAAACGCCATGCCGGCCAGCAGCGCGGCAAACGCCAGCTTTTCGCGCAGCACCAGTTGTTGCGGATCACGCATCAGCGCAGGCAGCGTGGCAACGATGATGCGGGCGGCGCTGACGGCCAGTGCGGCGGAAACCGGGTTGCGATGCACGTTCCACAAGGATTCGAGCGCATGCGATAGTGCATCCAGCGCGCTGGCCAGCGTGGTGTTGCGTGGCAGGCTGAGCATCAGCTCGGGGTCGATCAGCGCCGCTTCCGGCCAGGTCCACGGCAGGTGCAGCGAATGCTTGCGCCCCCCGGCGGCATCCCACAACGTGGCCCACGGCGTAACTTCGCTGCCGGTGCCAGCGGTGGTGGGGATGGCGATCAGTGCACGATGCTGGCCATCCTGCGCCAGCGGTGCGCCGTTCAGGTGTGCCAGCAATTCGTCGAAACGGCCGGATGGCGTGGCAGTGAGCATGGCCTTGGCGCAATCGATGCTGCTGCCGCCGCCCAATGCGATCACGCACTCGGCCTGCGGGTAATCACGCCACAGGCGCTCGTACATCGGCGCCAGCCACACGATATCCGGATTGGCCTGCACGCTGGTTTCCACCGCCAGCAGTCGTTCGCCCAGCAAGGCCTGCACGCGCTCGACCAGGCCCAGCGCTGCCGCCTCGGGGAAGGCAATCAGGATGGCGCGCCGCTCGCCCAGCAATGCCGGCAGCGTATCCAGGCAGCCATTGCCGGCATGGATGGCGACGGGATTGTTATATAGCCACATATCAGTGATGCCCCTTGTCGCGGATGAGCCGGCGCAGCTGGCTGGATACGAAGTCCGCCGCGATGACCATCACGGTGATGACGATGATGCAGGTTGCCGTTTCCGGGTATTTGAACAGCTTGAGGCTGCTGACCAGCTCGAAGCCCAGCCCGCCCGCGCCCACCATGCCCAGCACGGTGGCGGAGCGCAGGTTGACCTCGAAGCGGTACAGCACCACGGCAATCCAGCTGGTGATCACCTGCGGCAGCACGCCGAACACGATGACCTGGAGCGGCCGGGCGCCGGTGGAACGCAGTGCCTCCAGCGGGCCTTCGTCGATTTCCTCGATGGCCTCGGCAAAGAACTTGCCCAGCATGCCGGCGCCGTGCAGTGCCAGTGCCAGCACGCCAGGGAAGGGTCCCAGACCGACGGCGGAAACAAAAACCAGCGCCAGGATCAGCTCGTTGATGCTGCGGATGACGTTGAGCCCCTGGCGCGTGGCCTGGTACAGCCATTGCTGCTGCATCAGGTTGCGTGCAGCCAGGAAGGCCAGCGGCACCGCCATGCTCACGCCGAGCAGCGTGCCCCAGATGGCGATCTGGATGGTTTCCAGCGCCGGGGCAAGCAGACGGTCGAGAATGGCCGGGTCCGGCGGCACGGTGCGGCTGAGGAAGTCGAAAATCTGCGGCGTGCCGGAGGCCAGTTCGGTCCAGCTCAACTGGGCGCCCTGCGCACTCCATTGCAGCAGCCACAGCGCGGTGATGCAGCCTGCCAGCAGCAGTGCCCAGCCGCGCGGGCTTTCCGGCAGGTTGACCACCCAGCGGTAACGTTGCGGGTTGTTCATGTCAGGTACTCATTTCAAAAGTGATCGGGGCCAGCACGGGCGGGCTACCGGCCGGTACTGCCGGAGCCGGGCTGCTGCCATACAGCTGCTGCAGGTCGGCCTCGGCCAGTTCTTCCGGCCAGCAATCGAACAGCACGCGCCCATGGGCCAGGCCAACGATGCGGTCGCCGAATTCGCGCGCGTATTCCACTTGGTGCAGGTTGCACAGCACGGTAATGCCCAGCTCCCTGCATGCATCGCGCAGGTACTGCAGCACGCGGCGCGAGGTATGCGGGTCCAGACTGGCCACCGGTTCATCGGCCAGGATGACCTTGGGGCGCTGGGCCAGCGCGCGGGCAATGCCCACGCGCTGCATCTGGCCACCGGACAATGCATCGGTGCGCTCGTGTGCCTTGTGCGCCAGCCCCACCCGCTCCAGGCATTCCATTGCCAGCGCGATGTCGTCACCGCGGAACAGCTGCAGCACCGAGCTCCATGTGGGCAACGAGCCCAGCCGCCCGGTCAGCACGTTCTTCAGCACCGACAGCCTTGGCACCACGTGGTGATGCTGGAAGATCATCGCCACATGGCGCCGCAACAGGCGCAGGTCACGGCAGTTGGCGGTATCGAGCCCGTCCACTTCCAGCTGGCCGCCATCGGGCTGCACCAGGCCGTTGATACAGCGCAGCATGGTGGATTTGCCGGCACCCGATTGCCCGAGGATGACCACGAACTCGCCCGGTGCCGCATCCAGATCCACGCCCTGCAGCACCACGTTGTCGCCGTAGCGTTTGCCCAGATTGCGCAGGCGGATCACTTCATGCTCCGCAGATCAAGCTTGAGCACCTTGGCGGTATCACGCACCACGTCGTAGGCCGCATCGTCGGTAGGCTGGAAGCCGTTGAGCATGCCCTGATCGCCCCACTTCACGTCCTTGAGGCTGGCCATGGCCTTGGCGAGCTTGTCTTTCAGTGCTGGCGACAGGTCCTTGCGCCATACCATCGGGGATTCGGGAATCGGCCGTGACGACCAGATGATCTTGAAATCTTCTGCCTTCACCTGGCCCTTGGCGACGGCGGCGTTGAAGATGCGGTCGGCCACGGCGGCGGCATCGACCTTGTCGTTGGCAACGGCCAGGATGCTGGCATCGTGCGAGCCGGAGAACAGCACGCGGCCGAACACCTTGTCCGGGTCATAACCTGCTTGTTGCAGGCCAGCCTTGGGGAACAGGTGGCCGGATGCCGAGCTGGGGTCGACAAACGCGAAGTTGCGGCCTTTCAGGTCCGCCAGCGTATTGATGCCGCTGTCCTTGCGGGCGATGATGATGCTTTTGTACGCGCTCTGGCCGGTTTTCTTGGTAACGGCCACGGCAAAGGCATCCACATCCGCCACCGAGGTGGCCAGCACATACGAGAACGGGCCGAGATAGGCGACGTCGAGTTTCTTGGAACGCAGCGCTTCGATCACGCCGTTGTAGTCGGTGGCCACGAAGGGCTTGACCGGCACACCCAGCTGTTTTTCCAGCGCATCGAGCACCTGCTTGCTGCTTTCGATCATGGCCTGGGAATCTTCGGCCGGGATCAGGCCGATGGTCAGCGGTTGCGCGGCAAGGCAGGGGCCGGCCAGCAGCAGGGAGGCGAGGGCCAGGCGGGCCCGGGAGAACAGTCGTGTCATGGTGGGTAACTCCGTGAGTGAGAAGACCCGGCCACTTTAAGAACTGGCCATGACAGCAAATCCATCGATTCGATAATGGTTTTTTCTGTTAATCATTGATTTTATGAATGGATTGAACCAAAAAAAAACCCGCAGCGTGCACTGCGGGGCCGAACTGGCTGGGAAATGGCTGGCTAAAAAATTTCCTGCCCTACACAGCGAGGCAAGAGCTTTGTAGCGCTTACGGCGTGGTGCCGCAGCTGGCGTGCTTGTGCCCCGGCGTGGGGTTGGCAAGGCCGAGGAAATCAAGGATGTGCGGTGTGGCGCCATCAATCTGTGCGAGCGGGGTGGTGGTGAGGTCACCCAGGCAGTAAGGCGTCTTGTCGCTACGCAGATAGGTGTTGTTGAGCACCAGGATGGTATCGCGCTCGCTGGCCGATTGGCCGCCGTGGCCGCTACCCAGGCCGCCGTGGTCGGAGGTGATCACGATCAGCCATTCTTCCTGCGCATAGGTCGGGCGTGCCACCAGCGCATTGAGCACCTGCTGGATCTGCTGGTCTTCCGCCACGATCTTGCTCTGGTAGAAGGCATTGGCCGGATCATAGCTGCTGGCGTGGATATCGACGTTATGCAGGTAATAGAAGATGGCCGTCGGCGCGTTCTGCCAGCCCAGCCAGCCCTTGACCGCATCGGTGGCCTGTTGCGAATTCTTGGCGGCATTGGCCACCACGAAATCGGCATTGGCCGGCTTGAGGTTGTTGGTGATGTTGAACCAGTCGCCCACCACGGCCACGGTGGCCGTCGGGTACGCGGTCTTGATGCGATCAAACACGTGCGGCTTGAGCAGCGGCAGCGTGGCCTCGTTGGATGTCACCCCATGCTGGTCTGCCCAGTAGCCGGTAAAAACCGAACCCCAGCCCGGCCCGCTCAGCGTGGCTTGCGTACCGCCCGCCAGTACGTTGCGGTGATAGGCACCGCCATAGGCCAGTGCGGCAATGGCCGGGGTCTGCGCGCAACCGCTGCACAGCACCGCATCGCCACGCAAACCATCGATACCGATCAGCAACACGTGCTTGTTGCCCGGCAAGGGATTGGGCACGCCGCTACCGGCGATCAGCGAGTAATGATCATACGGATTGCCACTGTAGTTGGTCTTGAGCCCACCCACGTCCTGCGCGCGCTTGTCGCTCAGATCGCATGCCTGCTGCGTCTTGAAGTAATCGAACGATTTGCACCAGTTGCTGCGGCTGGCGTCCGAGCACGCGGTTGCGCACTCGGCCGGCGTGACTGCGGTCAGGTGCTCGTTGTTGTAGCCGGAAATCGCCGCATTGGGGGTGAGGTAATACGCCTTGAGCGGATCGGGCTTCAGGCTGTAATGATCGTACGGGTTGCCAGCGTAGTCGGTTTTCAGGCCGCCCACGTCGGCAGCGCGTTTGTCGCTCAGATCACACCACGATGCGCTGCGGTTGTAATCGAACGATACGCACCAGCCGGCACGCGATGCATCCTTGCAGGCGGTGGCGCACGCTTCGGGCGTGACATTGATGAGGTGCTCGTTGTTGTAGCCGGAAATCGCCGCGTTGGGTGTTTCGATAAAGCTGTCGAGTGATGCTGCAAAGGCCGAACCGGCCAGCAGCAGCGCGGCCAGCGCCAGGCAGCTGCGTTGCCTGGCAAGCAGAAAGGTTTTCATGGGGTTACTCCAATGGGATAAAGGAGCCCCCAGCGTAGGAAGTTCACATGACTGTCACGCCATCGATTCAATATCCGAAACCCCACACAACTATTGAGCAGGGCTATTGATGTCCGTTGCCAAACTCCGCGCCTTCCTTGCCGTAGCCCAGCATGGCAGTTTCAGCGCCGCAGCCAGGGCACTCGGTCTGACGCAGCCCACGCTGACCACCCAGGTGCAGGGGCTGGAGCAACAACACCGGGTGGAGCTGTTTCACCGCCGCGGCCACCGCATCGAGCTGTCGAGTGTGGGCCAGCAACTGCTGCCCATTGCCCGCCAGTTATCAACACTGGAAACCGAAGCCTACAACCTGCTGCATGACTGTGGCGAGCTGAACCGCGGCGAACTCAAGCTGGGCGCAGTGGGGCCGTTCCACGTGATCGAGATGGTGGATGCGTATCGGCAGCGCTATCCGCGCGTGAGCGTATCGATCCGGCTGGGCAATTCGGCCGAGGTCCTGGCGGCGCTGGAAAGCTATGCCATCGATCTGGGGGTACTGGCGCGCTTCCATGATGCCCCGCACCTGACCAGCCTCGATTACGCGCGGCACCCCATCATCCTGTTCGTGCACGTGGATCACCCGTTTGCGCAGCGCCGCAGCATTGCGCTGCAGGAGTTGCACGGCCAGCCCATGCTGCAGCGCGAAGCCGGCTCGACTACCCGCCGGGCACTGGAAAAAGTGTTGCGCGAAGCCGATATCACCCCACGCATCGCCATGGAAATCGGCAGCCGCGAAGCACTGCGCGAGGCCGCTGCACGCGGTATCGGCATCGGCGTGGTATCGGAGGCGGAATTCATTCCGGATGCCCGATTGCGCATGATCCGCATCAATGACGACCCCGCCTATACCGAAACCCACCTGTACTGCCTGACGGAACGGCGCCAGAGCGGCTTGCTGAATTCGTTTTTTGATGTCGCCGGCGAATGCGCCAGTACGCGCCAGCGCCGCGGGACGGCCGGTACTGGCTAAAAAAACCGGACATGAAAAACCCGGCCAGATTCGGCCGGGGTTTTTTTGTTGCCTGCAATTCTGGATGATCAGTATTGGTGACCGCGCAATCCACGACGCGGGTGCCCGGCTGGCAAGCCGGTCGTCGGGCCTGCACCGGTCAGCGCACTGGTAGCCGATGTGCTCAGCTCGCTACCCGAAGCCAGCGTATCCATGCCGTAGGTATCACGCCACACGGCCCAGGTCCGGTTGCGGGCGCTGCATTCGCTATCCTTGAACGCGAGCGTGTTGGTGCTCTCGACCAAGTTGGCGCCGGCAGCCAGCTGGCTGCTGAAGTTCGGCGGTTCCGCCTGGCAAGACAGACCGCTGTACGGCGACTTGGTGCGCGAGCTGAGCAGGTTGTAGTTCAGCCGCGTGCCATAGCTGCCCGGCGTGAACGGCCCCCAGTTCATATAGATGCTCTGGTTCACCACGGTGTTGTGATGCACATCGTGATTGGTCATCGTGCAGTTGTTGCTGGCAAAGCACTGCAGCCCCAGGTAGATACCGGCATTGACCAGCAGGTTATGGTGCACCTGCACATTCTGCGACCCCGCTTGCGCCGAGATCTGGATGCCAAGCGGCGTGGTTTTCACGGACGGAAAATCGATGTAGTTCTCGCGGTACTCGTTGTTTTGCGAGTTGTCCTTGTCGTGAATGCCGCCGCCAACACCATCCTGCAGAGCACCGGTGCCCAAGCGGATCTGGTTGTTTTCGGTCAGCGAGTTGCCGGCATCGAACAGCACCATCGCATACGCACCACCGATATCCCGTGTGTACGGCCCGAAGTCGTTATCCTGGACCAGCAACTTGTGCCTTGCGGTGGTGGCGCCATGCCCCGTACCGTGGATAAACCCCGGGTTATTGTTTTCGTTGCTGCCGCTACCCACGCCATCGGTAAAGCGCACGTTGCGGATCACCAGGCCGGTGGTGGTGGTTTCGCTCTTGATGCCATACAGCTTTACATGGCTGATATCCACACCCTCTATACGGGCTGCCGGCGCAGTCACCGAGTAGACATTCAGTATCTGGTAATTCAGGTCCAGCGTGACCACTTCATCCGGATAGGCCAACAGTTGCTGCGATTTGGTGTCGTACAGCGTGAAACCGCCGGAGGCATAACTGCCCTTGCGCAGCACCACCGCTTGGCTGGGCGTGGAATTGGCAATGGCATACGCCAGCGTCTGATACGGCTGGGCCAGCGTGCCACGGCCGGCTGCGTTCACCCCATCCGGTGCCACGAACACAAACTGGGCCGCGCTCGATTGGATGGTGAAGCTTTGCTCCAGCGTTTTCTGCGTGCTGCCGCTATCGCGCACTTCCAGCGTCAGCACATAGGCGCCCTCGGCTGCGGGGGTGAAGCGTACCGCACCGGTGCGGAAATCCAGCGAAACGCCGGTGGTGCTTTGCGCCACGCCATCGAGCGTCAGGCTTTTTACCCGGTATTCGTACGGGAAGATGCCGCCAATCACGCCCGGACGGCTTTCATAGGCGATGCCCGGATATGCATACTCGCGCAGGCCGAAGCTCACGCTGAGCGGGTTGTTGGGCAAGGTATCGGGTTGCACCACAGTGGCCACTTCATTGCTTACGCAGCGGACAAACACCGCGCCGCCATCCGCCGGTACCGGTGCAGACGTGCCCTCTGCCACCTTGCAGGTCTGCCCGGCGGGCTGCGTGGCGATCTGCACATCCGCAGCACTGCCGGCCGGCAACGCAAAACTGGCAGCCCCGTTGAGCTGCACATTCAGCAGCGTACTGCCATTGATCAGCGCCAGCTCTTTGCCCAGCGCCAGGCCTTTCACCCGCAGGTTCAAGGTAGTAGGCGTCAGGGTGGCGAGCTGTGCGCCCTTGCCGCCGGTGGCGTTGCCGGTGGTGACGTTGCTGCCGCCATCGCCGCCACCGCATGCTGCCAACAAAGCGCTGGTACTCAGCGCGGCCCAGATGGCCACTGCAGGCAGCCCCCCGGATTTATTGGATATCCTGTTTCTCTCGCTTGGCTTCATGATATTGCTCCAGTATTGGTTATTTTTTTCCGTATCCGTACGCACTGCTCAAAGCTGAAACACACCGCAACCATCACCACGGATGGCGTATTACCCCTCCATCAATAAAGAAAACCGTTCAATCGCAATGGCGTGCAGGAAGCCGTAATGGCGATTGCCTTTTTGGTACGCAATAACGCGGAATGGATCTTTCATGCCGGCCAGGCGGCATGCACAGTCATGCGCCAGATACCGGATCGCTTTGCAGCCCAAGTGGCCCGACTGGCCATGAAAGCAGGCGGGGCGGCAAAGAAATCCGGCCCAGCCAAATAAAAACCACAGAAGAAGCCGAATGAAACGGCAATACAAAACCGGCAAAACCGTTTCATCCCGCATCTATCAAATCAACGCTGCTTATAGCCCTTGGCCAACCCAGCTCCATTCCGGGTAAAGCACGCTATTCACGGTGGCGCCATTGCCGATAAACAACGAATGGGGGTTATTCACCGTATACCAGCCGGTCGCGCTCGAATGCTCCAGCTCGAATACCACGTTGCCGTAGATGCCATACGGGCCGGAGACCGACGAATTCTTGTACGCGGCAAACATCGTCTGACCACCCATGTCCAGCGTGCCCACCGAGCTTTCTCGGGTTACCTCAACCGATGCCTTGCCCCAGATGCCCAGCGTATCGATACGGGTTTTGTTGTCGCCGAGGAAATAACCATTGGCGGTGACCAGCACGCTTCTGAACTTGTTGGCCGCGCTCGATTTTGCCGAGGACGTATCCCGCACATCCACCCCGACTCCGTTGTTGTTGGCTTCGAAATCCGCGCTGGATGCCCCGATCACCAGCACATCAATGCCGGTGAGGTTGCTCAGGAACAGGCTGCTGCTGTCAGTGGCAATCACGTGGCCCAACGGCGCATCCGCATCGCTTTTGGCGTTGGTGGTGAGCTGGTCGATGGCAACGGTGGCGTTGGCCCTGGCTTTGACCGCGGCCACGCCGGCGGGTACATCGACATTGAAATTGCTCAGGCGCGCAGCTGCAGACAGCACCAGAATGGCTGCCTGATCCGCATTGGGCTGATTGACGCGCACCGAGCCGGTCTTGCGCGCATCGTTGACGATTTCCACACCGTTACGATCGATCAGCAGCGGCCCGTAGCACTGGCCGGAAATGACAAAGCGCACTTTCTCTGCCGTCCAGTTCTTTCTTTCCAGCGCGTTTTTCAACGCCCGGCCGTCGTTGTTGCAGTTGATTTTCACCTGCGTGGCATCGCTACCCGCATAGCTGGTAGCGAGTGTTTCTGCGGCCTGTACCCGCGTGGCCTGGCATGCCAGCGCCGTGGTCACGGCCAGTGCAAGGGCGATATTGCTGTGTTTCATGAAGTCTCCATCCATCTTTGTGGTTTGGTGGTTGCAAACGCCGGCCGCAATCGCAAACGCAATTGCAGCCGGCTGCTGCCTGGTAATGCCCTTGCCCGGATACGCGCGCAGCAGGAACCGGATCACCACCTAGGGTGACCGGATCCAGCAGGCCTGTTTCGGGCTGCGGCTGTCTATTTCTTGAGGATTTCCCCGGCAAGCAGCGGTGCCAGGTCGTCATCGCGGTCAGCGGTCACTTCCCATACCATCGCGCCGCCCAGCTTGTTCTGCTTCAGGTACTTGAGCTTCTCGGTGATCGATTGCGGGTCTTCATAGGCGATGAAGCTGCCGGTTTGCGCGTTGAACAGCCATGGCATGCGGGCCGCGTCGGACCAATAGCGGGTGTAGCCATTCTTGTTCACGTAGTTGCGCTTTATGTCCTGGTAATCGAGCGCGCCCTCGGTCGGATAATCCCAGGTGCTTTTGCCGATGCTGGTGCACTGCGTATACCGGCCCTGGTTCTGCGGCTGGCAGCCATTCCAGATGTGGCCGTTGTATTCGAAGCCCATCACCAGCTTGCTGGCCGGCACGCCCTTTTGCAGATAGGTCTGAATGGTGCCGTCCGCATTGTATTTGGGTGGCTTGCCGGACACCGGGTCCGCGTACAGCGGCGCGATATGGCCTGATTCCAGCCCCCACGGGCCGGCGTACTGGTAGGCCATCACGTTGATCCAGTCCACGTTGTCGGCCACGGTTTTCCAGTCGTACTTCACCAGATTGGCCGGGTTGGCTTCCGAAGCCAGCGTCAACAGATAGGTTTTGCCGTCCTGTTTGCCGGCGGCATCCAGCGTGGCGCGCACAGTCTTGAACAGCAGCGGGTAGTTGTCGATATCTTCGGCACGCCAGATATTGTCCGGGTGCACCTTGAAGGTGGGATGCTCCCAATCGATGTCGAGCCCGTCAAAGCCATGCTTGCGCATGAACGCCACAGCACTGTCGGCAAAGTGCTGGCGGCTTTCCGGCGTCAGCCCGGCATTGGAGAAATACTTGGAGCCGCTACCGCCCCCGCCAATGGAAATCAGCGTCTTCAGGTGCGGATACTGCTTTTTCAGCTCGGCCAGATACACAAAATTGGCCACATCGCCCCAGCCCGATTCGCCATACCACTCGCCTTCATCGGGCATGTATACGGTGCCATCTTCACGGACTGCGGCAAACGCGTAGTTGATGTGGGTATAGAGGTTGGCCTTGATCTTCAGCGGGCCGAAATTGCCAAAGGTGCTGTATTGCCCCCAGGAGATGTAATAGCCGATCACCTTGGGCTCGGCGCCAAGCCACTGCCAGACATCGCGCTTGCCGGGTTGCTCGCCCTGGGTCCACCATTTCGCCTTGTAAAGCTGCCCGCCATGGCTGACCTGCGTACCGCCATTGTAAGCACGTCCGGCCTGCCAGCCCTGGTCACCCGCGGCCACCACCTTCAGCCACGCACCGGATGCACCGGTGGGGGTTTCACCCTTGTTCCACCATTGCGCCTGCCAATCCTGCCCCAGGTAGCTGACCACATCGCCCTTGGTGTAAGCACTTGCGGCCTGCCAGTCTGCCGCCCAGGCGCCTGCCCAGCTCAGCCCCAGCAACAATGCCAGGCCGGCAAGCTTGCTGCCAAGGCCCCGCCCGGGGCGGTCCGGGGGAACAAGCTGCGCTGGCGCGCGGTCTACCAGATATCGCTTCATGTCCGTCTCCATCCTTATGTGTGATGATGCGTCCTGTGCCGGACGTCAAAGGCGCTCGGGTATCGATGCGCCGGTCTTGCCTGCGCTGCGCGGATGCACAGCGTATTGATCAGCAGCAGCGGCCATCTACCGTGTTCAGAATCCGGCGGAATGCACCGGTATCCGCAGCCACTGTTGCACTGTTGCCATTGATTGACCCTGTGCAGGCTGCTGCGCTTGAACCGCTGGCCCGCCTCGGCAATCATTGACCAATCTTGTAAGTCACGGCCATTCTAGTTGGCGACCTATACCGCAAGAATGTCCTGATTTTGCTTAAAACTTGTCCAATTATTCGGCTCGCCAATCCTGCCGCTACGGCCGGTTCGTGCTCACAAGGGCTTTGCCATGGCCACCATCTTCTACGAGCGTTTTGATCTTGATCCGGTACAGGTTTCCGACGTCTCGCGGCTGGTCGGTGCGCGTGTGTTTCACGAAGCCTCGTGCCCGGCCATGCGTCAGCACGGCCTGTTCATGTGCGGCGTCGGCATGCCGGATGGGCCCTGCGATATCGAGCGCATCGATGCGCCCTTTCATGTACTGATCGTGATACTCAGCGGCATCGCCGAGTTGTATGAAGGAAACCGGCGCTGGCTGGTCAACCCTGGGCAATTCGGCGTGCTGCCGGCGCGCGGCCATCGCGGTTACCGGCGTATTGGCGATGTACCCATGCGCCACGCCTGGCTGTTGCTTGAGGACGACGAACGCTGGAATGTGCTGGAACGCAACCATGCGTGGGTGGGCAACACTGAACATGGCGCGCGCCTGTTCGACGCGGTATCGCTGTTCCAGCGCGAAGCGCAACTGAGCAACGAAGGCGCACACGATGCATTGGTGCCGCAAACGCTGGAAATCGTCAGCCGCCAGCTTGAGCGGATGCTGGATCTGGGGGGCAAGCGGCCGGAACACGAACAGGCGTTGCTACAATTGCTGGGCGACATCCGCCGCGAGCCCGGCGCCGACTGGTCGGTGCCGGCGCTATGCCGCAGGGTGGGCCTGGGTTCCACGCAGCTGTACCGGCTGTGTCTGCGCCGCTATGGCCGGGCACCGGCACAACTGGTATTCGATACCCGCATGCAGCTCGCGCACGACTGGCTACTGGATGGCAAACGCGTGGCCGAAGTGGCCACTGCGCTGGGTTATCAGGAAATCGCCAGTTTCTCGCGCCGCTTCAGCAGTCATTTTGGCTGCGCGCCCAGCAGGATGATCAAGGGGAAGCAGTAGCCGCGGCGCGCCACCGACCAGCGTGCTTTCAGTCAGGAAGATCCGCAGCAGCGCCGGGCAACTTCAACCGGCATGGAACCGGCAGCACACGCCCAGGCGCAGTTGCATGGGCAAGTTTGCGGCAGATCAGCATCTGCATCACGGTACGCTGCTAAGCTGCGAATGCACCTTTGCAGCATGCACCCCGATGCAGCCATTGCTGAGCGCCCCCCATGCGGAGTCCATCAATCATGACGTCCGGAACTGCCATACCATCCGCCCCGGCACCCGAAGCCGGCACCGCCCCGCTCGCGGATATCCTTGCGCTCGCGCTCCAGGCCGGCATGCTGGCCCACCAATCGGGGGCATCCACGCACCGCACATCGTTATTGATGCGCGACACCGCTGCGGCCCATGGCGTGGCACTTGTCGACGTGATGATCTCCTCCACCAATATCGGCCTGACCATCATGCGCGATGGCGAAAGCCACACCAGCATGCGCAAGGTCCCGCACATGGCAGTCGATTTTTCGGTGCTGTGCGCACTGTCGCGCTGGCAAGCCGGCACCCGGTCGCAGCCTGCGGACCTGCAAGGCGCCAGTGCGGCACTGGCACGCATCGCACAAACCCGCACTGTCTATCCGCCCCTGCTGGTCATCGGCATGGTGGGGGTGGCCTGCGGCAGCTTTGCGGCACTGTTTGGCGGCGACCTCATGGCGGTCATCATTGCCGCAGTCGGCGCAACCCTGGGCGGAGCGGTAAAAGCCTGGTTGCTGCGCCGCCATTTCAGCCATGCCATCTTCGCCACCGTTGCCAGTTTTGTGGCGATCCTGGCAACCGGGCTGCTGTGCCCGCTCAGCACCACGCCCAATGCCGCGCTTGCCGCAAGCGGCCTGTTCCTGATCCCCGGCGTACCGCTGATCAATGCTGCCAGCGATCTGCTCAACGCCAATTACCTGAATGGCGTAGTGCGGCTGACCTTGAGCGCGGTGGTCGTGTTCGGCCTTGCACTGGGCATGAGCCTGGCCTTGCGCCTGCTCCCGGTCTGAGGCACCACGGCATGGCACGAAAACACATCGGCAAGCAGCGAGGATACGCAAAATGACCGCCTGGCTAATCGAACTCTTAATCGAACTCTGGGCCGCGCCGGCGGCGCTTGGCTTTGCCATGCTGTTCAACGTGCCCAAGCGTGCACTGTGGCTCTGCGGCACGCTGGCGGTCATCGGCCACGGGTTGCGGCATCTGGTCGACGTGCTGCATGGTGACCTGGTACTGGGCACGCTGGCCGGCGCAGTGGTGATCGGGCTGCTGGCGGAGCTGCACGCCCGCCGGCGCCACGAGCCCGGCGCCATTTATGCGATCAGCGCCGCGATCCCGCTGGTGCCCGGCAAGTCGATGTATGAATCGGTACAGGCCATGCTCGGCATCGCCGTGCTGCCAGCCAATGCCGATGGCAGCGCGCTGATTGCCATTGCGGGCGTCAGCGCCATCAAGGCCGCCATGATCCTGATGGCACTGGCCTTCGGCATCGCCGCACCGATGCTGTTGCGGCCGGATCGCTAGCGGCTTACCCGGCGCAATGGCAGCAGCTGGCCAGCCGCTGCCATGCGTGAAAATCTGCATGCCGCTTTCTTGATATGGAACAACATTGCCGGTTGCGGCAAGGCATAACCTGACGGTGTATCGCCACGATCAGGGGAATGCAATGAACGCACCGCTCAAATCGCCACAGCATCGCGCGTGGCACAACTTTGGCGCCGGAAGATGGCAGCAGCAGATCAATGTCCGCGATTTCATCCAGCGCAACTACACACCCTATGACGGCGATGCCGGCTTCCTCGCTGACCCCACCGAACGCACGCTATTGCTCTGGGGCAAGCTCTGCACCCTGTTGCAGCAGGAGCGTGCCGCGCCCGGCGGGGTACTGGATGTGGCTACCGACCGTGGTACGCGCATCACCGCTTTCGGCCCCGGCTATATCGACCGCAGCCTGGAAAAAATCGTCGGCGTGCAAACCGATGCGCCACTCAGGCGCGCCATCTTTCCCAATACCGGCCTGCGCATGGTGCAGGCCGCATTGCACGAGATAGGCCGTGATCTGGACCCGGCGATCGAAACCATCTACCAGCATTACCGCAAGGATCACAACAGCGCGGTATTCGATGCCTACAACCCGCTGATCCGTGCCTGCCGCTCCTCCGGCATCATCACCGGCCTGCCCGATGCCTACGGCCGTGGCCGCATCATCGGTGACTATCGCCGCGTGGCGCTGTACGGGGTGGATGCGCTGGTGGCCTTCAAGGAAAGCGACAAGGCCGCGACCGACGATCTGGACTTCACCGAGGACGTGCTGCGGCTGCGTGAAGAAATGTCCGAACAGATCCGCGCACTGCACGAACTCAAGGCCATGGCGGCCAGCTATGGTTTCGATATCGGCAGCCCCGCCACCACGGCCCAGGAAGCCACGCAGTGGCTGTACTTCGGCTACCTGGCGGCAGTGAAAGAGCAGAACGGCGCCGCGATGTCGCTGGGCAGGGTATCCACCTTCCTGGATATCTATTTCGAACGAGATCTGGCCGCAGGCGTTTTGGACGAAACCACCGCGCAGGAGCTGATCGACGATCTGGTGATCAAGCTGCGCATCGTGCGCTTCCTGCGTACCGAGGAATACAACAGCCTGTATTCCGGCGACCCGACCTGGGTGACCGAAGCCATCGGCGGCATGGGCAAGGACGGCCGTACGCTGGTCAGCAAAACCAGTTTCCGCTTCCTGAACACGCTGTTCAATCTGGGAGCCGCACCGGAGCCCAATCTCACCGTGCTGTGGTCCAGCGCGCTGCCACGTGGTTTCAAGGATTTCTGTGCCCGGGTCTCGATCGAAACCAGTTCGATCCAGTATGAATCGGACGATCAGATGCGCCCGCAATGGGGGGACGACTACGGCATTGCCTGCTGCGTTTCGGCCATGGCCATCGGCAAGCAGATGCAGTTTTTCGGTGCCCGCTGCAACCTGGCCAAGGCCTTGCTGTATGCCATCAATGGCGGCGTGGATGAAAAAACCGGTCAGCGCGTGGTGCCCGGCTTCGAGCCCATCACCGGCGACTATCTCGATTTCGATACCGTGGTCACGCGTTTCGAGGCCATGCTGGACTGGCTGGCGCAAACCTATGTGAAGGCACTCAACGCCATCCACTACATGCACGACAAATACGCGTACGAGCGCATCGAGATGGCGCTGCACGACCGCGACATCCTGCGCACCATGGCATGCGGCATCGCCGGCTTGTCAGTGGCGGCCGATTCGCTGTCCGCCATCAAGTACGCCAAGGTAAAGGCTATCCGCAACGAGGCCGGCATCGCCGTCGACTTCGCCATCGACGGCAGCTACCCCGCATTCGGCAACAACGACGACCGGGTGGATAACCTGGCGGTGTGGCTGACCGAAACCTTCATGCGCAAGATCCGCCAGCACCCGACCTACCGCAATGCGATGCCGACCCAATCGGTACTGACCATCACCTCCAATGTGGTGTACGGCAAGAAAACCGGCAATACGCCGGATGGCCGCCGGGATGGCGCACCGTTCGCACCGGGTGCCAACCCGATGAATGGCCGCGACCAGTCCGGCTTCGTCGCGGCAGGGGCTTCGGTTGCCAAGCTGCCCTACGCGGCGGCGCTGGATGGCATCAGCTGGACCGCCTCGGCCACGCCGGATGCCCTCGGCCATACCGGAGCAGACCGCATCGCCAACCTGACCAACTGCCTGGATGGCTTCTGCAATGCCAGCGGCTTCCATATCAACGTCAACGTGCTGAACCGCGACACGCTGCTGGACGCCATGGCTCACCCGGAGCAATACCCGCAACTGACCATCCGCGTGTCCGGCTATGCAGTCAACTTCATCAAGCTCAGCCGCGAACAGCAGCTGGATGTGATCAACCGCACTTTCCACCAGCACGCCTGAGCGCGTGATGCCATGTGCCAGCATGCCTGCCCGGCGTGCGGCCCGCCATGATCGATGTGGCGGGGCCTCGCCTGCAGCTGCCGGCCGGAACAGGAGCCCTGCATGTTCACCGCCACTGCAATGCCGACAAAATCGCCTTTCCCCTCAGGCAAATTCGCCGCTGCCACGCTGGACCAGGACGGCCATCGATGCGGCTACGTCCACTCGGTGGAAACGGGCGCCGCGGTGGACGGGCCGGGCGTGCGCTTCGTGCTGTTCCTGTCGGGCTGCCAGTTCCGCTGCCTGTATTGCCACAACCCCGATACCTGGAAATTGCACAACGGCATGCTGCTCACCGTGGATGACGTGGTAGCGCAGATCGGCAGCTACGCGCCCTTCCTGCGGCTGGCCGGTGGGCTGACCATTTCCGGTGGCGAACCGCTGCTGCAGGCCGGCTTCGTGCGCGAGGTGTTCACCCAGGTAAAGCAGCGCCACGGGCTGCATACCACGCTGGACACGCAAGGCTTCCTGGCAACCCGGCTGCCGGATAGCTGGTTCGACCCGGTAGACCTGGTGTTGCTGGACATCAAGCATATCGACGCCGCGCGCTACCGGCAGATCACCGGCCAGCCGCTGCAACCCACGCTGGATTTTGCCGCGCGCCTGATCCGGTTGGGCAAGCCCTTCTGGGTGCGCTACGTGCTGGTGCCGGGCCTCACCGACGATGCCGCCCATATCGCGCAACTGGCCGGCCACCTGCAGGCATTGGCATCGCAAAGGCCGGGTTGCCTGCAACGCGTGGAGGTGCTGCCCTTTCACAAGATGGGCGAAACCAAATGGCAGGCGCTGGGGCTGCGCTACTCGCTGACCAGCACCCCGGAGCCCTCGCCGGCGGCCGTCGATGCCGCGCGCGCCATTTTCAGCGCCCATGGCCTGGCATGTTGCTGACCGACCGGCCAGCGCAGTGGCATAAATACCGCTGCCGCCCTTGACCTGGATCAAGCCGCGGCAACGCCACCGGCCGTAATCTGGCTGTGAGACCCAAGCTCACTGGAGATTGCAATGGTTACCCGCACCGCACAGGAACTCGATGCCCTGATTGCCCGCGTCAAGCAGGCCCAGCAGGTTTTTTCCACCTTCAGCCAGGCGCAGGTGGACGATATCTTCCGTGCCGCGGCATTTGCGGCGGCCGATGCGCGCATTCCGCTGGCCAAGCTGGCGGTGCAGGAAACCGGCATGGGCGTACTGGAAGACAAGGTGGTGAAAAACCACTTTGCCTCCGAATACATCTACAACAAGTACAAGGATGACAAGACCTGCGGCATCCTCAGCGAAGACGACGCCTTCGGCACCATCACCATCGCCGAACCGGTGGGCCTGATCTGCGGCATCATCCCCACCACCAATCCGACTTCGACGGCGATCTTCAAGGCGCTGATCGCGCTGAAGACCCGCAATGGCATCATTTTCAGCCCGCACCCGCGCGCGCGGCAGGCCACCTGTGAAGCCGCGCGGCTGATCCTGGCCGCCGCCGTCGCTGCCGGCGCCCCCGCCGATATCATCGGCTGGATCGACGAACCATCGGTTGCGCTATCCGAGCAACTGATGCACCACCCGGACATCAATCTCATTCTCGCCACCGGCGGCCCCGGCATGGTGCGCGCCGCCTATTCGAGCGGCAAGCCGGCCATCGGCGTCGGCGCCGGCAACACCCCGGCGGTGATCGACGAAACCGCGGATATCAAGCGCGCAGTGGCCTCCATCCTGATGTCCAAGACCTTCGACAACGGCGTGGTGTGCGCGTCGGAACAGGCGGTGATCGTGGTAGACAAGGTCTACCGGGCAGTACGCGAACGCTTTATCGGTGCCGGCGGCCATGTGCTCTCGGCCGCGGAATGCCAGGCCGTCAGCAAGGTGATCCTGCATGAAGGTGTACTCAACAGCGCCATCGTCGGCCAGAGCGCAGTGCAGATTGCCGCCATGGCCGGTATCCAGGTGCCGCCCTATACCAAGGTGCTGATCGGCGAAGTCAGCGAAATCAATGCCGGCGAAGCCTTTGCGCATGAAAAACTCAGCCCCACGCTGGGCATGTACCGCGCCCGCGATTTCGAGCACGCGGTGGAACAGGCCGAGGCGCTGGTGGCACTGGGCGGCATCGGCCATACCGCATCGCTGTATACCGATCAGGACTTGCAGCCCGAGCGCGTGCATTACTTCGGCCAGCGCATGAAAACCGCGCGCATTCTGATCAACACGCCCTCCAGCCAGGGCGGCATCGGCGACCTGTACAACTTTGCGCTGGCCCCGTCACTGACACTGGGCTGCGGCTCCTGGGGCGGCAACTCGATCTCGGAAAACGTCGGCCCGCAGCATCTGATCAACAAGAAGACCGTGGCCAAGCGCGCCGAGAACATGCTGTGGCACAAGCTGCCCGGCAGCATCTACTTCCGTCGCGGCAGCCTGCCGTTTGCGCTGGAAGAACTGAAGCACAAGCAGCGTGCGGTGATCGTTACCGGCCGCTACCTGTTCGATAACGGCTATTGCGACACCACCATCGCCACGCTGAAGAAGCTGGGGCTGCAAGTGGAAGTGTTCTACGGCGTAGAGGCGGACCCGACGCTGGCGGTGGTGCGCGAAGGCGTGCGCGTGCTGGATGCCTTCAAGCCGGACGTGATCATTGCGCTGGGCGGTGGCAGCCCGATGGATGCCGCCAAGATCATGTGGGTGATGTACGAGCATCCGGATGTGCACTTCCAGGACCTGGCACTGCGCTTCATGGACATCCGCAAGCGCATCTACCATTTTCCCAAGCTGGGGCAGAAGGCCAGCCTGGTCGCCATCCCCACCACCTCCGGCACCGGCTCCGAAGTCACGCCATTTGCCGTGGTCACCGATGAAGCCACCGGCATCAAATACCCGATTGCCGATTACGAGCTGACGCCCGACATCGCCATCGTCGATCCGGACCTCGTAATGGACATGCCCAAGAGCCTGACCGCGTACGGAGGGATCGATGCCGTCACGCACGGGCTGGAAGCCTATGTGTCGGTGATGGCAAACGAGTATGCCGATGCACAGGCATTGCAGGCACTGGCCTTGCTCAAAGGCCACCTGCCCTCGGCCTACCTGAACGGTGCGCGTGATCCGAAAGCGCGCGAAGCGGTGCATAACGCCGCCACCATAGCCGGCATTGCCTTTGCCAATGCCTTCCTCGGGGTATGCCACAGCATGGCGCACAAGCTCGGCGCCGAATTCCACCTGGCGCATGGCCTGGCCAATGCACTGCTGATCAGCAACGTGATCCGCTATAACGCCGCAGACATCCCGACCAAGCAGACCTCGTTCAGTCAGTATGACCGGCCGCAGGCCAAGTGCCGCTACGCCGAAATCGCCCGCCACCTCGGCTTGCCCGCCAAGACGCATGAGCAAGGCGTGGCCAGCCTGATCCAGTGGGTGGAAGAGCTCAAGACCACGCTGGCGATTCCCGCTTCGATCCGCGATGCCGGCGTACCGGAGCAGGACTTCCTCGACCAGCTCGACCAGTTGGCAGAAGGCGCGTTCGACGACCAGTGCACCGGCGCCAATCCGCGCTTTCCATTGATCAGCGAACTGCGCCAACTGCTGCTGGACAGCTACTACGGCCGGCCCTACCAGGAAAGCTATCAACGGGCGGAAGCAGAAGCCATCAAGCAGGAAAGCGTAGCCTGAGCATCGGCGGAACGGCCTTTGGGCAATGCAGCCCCGGGGCCAATCCGCACGGCGTAGAAGACAACCGGTAGCGCAATGCGCGCTACCGGCAAGCGTTTGATGCCAGGCTGGCGGTGAGCATTCAACTGCACCACCGCACTTCACCCACACCTTGCAGCTCCGCCATACCTGTCCATCCAGCGCTTGACGGGCGCACCTTCCCGCATGGCGTACCCGACGATTTTGCGCCAATGCCCTGCCGCTCCCCTCAAAACACATCACGCTCTCGACCAGACACTTCATCTTTGTCGTCGATTGCCATTGACATGTCACCACGTGGTGACTAACGTATGCCTATCCATCCAACAGCAGGGAATTGCATCATGGACAGGCGACAGTTTTTGCGGATTGCAGGCGGTGGCATCGTGCTGGCAGCGGGAGCAGGCGTGGCAGGATGTACTTCGAACCCACCAGATGAAGCCATTGTCGCGTGGCAGGGCCCGCGTGCTGAAACCGATGTGCGGCGCTGGGTGCTGGGCTACGCCATCCTTGCGCCGCACTCCCATAATCTGCAGTCGTGGCTGGTGGACCTGAGTGTGCCGGACGAAATCACGCTGCGTTGCGATCTGAACCGGCTGCTGCCGGAAACCGATCCTTACTCGCGACAGATCATGATGAGCCACGGCACATTCCTCGAGCTGCTGGACCTTGCAGCGCGCGAACGCGGCCTGCGTGCCGACATTGCGCTGTTTCCCGAAGGCGCCTTCGGCCCGGAAAAACCCGATCAGCGCCCGGTGGCACGCATCCGACTCACCCCGGATGGCGCAGTCAAGCCTGACCCGCTGTTTGCTCAGATCCTGCAGCGCCACACCAACCGCCAAGCCTACGATGCCGCGCGCGCCGTGCCCGACAGCGCATGGCAGGCCATGGCGCAGGCAGCGCAACCGCACCCGCTGCGCTTCGGCTACGTGGGGCCGGAAGCACCGGTCGTCATCGCTCGCCACCGTGCCATCGCCGCCGAGGCCTGGCGTATTGAGCTCAGCACACCGCGCACGGTGATGGAGTCCTACCGCCTGCTGCGCATCGGCAACGAAGAAGTGGCCAGGCACCGCGATGGCATCACGCTGCTGGACCCGGAAGTGGTGTGGTTGAACCGGATGGGCATGTTCGACCGCAGCAAGGCCCCGGCCCCGGACGACCTCGCCACTACCAGCCAGATCGAGGATTTCGGCCGCAAGCTCACCAGCACGCAGGGTTTCCTGTGGCTGGTCAGCGATGGCAACACGCGCGAAACGCAGATCAGCGCAGGCCGCGCCTACGTGCGTGTGCAACTGGCCGCCACTGCGCACGGCATCGCCATGCAGCCGTTACAACAGGCATTGCAGGAATACCCGGAGGTGGCACAGCCGTATCGCGGCATCCACCAACTGCTGCAAGCCACCCAGCCGGCACACACGGTGCAGATGTGGGCACGCGTGGGCTACGCCCCTGCGGTATCGCCCGCCCCCCGCCGCGGCCTTGACGCGCAACTCGTGAAGCTTTAAATCTGGTGGCCCATCTGCCGGGCCACCATCCCATGCCACCACCTGCCGAGCAGGACACCCCCAAGCCGACCCGCACCCGCGATCGCGCGGCCAGCGAAGAGCGCATCCTTGCCGCGGTCGGCACCGTACTGGCACGCGATGGCTTCGCGGCCATCGGCATCAACGCCATCGCGCGCGAAGCAGGCGTGGACAAGGTGCTGATCTATCGCTATTTCGGCGGCTTGCCCGAGCTGCTGCGGCTATGGGGCAGTAGCGGCCGCTTCTGGCCCACGATGGCTGAACTGGTGGGCACCGACAGCGCCGCCCTCGCCATGTTGCCGCTGGCAGAGCGCTACGCGCTGTTTTTCGATCGCTTCATCGACGCGCTGCGCAGCCGCCCGCTCACCATTGAAATCCTCGCTGCAGAAGTGGTCACCCGCAACGAGCTGACCGCCATCCTGGAAACTGAACGCGAGCAATGGGGCATGCAAGTAGGGGCGTTGCTTGGTGGCGCCGAGGTGGACGCGAACCCGGCGCTGCGCGGCATCACGCTGCTGCTGATCGCCGGTGTGCAATACCTGCTGCTGCGCGCCCGCACCATACGCCGCTTTGGCGGGCAAGACCTGCACAGCGACGACACCTGGGCTGCGCTGAAGGCATCGGTCGCGCTGATGGCAAAACGGATCTGCTGATACGCATGAAACCTCACACCCTTGTTCCCGCGCTGATCGCGATAACGCTTGCCGGCCTCGCATCCGCAGCAGATCAGGCTCCTGTCGTAAAACCCCGTGTGCCAACCACCGAGCAGGCATGCAAGGATTACGGTGGCCACTGGACACGTCTCGGTCTGAATATGCGCTGCGATATCGAAGCCCGGGATGCAGGCAAAACCTGCACAGATTCAGACCAGTGCCAGGGTGCCTGCCTTGCGCCCGAGAATGCTGCACCAGACGAGAATGTGATCGGCCAATGCTCCCTATTTATTCAATCAATATGGGCAGCATCGTGTTGGTGAGGCACGGCAAAGCTTATGGAATCATTGCCGAATAAGTGGCAATCAGCCACCGCCACCATCAGATGGCGGCTAATCGTGCACCCCTCGCCCCTTCTGCAGCTCAAACAGCTTGAGCTGCATGCGCGTGGCAACCGATCTTTACGGCGAGGATTTCAGCGCCCATGGGCGTATCCGGGTCCGGCTGGGCTCAATCCTTTCACCTGCGCCTTGCAGTAAATCGTGGTCTTGGATGCACGCGCTCAACAACATGAAAAATCCGGCACTGGATACTAAGGTTCAGCAACATCTCACCTCATGTGCGGTTTCACCGCCGCAGTGATTTATCCAGCGGGTGGCACCACATCCCTACTTTCGGAGGAAACTCGGCATGAAACGACTTTTCCGGAACATCCTGTCCAGCAGCTTGTTTTTGCTGTCGGTAAGTGGCGTGATCGTCACCCAGGGCTGCGCCAGCGTGGAAGACCCGCGTGCCGTGGCGGCAAAAAATGATCCGGCGTTTTTTACCTGGTATATGCAACTGGCAAAGGAAATCCAGGCCGATCCGGAGTATCGCAAGCTGCCGCTGGACACCGATGAACAGGCCAACGAGTTCGTGCAGTGGCTACAGGACACCTACAATCACAAGCGCTCGGTTGAGGACTTTTCCAATTGGGCCAATAGCCGCTACCCCGGGCACCAGTATGAAATGACTTTCATCACCGAACGCCTGCCACGCTAAGCAGCCAGATTCTGCCGCCGGTACGGATCTGATCAAGAATCCGCCAGCGGGCGTCAGCCGAGGCCTGAGCATCAAGCGGGGCAAAGAGCATGCTCTGGCCCTGCAGCACCAGATGCCGCAGGGATTGATGCCAACCTCACCGCTGCCTGCGCCAGCATGAAACCTGGTCAGGTCTGGCTGGCATAGTTCAGAGAATGCTCATCATCAGGATCAAGCACGGTCAGCACAAAATCTTCGGCCCGATCGAAGCTACCGAAAGCTGAGCGCACGCTTTGCGCCCGGACGACTTCGCCAACCAGCGCGAGAAGCGAAGTGGTCAGCTGCCTATCCCCATGCCATAGACGTTGCATTTCGCTACAGAAATCCGCAGCTTCGGGCCATTTTCCTTCGCTGAATTGCGAAACGTTGTAATGAGGCCATGCGGCGATATCCCGCTCATCACACGTATCTTCAGCGAGCAGCACGGAAAGCGCCAGCGTTCCATGCCATGGAAACACACTGATATCGAACCGGCACATAGGCTTTCCCTTGAAGCGGACGGCCAGCTCCCGCGCCTTTGCGATCAGTGCGTGTTCAAGCTGATCATGAAGTTTCGATCCGTTCATGCGGGCGTTCCGGCACGCGGTTTATCGCAGACCCCGGTCAAACACATGGTGCCACTCGTTATCCGGTCGATGATAGCCATTGTACCGCGTGCCCATGACCAGGCCGTCGGCCGCAATCCGGCCAGGCTGGCCGCGCAAAGCAGTCCGGCCACGCCGCATGATCGGCAGCGCTGCCTTCTGCAGCTCGAACGTGCCAGCCCCTTCGCTCTCTTCTCCGGTCTCTTGAGGCGCCGCATGGCACCCGCCGGACTGCACCCTCAGTAGCGGCTCCTGCCTGCAGCACGCCGCCGCAGACGGCGCGTGGCGCGCAGTCCTTTTCCCTGGCTTGGCGCCTGCGGGTTTGTTAACGCTGGTCGTTCCTGCCCGTGGGGATGATGGCTTCGGCAGCGAGTTGCAATCGCTCGATGGCCGCCGCCGTGGCACAGGCAGCAACGATGCAGATGCTGTGATGGTCATCGTGCAGGCGGGAATTCATACCCGCAGATCGGGCAACAGCAACGCACTACCCACGCCGTTGCCGGCATCCCGATCGCGCGCTGCCAGCGCTTGTGCATCGATCTCCAGAGGAGACTTGCGCCATTCACCGGCACCCGGCGCCATATTTCCCGTGCTTCGCTTGCCTTTGCGTGCAAGCCGGATGCCAGCTGCCGATTGCATTTTGGCCAGGTCGGTTTGCGAGCTGGCCGCCGTTTACGCGTTTAAACGGGCTCGCGGGCGAGTGCGGCAAGCGCTAGCCCAAGCTGTGAAAAAGCAATAAATAAAATTTTCACAAATTATCCTGACAATGTAACAATCGCAGACACAAGAAATTAATACACTTTCACGAAAGAAAATATACACCAAAATTAAGATACATTTACGATTGTTTGCAAATCACCAATCCCGCCATGCACCGCCATCTGTGCCCCCGACAGAACGAGCGCTGTTTGTCGCAAGACCTGATAGCCGGGCAAGCCTTCTCCATTGCTTGTCATGCCAAGCGGCGCCAGGCCAACCCGAGGACGAGAAATGATTTTTCCCAGTGCAGACCAGATCATCCTGGATGACATCTTTGTCGCGTTGCCAGGCTTCCTGAAGCACGCGACGGCCTACCTGAAACTGGAGTCGTACAACCCTGGCGGCTCCATCAAGATGAAAACGGCCGCCGCGCTGCTGGATTACGCCGAACAACACGCCGGCCTGAAGCAGAGCCGCCGCGTGATCGAATCCTCTTCCGGCAATCTGGGTGTCGCCCTCAGCTTGATTTGTGCAGCGCGTGGCTATCGTTTTACGTGCGTCGTGGATAAAAACACCCTGCCAGCCAATATCAAGCTGATCGAGGCCTACGGCGCCGAAGTGGTGGTGATCAGCAAGCTGGATGCCAACGGCGGTTATCTCGGCAGCCGCCTGGCCTATATCCAGGAAAAACTGGCGCAAGAGCGTGGCCTGGTCTGGCTCAACCAGTACCAGAGCCCGGCCAACCCGGCCGTGCATTCGGCCCTCACCGCGCAGGCCGTGATAAATCAGTTTCCTGAACTGGATTTCATCTTCATCGGCGCGGGCACCACTGGCACGCTGGCAGGTTGCACCGAACGCCTGCGCAGGGATTCACCGGATACCAGCATCATTGCAGTGGACTCGATCGGCTCGGTAAATTTTGGCGGCAAGCCATCGCGCCGTTTCATTCCAGGTCTGGGTTCGAGCGTGACGCCGCATTTCCTGCGCGAAGAGGGCATCGACGATTTCATTTCCGTCGCCGAAGCAGACACCGTGGCCATGTGTCACCGCATGGCACGCGAGTACGGCCTGCTATTGGGCGGCTCCAGCGGCACCGTGCTGAGCGCGCTGGCGCAATACGAAAGCGTCATCGCGCCAGGTTCCACCGTGGTGGTACTGAGCCCCGATTCCGGCGAGCGTTATATCGACACGCTCTACAACCCCGAATGGGTGAACGAGCGCTTCCCGGATTTCTACGCTGTCCGGGAGGCGATACCCGTCGCCATGGCCTGAGCGCTGCACGCAGCAACTGCGGTACTCGCCGCAGTCCGACCGATGCGCAGCCCGCAGCAGCCCGCACCGCTGCATCAGCCCCAACATGCATTCCATTTTTCAGAACCGCTCATTTCCCTTCGTATGAACCCTTGCCCAGGACCTCTACCCATGTCGCGCGCCATGCCCTTGTTTTCCGTCATTCCTGGCGAAACCATCAACACCCTGATCCAGCAACACCGCGGCAGGATTGTTGACATCGTCCGTGCCGCTTACCTCGATCACGAGCTCGGCCAGACCATCAATCCGGACAGCTATTTCCTGCGTTTCGAAGATAACCCGTCGTCGCGGATCATCGCCTTGCCAGCGGCACTGACCGGCGATACGCGCCTTTCCGGCATCAAATGGATTGCCAGCTACCCCGAAAACATCCAGCACAACCTGCCGCGTGCTTCGGCCACCCTGATCCTCAACCAGTACGACACCGGGTATCCCTATGCCTGCCTCGAAGCCTCGCTGATCAGCGCGGCACGCACCGCTGCGTCGGCAGCACTGGCCGCCAATGTGCTGGGCCCCGATAGCCGCCACGCCCGCAAGATTGCCGTGATTGGCGCCGGCATCATTGCACGCAACATCCTGGAATTCCTGATTGATCAGGATTGGCGCACCGATGAGCTGGCCGTCTTTGACCTGAACCCGCAAGATGCAGCCCGCCTCGCCGCCCATGGCCAGAAGCTGGGTGGATACCGCGGCGTGGTCGCGGCTTCGTTGCAGGAAGCGCTGGATGACGCAGATCTGGTGGTACTGGCCACCACCGTAGCCACGCCATACATCACCCAGCCCGATGCCTTCAAGGCGGGCCAACTGGTGCTGAACATCTCGCTGCGCGATATCGCCCCCGAGCTGGTAATGGCTGCCAACAACGTGGTGGACGACATTGAACACTGCATGAAGGCCAACACTTCACCGCATCTGGCCGAGCAGAAATACCAGACCCGCAGCTTCGTGAACGGCACGCTAGCCCAGGTCATCACCGGAGAAGCCACGCTCGATCACAACAAGCCCACGCTGTTTTCGCCGTTCGGTCTCGGGGTGCTCGATCTGGCTGTTGGCCATTTTGTCTATGAGCAAGCCACTGCAAACGGTCAGGCCCAGCAGATCCCCAATTTCTTTGCCGAGACGCAACGTTGGGCGCATGAGGAAACCGCCAATGCATAGCGATGGCGCATGGGTCACGGCATTCAAACGCTCGTCGCCGTTTCTGCTATCGGCGTTTCTGTCGGGCATCGTCTTTGGCGCCCTGGCGGAAAACGCCGGCTTGTCGGTCGGCAATTCGCTGCTGATGTCCGCATGGGTGTATTCCGGCGCGGCCCAGTTTGTCGGGCTGCAACTCCTGGTCGCGCATGCCGATCTGGCCGTGGTGCTGCTCACCACCCTCCTGCTCAGCCTGCGCTTCTTCATCTACGCAATGTCATTGGTGGAGGAGGTCAAGGCCGTGCCGATCACTTACCGCGCCTTGCTGGCATTCGGCCTGATCGATCAGGTGTTTTTCCTGGCAAAGGATCGTTACAAGGAGCCGGTCAGCGCGCACTCCAAGCATCTGTTTTTCCTGGCTTGCGTGCTGATCTTCTATTGCAACTGGCTGGCGGGCACCGCCGTGGGCATCTACGTGGGCGACCGCATGGCCAGCCATGTCGCGCATCTTGGCTTCGACTTCATTGCCACGGCCTCTTTCATCGCCATGCTGGGGCCGTACCTGAAAAAACGGCGCTTCCTGCAGGTGTCTCTGGCGTCATTCCTGTTGTACCTGCCATGCCAGAACCTGCCCTACAACCTGGGCCTGATTGTCGCCTGCCTTGGTGCGGTCGCTCTGGTCAAAGCCTTTGATTTCCGCCGCAAACGCACCTTGAGCGAGGCTTCCGCATGAGCAATCTGACGACAACCATCCTGCTGATGGGCCTGGTGGTGTTGAGCATACGCGGTGTGGCCTTCATGTTCGCCGACCGCATCGTGCTGCCTGCCTTTTTCAAGGAATGCCTCGAGCTGTTTCTGCCCGCCATCCTCACCGTGCTGATCGTGTCAGGCCTCAGTGGACACCATGGCGGCAATGGCAATGTGCTGCGCTTCCTGCTCAGCCCCCATGTGCTGGCCGCCCTCGTTTGCATCGCCCTTTCACTGCGTTTGAAGAGTTTCTTTGCGGTGGTGATGCTGAGTTATCTCAGTTTCCTGGCGTTCCACTTCCTGCTGCCGCAAATCTGATCCGGACCCTCCCATGTCGCCCTCATCGATAGACCCAGCAAGCTTCATCTCAATGCTTGATGCCGTATTTTCCAACACCTTGCCCGATGACGTTCTGGAGATGCGTCTCGTCAATTGCGGCGGGGACTCCATCATGGCCGCCACGATTGCCGCGCGTTGCTTTCGCCAGTACGGCGTGAAAGTGCCGGTATCCGTACTGCTGCGCGCCGAGCGCCTGCAAGAGGTCGTGGAGTACATTGCCGAGCACGCCGTCAGCTCGGTGCCGGCCACGCCCGTAGCAGCCAGCAGGCCTGCCGGGCGCTTCGAGCAAAATGCTGCTCAGCAATTGATCTACTTTGCCCATACCGTGGATGCATCCACCACGGCATACAACATTCCGCTGCTGCTGCGCACCGCCAGCGCCATCCCGGCGGCACGCTTCCAGCAAGCGGTGAGCGATGCGGCGCGGCAGTTCCCCATGCTGTTCAGCCGCTTCACGCAAGACAGTACCGGTTTGTGGTTCGCCCCCGGCGCGCCGCATGACATTGCATTGCAGACCTTCAGCACAACCGGCGAAGCCGCTGACCATTTCGTGCAGCCCTTCGATCTGGGCGCAGGCGTGCTCCTGCGTGCCGGCATCGTACCGTTCAACGGCATCGAGACCGCGCTGTTGCTCGATTTCAGCCATATCGCAGCAGATGGACTATCAGTGGGCCTGTTTATCCAGGCGCTGAAAGCGCAGCTCACCGGCACGCAAAATACACCGGAGACCAGGGCGTTCTGGCCGGAGGTAGAAAGCACGCCAGCAGGCGCAGAAGCATTCTGGCAGCACCGTTTGCAGGATGTCGTGGCGCACCCGCTGTGGCCGGCCGATCGCCAGCTTCCACCCGCAGCCCCGCTCGGGTACGCAGTGGAATACCTGCTGATAGACGCCACGCTGGCTGCCGACATGCGCAGCCTTGCTGCAAGGCTGGGCACCACGCCGTTCAGCGTGCTGCTGCTGGCCTACGCGCTGCTGCAAACCAGTTTCACGCATGAATGGCGCAGCCATGTGGGCGTCGTGGTCAGTGGCCGCGCAGATGCGGATCTGGCCGATGTATTCGGCATGTTCGTGAATGCAGTGATCGTGCCGTTTGCGCTGGATGCAGAAGGGCCTGCCGGCCCCGCCATACACATGCTGGCCGAGCAGTTTCTCGGCACGCTGGATTATCAGAACTACCCGTTCCAGGCGCAGCTGCATCACGTTCGGAACCACAACGACTCGCCGCGCCCGACGCTCGATGCCTTGCTGGCGTACCAGAACATCGATTACCAGAAGATCGATCTGGCCGGCAGCCGCTTCCGCTCGTTCTGCGAAGCCAAAAAAATGGCGCAATTGCCGCAGGTGATCCACGTATTCGATCTGGCCGAGCAAGGCTACGAAATCCAGTGGGAATACTGCCCGCACCGCTTTGATGCAGACACCATCGGCGTCTTCACCAACAACCTGCTGCGCATTTTGCGCCGCCTGACCGGCAGTGCCGATACCGCCGCACTCAAGACCCTGATTGAAGCCGCGACGTCCAAAACCCGGGCGACACCGATCGTCGCCGCAGATTTTGATTTCTGACCCATCACAGGATTGACACATGCAAGCCATTACCCAGAACGATGCGGCGGCCAAAGAACACGCCCTCAAAAGCGCGGCATACCTGAAGAATTTGCTCGGCGCGAGCTGGATCCCCGCAGCCTTTGCGGGCATGCCCGGCCATGCAGCAGACAATGGCGTTTCCACGCTGGCTTTGCCCGGCGAAGTCACGGCTTCGCTGCAGGCCATATCCAGGGGCGACTGGATCAACATCGCCGCAATCATGTCGGTGGCCACACAACTGCTCATACACAGCCATGTCGCTTCCGATACGCCGCTCAGCACCGGCATTTCGCTCCCGGTGGAGGGGCAGCCGCCCCTGTGTTTGCTGCTGCTCAATGAGGCGCCTGCAGCAGAGCAGAAGCTGTCCGAGCTGATCAAAAGCCATCGCACAGCCATCCTGGATGCGCTCGCATATGGATTTGGCTCGTTCAATGATATCCGCCGCCATGCTGCGCTGGAGCGCGCCGTGCCGCTTACCGGCCTGCATCTGGCCGTGGGGCACAATGCGGCGGAAATGGCGCAACCCGGTGTCGTGCAATTGCAGCTCGCAACACTGGGGACGGAGGCCACCCTGGTATTCCGCGCCAATGGCGCGCCGTTCCCGGCCGAATATCGCGCCGCCATACTCGACAACCTGCAGCACATTCTGGCGCAACTGTGTGCAGCCCCGACCGCGGAGGCGCAAAGCATCAGCCTTACCAGCCCCCGCAATGCCGAGCACGCGCTCGCCTTGGCGCAAGGCCCCGAGTGCGACTTTACCGGGACGCGCCGGCTGGAGCAGGTACTGGAACAACGCGCGCTTGATCACGCCGGCAAGACCGCAGCAACCGATCAGCACGGCAGCGTGAGCTACGCCGAGCTGAACCGCCAGGCCAATGGCGTGGCGCAAACACTGATCGGCCTGGGCGTGCAGCCGGGGCAGGTCGTGGCCGTGATGGTGCCGCGCGGTATCGGCATGCTGGCCGCGATTTACGGCGTGCTCAAAGCCGGCGCGGCTTACGTGCCCATTGACCCCAATTATCCGGAAAACCGCCGCAGCTACATCCTGCAGGACAGTGGCGCATTTGTGCTGTTGCAGCAAGGCAGCACGGCGGCGGTAAGCGATGCCGCGGTCAGGTGCGTGGATGTGGCCGGATGCTTGGCTGCGGGTACCGATGCCAATCCGGCAGTCGACAAACATGCCGACGAGATTGCCTACCTGATTTACACCTCGGGCTCTACCGGCAATCCCAAGGGCGTGATGATCGAGCATCGCTCGGCCTTCAACCGCATCGAGTGGATGCAGAACCAGTTTGGCCTGACCGCCGATGACGTCATCCTGCAAAAAACGCCGGTGTCGTTCGATGTCTCGGTGTGGGAGCTGTTCTGGTGGCCGTTTGCCGGTGCTTCGGTGGTCCTGCTGGCACCGGGCGCCGAGAAGGAGCCTGCGCAAATCCTCGCTACCCTGAAGCAGCACCGCGTAACGCACATGCACTTCGTGCCGACCATGCTGGACGCATTCCTGAATGACCTGGAGCTGGAAGCCGATGCGATCCGCGGCGCGGCGCTGCGCATCGTGTTTACCAGTGGCGAAGCGCTGACCATGCACCAGTCCAACCGCTTCTTCGCACTCATCGGCCAAGCCCAGGGCAGCCGCTTGGTCAACCTTTACGGCCCGACCGAAGCGACGGTCGATGTCACCTGGTATGAATGCCTGGCTGACGATGCCAAAGCCTCGGTGCCGATCGGCAGGCCGATCCAGAACACGCAGATTTACATCGTCGACAAACACGGCAAACCCACCGCGCTGGGCGTGCCGGGCGAGCTTTGCATCGGCGGTGTGAACCTGGCGCGCGGTTATCTGAACCGCGAGGAACTGACTGCCGAGAAGTTCTGCCAGTTGCCGCTGCCGGATTTGCGCCGCGTGTATCGCAGTGGCGATCTGGTGCGCTGGCTGGCCGATGGCCAGATCGAGTATCTGGGCCGAATCGACCATCAAGTCAAGATTCGCGGCTACCGCATCGAGCTGGGCGAAATCGAGAGCGCACTGCTGCGCTGCCCCGGCATTACCGATATCCGCGTCATTCCCCGCAGCCGTGAAGATGGCAGCCGCTATCTGGCAGCCTATGCCGTGACGAATGCCGGCTACAGCGAGGCGGCAGTGCGGCAGCAATTGCTGAGCAACCTGCCGGAATTCATGGTGCCGCCCTTCATTGTCGAAGTAGCGTCTTTCCCGCTGACCCCCAACGGCAAGCTGGACCGGGGCCTGCTCCCCGATCCCTACACGCTGATGGCGGCCAGCCGCAAAGTCCCGCCGGGCAACGCACTTGAGCAAATGCTGGCAGACATATGGTCCGAGGTGCTGGGCGTCAAGGACCCGGGCATCCACGATAACTTCTTCAGCCTGGGTGGCGATTCGATCAGCTTCCTCGCCATCATCAGCCACGCGCGCAAAGCCGGGCTGGAGATCAGTTTCCAGGCGTTGTTCCAATATCCCACCATCAGCCAGCTCGCACCGTTCGTAGGGAAAGCGGTAGCCGTGGTCGAAACGGAATATCAGCCCTTCTCCTTGCTGTCTGCCGCAGACCGCGCCAGCGTACCGGCCGGGCTGGAAGATGCATATCCGATGACGGCACTGCAGGCGGGCCTGATTTTCCAGAGCGAGCTCTTGCGTGGTGCGTCCTGGTATCACGATATCCAGAGCTATAACCTGCAAGGCAGCTTCAACCGCGCAGCCTTCGAACAGGCCATGCAATGGATGGTGAACGAACACCCGATCATGCGCACCAGCTATCAGCTGAGCCAGCATGACGAGTTCGTGCAATACATCCACGAATCCGCCCAATTGCCACTCTTCATCGAAGACTGGCGCGGGCTCGATGCAGCCGGCCAGACGGCAAAGCTCGAAGCATTCTTCGAACACGAAAGCCACTACCGCTTCAACTGGGCAGAGCCCGGCCTGATCCGGGTACACATCCATATCCTTTCGGACGAGCGCTTCCGTTATTCGCTCAGCTTCCACGATTCCGCACTGGATGGCTGGAGCATCAACCTGCTGCACACGCGCTTGCTCAGTTACTACCATATGGCGCGCCGGGGAGAAACGCCGCAGCAACCGCTGCGCGATGACTTCTTGCGCAAATACCTGGTGCTGGAACGCGCCACCGGACAAGACCCGGCCGCACGCGCCTACTGGCTCGGCGAGCTGGCCGCCTTCGAAGCGATGCCGGTGCCTCGCCCGCTGCGTGAAAAGCGCGCCACCCCCGTGATCGATTACTTCGATGTGGAAATCGAGAGCAGCCTGTCGCAATCGATTCGCGCACTCGCCAGCGAACTGGCCGTGCCGGTAAAAACGGTACTGCTCGCCTGCCACCTGCACGTACTGGGCGTGATCTGCAACCGCCAGCGCGTGATCACCGGCTACGAGCATAGCGGTCGCCCGGAAGAGCTCAATGCCGAGCAAGGCGTGGGGTTGTTCCTGAACAGCGTGCCCTACCAGCTCGAACTTGCGCAGCATGAAAACTGGCGCGGACTGATCGGCCGCGTGCATGCCCACGAAGCGGAATTCCTGCCACATCGGCGCTTCCCGCTGGCGGAGATGAAAGCCGAATTGGGCACCACCGAGCTGATGTTCGAAACGGTATTCAACTTCACCCATTTCCACATGCTGAAGGAACTGAAGGCTTTGCCCGGCATGGACGAACTCACGGTCAAGGTACGCGCTGAAACCGAGTTCCCGCTGCGGGCGGAGTTTGGCCAGGACGCGTACACCGATGAGGTCCGCTTGAGCCTGCACTATTACAGCAATGAATTCGACCAGGCACAAATCGCCCGTTTTGCGGGTTATTACAAGGCAGCACTACGCCAGCTGGCCAGCAGCCCGGATACCCATTACCTCGACCAGAGCTTGCTGGACGCCGCCGAACTGGCGCAGTTGGCCAAGCTGGGCCGTGGCGCGGAGCACGCGCTGCCTGAAACCACTGCCATCGAACAGATCCGGCAGGTGACCCGGCAACAGCCGCAAGCCATTGCGTTGCAGGATGAGGACTTCCGCCTGAGCTTTGCCGGGCTGGAGCAGCATGCCGCCGCACTGGGCGCGCTGCTGCCGGCTGGCCAGCAGCATGTGGTCGGCGTTGCCTTGCCGCGCTCGGCCGCATGGGTGGCGGCCATCTACGCCATCATGGCCAAGGGCGATATCTACTTGCCGCTGGATCTGGAGATGCCGGACGCACGCCTGCTGGAGCTGATCACCCAATCCGGCGTGCGTGCCATCGTGTGTACGCCCGAGCAGCAGCAACGGCTGGCCGCCTTGAGCGCCAGCATCCCCGATGGGCCTGGCCTGATCAGCCTGGCGCCCGATGCAGCATCCGGAACGCCGGCTGTCACACTCGCCCGGCCCTTGCCGCAAGACCTGGCGTACCTGATGTTCACCTCCGGCTCTACCGGTACGCCCAAAGGGGCACAACTGGAACACGCGGGCATGTTGAACCACATGCTGGCCAAGATCGACGACCTGCAGCTCGACGCGAGCGATGTCATCGCACAAACCGCGCCGGTGACGTTTGACGTGTCGGTATGGCAGGCACTGACCGGCTTGCTCGTCGGCGCCCGCACGGTGGTCTACGACAAAGCCATCCAGCTCGACCTGCCCCGTTTCATTGCACAACTGGAAGCCGATGGCGTTACCGTGCTTGAAGTGGTGCCGTCATGGTTTGCCGTGCTGCTCGATTTCCTGGAGAGCGCGCCGCATGCACCCCGCTTTGCACAGCTGCGCACGCTGGTGCTCACCGGCGAAGCGCTGAAGCAGGAACAGGTGAATCGCTGGTTTACGTTGCATCCGGCCATTGCATTGGTCAACGCCTATGGCCCGACCGAAGCGTCGGATGACATCACCCATTGCATCCTGCAAGGGCCGGTGGAGACGCATATCGTGCCGGTGGGTCGTCCGGTGCGGAATTTGCAGCTGCATGTGCTGAACAACCATGATCAGCCAGTACCGCTGGGAACACCCGGCGAGATTTGCGTCTCCGGCATCGGTGTCGGTCGTGGCTACATCAATGCGCCCGACAAAACGGCCGCGGCATTCGATTTCGACCATCCTCTGGCGCGGTGGAGCAATGGGCGCCTGTATCGCACCGGCGACCTTGGCTATTGGCTAGCGGATGGCAATCTCGCCTACCTGGGCCGCAAGGACGAACAGATCAAAGTGCGCGGCATGCGCGTCGAGCCCGGCGAGATCGAAAACGTGTTGCTGGCCATGACCGATGTACGCGATGCCGCCGTAGTGTTCGATGGTGTCGGTCTCACCGGTTTCATCTGCGGCACGCACGATATCGCCACCGTGCAAACCGGGCTCATGCGCAAACTGCCGTTGCACATGGTGCCAGACCGGTTGTTGACCATCGAAGCATTGCCACTCAGCCGTGCCGGCAAAGTCGACAAGAAAGCATTGCTGGAGATTGCCGCCCGGCAGGTCAAGGATCACCTCACGGTGGTACCGCTGGCGACGCAACGACAACAGGAAATCGCCAGCCTCTGGGCCGCGGTACTGCAACTGGATGCCGATCACATCGGCAGCAACAGCAACTTCTTCAATCTCGGTGGCAACTCGTTGCTGGCGATGCTGGCAGCCATGCGCTCGGGTGGCCGCTTCAGCATTGCCGACCTGTTCGAGCAGCGCACGCTGGCCGATCTGGCCGCCTGCAGCGAACGCGCAATCGCCAACCGCGATGTACTGCGGCCGCTGAAAACGGCCGGGAGTGATCTGGCCCTGGTGTGCTTCAGCTATGCAGCTGGCAACTCGATCAACTTCCAGCCGGTGGCCGATCAGTTGCAGGCCGGCATCAGCCTGTATGGGGTGGAGCCCCCCGGCAACGACCCGAGTACCGGTGAAGATTTCATCGATTTGGTCGAACTGGTAAGCCGTTGCGTGGCGGAACTCCAGCAGCGCGGCGTGCGCCGGATCATCCCGTGGGGCCATTGCTCGGGCACGGGTGGTGCGGTGGAGCTGGTGCGTCAGGCCAAAGCCGCGGGGCTGGAAGTAGCCGGTGCGGTCGTGTCGGGCAAACTGCTGCGCGATGACGATACCTTGCAGGCGCAAATCCGCCAGAACGAAACCATGAGCGACAAGGAAATTGTCTCCTGGCTGGTGGATGTGACCGGTTTTGCCCTCGACCAGGCAGGCAATGCCAATTTCACGCAGCATCTGGCCGGTGCATTCCGCAATGATGCAATTGAAGCCAACCGGATGCTGATCCCGTTATGGCAAACCCCGCTCCCGTTGATGGAACAGCCGCTACTGTGCCTGATCGCCCGGAATGATCCACTCACACTCGATCATGCAGCACTGGTACAGAACTGGCGGCGTTTCAGCCCACAGCTGGTCATGCGCGAGCTACCTGACGGCGGGCACTACTTCATCAAGAGCCATGCCACCGCAGTAGCCGATCTGGTTCAGCGCGCTTTGTTGAACTGATGTCGCAAGGCGGGCCTGTATAGGCAGGCCCGCCTGATCAGACGCAAAGCATCAATGGCCAATGATGTGGTCATGCCCACAACAACGTGTAAAAACATAATAAAGTTTCATCATCAATGGCGCCGTACGCCGCATTTTTACCAGCCACACTGCGGCCACTCAAAAATAAGGTTTCATCTTCAATCTGTAGTTAAGACCTCGCTGCAGAATAATAGAGAGCCATCCTTGTGGCCTTTCCTCAGCCAGGTATCCCAAGGATTAGCCAAGTCGTAGCAAATCGGTAACTAACTCATGATTAACTGGCTGGGGCAAGGTCACCAGCGCAGCGGGGAGCCCCGCTGTTTCAAAGCGGCGTTGTAGTCACGCCAGCTGGTGATACGGTACTTGGGTGGCGAGGGGTGCGTCGCGCAAGCAGCAGAGATGGCAAACCAGCCAGATCAAACCAGCCTGTGTGCCGGTTTTGTGCTACAAGCCACAATTTGCTGTAATAAGACTTACTTCAAGCCGACCACAAGGTTAATATTGAACCGAAATGACCAGTTACCCATGCCAAGGTGATGAAAATGTCGGTTCAAACGCAAGGCGCATATGCCGGAGATTTGTCGAGCTGGATGTCTGGCTTGGACAGCTCGTTGACGATGGGCCAGCTGTCGGTCCCGGGCACCCACGACTCTGGTACCCAGAAGGTTTCTCCCGGCCCGTACCACACGCAGAATTTCAGCATCGCCCAGCAACTTCAGGATGGCATCCGCTTCCTCGATATCCGGCTCGCCAAGAATTCGGCCAAGACCGCCGGTGATCCGCTCCAGGTCAATCACGCGAACATCTCTTGCGACATCACCTTCGGCGACGTGCTGGACGATTGCGACGCCTTCCTGACCGCCAATTCGAGCGAAGCCATTTTCATGCTCGTCAACGACGCCTCCGGCAGCGCTACCGACGATACCGTCTATCAGGGATTCCAGACCTACCTCGGCAACAGCGCATATCAAAACCTGTTTTGCCTGAGCGCCACGTCGACGCTGCTGCCGCTGGCGCAATTGCGCGGCAAGATCGTACTGCTGCGCCGCTTCTTCGCGCCGGCCGGCGTCGATCTGGGCTTGAACCTGCAGCAGCAATCGAAAAACTTCGAGGGTGTCGGCTGGCCCAACAGCTACAGCGAAACCTTCGACACCACCACACCCGACGGCGAAACCAGCCTGCACATCGAAGACCAGTATGGCACCCACGATACCGGCAAGAAGATGAAAGCGGTTTCCGCCGCGCTGGATAAGGCCGCAGGCAATCCTGCCGACGGCAGGCTGCACATCACGTTCAACAGCATCGCCTATTACATGACGCACACGCCTTACCAATATGCCTGGTCGGCCAAGGATGCAATGAATCCGTCCCTGCAAGCGTATTTTGCGGATGAATCTGCGCAGAAGCCGGGCAAGGCACGCCTGGGCTTCGTCGTGCTCGACTTCTACAACAACGAGACCGGCCACCTCGACAACAGCAACGTCAGCACGGTGATCGGTTCGAATTTCGCATAAGGCCCGGGTGCGTCGACGGCGCCTCGGGATTTTTGGCAGTGAAATCAGAGTGGATGACAGATATGACTAAGCAGCACGACAACGACTTCACCTTCAACTTTCCCGGCTTGACCCAGGTCGGCTTCCAGGAACGCGATCACTCTATCAGCAGTGGGCAGCCTTATGGCGGCGTCAGCATCAAGAACAACAACACCGTGACCATCAAGGCAGGCCGGCACAAGACTTCGCAGGTTGCCCACTGGTTCGACGATGTGGTCCAGGGCGGTGGCGGCATCGCCCTGACGTATTCCGACACCTCGCCCGAGGAATTGAACTTCGCCGTGCGCGGCACGCTGACCCTGGTGATCAACAACGTCACCTACACCGCACAGAATTTCGTCCTGGCGCAGGGCAGCACCACCACCGGCGGCAACAACTGGTGGCTGGGCTCGGCACAGATGAGCGGCATCAAGCATAGCGATGTCACCCTGGACTATGCGACAGCGATCGTGAAAGCCACGCTGGGCTATGTCACCGACATCGTTACGGAAGATCCGGTCGGCGCCATCGAAGACACGGCCAAGTTGATCGTGGCGGCGGTACAAAAGCACAAGGTCGGTTCGGGCGAAGTGCCGTTCACCTTGAGCACCTCGAACAACGCAGTGGAACTGCTGCTGTTTCAAGTGTCGGAAAACCACGATACCGAGGGCTCGCTGCTCACGGGTACTTACACGGCGCCCTAACAGGCCGCCCGGCAAGCAAGCCGGCGCCGCATCCCACGGCACAGGACCATGAACAACAGGCCGCCTCATTCGCATGAAGCGGCTTGTTGCATCACCCCGCAACGGGCGATGGGGCAAAGCTTGCAGCACGCCGATCTGCTTCGGTCGCAGCGCTTCCGCGCCAAGATCGTCGCTGGCCTCCTCCCGAGTGCTTAAACCCCGATAAACTGGCATTTCTAGCCTGTCGCGGTCTTATCTTCCCGTTCTCGCATACCGCGCTCAAGGACCGATGTCCCCCCACCTTCGAGTAGCACGCAGATTTAGAGTCCAATCCCATAACCCAAGAGATTGGACGTGAAGAAACAGTATAGCGAAGCGCAGATCATCGGCTTTCTGCGTGAGGCTGAAGCGGGCCTTCCCATCAAGGCACTGTGCCGATGGCATGTTTTTCCGAGGCCGGCTACTACCTCTGGTGCTGCAAGTTCGGCGGCATGAGCGTCCCGGATGCCAAGCGCCTCAAGGCGCTGGAGGCCGAGAACGCCCGACTCGAGCACATGCTCGCCGAATCGATGCTCGCGAACGAAGCCACCCGCGAAGCACTGCAAAAAAGGGGTGACCGCACCGGCCCGACGGCACTCGGTGCGGTTTATGGCGCAACGCGGGCTCAGCCAGCGGCGTGGCTTGCAAGTGGCGCGCATAAGCGCCAGCAGTCTGCGCTACCAGCCCAGGCCAGACCGGAACAGCGATTTGCAGCAGCAGATCATCACGCTGACCCAGCGCCATCGGCGCTATGGCGCCGGCATGATTTATCTGAAGCTGCGCCAGTCCGGCTGGCCGGTGAACCATAAGCGAGCAGAACGGCTGCATGCCTTGGCCGGTCTGCAAGTGCGGCGGCTCAAACGCAAGAAGGTGCCACTCTTGGAACACTTTCCGTTGGTGCGTCCCACCGCTGCCAATCAGGTCTGGTCGATGGATTTCGTGTTTGATCGCACGGCCGAAGGCCGGGTGATCAAGTGCCCGACCATCGTCGATGACGCCACGCATGAAGCCGTGGCGGTGATTGCCGAGCGCGCCATCAGTGGTCAGCATCTGACGCGAGTGCTGGACCTGCTTTGGCTTGAGCGCGGTTTTGCCACAGCTGATTCGTACTGACAACGGCAAGGCATTCTGCGGCAAGGCGATACTGATCTGGGCGCAACAGCGCGGTGTCACACTCAAGCAGATTCAGCCGGGCAAGCCGAATCAGAATGCGTATGTGGAATCGTTCAATGGCCGATTGCGGGACGAATATTGAATGAGCACTGGTTCACCAGCTTGCCGCATGCGCGCGTGATGATTGAAGCGTGGTGACGGGAGTACCACGAGGAAAGACCGGAGAAGGCATTGGGCGGACTAACCCCTGCTGCTTATGCCCGGCAATTGGCGACAGCAAAACCCGTCATATCGGGGGTAGGACTCCAAACCCAAATGCTACTCAAGATGGGGGGAGGTCGGTCAGTTCCGAAGACTTGATAGCATTAGTGCAATGTTGCTGTGGCAATGACTGCGCTAGCTGAATAGCGAGCGCTGGTATCGCCGGCCGCGGAGCGGAAAGTGACTTGGTATTGGTGGCCGATCGGCTGGATGGCGACCACTTCAAAACGGACACACTTACCGTTCACGTCTTGGGCGAAGTAATCGCCCGGTTGTAGCTCTTTGATGATCAAAATAAATCCGATGTAAAACAAATCAGTAGTATTGGTATGCGGGCAGCCTTTCCAAACGAGGAGTCATATATTGGGGGCAATGCCACCAGACATGGGGAAGCCAGCACGTTAATCCAGGCAGTAACAGCACCTGCACAACGGCAGGACGCCATGGGTCAAAAAAAATGACCGGCGGGATCAAGCATGGTGGACATCAGGGGAAGGTCTTCCAGTAGAAAGCACAGGAAAGACTAGCCAACGAGACAAAAGGCTTGACGAAGCAACAACGAGGAGCGACGAAACCTAAGTGATTGATCAGAAAGGCCGAGTCGATTACGGCATCCTACGCACGAACACGATGGCCCGCAAGCAAATTCTGAAAATCAGTCCGATGTCAAGACCACTGGCATCTGAGGATTCAAGATCCGGCCATTGCGCATGAAGCCCGGCTCACTGGGTAATCGGTACCTTCACCAGAAATGCGGTACCTTGCTCCAAATTCGAAGTGACATCGATCGTCCCTTGGTGGGAAGCAACGATTTCCGAGGCAATAAAGAGGCCCAGACCCAGGCCTTCAGGAGATTCGTGATCGATCACCGCGCGCTGGGAAAAACGTTCCATCGGATTGAAGATGAACGGCATGACGTCTTCTGGAATGGGATCACCGTTGTTGTGAACCGAGAAGACTGCGTGGCCTTCTTCTACTGCCAGCGCCACCTTGATCGGCGCCTGGATATCACCATGCTGCACAGCGTTGCCGACGATGTTGGAAAAGACCTGTTCCATTCGAGCACCATCAAATTGCCCTCTGACGGCCCCCTCCACCTTGAACAGTACGTTGGCTTTAGGATGAAAAGCCCGGACTTCTTCAACGATACGTTCACATATCGGCGACAGATCGACCTCCATCGTTTTGATAGGGATACCTGGCCCCAGTTGGCAACGGGTTAAATCCAGCAGGTCTCCGACGATCTGGCTCGCTCTCGTCACACTGGTGTAGATCTGCATAGCCACTTTGGTCGCACGCTCGCCCATTCCTTCCGAACGCCTCAGCATATCGGCGCCAAGCAGGCTCGCTCCCAGAGGGGTTCGCAAATCATGGCCGAGAATGCCCAGGAACACGTTGCGCGATGCCTCAACGGCGCGCGAATAGCTGGCCACGGATTCGGTCAGGGCCTGATCAATGGCCTCATGGAATCGGGTCATATCCTCTACATGGATCGGCGAACCAAAGTTAGTTTGCTTCACCCATTGACCGAGCACACTTGTCCTCAGTGCGCGATACTCCGACACCATTTGATCAATGGTGAAACCCGCCATCAGCCGTGTCACCGCATGTGTTTCTGCGGCGGTTTCGAGTGCTTCTGATGGCTCGTGCTCCTGGACTGTGGCCGCTTGCGATTGCACCGCCGGTGTTGAGCGGAGGTCTGTCACGATTGCTCGAAGCACTTGATCGGCATGGTCTCGCAGCGCTTTGCTGTCAAGTGCTGCACCTGGCGTATCTATCGTTCTGGCGAAATCTTCCCAAGCCTGCAACATCGGCTCGAGGTTCTCGAGAATGAAATCGGGCAAGCGCATGGCGGTAATCCTGACGGGCGGAGGGGGCAAGGACCAACGCAAAGCATCAAAGCCGAAGTATGGGGCAACTGAACGTTCAACAGGGTACATTGCAGAGCTGGTGTTCTAAATGCGACAGATTTCCCGGCATCCGATGCGCTGATAACCGAACCTTCAAGAAACCGCGGTATTACCAATCCTTACCAGGTGGAAGCCACAGCACTGCTGGGCGACATGAATGTCGCCGGTTCGGATAAGCATGGCAGGGGGAAGGTCAGCACTTTTTTATGTGTATACAGCTCATGAATAGAAATAATAAACAATTTACATCAGAAACACCTAAGATATTGATTTATATAAACAACAAAAACAAGAGAAATAAATAAACTTTTTACATGAATCATGCTTGCGCTGCCCGATCCCTCCGGCGAGGAATATATAAAGATTCATCATGGCACCCTAGTGATACGACTGAACCTTGTGGATTGCTAGCGCTGCAGGTGCACTACGTTGACTCCCATACCGAAGACCTGTTGCACACGTGGAAGCAAGTGGTCGTGATGGCTCAAGAACAGTACCTGCGTCTGCCTAGATAGGTCTCGTAATGCTTGAAGCCCAGCTGTCGAGCGCTCATCGTCAAAGTTGATGAACAGATCGTCCGCAACGAACGGTAAAGCCTTTGCTTTCGCCAAATGAAGCTCTAAAGCGGCTATCCGAAGGGCCAAGTAGAGCTGGTCGCGTGTTCCCTCGCTCATTCCAGGGACCTCTACCGTTTTCCCGTCCATACGAACCGCTGACAGGCTATATGGCGTGTGCACGAAATCAACAAAGAGCTTGGTGTATCTGCCAAGCGTCAGGGTGGCGAAGATGGCGCCAGCGCGAGCCAGCATCGGGCCTTGGTTTTGCTCGCGATACCGTTCAATGGCCCAACTTAGGAGCTTAGCTGCGGCGGTCACCTTGATATAGCGCTCCGAAGCATTCGCCATCCCGGCAAGAGCCTCCTGACGGCGTGCCTCTGCAACTGCGGCGTCGCGTCCACCACCGAATGCCTCCATGTCGATCTTGGCCTTGGTTTGTTCAACGGCAAGGCAGGTTTGTTCCGCCTGAACCTGCTCAATTTCATCGCCCGTTTTCGTCAGTTCGGCCGGTATCTGAGCTAAGTCGCGACCCTCCACCTCAGAAATCACCACGTCGAGCGCAAACCCCTCGGCATCCTGAATAAGACCCGCACGGGCGAGGTCAATCTCGATGATCAGCCTGCGTTTTATTTCCCACTTCTCAACCAAAGGGGCCGCTTCGGAGAGCATGGTGACGCCAGCCAAGGCAAGTAAAGGGGCGACTTTAGCTTGGACCTGTTCAACTTGATTTTGCGCATCGTCACGCTGCTTGCTGGCAGCACGCAGCGCCACATCCGCTGCCGCCCGACTAGCTTCGTTTGCCTCGGCCAGCTTAAGCTTGGGTGAGAGCGTACGTACAACGTCTCTTGCGTCCGCTCCATACAAGTCCTCGGCCTTCAATATCTCGACGACGCGGGTAGCAAGTTTGCCAAACGCTTCAAGATCGCTATTCATGATGTCAATGCGGTCGCGTCGAGTCGCAATCGCCTTGTCCAGGTTCTGTCTAAAAGCATCGACCTTGAAGAGCGCTTGCTCGGCGTCATCCACGGACTTGACGTAGTTATTGAGCTTGGCTGCTGTTATTGCCCGGCTCCAACTTTTCTCCCAATCATTGAACGCGGAGCGTGCGGAAGCCTCTGCGGCTTTCAAACGGTGAAGCGCAGTAGACCCGCCATCGCGATGCTTGAGCAGCTGCATTCGCCTGGTCACCGCTCCATCCAGATCGGCGACCATCGTTTCCGCCTGGGTCAGAATTGCCGCGAGGGTATTTTCCGGCGGCACAATGCACCCCGCCAGTGCGAGCTGATTCGCCAAGTTACGGGCAGCGGTGCCAGATTCATCGACCTCCCGGTTGAACTCGTCCTGCTTCTCACCCAAAGCAATGAAAGAAGACAAGACCGCCTCGCGCTTGGACATCCAAACCTGGGCATCCTCCAGTGCAAGTCTTGGCAGGCTGAGAGCGATTGCTTCGCTCTGCCAGCCTTGGTCGAACGTTATCAGAGCTGCTGCCCTGCCATCCTTCGACTGTTCGGCCACTTTTAATTCAGCCTGTGCGCGCTCGACCTGCTGTATCAAGCTCTGCAAACTGGCTGCATCGGTGGTTGAGCCAAGTTGCGTGTCTACCAGCTCGTCGGCCAGTTTGATGGCTGCATCCAGGCCAGCTGCGCTGGATGCGAGTTGGGTACTTCCATCCTTGATATTTCCCCATTCATAATCCCGCTTGCTGCGGGCTTCTCGCACGTCCGACGCAGTGACGATATGGCGGGCCTCCACGAACTGCTTTACCGCCAGAGTTGCCCTACCAACATCCTGCTCCACTTGTTCGAGGCGGTCGGTCGCCGTACCGAGCGCGGACTCGAGTCTTTGGCGCTGGGTACATAGTCCATTCAGGCGTTCCGCGGAGGGCACCGGCATCTGCTGGAGCGCGTCGGGTGTCCTCTTCCACTCTCCTAAGTTTGCATATGCTGTGTCATAGTGGCGTTGAGCGGTCGCGACCACCACGCCAAGCCGCTTTTGGTTTGCAAGGGTATTGCGATAGACCTGCGCTTCGGACAGCGCGCTGCGAAATGCGGGTGACACCTCGACGACCGCAATCGTGGCTAGTTCCGCTTCGACTTCAGCGAGCTCAAGCTCCTTCTCTTCAATGCCTTCAGTCGCGGAAACCATGCCTTGAAGTAAGCCACCACGCTCGTTCACTAGCCGGTGAACGTCCCGGAGTGCAAACATATCTGGCAGCAGTGCAAGCAAACCTGCCTCATCTTTCAATTCTGACCATCCCAACTCCGCCGCCGCCGCCCGTGCGAGTGTCAGGCTGCGTTCGACATCCTCTTGCAAGGAAATCAGCTCGGCATGGTGGTTCCGCACACTCTGTCCATGGTCAGCCAAGGCTTGGATTTCATCCTTTGCGGCAAGGATGTCTGCATCGAAAACTGCTTCGTCGCGCTGCTGCGTGAGTTGTTCCACCATGAGCTTGCATTGGCGCAGCTTGGTCTCGGCGATCGATGCCTCCTGCTCACCGGTGGTCACGGTCTCCGACGCGTTCGAGGGGAAATCCAACACCTCACCAAGCGCTTCCAGTTCGGCAAGCTTCTGCTTCAGATCAATAACTTTGGGCGCCAGACGGCGGATTCGTTCAAGCTTGGCCCGGGCCATAACGAGCTCGCCCTTGCGCTCGGTTGCTGCTGCGATGCGGGCTTCCACATCATCAAGCATGGCGCGGGCTTCACCCCAGTTCTTTGAGCGGACCGTTGCCGCCTTCAGATCCTTGCTTGCCTGCTCGTACTCGGTACTCGCCTGATAGTATGCACGGCTGCCTGATTGTCTAGGCCCCCATAAATGGTCCGCTTCAACAATGAGTCCGTCCTTGACCTTGCCCAAGCCTGCAATCCCAGCCGCAGATTGAAATAGAATCTGACTGACGTCTTTTGAGGCATCCAGGATCAGCTCACCGCCCGCTACCAACTGCGCATGGCTCAACCCAAACATTGTCTCAAAGAAGTATCTGTCCGCCAGCCCCATGAAAGGCTGGAGCGCGTTGTCCAGTAATGGGGAGTCCGCCGCATTCCGCAACGTATTCTTGTTGCCCTTGGCCCTGACAATGGCGAGACTCTGGTCTCCATCAGCCACTGTCGCGGCTAGCCGCAGCTCTGGCTGAGGATGCAGAAAGGACATCGCCGTATATCGTTGAGGAAAACCAAATAGGAGATCCGCGATGGCACTACGGACCGTAGATTTTCCCGCTTCGTTAGGACCAACGATAAGATGGAAATCATGCTCTGCCTTAGGCAGCGGGATGTCGGTATCCGTAAACTTCCCAAAGCGGACCAAGTTCAGATTCTGTAGCCTCATCGCTCACTCCGCTTGAGCCAGATGTGCAAGCAGGCCAGGTGCGATGTCGTCAATGAGCTCCTTGAGATCTCCGGTACGGATTTTTTCGATTAGCGGCACCAGCGGTTGCAAGTCGAATGGAGCCTTACCTACGAACGGAGCCAAAGCGTCCTTCAGCTCTTTGATGAACTCTAGGTCCGTGCTGGCTTCTTCGAAGATGGTTTGAAGGTCTGTGAAGGCATCCATACGCTCATGCAGCTTCGCTGCATCCTCCATAGGCTTTGTAGCTATCTGTATCTTCTCGAGCCAAAGACGCTCGTTTCCGATGGCCGCAATCTGCGCCAGAACCTCCTGTCGGAGCTGCAATTCCAACCCGAATAGCGCTCCGTGAGCCTTGGTCCTCTCCCGGATAGTGATTCGCGCCGCTCGGGGTATTTCGCCATCGGTCCCGAGTAATGACTCGAGTTGGTAGCCCGTCTTTCGCACTACATCCTCAAGCGTCTCGCAGTCTGAGGCGTCTACTATAAGATGCTCCCAGCGCAGAACATCAATGAAGATGCGTTCGACAGCGACAGTTCCGGCCTCATCGACTGTGACCATCACCGCTCCTCTTCTCCCCAATTCTCTAACATTGCGTCCTTGCAGGTTACCTGGAAAGACGATGGTGGATGCTCCGGCCCACTGCTGAAACTCGTGTACATGGCCAAGTGCCCAATAGTCGTAGCCTTTGGCGTGTAGTTCAGCGACAGTGCATGGCGCGTAGTATGAATGCGCTTGGTACCCCTCAAGCGCTGTGTGAAGCACTCCGATATTGAAGTGACCCGCGGTCGGCGCGGGATACCCGGTGACCAGATTTGTTGTCACGTCGCGCTGCTTGAAGCTCTGGCCATGAAGTGACACATCCAGGCCGTCGACCCTGAAAGTTTGAGGCTTGTTGGGGCTGAAGGCGTGCACGTTGTCAGGTAGCTCCAACTTCTTGGTCATCTCACTTTCGGCGTCATGGTTGCCGAACACTACATATATGTGAATGCCAACACGCTTGAGACGCCCCATTTGCTTGGCGAAATAGATGCCCGTGTTGAAATCGCGCCAAGCGCCGTCGTAGAGATCGCCCGCAATGACCATGAAGTCAACCTGTTCGGCAATGGCACGGTCTACCAGCAGGGTGAAGGCGTCGCGAGTCGCGCTGCGGAGCTGTTCAGCTGGCGCGTCTGGATAGGCGGAAAGCCCGTTAAGGGGACTATCCAAGTGAATGTCCGCAGCGTGAATAAACTTCATTGCGATCCTCCTAGGGATGCGTCTTCCGAATCAACCGAAATTTCTTCCACATCGGTCACCCTGACAAAATTACTGGATCAACCAGAATCCGGAAGGAGTGGTAGCCAGGTGAGTTGGACGCTTCAGGTGTACTGAAGAATGCGGGGCCGAGCTCTCAAGCCATGCTGGCCGGCTCGACAATTGCCAAACCAAAGCGTTTGATTGCTTTTCTTAGGTACCCATTGCCAAGCTTGCCATCGAGATAGCCCACTTCCTGTTTCAAATTGGCGAACTGCTCTACACATTCGTGGAACTCGGCCGGAGTGCAGTTGCCCCGGCCAACTTCGATCAGTGCCATATACTCACCCTGCTGATCGTTAGTAAGTTCCTTCAGAAACGCTTGACTCTTGACGCGCAAAGGGTCCGAAGCCGCGAAGGCGATGATAGCTGCGGCATCACGAGCGTAGCCAATCCCGTCACTCCTCTGCTTTCGTTGTTCAACCCGCTCATCGTCGAGGTCGATGAGAGCCCAGAGCAATTTCTTGCTCAGATGGATAAGTGTAAAGTCGACCCTGCTTGAGGCTTGGGACTGAAGTCGAACAAACGGTTCCAGCCGTCTCGATTCGGCATGCTTGTCTTGAGTCGATTCCAGCAACCGGGCAAACTCGTTTCTGAGCCCCTCAATGCCAAGTTTCTCTGCTGTCCCCATGTAATCGTCAATCCGGTTATAGATGCCACCAGTCGGCGCGATGACAAAAAGCCCGCCCATGAAACGCCGTTCGCATGGTTCCCCGACGTTGTAAAACTTCGAGTAGTCCTCGTGCGAGTCGTTAACTACATATTCGAATTCATTCAACATCTTCAGATGTTCGATCGGCCCTTCAAGATAGCTATTCCCTTGAGTTAACCGCTCCGCCTCGCCTGCTTCCAAGACTGCGTAACCATACTCTGGATGGTCTGGAAAACACTCTAATATCAGCCTGATAGGCTTTAGGACGCATGTCCCCATCCCCGCAGCTAGACGTAGCGCGAGCATTTGCCCGCCTTCATGGGGATATGCGCTCTCGACATGCATACCGCCGCCTTCGGGATAGAAGCAGTGGTTCATTCCTCGGTGCTTGGACAGCATTCCCACGACTTCGGCGATTGCCTTTACGTCTCTCCATTCGGCTCGCGCTACGCCAGCACGCTGCAGAGCTGCTCGATTTGCGAACTCCCATTGCTGCGGGTTTGCTTTGTCAAAGTCGTACTGGAGCTCTGCAATAGTCTTGAGTTTTGCAGAAAAGTCGGCGGCAGCTGGCCGGCTGGAAGGATCAGAGCTTGTAGCCGCAATCAACAATGCCTCAAGCGGCTCAAGGAAGAAGTCTGTTGCTTGAGCTAGTGTAGACAGCCGCTCGCTGCCAGTAGAGGAATACTGCCCAGGGAATGCGAATTTTTTACCCCCAAGCATCACCCAGAGTGATTTGGCCAGACTGTAGACGTCAGCAGGATACGCGTCAGCCTCGCTGGTGTTGCTCTCCATCTCTGGCGCCAGAAATGTAGCTGGGCCCATCGGTTCGTCTTCTTTGGTGAGACCCTTGCGCTCGGGAAATGCCGCAATGCCGAAATCACCAAAACAATAAGCCCCTTCGAATCTGAAAACGTTCTCCGGCTTGACATCGCGATGCGCCACACCAAGTGTATGAAGTTCAGCCAGACCATCGGCGAGCTCAATGAACACGGATAGCATCTTGCGCCAACCGACTCCCTCAAGTACATCACGAAGCGTTTCAGCTTTGGGCATGATGTACCATGGGAACTCGTTTGCGCTTGCTTCGGGCAAGTGAAACTCAAGAATCGGAAGGACTCGGGGCGACCCCTTCAGGCGCCCAGTTACCACCAACACCTCATCATCAAATCGCTGCCGCCGACGAGCATCGTCGTTTAGGAAAAACTTGATTGCAACCTGGCCGTGCGTCGTATGTTTCGCTGGATAGACTCGACCGTTTCCTCCTTCTCCGAGCGATCTTTTCCCAAGCGTAGCAGCCGGAATTTGTGCGGCGAGCTGCCTTTTAGTTGCGGAAATGAGAGCCATGGGAGATGGGGGCCTTTGGAAAGATACTGAGTTAGATTGTAGAGGGTCAATTATGTCAGGCTGTGTTCAGCCTTTGCAGATTGAATCGTCCTGTTTTCCTAGCGAGTTGATGGCCGTCTTACAACGGAGAGCGGGCTTGAACTGCTGCGCGCCGCACCGACCGCTTCGGCCGATTAGCCGCCTCCGAACGTGCAGTGCTGATCACATCCAATCAATGGAGAGATCATGAGCGCTAGAATGGGTAGTCACGAGTGAGCAGACCCCGCAGTCCGGCGGCTTCTGCTTCCAGCGGGCTGGGCTGAACTAGGTATTCGCGACCTTCGAGCTGGCCCCTCGGCGCATTCTGCGTTCCAATGTACTGGAGGTTATGGTGCTCCAGCCCGGCACCAACAACTACTACACGGCTACGAGCGCGGCGATGACCGATTTCGATCTTGGGCAGCTCCTGTATTACCGTAAACTGGATGGACCACGGCAGCGCAAGGTGCAACGACTGATCGAGCTGTGCGAAGCCTTTCCGCAGCATGCAGGGCTGACAAACCTGCAGTACGCCATCGGCCGTGCTTTGCCGCATAGCCCGCAAGTGCGAATGACCTTGTTCATCTCGAAGCGGCCATGTGTGCAATCGTGCTAAGTGATACGCTGCTGGCCGATTTGAGCCGGATCGCTAGTCTTTTTCCATATCATGTTGAATCGCGGCATAAATTCCTGCAGGTATTCCATCGGGAACGTAGCGCCCATGAATACTCCGCACAAAAGCCGCCTCCGCCTCTTTGCTAACCAGTACTAGCTTCAGCTCCAGCCCTTCAGCTGAAATAATAAGTTTGCCATTTTTTGCCCGCTCAGCTTTGAACCCTGAAAACTCGCCCTCCAGTTCAACGACCTCAATCAAACCAGCAACGTTTGCCGGGTCGCAGGGATCTGCGGCATCTAGCCATTCATCAAAATTTGTTGTGGACGACATAATCACTCGATTCGAAATTAGATGGTGCAGCCTAGACCAAATTTACAAGAAATTCCAGACGGAATGCAGGCCATTATTAAATAAGCAATGAAGAGTGCATTCTGATAATGGGAAAAAAACGCATAGCAGCCATTAAGGTTAATGATCTGTAGTTTGCAATGGTGGCAGCGCTATTAAATGGGGGGCATATTCGGCAGTTATTGAGTTTTCGACCAATGAGTCCGAACCCCTAAACGGTGTAGTTGTCTCAACGGGCAATAGGGAAAGCTCGGCTCGGCGATGGCGCTGTATTTTTTGAGCATCGCGCATGAATTGAACAGCGCCAACGAAACTCAAGCCGGATATGAGTAACTGAACCGCATAGCTTATCAATGACACACATAAAACCAGTCCTGCAACAGCAATGTTTAGCGGAGCATGCTTAAATAGAAGAGGTAATAGCCACATGATAGCAAAACCCATAGCGGCAAATAACATATACCCTCCAAAGTGAAATGCCGTGACCCGATAGCCATTAAAATACCATTTATATATGCGCAACCTTAGCCTTCGGTGGCGTGATTTGAATCGAAATCGACCAGGTTTATCTCCATAGACACGTTGCGTAAGATAGGGTTGTGTACCGAGATAAAGCTTGAGAGCCCTTGTTGGGTTCGGGTGATTCAGAAGAGTACTGATCTCCCAGAACGTCAGCGTTTTTTTGAAGTACTGTGCAAATTGCTGTTCCAGCCGAAAACGCACGGCTGCAGATTGCGGATAGCTCGACTGATCGTGGGCATTGATTGCATCACATAGCGCAGCCAATTTTTCTTTACGCACGGCATGCCTTCCTGTGAGCCATTCCCGCAACGAACGTATGATGGGCAACGCCACCAGAAGAACAATAGCCATTACGATTAGATAGGAATTTTTTGTATCAAATGCTTGTATCAGCTCTGCAATTATCGACATAGTCATACTCTCTATACGTGGCATTGCCTACCACGCTTTGTTGATGCTGGTTCCCATTTATATATACTAGGACCAATCGCCTTGAGCAAGCTTGGTAACCTAATGGATGTATTCTTTAGGACTCGTTGCCAGAAGCGATTGATTTGCTTCAAATGCAGGCCACGTCGCGCTAGACTGAGGTTGCTCACCAGGCAGAGGGAAATCAGCCATGACGACAGCCAGCGAGCGAACCAAATCGGTATTACGGACCCGCCTGTTCCTGGAGTGGCTGGCCTACGCCAATGATCTTCCCGAACACATCCGCAGTGAAGCCTTGACGCTTACCCGGCATTTCCCGCTGCCTGGCGATCTCGAAATGGTCGCCAGCATCGTGGAGCAGGCCAAGAATCCGTTGTCGTACGCTGTGTTTTCCTTGGAGGACATTGCTGCCAGTTATGCAGGTTCGCCACGCTGAAGCTGGGGCAGCAAATTCATACCAGTCCGCTCGACCAGTTCCTTGTAGCTGATCACGCCATTCAGCCGAGCATCGTTGCGGTTCTCTAACCAGTACGCCCAGGCCTTATTGGTCATCGGATCGTAGACCAGTTTGTAGAGCGCGCTGGGCACCCAAACTCGTTGCATGTTGGCATCGGCGGACTGTTTATCGGCAAAGACCGGACCGGTGATCACATACACGTCGCCGGCAGCGCGCATCACATACTTGCGAACCGCCTTCTCGACTGACTTGGCCCACACACCGCGATTGTTGTCTGGCGCCTGCGGCACCATGTTGGCCAACGAAAAGCTCTGTGCCATCGCTTCCGGCGTGGGCATGTCGCCTGCCGGTGCCATGTGCCCACGGTCGTAACCAGAGCTTTTGTAATCATCCAGGTTGGCCCGCTCCGCTGCCGGCAGGCGCGCGTCGGCATAAAACCGATTAGTCCGCTGCTCATCCTTCGCATCAAGTAGCTGCGCCTTGTTCAAGCGCTCCGCCACAAAGAGCGGGGTATGGCTCAGGCCTGCGTGATACACCGCAAATGCCGAGAAGCACAATGCCCTTGGTTGCCACACTGCGGCATTGGGAACCTCCGGTGGCGTGCCGCCATAGAAAAACTGTGGACAGGCAGCAAACGCGCCTGCTTGGGCTGACGTTCTGCCAGGCTTTGCCACCGGCACGTGACCAGATAGTGCAGCTTCCGCTTTGGCCAGTTGGGCCACGGCCATACTGCTGTAGTGACGCCCTATGGGTGTAAAGGTGACGGCGGCGGCGCTGATCACTGCACCGAGCAGAACGGCAGAAACTTTGATGGACATAGGGAATGGCTTGGTTGATTGCGAGGGAGGACTGCAGCACTCGCAGAACGCGTGAGGCTTGCACCGTTACGTCTGTCGGGGTGAGCTGGGCAGGTTAGTGTGCATGAATAGAATATAGAACATTCGTTCTATTTGTGGCAATCATGTGTACCAACATCGCCCAGTACCAGCGCAACTCAGACTACGGCATCGCCTTTGGCCTGCAGCCTGAGGTGCTTAGAAACTGGAAAGACCCGCGTCGACCAACCTACGCCGCCCCGGTAGGCGCCATGGTCTGGGCCTTCAACTGTTTCAAGAGCCCGTCGACGGTGCTACCCAATACTGCTGTGTGGGGGTACCGACCAGACTGGGCCGCTGAACAAAACCTCCCTGTGGTGGGACGTGCCAACATCCGGAATTTCATCAGAAAACCGTATTGGCTACCATTGTGGGAAGCGGGTCAGCGCGCGTTGGTTCCCATCGATGGCTGGCATGAATGGCGAGCCGATGGGCTGCCGTACTATGTACGTCGCCAGCATGGTCAGCCAATGTTTGCCGCTGCGCTCACCGACTACGTCGGGCGCGGGCCAGTACGGCAGCTCAGGGTGGTATTACTGTGTGCGCCGTCCAACCATAGCGCAGTCAACGCGGATTCATTGCAGCCCATTCTGGTGCCGGCGCCGTATCGCAGATCTTGGATACAGTTCTCGCCGGCAGATGAAATGCTCTCGATGGCCAGGTTTCTCGCCCTTCCGGATGACTTGGTCAGCTATCCGATATCTCGGCGGCTGAGCGATCCCACAGCAAATGGACCCGAGCTGATCCGGTAGATGCGCTTTGCATAAATGTCATCGAAAACTTGCTAGAATGGAAAGCACCTAACATGCAGCGATGCTCAGATATGCACCTATACCGTTGTTTGCTCATCGGCATCGTAAGCGTTTGCCTCACAGCTGCAGGTCACGCCAAGGGCACCCTGACCGATGAGCAAATCAAGCAAGCCATCATTAAGGAAAGCATCGACGCCTACCCAGGTAACTGTCCCTGCCCGTATAACGCTGCCAAGAACGGTAGCGCATGCGGCAAGCGCAGCGCGTATAGCCGGCCCAACGGTTATGCGCCGATTTGCTACGCCAAGGACGTGACGGCTGAGATGGTTAAAGAGTGGAAAGGCGCGCGCAGGAGCGAGTAGCCTTGGCTGCGGCTGACCCACCTCAAGATGCTTAACGAGATTCAAAAAATGAATGTGAAGATACTGGGCGCTCTGTTGCTGCTCGCATCGCTTGATGCTTCTGCGCTGACCTACTTCCTGGAGAAGGATTTAGGCGTGAAAGGCAACATGCATTACTGCCGGTACAACAACGGCAAGGTGTACGCGGTGAACGCCTATGACATGTGTGAGCTCTCCATCGAGGTAGATGGGTATTCGCCACCAGCGAACTCTACTTCCTCCTATCGAAGCACAGGTTTCTTCAAGGGGGAGTATCAGGATGGCTTCACCAAGGTGTGCGTGTACGACGTTACCGGAACACGGAAAGCGATTCGGTTGAACTCGACGGAGCTCTGTCCGTTGAGCGCGTCGTTTGATTAAGGAATAGGCAAACCTAATTAAAAGCTAGATTCGTGCTTAGTCGGACTCCAACTGCTTCTATCTGATCGGCGATCAAGCCTAGGTAACGATCAGGTGATGCCCTGGAGTCATTTTTCTAGGAGTTAAGGTGCAAAATTCCATTACGTTCGATACTCGCGACGAATACCGCCGCCGTCCCGTCGCTGAAAAAGTTATCCAGCTTCTTGCCTCGGAGATTGAGGTCTCTCCAATGGTGATCGATGGCAGCTGGGGCACGGGCAAAACGGAGTTTTGTAGGAAATTGATTGCGTTGGTTGAAGGCAATTCAGAGGTGGCGCCATTTCGCCCAGTGTATATCGATGCGTTCCGAGCTGACCATGCTGATCAGCCTCTAATGACCATATTAGCCGCGATCCTGAAGCTGGTACCGGAAGCTGACAGGCCAAGTTTGATCAAAAAAGCGATTCCCGCTCTGCGTTTCGGTGCCAAAACTGCCGGCAAAGCCGCGATCGCTTGGCTTCTGAAACAGGACGCAGTCGATTTAGGCGATGAATGGGAGGAAGCGGTAAAGAATACCGGCGAAACCATTTTGGATAAAGCAACAGAATCTCTGCTCAAAGATCATATGAAAGCGGAGCAAAGCATCCATGCCCTGCAAGATGCGCTGTGCGGTATCGCCTCCATCAAGCCCATTGTTATATTTATTGACGAACTCGACCGTTGTCGACCCGATTTTGCGCTGTCCACACTTGAAATTATCAAACACGTTTTTAATATCAAAAGCGTAAAATTCGTTTTGGTGACAAACACTCAACAGTTAAAGGCAGCCATCAATCATTGTTATGGCTACGAAGTTGATGCTCAGCGATATCTTGACAAATTTCTGGCCTTCAGCTTTCGTTTGCCAGCGGTGTTTCAAGAACCGAACAGATTCAATTCTGGGTCGGCTGCACAGGCCCATTTCTCCACATGGGTAGAAGACAGCGTATATCTTCAACATAGTGGCATTGTAGATGAAGTCGTTCTAAAAACAATTAATGAATGGATTAATTTCAAGCAACTCTCTTTGCGTGAAGTAGAGACCTTCATTAGACATCTTGAAATATATCAAGCGCTTACCAATAAAAAAGGATTGGGGACAAAGGATCAAAAGTTGTACCTCGGTTACTTGTTGCTTCGCGTTTATGCCATCTATTGCGTATGCTTCTTTCCTTCGTTGGCTCAAAGTATACTCATCGGTCGCTACTCGCCAAAAGATATCGCCGATTCGCTAGGCCGAATTGCACTTATTGAACCCAACAAAAATTGGAACTATGGCTCAAACTTGCTGATCGTGCTCTTGGTAACAGATGCACCGGATTGCCCCCCAACATTTGCCCACAAAGATGAGCAATCAAAAAAGGACTGGGACCGAGAGCTCTATTCTTCAATTGGAAGTTGGGCAAGCGGAATTGCTGAATATGAAGAAAGGATTAGAGCTATACAGCGAGTCCTCCACACGATCTCATTAACAACAAATGGTTCAATTTGAGATTACCACATGGTTGCCATATATATTCAGCTTAGAACTGAAATTACAAATAAGCCCACATGATCAATCCCCAGATGTTTCAATCACTTAATAACATTATCGAGGAGATCTTTGCTCGCCTAAATAGCAATATCGAAACTCACCATACCGAGCCCCAAGTCTCTCTCGTCGATCATATGCGAGCGAAACGCAAGGCAAAGGCGCTTCACGCTAGCACGAAGAAGCTAATTTATCTCGATACGAATGCATGGAAGTGTATGGCTGATTATCGCCAGAAGAAGCCGAGTCTGACATCCGCCATGCTGTCATTCGGAAACCTCCTGCAGCAGGCGGTGAACAGTACTAATTTCGTGTTCCCGATTGGTTTACCGACGTTCTTCGAACTGGATTCAATGACGCGCCCAGAGACTCGGGCAGTATTAACCACATTGGTGGACGAGCTATCTCAGGGATTCTGCATTGCGCCGTTTCAAGAGAGGGTGGGGGGTGAATTAAAAAAACTGCGCACAGACACCCTGGACATACCCGATACTCTTGAGGATTTTCTTTGCAGTCCAATCGAATTGCTTGGAATCCCAACACTATCTTTCAATGAACACACGAAAATAGATTTCGATGAAGAGGCGTTTAACAAAGCATTTTTTGACAGCCTTACGGAACTACCTTTCTCTTTTCAGCTTGAGTTGGCAAGTACTTTAGAAGGGAATAAATGGGACAATTCTAGGGGTATTACTGAGTTAAACGCGGGTAAGCGGGAGCATCAAGCTGCGGTGAGCAAACTCATTCAAGGCATTTTTCTGGAGCTATGCGGCTGCATCGCACATTGGTACGAAGCAGAAAAAATTGAGCTTAGTCGGAAGGATCTGCTTCGATATTGTGCCCGAGCTCTAGGCCACTGGCATAGCACACCTACTTCGCGCGCACTGCCAACCCTGCGCATTCTGAGCTCGCTGTACGGATTGATGCGGCTCGATTCCCACCGCAAATATCATGCCGGAGATCCCAACGACTTTATGGTTGCCGCTTCAGCGCTACCGGTAGCACAAGCTTTATTTACCGACAAAAAGCTTGCTAATCTTTTGGCTGATTCCAACCTCCGCCTAGATACCTTTTCAGACTGCCAAATTATTAGTGGTTTCGATGAAATGGCCGAATATCTCGGTACAAACTTGTGACATTGCAGCTAACGCATATGGCTACTGGGATGCTTCTCTTTAAAAGTCACCCCACCCAGAACCTTGCACTGAAATTATTTAGTCTTCGCGTACGTACATCAATTTTCACTCGAAAAACCTTCGGGATCGAAGCGCCGTCCCCTCCACCCTGAAAATAGTCGCGCACAGACCATAATGCCTGCCTTTTAAGTGCCTCCCACTCAGCATAAAGTTCATCCTGCCGGTCCTTAGCCTGATGGGCAGCGCTTTTTTTTCGCACTGGCTGGGTGTGTTGGAAATCCGATAACGGATCTGATTTATGGGAAAACTCGATACTCCCGTATACCCATTCATTCTCCGGCGATATACGCCAGCGATAATGCACTCTGACCGTTAAATGGTCGGTGAAGCTGACAGGTGGTTGGACGTGGTCATCAATATAGAAAAACTCGGCTTGCCGTTCCTCCATCTCCCCCCTCATTTTCATCTGTTGCACCGCGTAGTGTAGATCGGCACCGGCACGAAGCGCATCGGCCCTGGCCTCAGAACGCCTCTTTGGTGCTTTGAATCGACGGTATTCCGATAACGAATTTTCGAACATACGTAACTTCGAAGCGACGAAAGGACCACAGTTATTAAGTCGAAATGCCAGTAAGGCAGACGAATATTCTTCATCTACACATTGATCAATGACTCGGCTCAGAACTACGGAGTCAATCGCTTTCAAAGCTTCATATTCGCTACGAGAAATGTTGATATCGCCCATGCATCCTCGGTTTCGTGAACTACATCAGTGTTGGGGATTTTTCGATTAAATATTCAAGATTTGGGCGAAATGTACTCTCTTCCGTGGAGAGGCCCACCCCGCTCATGATTTTCACCGCAGCCCCAAAGTACCTGCAAGCTTCCCGCAGTATTTTTTCTAAAACGATAGAATCAACGCCATGAATGCCACAGGCCTCTTCTAACGATTTCCCAAGAAAGAAGCTCGCGAGTGCGGCTCGTTCAGCTTCACTGTTAGCCGTCAGATTTGGAAGGTTGTGGCTCAATAGCGCCTGCGACGCAATACGAGCATCCATTCCACATGACTCTGCAAAACCTTGGTGACAACCGCCATTCTGAGCATACTCTCGCAAAATCTGCGGGCCCCACCATGGGTCATGCTCGGGTTGATCAAATTTGCATATCGGCGTTTCGCACTGATTTGATTGCTCCATCTTGACTATCGCTGTTCCGGCGGAACTAAACAGCAACGCAAGAGCCAGCACATAGCGTTCGGTGATAGTAGGTGGTGCCTCGCGATCGAAGATCCGTTTCAGATCATTAAATGGAGGCGAGTTATATTTAGCCGATTCAAAAAATCGATTGAACCAGTCTTCCGGCATAGCATCTTGATGCATTGCATTACTTCGGTCTTGCATCAACAGACAAGAGCCCGCAGAGCGTTGAGCCAAATATTGATGCTCGATCATGGCAACCAGCTTCGGGTGGCTCAAGCAAGCTGAACGATTTAGAATGGCTTTTGCTATTGCAGCATACCGCTGGACTACTGGAGCGGCATCCTCCAGATGTGAAGGCCAAAATGCGAATGAACGATCCCGAGCTCGCGCGATGTCAGGCTCATGATTGAAGGCGTCAAGGGACTCCAACCCCATCAGTGCAGATCCATGCAAATAACACCAGTCCACACCCTGCAGCTGATGTTCGCGATGCCAATACGACATTCCATATTTTTCCAAGTCTTGATTAATGCAAGATTCGCAATACCAAGCCCCCTTTTTACCAACACGAAATGCATATGTAATCAGATAATCATGTAACGCAGAGCCATCTTGCACGGGCACCACAGGATCAAAAGGGCGTAAAAATGGAATCAAGGTATGTCGTTGAAAAAAAACAGTTTCTGGCAGACCACTGGCTTTGGCCAGCAAAAACGCTTGTGCCGTACGACTCCCAAGTGATTTCTGCCCATCACCATGATGTTGATACCAAGACCTCAATCGCTTGCCGGTGACGACCATGCTCGGGAAATGGTTGAAGAACTGAATACGGCCACGCCAGCCTAAAATGTACTCGTCGGGAAATAAGGCAGGAATATTCATGCTTTAGAGCCAGGAAGAAACGTCATCACCTGCGGCGGACGTTCGAAGGGAGAAGGTTAGCACCAAGGATTACCTCGACTTGCGTCCGGTGAGCGGAGGGAAGGCCCGCAGCACGAAGAATGCGCCATACTTGCAATGGAATGTGCTTCTGCGAATGTTCATTGATCACCCATTGTACTCTGCGCAGCTGGAAATCCTCCGTGCGTTCAATCACCGCTGTCAACTTGGCTATGGTCAATGGCAGTTGGTGTCTATGATTTATCAACCAACCCCGATATCCAAGAGCGCGTTCCAAAGCACTTGCGGTGAGTTGACGTAGCGGAACCATATCGCGCATAGCCAACGCCAACTCTTCCAACTTCCTCGCCAAACGATGATCCAGCCCCTGCCAGTCTATGCGCAAAGGTGATGCTCGAATCACAGTTTTTTTCTTGCTTCGTAATTCCCCATCTGCCTTTCTGATGTCTCCACCACTCAAGGCATATACGTCTGTTATGGATGCACGTGACGGCGGAATAACAGATGAGATATCCAATTCGCGCCCCAGCCGCGAAACGGTTTTAGGATCAAGATGCAAGAGACGCGCTTGGGCTCTTAGTGACCAGCCTTCTTCTCGCAAACGACGCAAAACAGGTTCGAGCATTGGTCCGTATCGCAAAAATCGAGGAGGGCTTATTTTCCCGGTCGTGGGATTAATGTTCCGGGTGTAAGCATAGCCGCATTCACACTCGAAAACTCCAACGTGGTGGCGTTGGTTTCGATGCATTTGAACTTTTGTGATGGACTGAGAATTTACATGTTTGGCCAACGGGTTAAGGCAGCACCAAGGACCTTGGCCGAATGGCTGCCTGCTCAAACCTTCCAATTCGAGAAAATGTTGCAGCATAGCGTGGCAATAGGGGTGAATGGCGGTTCGCTGCTTGCGGACTAGCTTGATTAGCCAATCATCACATCCAGATATCTGCGGAAAATACGCCAAAATCGCATCACACTTGCTATGAAACGCGGCCAAGAATCGCTGTTGATGGATGGTAGCCTGCAACTTGAAAAACCCGGCTCGGGCCATTTGCTGGCGATAAAATTCTGTCCATTCAATTGGATCTTGTGGAGCAGGGGGATTTTGCAACAGTTCGGCACATCGCATTGCTAGCTGTTTTAGTTGTGGCAGGACAGCGGCATCGCTAACGACAACAACCGGTTGGGCTTTGGCAGAACAGTTCGCAACCGTTGCCGCAACAAGCTCGTGCCGACTTCCCGATGCAAATTCAACTTGGCTGTTACAAAGTACACATCCATGTTCGGCACAAACCAAGATGCCTTCCAACTGATGAATCCGCCGCCAATACAGTTCGCCATGCTCCGTTAACATCTGCTGTCGGCATGCGGGGCAAAATCGCAAGTGGGTCAACCGGCGAATACGGAATGCGGTCATCCCCAATCGGACATACGCACTCGCGGCACCCTCCATCATCGCCTTGCGAGCTTGTTGTCGTACACCTGCGGAGACAAAAGCTGTGTAGTAGTGAAAAAGAGTGAATCGATCGATTAGCTCATTGACATCAAATTTTACTCCTGAGGGCAATCGCGATGCCAAAGCTGCCAGATGCCCAGGCAAATCATATGCCGCAACGACATGTCGATTGCCAAACAACCCATCCAGCGTATGCATCACTCCAGGCATGCCTACATTGCAACGATAGCGCGCCAACAAACTATAAAGTAGCTCATCTGGATGGGGTGCGGGGAAATAGGCCAATGTGCTCATCGGGCATACGCCTGAAATAGCGATTTGATGATGCTTACCTCGCGAAGACCGTCATACCCCGATCTTCCCTTCGATTTGGCTGCCTGTACGAGTGTCCGCAAATCTAAACTTGGCCTTGGAATAGCTTCCTTCAGTTGAACCTTTTTTCGCTTGAGCTTTGCGGGTTCGCTCGCAAGTCTCTGGGCAATCTGCAAGATGAGCGACAGCGGATCTTCGGATGGGTTATCGCGCAAAGCATCCGCCAGCAAAATGGCTCCCATATCATCAGCAACCCCCAAGCTTCGAAGGGCAGCACGGACTTGTACCTCAGTGCCTCCCTCCATATACTGGTTAGTACTGTTAAGCGTAGCAGCAGAATAAGGTTCTTGAGTGGAAGTAGGTGAGTCCAATGCTGTATTCAGCAGCTGTATCACGTATTCTTGGAACGGAAGCAGATCATCGAATTTCTGCAGCGCTTTCAAATCATTCTGTCGCAGGGCGCTAATCATCGGCTGGATGAGTTTGAAATCTTCACGCGCAATCTTGCGTAGAAGTTCAGCCGTAATGATTTCCGGAGTACCACGTATTTCGCCAATCGTGACCAAGCGCATTTGGGCAAGCATAAAAAACTTCACAACGATATCGATAATTCCTTGGCTTTCATCGTACAGCACCGCGCGGATCTCAGCGGTAAGTGGTGATACGTCACGAGTCCACTGATAGGCCCACATTCGATCAACGAAATAATCCCAGGATTTGCCCGGCATGTGCCTATCCCAAGTTAATGCTCCTAAACCACTTGCACGACGTGCTTGGCGAAAGTTTTCTTGCAATAGCGGTATGGCGCTCAATGTGCCTATTAGAATAACAGGCACACCAATGGTGTTTACAAGTGTCACCAGAAAATTCAGAAGTGACTCCGACTCCGTTTTAACACCTCGCAGGTGCTGAATTTCATCAATAACAATAACACCCACTGCATGCAAATTGGCGATGTGTGCCATATGCACCATCATTTCATCGACATTTTTACGTTTATTACCGTACCAACTGAGATATTCCGTACCAATCAGACGATCTACCGCAGAGAAAAAGTTGATACACAGCTGTTTTGGCGTTCCTTTGCTTGGACAGTCGAGCTTCAACCAAGTTAGCTGTATCAGACTGAATGGTTCAGAATGAGCAATGCATTGGGGGATTTGGTGCAACACTTTCTCAATCGACTTTGACTTCCCAATTCCAGAACAACCTGTCAATGCAAAGCTTGTCGCTGTATTTTCTACCGCATGCAATGACGGGGTATTCAGGTCTTTCTTTGCAATTCTTTCTACGCCATTTTGAAGATGGCGTAAGTAGTTGTGCGTAAGCGGATTTCGACCAATGTAACCTTGTCGCAACAGCATATCAAATCGCTCGGCAAGCTGAATCTGTCGCTCCATCGGCTCAAAATAGCGCGCAAGACGCATGATGCAATGCTTGCGCAGCTCCGCTGGATAATTTCGTTCAGTTGCATCTATAAGTGGATGACAGGCCAGCGACTTGATAAGCTCTGCTTGCGATGAGATATTAGGCAAACATGAAATAAACGGGTTTCCCGAATACTCCGGGAGACTCGGCTTCTTGTTTTCCATAACCATGCCACACCTCCGGGAAGCCTTTGTGATCACCTAACTTGAAAGTGTGATGTGATAAACTCACAACTAGCTAAGAATCGCTTTTTGAACTAGGCTCATCTTGAGAATTTCTGGTTAGCATTTCAGTAATATCAGGCTCCGAATACATATCGGATGCTGTTTGCCGCAGGGGAATCACGTTATCCTGAACTTTGCGATCCTGGCTTATTCCCGCCCCGAATGCCTCTTTATCTGCAATACGCTGGCGCTCTTCCGCACGGTTTTTTCGAATTTTGCTGGTACGGGCCAAGTTACTCTCGGCGCTGAGCGGCACCTGCGATTGCGCACGAAGTACCACCTCTTCGATGTGAGCGGAAAGGTCGGCTTTTGCCAGAGTTTGCTTTGCTTGATGTTTGGCTGAACGGGCGGCGATATCAGCACGACCTTGGCCAATTTCCCATTCGGAGATTTGACGATCTGCACGACTACGGTCGGTCAAGCTGCATGGTACAAATCCTTGAAAATCCGTGGCATAGTGCAAGAAGATCATTTCGCGATCACGGGGGTCAAAGCTAATAGGTACTCGCCAATGACCACGCTGTCGCGCACGATCCAGCCAACGTTCCTTGAGTGCCATTTCACAAATGTAGTAGCTACCATCATAGCGAATGCCCTTTTCGGTCACAGTCGCTTGTGCGGTGGGAAGTAGATGAAAACGAATACCCTCAATCGGATATGTTCGTAGGCACCCGCTACGGTTGCGAATGCCCCAATCCCACAAATCAGAGGGAACTGCAAGCACTTCATCGGCTATCAGATCGCGATCCTTGTCATAGGTCCGCAGCTCATGGTGGTTGTTGTAGTAAAGAATGTCTGCGATCAAGATTTCTGTAAATTGCTCTAAATCAAGAACCGCGTCCAGCCGATAGTCCCGCACGCCGCGCTGCCGGAAATCCGGCTCTACATAACCGGGCACATAGGGTTTAAATTTTGCGGGTAATAGTCGAAAGCGCTGTTCAACCACCCCTTTCCAATCCGCACGATAGGAAGCTGTATTTTCGATTGTTACACGGTAATTGTTGGCCAGTGTGTCGATGTAGCGACTCTCAATTTCGCCACGGTCCCCCAGAAGAATGGCGGGAAGGTGGTGACATGGCCAATCTTCCGGTTCAATCTGGATGCCAAAACGCTTGCAATAATTAACCTTGTCCTCAGCAGCATTGGCTAGAGCCAGCATGCCGCCAACCCACGAAGGGCCTTCTAATCCTACAGATAAACCAACTATCATGCGGCTGAAGACATCGATCACAATATACAACACAGGTCGTCCGATAATGCGATCACGCTTAAGGCGCGAAACAAGGTAAACATCCGCAATGGTTGCATCGATCTGAAAACGAGCGCCAGGTCCCCAAACTTCCGCATTGGAGGTTCCTATATAGCCACGCATGTCTTTATCGTAGTTTTTCTCCCCAATACGACGACGCTTTATATCAAATAATTGGTTATCTCTCTCGTACCAATAGCGAAATTGCACTAGGGTGGGTTTGGTATATTTCCCACTCTCGGAGGTCAAATCACCAGCGGGTTCCAACCCAAGGCGATAACGATGCACAACCCTCCCAGTGTCGGGATCAACATCTTTATCACAAAAGAAATCCTTAATCATTGTGTGATATGCATCGGCCAACGAATAACGCTTACCCTTTAAATAGTAACGATGAATCGCGATACGAAATACTTTCCGGATATCATCGTTAACATTGACGCCGTCGCCAATATCAAATTTACGAGGGCGCCCGCGCTTTACTGCAGGGTTCGAACCCCGGGAAGCACCCTTGGCGCCACACCTATCCCAATCAAATAAAAGCGCATTGATGCTGAGAGCGCGCTGCCAATACCGCCTAAGATAGCTATAGACGGTTTGGTGAGGCACGCGGTGAAGCTGGCATGCGTCAGAGACAAGTGGACCTCGACTACGGCTTAAGAAAATGGCGGGCTCATTGCGCACCAACGGAGCAATGATTTTCCAAGCTCGGTCACGAGCTGCCTTGCGTGCATTAGATAGTTGGTGATCACCTGCAACCACGGCCAGAGGATCATCCTTGAGCAAGCGAGCATGACCGAACATCACATCATCAACTAGCTGAATTGTGGTGGTAAATACCGGCCAAGCTCGGGGGTCATGAATGTCGATAACAGCCGCACCGCTGTTATCTGGATTCAGCCAGATCAGGCGAAGCGTACGCTCGCTACCGTCTGCATAGTGCAGCAGATCGTTCAGCAGAAGTACTACGCGGCTTTCCACTTGGTTCGCCCTGCAGGAGATTGAATTTGTAGCTGCCCAACACTACCAGACACCTCAAATGGTTTGTCCATATCGATAGCAAGAATCCGGATTGCAACAAGATGCCTCAGAGCAGTCAGACCTTCGCCTAGTCGGAAACCATGATTCACTTCCAAAAAGTCAAAGAATTGTTTGACGGAAGTGGCAACCGGTATCGCATCCAATTCATGAATCACGCGAGTACATCGATCAGACCAATATCCATCGTAAAGTGACGTTATCCCCTCCAGCGAATACATTTCGTTTGCCCACGCAATATTGGCAATGCGTTGAGATGGCAACTCCCGCTCGGTATAAAGCGTCCAATCAACCTCTTTTGCTTGAATATCCCAGTATCGGCGCTCAATTTCCAGTTTTTCAATCGTACGCGGATCATCCAAGTCTGAGCTGCACTTCCCTGCGTAGGCAATCAAACGAGTACCGGTGGAGCAGATTACGCTCGCGAGCACGTCGGTGGTCATAACGATGTCCACGCCAGAATGAGGGTCGCGAGGATGTTCTACCGCCATGTCTTTTGCAATCTGCCGAGTCATATCTCGGTCGAGCGGAAACTGCTCGCGAATATCGACAACATCGGCAGACCAATCTAGCAAATGGATAAGCCCAGTTTCGATGTCGGAAAGAGCGTGATGCTGACGCTGACAGGTGACCCCAGGGATGCGGGAAACACGGCCGGTTGACGGTACATCATGGATCGTCAGCCAAGGCTTGTACTCGCCTAAAGTACCCTGGCCCCGCCCCTCTTTCAAAAACCGTGCATGTTTGGCTTCATCAAACTCATATCTGCGCTTCGCCATGGACTCTCTCCGCACGCCGCTACTTCAACCTAGCACCGGAATATTCCATGTCAACACTTTATTATTAATATCAAAACTTTATTATCAATGTCAGAACTTTATTATGAGAAAACAGCTCATCCCCATGCACCTGAATCCTCACTCCACAGTCACCGATTTGGCCAGGTTCCTTGGCTTGTCTACATCCGTGCCTTTGCGGCAGGCAGTGTGGTAAGCCAGCAGTTGCAGCGGCAAGGTCATGATCAGTGCGGAGAGCGGGCCGGCGGGCTGGGTGAGTTGCAGCACGCGGTGGGCGCCATCCGCCAGCGCTTCGCAACCTGGCTCCGCGATCAGGTAGACGCGGCCGCCGCGGGCCATCACTTCGCGCAGGTTGGATGCCAGCTTGTCCGGCACTGCATCAGCGCCAGCGCAAACGATCACCGGCATGTTTTCATCCACCAGCGCCAGCGGGCCGTGCTTGAGTTCGCCGCCGGCGTAGCCTTCGGCGTGGATATACGCAATTTCCTTGAGCTTGAGCGCGCCCTCCAGCGCAATCGGGTAGAGCGTGTGGCGGCCAAGGAACAGCGCATTTGCATCGTGGCTGAGTTCGTGTGCCCATGCTTCCAGCTCCGGCTCGACCTCGAGGATGCCCTGCGCCAGTGTGGGCAATCTGGGTAGCCATTCAGCCAGTCCGGCCAATTGCGTTTCCGGCAGGCTGGCGCGGGCGCGGGCCAGTGCAATGCCCAGCACGTACAGCGCGGCCAGTTGCGTGGTGAAGGCCTTGGTCGACGCCACGCCGATTTCCATGCCGGCCTGCGTGAGGAACAGCAGATCGGCTTCACGCGTCAGCGTGGCGTGCGCTACGTTGCACAATGCCAGCAGTTGAACCTTGCCGCGTTCGCGGGCGGCGCGTGCGGCGGCCAGCAGGTCGGCGGTTTCGCCCGATTGCGAAATGGCCACCACCAGCGTGCCATCGGCCTCCGTGCTACTGCGGTAGCGGTATTCGCTGGCGATTTCCACGCTCACCGGCAGCCCGGTCCATTCCTCGATCCAGTACCTGGCCACCAAGCCGGCGTGATAGCTCGATCCGCAGGCAACGATGCGCACGGCGGGCGCGGTCTTGAACACTTCATCCGCGGTCGGTCCGAACACTGCCGGCACGCAACCCAGTTCCAGTGCGCGCGACAGCGTATTGGCCAGTGCAGCAGGCTGCTCGAAGATTTCCTTCTGCATGTAGTGGCGATAAGGGCCCAGCTCCGCGGCTTCCGGTTGTACATCTATGGTGCGCGCAGTACGCGCCAGCGCCTTGCCATCCGCCCCGTATACCTGGATGCCGCTACAGCGCACATCGGCCAGCTCGCCCTCTTCCAGGTAGATCACCCGTTGCGTCAGCGGCAGCAGCGCGGCGATATCCGATGCAAAGTACTGCTCGCCAAAGCCCAGACCCAGCGCCAGCGGGCTGCCCTTGCGTGCGCAGATCACCCGGCTGGCGTCATCGCGCGCCAGCACGCCGATGGCATAGGCGCCTTGCAGCTGCGGCAGAGCCGCCTGCACGGCAGCCAGCAAATTGCCGCGGCGCTGCAACTCCGCATGCACCAGGTGGGCAATGACTTCGGTATCCGTTTCCGAGCTGAACGCGTAGCCGCGTGCGGTCAGCGCCGCGCGCAATGCCTGATGGTTTTCGATGATGCCGTTGTGCACCACCATCACGCTGTCGCCCCCCAGGTGCGGGTGCGCGTTCACTTCGGACGGCACGCCATGGGTAGCCCAGCGGGTATGGGCAATGCCGCGCCTGCCCTGCGCGCCGCCAGCGCGCTCAGTCAGTGCCGCCACGCGGCCAGCCACGCGGATGCGTTGCACGTCACTGCCGCTGGCCAATGCCACGCCACTGGAGTCATAGCCGCGGAATTCCAGCCGGGCGAGACCCGCCAGCAACATGGGTAGAACGTTGCGATCAGAAATTGCACCAACAATGCCGCACATGGTCAGGCTCCCGCCAATGATGTTGCGGTGCAATGTAAACAGCTGCCATCAGCCTGTCGTTACGGATTTACCCCTAAGGTGCTACGGATAGTCAGGTCACCCCTGACACGCCAGCGGGCTGAACATCCGGATGGCAACGGTGCGCGCGATCAAGCAAGTACGCGCTTTGCAGCGCTGCTTGCACAAGCAGGCGGCGGCTGGCACTGCCACAGCATTGCAAGCTGCTTGCGGTATTTATACCTGTGCGCGTTCATCAGCTTACTTCGGGCACCCGATGGGCGGCGCAGCACTGTGGGCTACAGTGGAATAACTCCCACGCAGACATGGCCAGCCATGGCCGACGCGGGGCTGGCAGATCTTTGTGATGGCATAGACAGAGCAGGAGGCAAGGTATGGCTGTGCAGCTGTTGTCGCTAGGCGTCATCGGCGTGCGTTTGATGGACAGGATACTGACCGCCAAAGCCACGTTTCCGGATGAGCTGGCCGACCATATCGTGGATGAAATCAACTGCTACCTGCCACGCGCCGGAGAGGCCGAGCAGGCATTGCTGTTTCATCTGGCCTGCGATGTTTATGAAGCACTGGATGACAATTTTGCCCGGGTGGATAGCCGTGAAACCCGCAAGACGGTACTGGGCATCATGAACGTGCTGATCCAGCGGGCACGCGGGCTGGAGCGGCAAGACTTCCATTGATTCGACACGGGCACCGGCCGGGGTGGCCATTAAGCCGCGCCCACACGACAAAAAACCCGGCATGGCCGGGTTTTTGCATTCACTACCGGTGCAGTCAATCAACCGGTATCAATCGAAGGTCAGCTGACCATCACGCAGGCGTACGCGGTCGCCGGCGGAGAACTGCGGCTTTTCCTGGTAGCTGAAGCTGCGTTCGCTACCGTCATCGAACACCACGCGCACATCGTAGCTGGTGGTCTTGCGCACCTGCTTTTCAACCTGGTGGCCGGCCACTGCACCACCGATGGCGCCCAGCACGGTTGCCACGTCATTGCCGCGGCCCTTGCCCACTTGGTGGCCAACCACGCCACCCAGCACACCCCCTACCACCGCACCGCCACCGCTGGCTTGCCCGGCAGTCTGGATGGCTTGCACGTCAACCACGCGACCGCAGCTGTTGCACACCACCTTGGTGGGCGCCGGCACATACACTGGCTGTTCGGCTCGCGGCGGCGGCACCGCGGTAGGGCGCGGGCGCGGCTTGGGTTTGGCTGTCGGTGCGGGTGCCAGCGTCGGCACCGGTGTCGGACTGGGGGTGGGTTCCAGAGTCGGGATAGCGGTAACGGGTGCGGAAGCCACCAGCGCAACAGGGGCACTGGCAATCTGCTCGGTGCTTTTCGGGCTACCGATCCAGCCTAGCCAGCTTGCGATACCAACGCCGGATGCCAGGATGACTGCGCCGGCAGCTGTCAGGATAAGAGGATGCGTTTGTGGGGCAGACATGGTGTCTTCCTCCTTGTGGTCAGATGAATTCATCATGCCCTCTTTAACGCCGCAAGCGCAGTGATGACACACACATGAACCCCGGCAATTTTCACGGGGTAAAAAAGCGCCATCGCGCCGCAAAGCCGCGCCCACAAAGGAAAGGCCGCCTTACGGCGGCCTTTGGAAGATGTAGTTTCCGTGAAAAGTTACAGGCGGAAGCGCGCCACCGCTGACCGCAGATCAGATGCCAGTTGCTCCAGCGAGCGCACGTTTTCGTTTGCTGCACGTACCGAATCTGCAGATTCTTCCACCATGCGCGCGATGTGCTCGACGTTGGTGGCAACACTGCTGCTCGCCAGGCTCTGCTCGGATGTGGCATTGGCCACATCGCGGATCTTGGCCAGCGTTTCGGATGCGCCGCTACTGATCTCGCGTAGCGTCGCTGCTGCGCGGTCGGCCATTTCCACCCCGCGCGCGACCTGCGGTGTGGCCTCGTCCATGCTGGCCACCACCGACAGCGTATCGGTCTGCACGGCCTGGATCATGCTGGTGATCTGACCGGTGGCCTGCGTGGTGCGCTCAGCCAGCTTGCGCACTTCGTCTGCCACCACCGCGAAGCCGCGGCCTTGCTCACCGGCACGCGCCGCTTCGATTGCCGCGTTCAGGGCCAGCAGATTGGTCTGGTCCGCAATGTCCTTGATCACGCTGGCAATGCTGTCGATCTCGCGCGAGCGCTCCACCAAACCGCCAATCAGGCCGGATGCATCGGCGATCTGCGTGGAAACCCGCTGGATTTCAGCTGCTGCACGGCTGACCAATCCTTCACCCTCGGCAGCCAGTTGGCTGGAACGCGACGAGTTCTGCTCGGTTTCACGCGCACTTTGCGAGATATGGTCAACGCTGACCGACATTTCCTCGATGGCCGCTGCCGTGGCCGACGTGGCATCGGACGATTGCCGCGATGCCTGGCTGATGGCCTCCATCTGGTGCGACAGGCCACCGGCCGCATGCTTGAGCTCATCCGCGCCGCGCTGGATGCCCTGGATCATGTCGCGCAGGCTGGACTGCATGCTCGATACCGCCCCCAGCAAGCTATCCGGCCGTACATTGCCGGCGATCTTGCGCCCCAGATCGCCTTGCGAAATGGCCAGCGCCACCTCTGCCGCATAATCGGGCTCGCCACCCAATTGCGACAGCAGCTTGCGTACCGCAGTCATCAGGATCAACGCCACCCCGGCTGCTACCACCAGACAGATGATCACCTGCCAGCGGGCATTGGCCCAGAAGCGCGCATTGGCTTCGGCTTCACTGACGCCATTGCCGACGATCCAGTGCCACTTCGGCGATTGCACCACCACGGTCAGCAGGTCGACCACCTTGCCATCGCGCTCGGAATTCCATTTGTACTCGGTCAGTGCGCCGCCGGATTTTTCCACCGCGGCCTGCGCCAGTGCGCCCACACTCTTGCCCTGCGCATCCTTGAATTCATTGAAGCTGGTGCCATGCAGTTGCGGATCGAGCGGCGCGGCAATGAAGTTGAGCTTTTCGTCCACCACGTACACGTATTCGGACTTGTGATACTTGTTCTCACGCAGGATCTGCGTGGCGATGGCCTTGGCCTGTTCTTCGGTCAGCTTGCCGCTGGCCGCCAGATTTTCCATCTGCACGATGGTCAGGCTGGCACTTTTGAGCAATTGCTCGATACGCGCCTTGTTGTCGTCGTTCGCTGCAGTCTTCATGGTCTGCAGGCCGACCAGCATCACGCCGATCAGCGCGACCAGCACAAGGGCCGACAACAGCCACGCTTTTACTTTCAATGACATTGGGAACACCCCTGGAGAGCGTTGCGGGATTGTTTCAGCATAGTCGGGCTTTCCGCTTACGCCAGCAAGCCCGGATGAAGAAAATGTTTAATGCATATGACTATTGCGTGCCGAGCGCCTGCAGCGCGTCTGTCCGCCCGATAGCAACAGCGCGGCATGCCGCATTGCAGCTGGCAACCGGCGGCATGGTGCACGCCGGATCAGCCTGCGGCCACCACGCCATCCAGCCTGGCCTGCTCCCACAACCAGTCGATGAACAACTGCAAGGCCGGCCGGTGCGGCGGCGGTGTGGTGGTGACCAACCAGTAAGGCAATTCCAGCGGCACCGTCAGATCGAACAGCGGTACCAGCCGGCCGCTGGCCACTTCATCCTGGATCAGCAGGCGCCGGGCCAGCGCGATGCCCTGCCCTTCTGCCGCCGCCTGCACCAGCAATGCAGAATCGTTGAAAACGATGCCTTGCGATGGCTCGGGCCAGTCGTTCAGGCCCGCTTCGTCAAACCAGCGCCGCCAAGGTTCGTTGTTGGAGCGCAGCAGCATACGCCCGGCCAGGCCGGCCGGTTGCCGCGGCAGGCCGCCTGCCAGTGCCGGGCTGGCTACCACGATGAAATCGTCTTCCATGAAATGCTGTGCGTACAGGCCCGGGTATACCCCGCGCCCCACGCGGATCGCCAGATCGATGCCCTGCGCGGCGATGTCTTCACGCGTCAGCGATGAGTGCACCCATAGCTCGATCTCCGGATGCGCGCCGATGAAGTGCTTGAGCCGCGGCGTCAGCCACTTGGCGGCAAACGAGGGCACGCAGGTGATCACCACGCGCGGCCGCTCGCGCTCGCGCCGCATGGTTTCCACCTCTGCTGCGATGGTCCCGAATGCGCCGTTCAGCACACCAGCCAGCCGTCGGCCTTCCGCAGTCAGCCGTACGCCACGCCCTTCACGGATGAAAAGCGCGTAGCCCAGCTGTTCTTCCAGCGCCTTGACCTGATGGCTGACGGCGCCCGGGGTGACGAACAGCTCCTCTGCAGCCTGCGCCATATTGCCCAGCCGGGCAGCGGCCTCGAAGGCGCGCAACGCCGGCAGTGAGGGCAAACGGCCCGGCGCCTTCAATGGTGAATTCAATTCACTATTCCAGTGAAAACGTATCGTTTGTCCATCATGCCCATGCTGTCCAGAATGAGCAACATCAGCAGCATTCAACAGCCAGGCAGACTCAGCACGAATAAAGCCTTGCGCGGCATCCGGCTGATACAGCACCGCGTTGAAGCGGCGAATGCGCCAACCGGCAATGCCGGGTGCAACATCACAAGGAGTGAATCATGTTACATGATCAAGCGATTGCAGCATTGCCGTACGGCCGGGTGATCAGCAGCCACGCCAGCAGCGTGCAGGTAGTGGAAGGCATCCTGTGGATTACCGACGATGGCGCCAGCGATGTGCTGGTGCACGCAGGCGAAACGCATCATGCCAGCGGGCATATGGTGATCGAAGCACTGGAAAGCGCACGCGTGATCTTCGCCGCCCACGCAGAAGCCAGCCCGGGCCGGGCAAGCGAAACAACATTGCAAGCGGCCTGAGCAATCACCTCGATGTGAGGTCTCGACGGGAGCGGTAGCGCGCCAGCCCCGCGTCGGCAGCAACGATCAGCAGGCCGGTACAGGCAAAAGCCACGCCGAATGCGGCAGCGTTCCACAACACCGGCACGTAGCCGTGTTCCAGCGCGTTGAAGAAGGGATACGGGTAGCGGCCCAGCATGGCACCGCGGATCAGCACATACACGAAGTACGCACAGGGGTAGCACAGCCAGCGGAATGCATCGCGCCAGCGCAGCTTGCCAGCCGGGGCGAAGCCCAGCCAGTACGCAAGGTAACCGGCAGGGATCACATCATGCAGCAGCAGGTTGATCAGCCATTCCAGCCCTTGCGGCGTCCACAGGCTGCGCAGCAGTACCTCGTAGCCCAGCGATACGATCAGGATGTACACCAGGCTGGCGGCGCGCACGCCCGGCTGCCATAGCCAGCGCGCCAGCCGAGAGCGTGGGCCCAGCAACGGCACCGTCAGCACCAGCGCCAGCAGCAGCGTGCTCAGGTTGGTGAAGAAACCCAGGAAACGCACCAGCGCAAACCACAGCGTCTGCCCGTGCGAGAGCTCCTCGGCGATGGTCAGCCCCAGGCGGGTCAGCACGGCAAACCACACCAGCAAACCCAGAAACAGCTCGCAGCGCCGCGCCCAGCGCAGCCGGTTGCTCACCACCGGCAAAACCGGCGTTGCTTCAAGCGATACCTGCATCGCACACCTCCAGAACGACTCTGGGCCGGCATAACGGCTGCCAGCCCAGCTATCGTTCTAGTGCGGGATGCATGCAGGCGTATACGGTATGCATGCAGCAGCCGACCATCGGCAGGATTGCTGCGGCATTGATCGACATGGCATGAAAAAACAGGCACCGGAGCGCCTGTTTTCTATGCAGCTGGCTGGCTTATTTCAGCTTGGCCAGTTGCGCCTGCAGTTTGCCCAGCTTGTCTTCCAGATCGGCCACCAGCGCGCGATCCTTTTCGACCAGATGCGCGGGTGCCTTGTCGATGTAGCCCGGTTTTTCCAGCTTGGCCACCATCTTGGCCAGGCCGTCCTCCGTCTTGGCGATTTCCTTGGTCAGCCGTGCGCTTTCCGCAGCCTTGTCCACTTCCACCTTCAGCATCAGCCGCGTGGTCCCGGCTACCGCCACCGGTGCATCGTCTTCCGGCAGCGCACTGACCACATGCACCTCGGAGAGCTTGGCCAGTGATTTGATGTAATCGGCAAAGCGGCCGAGGCTGGCATCGCCCTCGATGAACATCGGCACCTTCTGCGACGGCGGCAGGCCCATTTCACCGCGCAGGTTGCGCGCGGCAAAGGCAATGGCCTTCAGCTCCTCGACATCCGCATAGGCGGCCGGGTCGATCTTGCTGTCATCGGCCACCGGCCATTGCGCCAGCATCAGCGATGCGGTGTCCTTCTTGCCGGCCAGCGGCGCAACCACCTGCCACAGCTCTTCGGTGATGAAGGGCATGATGGGGTGATTGAGGCGCAGGATGGTTTCCAGCACGCGGATCAGCGTACGGCGGGTGGCGCGCTGCTGCGCCTCACTGCCGGTCTGCGCGCTGACCTTGGCCAGCTCGATATACCAGTCGCAGTACTCGTTCCACACGAACTCGTACAGCGCCTGCGCGGCCAGGTCGAAGCGGAAGGTATCGAGCGCCAGCGTGACGGCTTTTTCCGCCTCCTGCAGCTTGCCGATGATCCAGCGGTCGGCAAACGCGTAATCCAGATCGGCGCCATCTTCCAGGCCGCAGTCCTTGCCTTCCACATTCATCAGCACGAAGCGCGTGGCATTCCACAGCTTGTTGCAGAAGTTGCGGTAGCCCTCGCAACGCTTCTGGTCGAAATTGACCGAACGGCCCAGCGATGCCAGCGAGGCAAACGTGAAGCGCAACGCATCCACGCCATAGGCGGGAATGCCATCCGGGAACTCCTTCTGCGTCTTGGCGGCCACCTGCGGAGCTTTTTCCGGGCGGCGCAGCCCGGTGGTGCGTTTTTCCAGCAGCGGTTCCAGCGCAATGCCGTCGATCAGGTCTACCGGGTCCAGCACGTTGCCTTCGGACTTGGACATCTTCTGCCCTTCGCCATCACGCACCAGGCCGTGGATGTACACGTGCTTGAACGGCACCTTGCCGGTGAAGTGCTTGGTCATCATCACCATCCGGGCCACCCAGAAGAAGATGATGTCGTAGCCGGTCACCAGCACGCTGGACGGCAGGAATGCCTTCAGCTCCGGTGTTTCCTGCGGCCAGCCCAGGCTGGAGAACGGCACCAGCGCGGACGAGAACCAGGTATCGAGCACATCGTTGTCGCGCGTCAGCGGCTTGCCGCCCGATTTGGCCAGCGCTTCGGCCTCGGTACGCGCCACATACACCTGGCCGTCGGCGTCGTACCATGCCGGAATCTGGTGGCCCCACCACAGCTGGCGCGAAATGCACCAGTCCTGGATATTCTTCAGCCAGGCGTTGTAGGTATTGATCCAGTCTCCCGGCACAAACTGCACTTCGCCGTTTTCCACCACTTCCAGCGCTTTCTGCGTGATGCTCTTGCCGGTTTCATCGGCCTTGCTCATCGCCACGAACCACTGGTCCGTCAGCATCGGCTCGATCACCGAGCCGGTACGGTCGCCGCGCGGCACCATCAGCTTGTGTTTCTTGATCTCGCCCAGGAAGCCGCCGGCTTCCAGATCGGCCACCACCTGCTTGCGCGCGGCAAAGCGCTCCAGCCCCTGATAGGAGGCGGGTGCGTTGTCGTTGATTTTGGCGTCGAGCGTCAGGATGGAGATTTGCGGCAGGCCATGGCGCTGGCCAACTGCATAGTCGTTGAAATCGTGCGCCGGGGTGACTTTCACCACGCCGGTACCGAATGCCTTGTCGACATAATCATCGGCAATAATGGGGATTTCGCGCTCGCACAGCGGCAGCTTCACCATCTGGCCGATCAGGTGCGCATAGCGCTCGTCTTCCGGGTGCACCATCACCGCCACGTCGCCCAGCATGGTTTCCGGGCGGGTAGTAGCAACCGTCAGTTGGCCCTCACCATTCGCCAGCGGGTAGTGGATATGCCACAGATGGCCGTCTTCTTCCTCGCTGACCACTTCCAGATCGGATACCGCCGTGCCCAGCACCGGGTCCCAGTTCACCAGCCGCTTGCCGCGGTAGATCAGCCCCTGCTCGAACAGGCGCACGAATACTTCGGTTACCGTGCCCGACATCTTGTCGTCCATGGTGAAGTACTCGCGGCGCCAGTCCACCGAAGCGCCCATGCGGCGCATCTGGCCGGTGATGGTATCGCCGGAATGCTTTTTCCAGTCCCACACCTTTTCGATGAACGCCGGGCGGCCCAGGTCATGGCGGCTGACGCCCTGCGCATCCAGCTGGCGCTCCACCACGATCTGCGTGGCGATGCCGGCATGGTCGGTACCCGGTACCCACACGGTGTTGTCACCGCGCATGCGGTGATAGCGGATCAGGCCATCACAGATGGTCTGGTTGAACGCGTGCCCCATATGCAGCGTGCCGGTCACATTGGGTGGCGGCAGCTGGATGGCGAACGACGGTGCGTTCATGTCCATGCTGGGGCTGAAGTAATTGGCCGATTCCCAGCGCGGATACCAGTTGGCCTCGATCGGGGCGGGTTCAAAGCTCTTGGCAAGTTGCTCGAGTGCGGTGCTCATGACGGGCTCGGAAATGCAAAACCGCAGATTATACAGCCCCGCACACGCAGGCAGCTGCCCGGCGCAATCCAGCCGGCAATTCCATTGCGATCACTTACCGGGCCAGCAAAGCAAATCAGGTATGCAATTGCCTATTTGTATCGTAAAAACAATCAATTCGTCAGAAACAGTAGCCAACCCGCTTGGCATAATTGATCTGATAAGCATATGCTTACTTAGCACCCAAACAGTGCCGCAAATAATCAATTGCACCAATTGAGTGCAACAAATAAAAACCGGGGGTTGTCCACCATGCTTGCAAGCCAAGCTGCCCACAGACCGCATTTCATGCGGAACTGCCTTTCATCCTTGCGTGCAAGCGATTCCTTGTTTATTCAAAAGTAAGTACCACTTCGCCCGTCACCAGGGGTATTTCGTGAATCAACAACGCCTCATCCTTCTCGGGCTCTGTATCTGCAACCTCGTCATTGCCAGCCTGATCGCCACCACATGGTGGCATGGCTTGATCCTGGGGGCAGTACTTGCAATTGCCGTCTGGTTTTTCAGCGCCACCGCAGCGCCGGTGGTTGAAATCGCCGCGCCGGTTTCACGCGAAGAAGCGCTGCGCGTTGCGCCGCATGCGCAACTGCCCGAGCTGATGAGTGGCGTGCTGCCGCTGTGGAAGCGCAATGTGGAACTGGCACGCACGCAAACCGCCGAAGCCATCGACAATCTGGCCATGCGCTTTGCCGGCATCAACCAGCGGCTGGGCGGCACGGTAGCGCTGGCCGCCGGCGGGGGTGGCGGCAACATGCTGCAGGTAATCCAGACTGCGGAAGACCACCTCGGCGGCATCGTCCGCTCGCTGGAACAGGTGCTGGCGGCGCGCGAAACACTGCTGCACGAGATTGCCGGGCTGGGCCAGTTCAACGAAGAACTCAAGCGCATGGCCACCGATGTCGCGCAGATCGCCGGCCAGACCAATCTGCTGGCACTGAATGCCGCCATCGAAGCCGCCCGTGCCGGTGAAGCGGGCCGTGGCTTTGCCGTGGTGGCGGATGAAGTGCGCAAGCTCTCCAACATGTCCGGCGAAACCGGCAAGCGCATTGCCGGCAAGGTCGAATCGATCAACCAGACCATCCAGGGCGCGCTTGATTCAGCCAACCGGCTATCCGGTGACGAAGCCAAGATGATCGGTGATTCCAAGACCGTGATCGGCAGCGTGATCAGTGATTTCCAGCAGGCGGCAGTGCGGCTTTCCGAAACCGTGGGCCAGCTGGAAACCGAAAGCCGCGAAGTCGAGCACGAAGTGCAGGACGTGCTCGTCAACCTGCAGTTCCAGGACCGCGTCAGCCAGATTCTCGATCACGTGCAGCGCGACATCGTGAAGCTGGGTGATCTGCTGGACCGCAATCAGGCATTGCCTGATCGCGCCATCTGGCTTGCTGATCTGGAACGCACTTACACCACGCTCGAACAGCGACAGGTGCATGGTGGCCAGCAAAAAGCCAGCGTGCAGTCTTCGCAAGTCGATTTCTTCTGACCCTCGCCTCACCCGGAGTACCCAATGGGCAAGACCATACTCATCGTCGATGATTCGTTCAGCATGCGCCAGACCGTCGGTATCGCGCTCAAGGGCGCGGGCTACGATGTCGTCGAAGCCGCAGACGGCAAGGACGCCCTCACCAAGCTCGATGGCCGCAAGTACAACCTGATCATTTCCGACGTGAACATGCCGAACATGGATGGCATCAGTTTTGTGAAGGCCGCCAAGCTGCTGCCCAACTACAAGTTCACCCCCATCATCATGCTCACTACCGAGGGTGACGAAACCAAGAAACAGGAAGGCAAGGCTGCCGGCGTACGCGCTTGGGTGCTCAAGCCCTTCCAGCCCCCCGTGCTGCTGGATGCTGTTTCCAAACTCGTGATGCCGTAATCCGCCGGAGCGCCGCCATGCCGATCACCGAACAGGACCGCAACGGCCAGTTGTTGTTGCAGTTGGAAGGCGGACTGACCATTTTCCAGGCCAGCGAACTCAAGGATCAGTTGCTGCAGGCACTGAGCCGCACCGGCAACCAGATCGAGCTGGATCTTTCAGGCGTGGACGAACTGGATACCGCCGGCGTGCAGTTGCTGCTGGCACTCAAGCAGGAAGCCGCCAACCAGCAGAAATCCGTCAGCTACAGCCACCATAGCCCGACCGTGCTGGCGGCCATCGATCTGCTCAATCTTGCCGCAACACTGGGCGATCCACTGCTCATTCCCAACGCGAGGTAACGCAATGGACATGGATATGGCGCGTGATGCGCTGGTGCAGGAATCCCGCGAGCTGCTTGCCGCGATGGAAAACGCGCTGCTCGAAATCGAAACCGACGGGGTCAGCAGCGAAGCCATCAATGCCATTTTCCGCGCCGCGCACACCATCAAGGGATCGGCCGGGCTGTTTGCCTTCGACCGCATCGTCAGCTTCACCCACATCGTGGAAAGCGTGCTGGACCGCGTGCGTACCGGCAAGGTACAGATCGACGACGCCATGCTCTCCTTGCTGCTGAACTGTGGCGACTACATCGGCGCGCTGGTGGACGCGATCCAGAACCGGACTGAGGATACCGAGCCCGATGCCGACCGCCGCGCGGTACTGGAAAAACTGCTGGGCGCGCATCTGGAACCTGCGCCGGCAGTGGCCGAGCCCACCGCCTCCTCACTGGCCACCACCGCCCCCGATCATGGCCCGGGCACCGAACACATCGAAGGCAGCGGCGGTGTCGACAGCGACAACTGGCATCTGTCATTGCGCTTTTCCCCGGATGTGCTGCGCAACGGCCTTGATCCGCTGTCTTTCCTGCACTACCTGACCTCGCTGGGCCGCATCGTTTACCTGCACACGGTGGTGGATACGCTGCCGGCGCTGAGCCAGATGGATGCGGAAACCGGCTACCTGGGCTTCGAAATCGATTTCGAATCCGATGCCGACCGCGCCAAGATAGAAAGCGTGTTCGACTTCGTGCGCGAAGACAGCCAGATCCGCATCCTGCCACCACACTCCAAGATCGATGAATACATTGCGTTGATCGCGCTGATGCCCGAACCGGGCCGGCTGGGGGATATCCTGGTGCGTGGCGGTGCACTCACCGAAGTGGAGCTGGCACAGGCGCTCGATCAGCAGCACGACCAGCAGATCGGCCAGAAGCCGCTCGGCGCCATGCTGGTGGAACAGCAAGTGGTGCCGGAAGCGGTTGTATCGGCTGCGCTCAACCGCCAGAAGCAGAGCGAAGACAAGAAAGCCCATGAGCAGAAGTTCATCAAAGTGGAGGTTTCCAAGCTCGACCAGCTGATCGATCTGGTGGGCGAGCTGGTGATTGCCGGCGCAGGCGCCAACCTGATTGCCAACCGCAAGAAAGACGCGCAGTTCGAGGAAGCGGCGCAATCGATCTCGGTGCTGGTCGAACACATCCGTGACGCCGCGCTCACCTTGCGCATGGTGCCGATTGGCGAGGTGTTCCAGCGCTTTCCGCGCGTGGTGCGCGATATCTCGCGCGAGCTGGGCAAGGAAATCGAGCTGATCGTCACCGGTGCGGAAACCGAGCTCGACAAGAGCATGGTCGAGAAACTGGCCGACCCGCTGATGCATATCGTGCGCAACTCGATGGATCACGGCATCGAAGGCACCGAAGCACGCGTACTGGCCGGCAAATCGCCCACCGGCATGCTCAGGCTCAATGCGTATCACGAATCGGGCAGCATCGTGATCGAGGTCTCCGATGACGGCCGCGGCTTGAACCGCGAGCGCATCCTGGCCAAGGCCATCGAGCGCGGTCTGGTCACTCCGGAGCAGATCCTCAGCGACAACGATATTTTCCGGCTGATCTTCGAGGCGGGTTTCTCTACCGCCGAGCAGGTCACCAACCTGTCCGGGCGTGGCGTGGGCATGGATGTGGTGAAGAAGAACATCGAAAGCCTGCGCGGCGAAGTGGAAATCCTCAGCAAGGAAGGCCAGGGCACCACCACGCGCATCCGCCTGCCGCTCACGCTGGCCATCATCGATGGTTTCCAGGTGATGGTGAACGACGAAGTGTTCGTGATTCCGCTCGATCTCGTCATCGAATGCGTGGATCTCGCCGGCCACGATGCGCGTCACAACATCGTCAAGCTGCGCGGCGAGCCGTTGCCCTTCGTGCGGCTGCGTGAATTGTTCGAGTTACCCAGCCTGGAGCAAAGCCGCGAAAGCCTGGTGGTGGTGCAGTTTGGCCAGCAGCGCGCCGGGCTGGTGGTGGACCGCCTGCTGGGCGAGTTCCAGGCCGTGATCAAACCGCTGGGCAGCCTGTTCAGCGGCATACGCAGCATCAGTGGCTCGACCATCCTCGGGGATGGCCGCGTGGCGCTGATCCTGGATGTACCGCACCTGGTACAGCAAACCACGCAACAACAGTCCCTGGCTCAATCCGGCAAATCAGCCGGTTTTCTTGCACATAACAAAACAGTCGACCTCTAGGAGACTTTCATGGGCTGGTTCTTGCAAATGCGGCTGGGCACCAAGCTGCTGACTGCGTTTTTCATCTCGTCGTTACTTACCCTGCTGATCGGCGTGTGGGCGCTGACCAATATCCAGAAAGTGGGCGACGGCGGCACCGATATCTACAAGAGCAACCTGCTGGCGATCAGCTCGCTGGCCCGCGCCAACGTCAACCTGGTCGCCCACGCCCGTACCATCGTACGGATGATGAGCCTTGCCGATAAACCGGATGAAGTACAGGCAGCAGCAACACGCAACGAAACCTATCTGGCCAACTTCAACAAATCCTGGGATATCTATTCGAAAACAACGCCCTCTGATACCGAGGCCAAGCTGCGCCAGGATTTCAAACCACTGCTGCAGGAATACCTCGGTTTGTCGGACAAGGCCGTCAGCTTGCTCAAGGCGGGGCAGGCCGACGACGCAAAGACATTGATCAATGGCAGCCTGCGCCAGCAAATCGGCAAGATCGACAAACTGCTCGACGATATCAGCGCCGATAATGAAAAGCAGGCGGAGGAAGCCAACAACGCCAACCAGGCCACCATCAGCGGCGTACGAACGACCACCATCATTGCGGTGATCGTGGCATTTGCACTGTCCATCTTCATGGGCGTGCTGCTGGCGCGCATCGTGACCCGCCAGGTGGGTGGCGAGCCTGATGAGGCAGTGCGCATCCTGCAGCGTGTGGCCGATGGCGACCTCACTGTCGATGTCAACGTCAAGCCCGGCGACACCGGCTCCATGCTGTTCAGCATCCAGCAGATGATCGGCAAGCTCACCAGCGTGATCGGCGATGTGAGCAGCTCGGCCAGCTCGCTGGCATCCGCGTCCGAGGAGATTTCTGCCTCCGCACAGGCACTGAGCCAGAACGCGTCCGAGCAGGCGGCCAACGTCGAGGAAACCAGCGCAGCGGTGGAAGAAATCACCTCCACCGTATCGCAGAACTCGGAAAACGCCCGCATTACCGATGGCATGGCCAGCAAATCGTCCAGCGATGCCGTCGAGGGCGGCGAAGCGGTGAAGCAAACCGTGGCCGCCATGCGGCAGATTGCCGGCAAGATCGGCATCATCGACGACATTGCCTACCAGACCAATCTGCTGGCGCTCAATGCCGCCATCGAAGCGGCGCGTGCCGGCGAGCACGGCAAGGGCTTTGCCGTGGTGGCTGCCGAAGTGCGCAAGCTGGCCGAGCGCAGCCAGGTGGCCGCACAGGAAATCGGCTCGGTGGCCAGCAACAGCGTGATGATGGCGGAAAGCGCCGGCACGCTGCTCGACCAGATGGTGCCCGCCATCCGCAAGACCGCCGACCTGGTGCAGGAAATCTCCGCCGCATCGCGCGAGCAGACTACCGGCCTCGACCAGATCAACTCGGCAGTGAGCCAACTGGCACAAACCACACAGATGAATGCATCGGCATCGGAAGAATTGTCGTCGACCTCCGAAGAAATGAGCGCGCAGGCGATCCAGTTGCAGGAAATGATCCGCTTCTTCCGCGTCGCCAATGGTCACCATGGCGGCGGCGGTACGCGGCGCGTTGCTGCTGCCGCGCCACGCAAGGCCCCCCCGGGCAATGCCCGCAAACGCGCGTCCATGCTCGATTCGGGTGATGACGCGGTCGATGAATCATCGTTCACCCGTTTCTGAGGAGGGAGACATGTCCAATCTGCCCACTACCGCCGCGTCGTCCAGGCTGCAGGGCGTTGAATCGCCCGGCACCCAGCAATTCCTGACCTTCACGCTGGGGGGCGAGCTGTTTGCCATCCCCATCGAGCATATCCGCGAAATCATCGAGTTTGGCGGCCTGACCGAGATCCCCATGCTACCGCCGTTCCTGCGCGGGGTGATCAACCTGCGCGGCGCGGTGGTGCCGGTGGTGGATCTGGCGGCGCGCTTTGGCCGCAACAGCACCGAAATCGGCCGACGCACCTGCATCGTGATCCTGGAAGTGGAGCAGGATAGCCAGATGGTGGCACTGGGCATCATCGTGGATGCGGTGAACGAAGTGCTGTCGGTGGAGCCCGGCCAGATCGAGCCGCGCCCCAGCTTCGGCGCCAAGATCCGTGCCGATTTCATCGACGGCATGATCAGCCTGGGCGAACGCTTCGTGATCGCGCTCGATATCCAGCAGGTGTTGTCCGTGGATGAAATGGCAGCACTGATCGGCATGAACCCGCACGACGAGCTGGCCACCGCGCAAGCCTGAGCTGTACCTGCAATACCCGATACCAATTACAACAAGATGCACCATGGAGGCTAATCTTATGCAGTGGTTCACACAGTTGCGCCTGGGCACCAAGCTCATCATCACCTTCCTGCTGGTTGCCGGCGTATCGCTGGTCATCGGTAGCGTTGCGGTCAGCAAGATCGCGCAGGTGAACGGCATGATGAGCAGCATGTACGCCGACCGGCTGGTTCCCATCCGGGACCTGAGCCGGGTGGAAGCAGAAACCATCCAGCATTACCGGCGCCTGTACGTATCGCTGCTGACCAATGAAGCAGAAGAAACCCGTAGCCAGGCCGAGAAGAATCAGACGTCGGAAAAGGTGATGGATGACACCTTTTCCGCCTACAGCAAGACTTATCTGGTGGATGAAGAAAAGCGCTTGGTAGAGAAATACGTGCCGCAAATGGCCGCGTACCGCACCTCTGCCCGTAAGGTGATGGACCTGTTGCAAGCTGGCCAGCACCCGGAAGCAGTACACTTGGTGCGCACCGAAACCAAGCCACTGTTCGATCAGCTGACCGAAACAACCGCAGCCCTCGTCAAGGTGAACGAAGACACCGCCAAACAGGTGGATGCCGAATCCGATGCGATTGCCCGGCAAATCAGCAACCTGATGATCGGACTGATGGTTGGTGGCTTCGTGCTGGCGGTCATCATCGGCATCCTGGTGACCCGCATGATCGTGCGCCAGGTAGGCGGCGAGCCGGATGAGGCAGTGCGCATCCTGCAGCGCGTGGCCAATGGCGATCTGACCGTGGCCGTGCATGTAAAACCGGGCGACAACAACTCGATGCTGTTCAGCATCCAGCAGATGATAGGCAAGCTCACTGAAGTGATCAGCGACGTGAGCAGCTCGGCCAGCTCGCTGGCCTCCGCCTCCGAGGAGATTTCGGCCTCTGCACAGGCGCTATCGCAAAATGCGTCCGAGCAGGCTGCCAATGTCGAGGAAACCAGTGCAGCGGTCGAGGAAATCACCTCCACCGTATCGCAGAACTCGGAAAACGCCCGTGTGACCGACGGCATGGCCAGCAAATCGTCCACCGATGCGGTCGAGGGCGGCGATGCGGTAAAGCGGACGGTATCCGCGATGCGGCAGATTGCCGGCAAGATCGGCATCATCGATGACATTGCTTACCAGACCAACCTGCTGGCGCTCAATGCCGCCATCGAAGCGGCGCGCGCCGGCGAGCACGGCAAGGGCTTTGCGGTGGTAGCGGCCGAAGTGCGCAAGCTGGCCGAGCGCAGCCAGGTGGCCGCGCAGGAGATCAGCACGGTGGCCAGCGACAGCGTGACGCTGGCGGAGCGCGCCGGCACCCTGCTCGACCAGATGGTGCCGTCCATCCGCAAGACCGCCGACCTGGTACAGGAAATCTCTGCCGCATCACGTGAACAGACCAGCGGTCTGGATCAGATCAACACCGCGGTGAGCCAATTGGCGCAAACTACGCAGATGAATGCATCGGCATCGGAAGAGCTTTCATCGACCTCCGAAGAGATGAGCGCACAGGCGATTCAGCTGCAGGAAATGATCCGCTTCTTCAAAGTAAGTGGTGCGAGCCGCTAAAGCGGCTCAGGGAACGAGCATGGTGGAATTGAGCACCCGGGCGCTGGAAGCCAACGACGATGAAATGCGCCTGTTCCAGCAGCTCTTCAAGCAGCATATCGGCATGCATTTGCCGCAGTCGAAAAAGGCGCTGCTATGCAGCCGGCTTTCCAAGCGGCTGAACGAGCTGGGCCTGAACAGCTTCCGTGCGTACTACGAAGTGATCGCCGCGCCAACCGCTGCCGAGGAACGGCAGCGGGCGATCGACCTGATCACCACCAACGAGACCTACTTCTTCCGCGAGCCGCGCCACTTCGACTTCCTGCGCGCGCAGGTATTGCCCAAGGCATCGCGCACCGAACCATTGCGGATCTGGAGTGCGGCCAGTTCGACCGGCGAGGAAGGCTATTCCATCGCCATGCTGCTCGATGCCGAACGCCATGATGCACCGTGGGAAGTATACGGCTCGGACATCAGCCAGCGCGTGCTGCGCTTTGCCCGGCGCGGCGTGTACCCGATGGGGCGCGGCGAGCATATCCCGCCCGATTACCTGAAGCGCTATTGCCTGCGTGGCAATGGTGCCTATGCCGGCCAGTTCCTGGTGGAGCAGCGCCTGCGTGAATGCGTGCAGTTCGGCCAGCTCAACCTGACCGATCTGCCGAGGCACCTGGGGCCGTTCGACGTGATCTTCCTGCGTAACGTGATCATCTATTTCGACATGCCGACCAAGACACAGGTAGTGCAATCGGTGGTGCAGCACCTGAAACCCGGTGGCTGGCTGCTGGTGGGGCATTCCGAATCGCTGCACGGCATGGCCTTGCCGCTGCAGATGCATGCACCATCGATTTACCGGAAACCGGCGTGATGAGCCGGCGCATTTTCGTCAACCCCGGTGAAATCTACTTCGGCCATGGCGATATCCGCGTGGAAACACTGCTGGGTTCGTGTGTGGCCATCACTTTCTGGCATCCGGTGCGCCACCTGGGTGGCCTGTGCCATTTCCTGCTGCCCAGCCGGCTCAACGCCCGCACGGTGCCAGTCGTCAACGACGGGCGCTACGGCGAGGAAGCGCTGCAGCAGTTGCTCAGCGAAGTCAGCCGCCATGGCACCCGCATCGAGGATTACGCGGTCAAGGTGTTCGGTGGCGGACGGGTATTCGACAGCGAACCCTACAAGACCAGCATCGGCGAGACCAATGCGCATTTCGCCATCGGCATGCTGCAGAAGCGGCGCATCCCCGTGGCAGTGCAGGACATCACCGGTTATGGCTACCGCTACCTGCGTTTCGATCTGTCCAATGGCGATGTGTGGGTGCGGCGCGGCCGCGGCATCGCCATGGAAAAGAACATTACCAAGCCTGCCTTGAGCGAGGGTTTACCCAAATGACCATCAAGGTAATGATCGTCGACGATTCATCGGTGGTGCGCCAGGTGATGCAGGACGTGCTGGCACGCCACCGCGACATCGAGGTGATCGCCACCGCGCCGGACCCCATTTTCGCGATGACGAAAATGAAAACCAACTGGCCGGATGTGCTGTTGCTGGATATCGAGATGCCACGCATGGACGGCATCACCTTCCTCAAGCAGATCATGGCCGAGCGCCCCACCCCGGTGGTGATCTGCTCCACGCTGACCGAACGCGGCGCGGACATCACCATGGAAGCATTCGCCGCCGGTGCGGTGGGCGTGATCACCAAGCCTACGCTGGGGCTGAAGGATTTCCTGCAGGACAGCTCGGCCGACCTGGTTTCCGCCATCCGGGCAGCCGGCCAGGCCAGGGTGGGCAGGCTGCGCAGCATGGCACCACCGCCCCGTGTTGCGGCCTCCCCGCAGACGCAGGAACGCATGCACTCCCCCAAGCTGACCGCCGATGCGGTGCTGGATGCGCCTGGCAGCCATACCCATTTGCCGACCACCGAAAAAATCGTTGCGCTGGGTACCTCCACCGGCGGCACGCAGGCGCTGGAAGTGGTGCTGACCGCGCTGCCACGGACGTGTGCCGGCATCGTCATCGTCCAGCACATGCCGGAGAAATTCACCAAAAGCTTTGCCGACCGCCTTAATACGCTGTGCCAGATCGAGGTGAAGGAAGCCACGCACAATGATCGCATCGTGCCCGGCCGCGCGCTGATCGCCCCCGGTGGCAAGCACATGGTGGTGAAGCGCAGCGGCGCGCAGTACTACGTTGAAGTAATCGACGGCCCGCTGGTCAGCCGCCACCGGCCATCGGTGGATGTGCTGTTCCGCTCGGTGGCCAAGGCGGCCGGCAAGAATGCAGTGGGCATCATCATGACCGGCATGGGCGACGATGGCGCACGCGGCCTGAAGGAACTGCATGACACCGGCGCCACCACCTATGCGCAGGATGAAGCCAGCTGCGTGGTGTTCGGCATGCCCAAGGAAGCCATCGATCTGGGTGGCGTCAACGATATCGTTTCACTCGAACGTATTCCCTCGGTAATCGAACGCTATGGTCGTTGAAGCGCAACTCCCCATCATTGAATCACTGCTGATCGTTGACGATAGCGCAGTGCAACGCACGCATACCGCCGCGCTGGCACGCGAATGCGGCATCTCGCTGATTTACGAAGCAGGCAACGGCAACGAGGCGCTGGAACTGCTGGCCATGCTGACACTGCCGCCCAACCTGCTGATCATCGACCTGGAAATGCCCGGCATGGATGGCGTGGAACTGATCCAGCAACTGGAGCAACGCCGCATCGATATCCCCATCATCGTGGCATCCAGCCGTGAGGGTGCACTGATCAACTCGGTGGAGACGATGACGCATGCGCTGGGCCTGTCGGTGCTGGCTGCATTGCAGAAACCGTTGGGGCTGGTTCAGCTGCGTAACGCGTTCTGCCGCTACGATCGCGAGCCCGGCAAGGTACTTGAGCAAAAACTGGACATGCTCACCCCGGTCAGCCCGCTGGATCTGCAAAATGCCATCAAGGCGGGCGACATCATTGCCTACTACCAGCCCAAGGTGGACATGCGCACCGGCATGATCAAGGGAGTGGAGGCGCTGGCGCGCTGGAAGCACGCCGAGATCGGCATGATTCCGCCCGATCGTTTCATTCCGCTGGCCGAGCAGGAAGGATTGATCCACGATCTGACGCTGGCCATCACCGAAAAAGCGCTGGCGCAAACGGCAGCCTGGAACAAGCGCGGATTGCGGCTTTCAGTCGCGATCAACCTGTCGCCACGGCTGCTCGATTCCGCCAGCTTCGTGCATGAGGTGGCCGAACGGCTGGATCAATACGCGCTGCCCGCGGATCAGGTAGTGTGGGAAATCACCGAAAGCTCTGTGGTCGCCAACTTGGGCATGGCGCTGGGCACGCTGGCACGGCTGCGGCTCAAGGGCTTCGGCCTGTCCATCGACGATTACGGCACCGGCTTTTCATCGATGCAGCAACTAGCACGCATCCCGTTTACCGAACTCAAGATAGACCGCTCCTTCGTCCATGGCGCACACGAGCGGCACCACCTGCGCGTGATCCTGCAATCCGCGCTGGACATGGCCAGCCGGCTGGATCTGGTCTCTGTCGCCGAGGGTATAGAAACCATCGACGACTGGCGGCTGCTGCAAGATTCCGGCTGCGCACTCGGCCAGGGCTATCTGGTTGCCAAACCCATGCCGGCCGAGGAGCTGCCGCAGTGGCTGAAAGGCCATCACCGCAATCTGCGTGAACTGCGCGGACCGCACGCATTGCCCCGCTTTACCAGCAAGTAGCGCCGCGCCACAAAAAGAAAACGCCCGCTACTGCGGGCATTTTTCTTTCCAAACACAGCGCAATCAGGCTACACGCTTGGCAGCAACCATATTGCCCGGCTTCAGGCGGCGCAGCGCCTTGCCATCGTGGTTGAACACGTGGAACGAAGCAGACGGCGCCGACAGCGACACATTGTCGCCGATCGCCACTTCACGCTCGCCATCACCGCGCACCACCACATCATGGCCATTGCTGAGCGTGATGTAGAGGAAATTGGCTTCACCCAGGTGCTCGACCAGATTGACCGTGCCGGTGAACTGCTCGCTGCCGCTGTGGTTTTCCCACAGGTGCTCGGCACGGATGCCGACGGTAACGCGTCCGCCCGCGGTCAGGCCGGTACCGTCCACTTCGGTACGCAGTGTCTGGCCACCGGCCAGCGTGACCGTCACGCCGGTGGCGCTGGCATCGGCAATCACGCCTTCCACCAGGTTCATCTTGGGCGAGCCGATGAAACCAGCCACGAACAGGTTGGCGGGCTGCTGGTACAGCTCCAGCGGCGTGCCTGCTTGCTGGATATGGCCGTCGTGCATCACGACGATCTTGTCACCCAGCGTCATCGCCTCGACCTGATCGTGCGTCACGTAAACGATGGTGGCCTTCAGGTCACGGTGCAGCTTGGCGATTTCCAGCCGGGTCTGCACGCGCAGTGCGGCATCCAGGTTGGACAGCGGTTCGTCGAACAGGAACAGCTTGGGTTCGCGCACGATGGCACGGCCGATGGCCACGCGCTGGCGCTGGCCGCCGGAGAGCTCGCGCGGCAGGCGGTGCAACAGGTGGTCGATCTTGAGGATGCCGGCAGCGTGCTTGATGCGGCGCTCGATTTCTTCCTTGCCGGCGCCGTGGATCTTCAGCCCGAACGCCATGTTCTTGTACACATTCATGTGCGGGTACAGCGCATAGCTCTGGAACACCATGGCGATACCGCGCTTGGCCGGCGGCAGGTCGTTGCAGCGTACGTTGTCGATCACCAAGTCGCCGGCGGTGATTTCCTCCAGGCCGGACAGCATGCGCAGCAAGGTGGACTTGCCGCAGCCCGACGGACCGACCAGCACGGTGAATTCGCCGTCATCGATTTCAAGGTTGATGCTGGCAAGCACGTCCTGCTTGCCGTCATAGGATTTTTTCAGGTTCTTGAGCGAAACTTGAGCCATTTTTCATGTACTCCAATACTTATTTGACGGCACCGGCGGTAATACCGCGGATCAGTTGGCGCGAAGCGAAGACGTACATCACCAATACAGGCAGTACCGCGAGCGACAGCGAGGCCAGCACGGCATTCCAGTCGGTCACGTACTGGCCGATGAACTGCTGCACGCCCAGCGTGACGGTCTGCGTTTCTTCACCCGGGGCGAGAATCAGCGGGAACCACAGGTCGTTCCAGATCGGCACCATGGTGAACACGGCCACGGTGGCAACGGCGGGACGGATCAGCGGCAGGATGATCTGGAAGAAGATCTTGAATTCACCCACACCATCACAGCGCGCCGCTTCTTTCAGCTCCTTGGGGATCTGCTGCATGAACTCGCTGAGAATCATGATCGCCAGCGGCAAGCCCTGCGCCACGTACACCAGGATCAGGATGGTCAGCGTGTTGACGAGCTCCAGCTTCACCGCCAGCTCCAGGATGGACACCGTGCCCAGGCGGATCGGCACCATGATGCCGAACGCCAGGTAGATGGCCAGCCAGCGGCTGCCCTTGAACTTGTATTCCGACAGCGCCCACGCGGCCATGGCTGCGAACAGCAGGATCAGCACCAGCGATACCAGCGTGACCGTCAGGCTGTTGCCGAAGAAGTGCAGGAACGGGGATTTGTCGAGCACCTTGGTGAAGCCCACCAGCGAGAAGGTCTCGGGGGTAGGAAATGCCAGCGGGTTATCGAAAATGCCGTCGCGGCTCTTGAACGCGTTGATGATGATCAACACGATCGGGAATACCGATACGAGCGTGAACAGCGCCAGGATCAACTGCGTAAACGCAGTCGCACTCAGTTTGCCGATATTTTTTGTCATGACCGGCTCCTTAGAACGAATGACGTTGCAGCTTGCGCTGGATGAAGAAGCTATACACACCCACACCGGCCAGGATCACCAGGAACATGGTGGTGGCCACGGCGGCGCCCATCGTCGCGCTGCCCACCTGGCTCTGGTAGCCGAAGAAGGTGCGGTAGAAGAAGGTACCCAGGATATCGGTACTGAAGTTGGGGCCGGCAATGGCGCCCTTCACCGAGTAAATCAGGTCGAATGCGTTGAAGTTGCCCACGAAGGTCAGGATGGTGACAAGGCCCAGTGTCGGCAGGATCAGCGGCAGGCGGATGGTCCAGAAAATGCGCCACGGCGATGCACCTTCCACCACGGCGGCTTCGATGATTTCTTCCGGAATCGCAATCAGCGATGCGTAGATCAGCATCATCGGGATACCGACGAACTGCCATACCGAAATCAGTGCCAGCGTGATCAGCGCGGTTTCTTCCTGGCCCAGCCAGGGGGCAAAGTGCTCACCCAGGCCGACATGCGTCATCAACGATTCCGATACGCCCCACAGCGGCGACAGGATCAGCTGCCAGATGAAGCCGATGATCACCACCGACAGCAAGGTCGGCAGGAACAGCACGGTCTGGTAGGCCTTGGCACCTTTCACGCCCTTGAGCGACAGCAAGGCGGCCAGCAACAGGCCGATCGGGTTCTGGATACACATGTGGATGAGGAAGAACTTCACGTTGTTCCACATCGCATTCCAGAAGCTTTCCGACCATTGCGGGTCTGTCAGCAGCTTGGTGTAGTTGGCAATGCCCGCCCACGACTGCTGCCCGGTGTCGGAGGTGGTGTAAAAGCCCTGGCGCAGCGTATCGAGCAACGGATAGGCGCTGAACACCGTGTAAATCAGGAATGCTGGCGCGAGAAAGATCACTACGTGCCAGAAAGAGAAGCGTTTCATGCTCTTCTCCAAAAAAAGCGGACAAAAAAATGGCCGGGGCGTACCAGACACCGCAACAGCATCGCTGCATGGTCAGACTGTATTCACGCCACCCTTGTCAGCTAACAATAGGCGAAACGCACCGACAGTTCCGAACAACTCAGCCACGCCGTCAGGCAGCGCCGGGGGTACACCGCCGGCCTACTCACAGTCGAGGATGAAGACTTTTACTGCACTGCACACCCGCCGGTGGCGCTTTGCGTTGCAATCGGCTGGAACGAGGTTCAAGCACACGCTGGGCGCCGCGGCAGGCAATTACTGCGACAAGGCGCTTACTTGCCCGGCTTGTACCACTTGCTCAGGCCGGTCTGGATACGTGCTGCAGCGTCCTTGCCGGTCATCTTGCCGTTCAGGACCTGTGCGTTCACGTTCCACAGTTCGTTTTCCATGTTCGGCTCGCCGCGGTTCAGGATCTGCGCATTCAGACGGATGGTCGAAGCGCAGCTCTTGCGCCAATCCAGCATCTGCTTGGCAACCGGATCCTTCACGGCGATCAGGTGGCTGGACAGCGAGAAGAAGCCCGTGACCTTGTTGGTGTACAGGTCAGCAAACTCTTGCGAGCCCATCCACTGGATGAACTTGTAAGCGTCTTCCTTGTTCTTGGACTTGCTGTTCACACCCATGCCCAGGTCGGTATGGTCAGAGATGTAGCACTTGTCGCCAGCCTTCGGCACTGGCGGCGGGAATGCGCCCAGTTCGAACTTGGCATTGGTGTTGTAGTACGAGATATCCCACGAGCCAGCCGGCACCATGGCAGCCTTGCCCGAAGCGAACAGGGTCTGCGTATCACCGTAGGTCTGGGCCTGGTAGCCCTTGGCCAGGTAAGGACCGAACTTGGATTCGAGATCGAATGCGGCAACATACGGTGCATCGGTGAACTTGGCGGTGCCGGCGATCAGCGCCTTGCGACCTTCTTCACCCTTCCAGAACGGTGCGCCGAAGCTGGTGAACACGATCTGGCTCGATTCCCACTGGTCAGCGGTGCCCAGTGCGATCGGGGTCTTGCCTGCCTTCTTCACGGCTTCTGCAACCTTGAAGAATTCATCGGTGGTCTTCGGCACTTGCAGGCCGAGTTCCTGGAACATTTTCTTGTTGTACAGCACGCCGTGGATCACGGATGCGATAGGCAGGCCGAATACGGTCTTGCCATCGTCTGTCTGCCACGCCACCTTGGCCGAAGCCGGGAAGTTTTCCAGGCCTTGCTTGCCGTTCAGCGCATCCAGATTGCCTTTCTTGAACAGATCCAGCGACTTGTCGAACGGGCGCAGGGTGATCAGGTCACCCGCAGTGCCGCCGGTCAGACGGGCTGTCAGCGAGGAGTCGTATTCTGTCGGTGCGGTCGGGGAGAACTTGACCTTGATGTCCGGGTACTTCTTGTTGAAAGCCGGGATCAGTACATCTTCCCACAGGGTCTTGTCGTCAACGCGCCAGGATTCAATCGTCAACGAACCAGCTTGGGCGAGGCCTGCGGTCATCAGCGCAGCAACCAGGGCAGCGCGAGTAAAGCGTTTGGCTTGCATGGGGTCGAACTCCTCAGTTCTTGAACAGCTTGGATATCAGTTTTTACCACCGAGGCCATTTGGCCAGCGATGCTTGTAGTGCCCATGTCCCGCTTACGGACTTGGGATGCTCGCAAGTTAGCACCCGCTTATTCGTGACGCCATTTTTTATCTGCATCCCGCAAGAAAACCATCAACCCTTTGATTGAAAAGCCATTTACCTTAATTCAACAGAATATTGCGTTACACTAATTTACAAACTGGCCTGTTCGGTTCTAGGCGATATCTCAAGCTGGGCGGGCGCTGTCGCCAGCAATGGCAAGATGTCAGTGCCATAATCCTGCTGCAGTGCTGGCAATTGTTTGCAATGCAATGCAAGCTTTCTTTACAAATAAGCGGTCATGCTTACGCTAAGCTCGCGGCCAAACTACACACCCAGCCGATGAAACTGTCCTGTCTCCACTACCTCACCGCACTCGTTGTTGCCGGCGCACTGGCCGCCAGCGCGCCGGCGCGCGCGCAGCAGACGCTGGATGTGCTGCACTGGTGGACATCGCAAAGCGAGCGTAAAGCGGCGGATCTGCTGGCTGATGCGCTGGACAAGGAAGATATCCAGTGGCGTGATGCTGCCATTGCAGGCGGCGCAGGCATCGGTGCGATGAAGGTGCTGAAAAGCCGGTTGCTGTCCGGCCGGGCACCGGACAGCGCGCAGTTGATCGGTCCGGCAATACAGGAATGGGCGGAACTGGGGCTGCTGCTGGAGCTCGATACCGTATCCAGCCAGAACAACTGGAACCGTGCGTTCTTTCCCACCATCTGGTCGCTGGTGCGCCAACGCGGCCATGTGGTGGCGGTGCCCATCGGCATACACCGCATCAATACGCTGTTTTACCAGCGGCGCATCTTCAACGAGCTGGGCCTGACACCGCCACGCACCTGGGCTGAGTTCGAGCGCGCGGCAGAACGTATCAAGCGCGCCGGCATCACGCCATTGGCGCAAAGCAGCGAGCCCTGGCAGGTTTCCACGCTGTTCGAAACCCTGATGCTGTCCGAAAGTACGCCGGCGTTTTACCGGCAATTGTTCGAACGCGGCAATGACAAGGTATGGTTCGATCCGCGTGTGACGCGCGCACTGGAGCGCCTGCGCCGACTCAAGCAGTGGATGCCCGAGCCGGTGGCGGAAACGCGCTGGGAAAGCGTGGCACGCCAGTTGGCTAACGGCGACGTGGCCATGTGGGTAATGGGGGACTGGGCCAAGGGCGAGCTGCAGACCATGGGCCAGACCGTGGATGAGCAGTTTGGCTGCGTGGCGGTGCCCGGCACCGCGGACTACCATCTGTACAGCGTGGATACCTTCGTGATGCTGGCCGAGGATTACGCCAGCCAGGGCCAGCAGGAAAAGCTGGCCCAGCTTGCGGCATCCCCCGCGATACAGGCACGCTACAACCAGATCAAGGGCTCGGTGTCGGTGCGCCGTGATGCGGACCCCAACCAGATGGACAGCTGCGCGCGTGCATCATGGCGTACCTTCAACCGGGGTGCACTGGTGCAGGCGCCCAGCCTCACGCACCGCATGGCCAGCGAGGAAGGATTGAAAGACGCCATCACTGCCCAGTTGCACCGCTATTTTGTCGATGAGCATGTTCCCGCCAGTGAAACCCAGCGCCGCATTGCATCGCTGGCACGCGCACTGGGCAACCGCAAGAGTGAAGATTGATGCGCAAGATATTAATCGTTGATGACGACCAGAAAACCCGCACGCTGCTCAAGACCTATCTGGAAAAGAACCAGTACGAGGTCAAGCTGGCGCACGATGGCGCCAGCTTCATGGCCGAGTTCGAACGCTACCAGGACGACCTGAGCCTGGTGATCCTGGACGTGATGCTGCCCGATACCGATGGCTTTGCGCTGTGCGGCACCGTGCGCAAACGCTCGGCGGTACCCATCATCATGCTCACCGCCAATGCAGATGATACAGACCGCATCGTGGGGCTGGAGCTGGGGGCGGACGACTATATCGCCAAGCCCTACAACCCGCGCGAGCTGCTGGCGCGCATCAAGGCCATCCACCGCCGCATGGGCGGCGAGAACAGCAATACCGCGCCACGCCATTATCGTTTCAACGGTTTCTCGCTCGATACGCTGGAACGCACGCTGACTGACCCCGGCGGTGAAACCGTCAAGCTCACCGGGCTGGATTTCCAGCTGCTGCGCTATTTCGTCGAACATCCGGGCGAAGTACTCGACCGTACCGTGCTGGCCGAGGAAACCCGTGGCCGTGACCTGGGCCCGCTGGACCGCTCGCTGGATGTACAGGTCAGCCGCCTGCGCCAGCGCCTGCTGGACGACGGCAAGCAACCGGCATTGATCAAGACCGTGCGTGGCACCGGCTACGTGTTCTCGGCCGAGGTGGTTGCCAGCCATGTCGCTTGAAGACTGGCGCCCAGCCGCCAGCAGCAGCGAGCCCGTCATCGAGCCGATGCAGCGCGCATCGCGGCTCAACCGCGCGTTCAACCGGCTATTGCCCGGTTCGCTGCTGGCACGGCTGGCGCTGGTGATGCTGCTGGGCGTGCTGGCCAGCCAAGCGCTGGGCACCTGGATCTGGGCGGCGCAGCTCAAGACACGCTCCAATGAAGAAGCACGTGAAGCCGCCCGCTATATCGGCTACAGCGCCGCCAGCGCATTGCGCTTCTTCCAGAGTCTGCCTGCCAACTACCGGCCGCTGCTGATCGAACAGTTGCGCGAAATGGGCGGCACGCGCTTCTTCGTCAACGTGAACCATGGCCCGGTGGCCATCGACAGCGTGGTGGACGCGCCGCTGGCCAAATCGGTGGTCGATACGCTGACCACCACGCTCACGCAGGAACTGCCACGCCTCTCCACCTACCGGATCGGCTTTGCCTGGCCGGATGAGCTGGCCGTCACCGACGATGGCGTGACACTGGCCGATCTGCCCGACAGCTGGGTGCAGCACACGCTGCTGGTCAAGCCGCGCCCTGCCCCCATTTTGGTGATCCAGGCCGAGCTGGAATCGGGCGACTGGCTGTATCTGGCCACGCTGATGCCCAATCCCTATTTCCTCGATCAAGCCAATCCGCTCACGCGCGACCGGCTGGCGCTGCAGGCAGCAACACTGGTGATGGTCCTGCTGCTGTCACTGTGGGTAGTGCGCTGGCTGACCCGGCCACTGGCCTTGCTGTCGGAGGCTGCGGAAGCGTTCGGTCAGGGCGCCAACCCGCATCTGCCGGAAACCGGCTCGCGCGAGTACCTGAACACCGCACATGCATTCCACGCGATGCAGGCACGCATCAACCGCTACCTGGATGATCGCGAGCGACTGTTTGCATCGATCTCGCACGATCTGCGCACGCCGATCACGCGCCTGAAGCTGCGCACCGAAATGCTCGACGATGAAAACGACCGGCGTGAATTCCACGAAGACCTGGACGAGCTGGAGATCATGGTGAAGGGCGCGCTGCAAAGCGTAAAAGACACCGATATCCACGAAAACCGCACCGAAATCCGCCTGGATACACTGCTGACCCGGCTGAGCGAGGACGCCAAGATGGGGGGCTTTGAAGTGGCCATCGCCGCAGCGCCGATTACCGTTCTGGCCAAACCGCTTGCGCTCAAACGGGCCATCAGCAACTTGGTCGACAATGCACTCAAGTACGGCCAGCGCGCCGAAGTATTGCTTACCCGGCGCAGCAGCGGTGAAACCGAGCTGACCATCCGCGATTACGGCCCCGGCGTGCCGGATGAAGCACTTGCCACGCTGTTCCAGCCTTATGTGCGGCTGGAACATGGCAAGCAAAGCAATCAAGGCGGCATGGGGCTGGGGCTGGGCATTGCGCTGGACATCATCCATGCACATGGCGGCGAGCTGACACTGGCCAACCATCCGCAAGGCGGCCTGGTGGTGACCATCATCCTGCCGCGCACGGCCAGCATGAGCTAGCAGGCACGCCAGCATGGAACATGTCAGCGTACCGGTGCATCCCCCGCATGGTGCCATCGCTCTCCATCGCGGACTGGCGGCGCTGCTGCTTGTCACCATGTTGCCCTTGCTGGGTGCCTGTAGCAGCGCCGGCTACTACGCACAGGCAGTGAGCGGGCACATGCAGTTGCTGAACCGTACGCGGCCGGTGGAAACCGTTCTGGCCGACCCTGCCACACCACCCGCGGTGGCTGACAAGCTGCGTCGTACACAGGCGATACGCCAGTTTGCCAGCAGCGCACTGGCGCTGCCGGACAATGCCAGTTACCGCAGCTATGCCGATCTGGGCCGACCCTACGTGGTGTGGAATGTGGTCAGCACGCCGGAGCTGTCGCTGGCGCCACGCCAGTCGTGTTTCCTGCTGGTGGGCTGCATCGGCTACCGCGGTTTCTTCAATGAGGAAGACGCGCGCCATTTTGCCGCTGCGCAGCACGACCAGGGCGACGATGTACAGGTGTATGGCGTGCCTGCCTATTCCACGCTGGGCTGGATGAGCGATCCGCTACTCAATACCTTTCTGGTTTACAGCGACACCGATCTGGCCCGATTGATCTTCCATGAGCTGGCGCACCAGCTGGTGTACGTGCACGACGACAGCGCGTTCAACGAAGCGTTTGCCACCAGTGTGGAGCTGGAGGGCGCGAGGCGCTGGCTGGCAGCCACGCAGACGCAGGCCGACAGCAGCGCGCTCATCGACGTGGCACAGCAACGCCGCGAGGACTTCCAGGCATTGCTGGCCGCCAGCCACGCGCAACTTGCCGCGCTGTATGCCAGCCCGGTCAGCGATGGGGCCAAGCGCGAGGGCAAGGCGGCGGTATTTGCGGCACTGGACGCCCAGTATCAGGCACTCAAGCAACGCTGGGGTGGTTACACCGGTTACGATCACTGGTTCGATCCACCACCGGGTAATGCCCATCTGGCATCACTGGCCACCTATCAACGGCTGGTGCCGGCGTTCAAGCAGTTGCTGATCGACAACGACCGCGATCTGCCGCGCTTCTATACCGCCACGCGGCAACTGGCCGCCCAACCGGCCGAACAGCGCAACGCCGCGCTGCATGCACTGCTGCAGCGCGCCGCTGCCACATCCCGGCTTTAGGCCAGATCGGCACGCAAAACATGCTGGCATGTGGAAAAAAAGCGGGCGAGCCCATGGCCCGCCCTCAAAAGTTGCTCACTGCGGTTCGATGATTGCGCTTAACGCAATTGCAGGCTCACATCACCCTGAGTCGGGTTCACGGTGATGCGTACATGCGTCGCATCCAGCGTTTTTACGGCCAGTGCCTGGCTGCCTTGCCTGGCGCTGGCGGCGGTCACGGCGCGGCTGGTTGCCACATCCAGCGTCAGATCGGTGGCGTAACGCAGGCAATCGGCGCCGGTGGCGAAGTGCACCACGCCCTGGCCATTGGCATCCACACTCACGGCTGGCGAGCAGTTGTCACGCGCAAAGCGGTAGCGGATCACCTGGCTGGGCGGCGCCATCCACAGCTCGCCGGCATCGACCTTCGCCTTCACATAGTCGAGGTGGGCGGTATAGCGTGCCAGCGGAATGGTTTCCCACGAGGCATCACCCACGCCGTGTGCGGTACGCAGCGACCAGCCACCTTGGGCAATTGCGGCATCCACGTGCAGGTTGAGGATTTCGCTGCCTTCCGGATACAGCGACCAGATGCCCGAATTGGTGAACAGATCCCATTTGATGTTGTACGGGTCGGCAAAGTTGGCTGCATTCACGCCCACTGCGGTGCCGTACTGGATATTGCCTGCGGCATCCACGCGGTTGGCGGCGCGGCCACCGATATAGGTGGCGCTGCTCTTGAGGTAGGCAAGCGGTGCATCCGGCGTGATATCGGACGGCCAGGCAAAGAACTTGGGGGTGTAGCCATCCAGGTGCGCGGCGATATCGCTGGCGGAACCATCGATCTCGGCCTGGTTGTTCCAGCCGGCGGTATTGGCATCCATATGGTTGCGGCTATGGCTGAACACTTCATGACCGTGCGCGACGAACTGCTTGGCCGCCTGCCAGTGATAAGGCGCGCAATTGGCGGAAATGATGCCGAACGCAGCATGCAGGCCGCGCTTGGTCAGCTCCGGATCAGCATTGCTGATCTGGCCGTCGGTAATGTAAGCGCAGAAATCATCGTGCACCAGGCTATATGCACCCTTGGCGCCGCCAGCCCAGGTGGTATATGCAGCTGCCGTCACACCCACCGGATTGCACAGGTCGCCAGCGCTGGTGGCGCAGCTGCCCAGCTTTTTCCACAGCGACACCGCGTCGTTCGGGTTCCAGCCTGCGCCAGTCCAGGCGGTATGCGCCTGCAGATCCTGGTAGCGCTGGCCCTGGTATTGCACCACTTGGCCCACCGTGTAGCTGGCACCATCCTGCCACTCGGGAATGGCTGCCGTAGCACCTGCGGCAAGGCCGGCAATGGCCAGCGCGATACTGATGATTTTGCGTTGCATTTGAGAGTCTCCATCCTGCTTGTCTATGGCGGATTCAGCGATCCGTGGCCTCACTATGCCAGCGCTTCGGCAGCCGAAAACCGGCTGCATCGGCCCAATTCACGAACAACAGGATAAAGAACAACAAAGTCTTTCATTTCAAATACTTGGCTTTCAAAAAAGCCGCCCTTCTTTCACGAACTGCACGCCGTTGCAGCCATTTCGGCACTGAACCACGCCGGGTATTGGCGCTTGAGCTGCGCAAGATAGGTACGCGCGACCGGCACGGCCTGCCCCGCCACGATCAGCTCGATGCCGCCACCGGGTGCGCGGCGGCTGCCGCTCACCGATTTGGGCCGCACCAGGTAGGAGCGGTGCACCTGTACCAGTTCGTCAAAGTACAGACGGATCGCACGCAAGCGCAGCGTCACATAATGCGGCGCGGCCAGATCGGCAGCATAAATGCCGCTATAGCCCTTGTCGGCGCGGATGAAGTGCAGCTTCTCGCGCCGGCTGGCAATTTCGTACAGCTCGGCCAGCAATTGTGGTTGCCGCGCCAGCTCATGCAATTGCTGACGCACCAGCACCACCTGATTGGCCAGGCTGCGGAAATACACTTCTTCATCGTCTGACAACGGGCTGTGAAAACGTAGCGCGACACCATAATCGGCAAACGATGCATGGCGCAGCAGTGCCTCCTTGCGGCTTGCATCCATGCTGAGCAAACCGCCATCTGCCGCAGGCACCAGCGCTTCGTCTTCGAGCAAGGTGGCTTCGCTCACGCGTGCATCATCGGACAGGAAACGCAGCATGGTTTCGAGCATGCGCTCCAGGCTGCGCTGTTCGGATAACTGGCGGGTAAAGCGCTCCAGCTCAAGCAGTGCATCACGGCGGGCTGGTGTTTCAATTGCAGCCCCAGGCTGCACGGCGCAGGCAAGTGGCAGCAACTGCTGGCGTATCGCCAGGCTGTTGCCCGCCAGATTGTCCAGCACCTGCGCATCGATTACGGTAAGCCGCTCCGGCCAGCGCTCGCGCAGCTGTGCAGCTTGCGTAGCCACCCCCAGCAAATGATCGGGCAACACACCCAATGCATTCACTAGGTACTCGCGTTGCGCATGCTCCAGCATCCGCAGCCTGCTGCGGCGCAAGCGCCATAGCAGACCCAGCGTCAGCATCAGTCCTGCCACCGCCCCCAATAACCAGGGCATTGCCGCCGCCGTACGCTCACGCACCATCGCCCAGCGCGCCTGCCATGGATGGAAATGCCGCCACGCCTGGTCCAGCAACGCATCGTCCCCCGGGGCATCACTGCTCGTTTCCCACAGGCCCAATCCGGCCAGCCCTTGCTGCCCGATGAAGTCCAGCTTGGCAGCCAGCGCACGCGGACTCTCGAATGAAATCAGTTGCCCGGTGTGCGGCTGGTACAGCGTTTCTGCCTGTACCACGTCATCCCAATGCGCCTCGAACCCGCCGCTGGCGGCAAGCTTGCGGATTTCTGCATAGGTGAACAAACCCGTCGGGCCGCTTTTCTCGTTATCCCAGGTACCAAACGGCACGCCCTTGGGCTGCTGGTACAGGCCATGTTCCTTGCCCGGCGGAACACCCAGCCAGCTGATGCCCTGAGCCGGCAGCAGCAAGACCAGCTTGGCCGCTGGCAAGCCCATGGCCTTGAGTTCGGCAACCGCGCCGGAAACACTGGTACCGGCATGCGCCGGATCAGGCATCAACGGTGATTTATGCCCGGTTTGCTCGCTCCAGGCACCGCGGAACTCCGATGCAATCAGCGTGGCAAAATCCACATCCGCCAGCATGGCGCGCACATTCCAGCCGGGGCGTTGCACCGGTTCCGCACTGATGGTGAGGGACAGTACGCAGGAAGCGGCACGCGCATGGCATGCCTGGCGCATTTCGTGAATCAGTGCTTGATAGTTGATCAGGTCATCCGGCCGCTTGCCGGTATTGGGGTGCCCCCCCACGACCGGAAAACGCCAGTCGAACTCGATGCCATCAAATCCGTAGCGATCAAGAAACGCCAGCGTGGATGCCACAAACTGCCGGCGCTTGGCCGGATCAGCCGCCACATCGGAATAATTGCGCGACCAGTTCCAGCCACCCACCGCGATCAACGTCTTGAGCTTGGGATTGCGTGCCTTGAGCGCGGGCAACAGCGCATAGTTGCCGCGGTACAGCTGGTTGTTGTCGCCAGCGTGCACACGTACCAGGTCGGTGAAGAAATCGCCCGGCGCCACAGTGCCGTCGGCCTTCAGCTCTGCCACCGAATAGACCAGGTGCGTGAGTTTCTCCACCGGCGCATCGGCAAGCGATGCCCCATGGCTGTAGCTGGCCCAGAAAGGAAAATAACCAACGATCAACGGCTCCGCCCGTGCGCCAAGTGCTGCGCAGGCCAGAACCGCGACCAGTATGTGCTGGCGCAGTGTCATCTCCATCCTCATATTCATTCTGTTCAGCACTCATCGGCGCTGTTATGAGGGGGATTCTAGTCTGCACCTTTGCAGGCCGGCGTAATTTTCTTTACCCATTTGCGCTGACAGACAACGCGTGCCGAATGTAATGAAAAAGCCCTGTCCTTGCGGAATGCAAGGTACAGGGCTCCAGGACAGCTGGTGGGGCTGCAGAACTGCGCCGCTGTCAGCTCAGCGCATTACGGCGCGGCGACGTGGCCGTAGCAGGCCTTGAGCTTGTCGTAATTGTAGAAATGGCTGGCCGGGCTGATTTTGGCGCTGTCGCAGCCGGGTTTGAAGTCCGTTTCCTTCTCGTTGTACAGCATCTTCACCAGCAGGCTACCCTTGCCGTCACTGTAAACATCCCACTGCATATTGGCTGCCATCGGCGACACCTGATCACCGCGCCACGGGTTATTGGCATAGCTGTAGGTGGTGCTTTTTGGTTGCTGTTGCAACACATTCTTCAGGCCCATGATGGACGCGAACGGCACGGTGATCTCGGCATGCGCAAAACGCAGCTTGGCCGCATGGGCAAGATTGCCTCTGGCAATGGCATCGACCTCGTTGAAGAAATCGTCCTGCAGGATCTGCGCCATCTTCCAGGTGACGCTGCCCTTTTCGGTCATGCCCGGGCCCTTGTCATAGAAGTCGGACGTATCGTTGACCTGTGCGAACACGCGCGCCTGGTCTGCCGGCAGGTAGCGCATGAAATCGACGCCGACTTCATCCTTCATCGCCGGGGCAATCGAATACAGTTCGTAGACCAGCGAACCGGCATCACCCAGCGAGGCAATCACCGTTTTGCCATCGCCGCTCAGCGTGCTGCTGTATTTGCCATCGTCGCTGGTATAGGTAAACGTACCGGTATTGGCAAAGCTGTAGCTACCGTTGGCAATCTTGTCGACAAAGACCTTGGTGAACAGTCGCTCCATCACCACGCGGCCGGCATCCACTACCGCCGGGTCTGCCAGTGCGGCAGCCTGCCTGGCCAGCAGATCAGTGTCTTCGGCCTTGTACTTCTGGTAGGCGAGGCTGTCCTGGTAGGTTTGATAGCGCGGATCGACGGTGTTGAGCACCTCGTCGGTCTTGGCCGCCAGCTTGTGGAAATACAGCAGGAAGCGATTGGTGCCGTCTTTCTGCGCTACCGGCTTGGCAAGCGGGTATGGCGCCGGTGCCGGCGGATAGGCGATCAGCGTGGCCAGATTGGGCTGGGTCTTGGTCAGCGAGGCCACGAAGAACGCACCGCTATCAACTGCACGATCCACGCCTGATGTGACGGTAACGATCTGGCGCGGCTTGGTGGCGGCAGCATCGCCCACTTCTTTCCAGAAACCGGCCAGCCGGCTTTGCAGGCGCACCGCCAGTTGCTGGTGCTCCTTGATACCCACCAGCGTTTCATTGCCGTAACCCGGCGTGGAAATGCCATTTACGCCGTAGCCCAGCAGGAAGTTGGCCTTCATCAACTTGAGCACATCCGGTCCCAACTGCTGGCCCAGCGGTGTCAGCGCGCCTTCGTCGGAGGCCTTTTTCCACATATTGTAGATGGCAAGGTCATATTTCAGGCTGGACAACCCGCGCGAGCCATGCCGTGCCAACAGCTCGGTATATACCGGGCTGTAGCCTGCGGGAGCCGCCTCATAGGTGCTGGCGGCCTGCTGCGGCTGGTAGGGTGCCTTGGTCTGGTAGTAGGTTGGCACCGGGCTTGGCACCGGCGTGGGGGTGGGGGTGGGGGCCTGCGTGGGCTTTACCACCGGGGTGCCCGTGGGCGTAACGGCAGCGCTGTTGTCATCGCTGTTACAGGCGGACAGTGCACCAGCCAGCAAGGCCAGCAGCACTGCATGTTTGAATGTGGTTTTCACGGTTTGCTTCCCTGCTCAGAAGAAACCGTGGTTTATAGCCGCCTGCGATGACAGGATGATGTTGGCACCGCCCGAGTTGGCCATGCCCCCCAGGCACGCGGCCAGACTCGGGCCTGGTCGCGTGCTAATCGACCTTGCGTATCGTCGGCAGCACCGCCACCATGGCCAGCACCAGCACCGACATGGTCAGGCCGAATGCCGGCATGATCCACGCAATTTCGACATGCAGTGACAGCAGGGCCGTCACCATCGAATAGGAAATCGGGCTCAGGCCCATGGACGCCACGGTGTTGAGGCTCATCACCCGGCCAATCTTGTCGCGATCGGTATATTGCTGCAGCAAGGACATCATCGGCACATTGTTGCTGACCACACCAAACCCCAGCAGGAACTGGATGAAAATGGCGCCCCACAACCAGTACACATGACCTTGCAGCGCCAGCAGCACGCCCTCGATGGCAATGACGACCGCGATCATCAACAGCCGCTTTTTCATCGGTGGATAAATCGTCAGCAAGGTGCCGCCGACGACCATGCCGGTGGCAAAGGCGCTTTGGAGGAACGATAGCGTACTGGCCTCGCCCTTGAGGTGATCGGTGACGATGATGGGGATGCCCAGGCCCAGCGGGCCCATGAACAGCAGGTTGGCAATCGCGTAGATCAGCATCAGGCTGAGCAGCACCGGGGTATTGATTGCGTATTTCAGACCTTCCACGAGCTCGTGCAGCACGTGGCGGCGCTCCTTGTGCTGCACCAGCGGCGGCTCTTGCACCATGGCGATACAGCCCACGCCCACCAGCAACAGCACGCCGGTGATCGAGAATACCCATTCGTAGCTCACCAGCGCCAGCAAGATGCCGCCCAGCACCGGGCCGAACACCAGACCGATCTGGTTGGTGGTCAGCATGATGGAGTTGGCGCGGGTAAGATCGCTGCCCTGTACCAGGCTGGGCAGCAGTGCATCGCGCGCCGGCCAGAAAAATGCATCCAGCGCCCCGTAGATGAAGGCAAAGCCTGTCAGCATCCAGATATCGAGCTTACCGAGGGCAAGCAGGCCAACCAGTGCAAACATCAGCATCACCCGCAGCGACAACGAGAAGAGGATGATGCGGCTGCGCTTCATCCGGTCGGCCACCACGCCGCCCAGCAGCATCAGCACGATGCGTGGCACTGACCCGGCAATCATCACCAACCCGAGTTGTTCCTTGGCGCCAAGGGTTTTGACGACGAACCAGGTCTCGGCAATGGTGGCAACCGCCAGCGCGAAGTTGCCCACCACGCTGGCCAGCCAGACGAAGAAGAAATTGCGGTTCTGCAGCAGGGACGGGGGTTGGGTCATGGAAATCAATGGCGAAGCATGCAATACCGCATTCTATCGGCGCGTACCCGCGTTTGCGATGTCGTTTCCTCTCATTTGACTTGCTCCATTCCCTCATTTTCCGCCTGCGGGATCAACGGCATACCTGGCGTAAACAGCGCAGGTGGCACGTAATGCGCGACCGTCAGTCAAAATCCATGCATAACGGCAAGCCATGCAGCGCCGGCTTTCTAGTAAGATCAACGCCGGCCCCAAGCTGGCGTTTTTCATGACTGGCGGGCGAGGATGGAGAACCGATATGAAGAAGACGATTTGTCTGCTGCTGCTCGCCACCGCGACGGCGGCAGTAACGGCAAGCGCCGGCGAGCCGGTGATCGAGGGCGCGCTGGCGCGTCAGGATTATGCCTATGCGGCGGCAGCGGCCAAGGCAGACATCCTTGATGGCACCGCCACCGACTGGACCCGCCTGCAACTGGCGCAGTTGTACCAGAAGGGCCTCGGCATCCCCACCGATCAGGATGCCGCAATCAGGCTGCTGCTGCCATTGGCAGAAAAAGGCCATGCCGAAGCGCAGTTCTTGCTGGCCAGCAGCTATTTTGCCCGGCTGACGCAGCAACTCAACAATGCCGAATCGGGCAAGCCCGACCCGGCACGCCTCAAGGCACTGGCTACGCTGCCCGCCAGCGAGCGCAAGGATGAAACCAGCGCGGCCAGCTGGCTGTGGAAGGCGGCGATGCAGGAACTGCCTGAAGCGCAGCAGGAGCTTGCCGGCCAGCTCGGGCTGCTGATCACCGGCATCCCGCGTGATACCACTGCCAAGCTGTTCACCGCAGCCGGCAAGGCAGACTGGGTGAAGCCGCTGCAACAGGGCAGCAGCCTGACTTCGCTCAAGCTGCGCCGCGATGTGATCCGCGATCCCAAGCTGGGCGAAATCGTGACGGCCGCCGCGGAAAAAGCCGCCTGCATCGATGAATCACCGCAACTGATGGAGCTGAAGCTGAGCCGCCCGCTGGCGCAGGCGCGTTACCTGCAGCTGGCCACCACGCCGCCCACCAACTTCACGCTGATTGCCGGCAATTGGCAGGAAACATGGGAGTTCGGCAGTTGCGGCAAGCGTTATCCGGTGGCGCTGGAATTCGTTTCCGACGGGCTGGGTGGCGCCAGCTATACCATCGTATCCGCCAGCAAGTAAGCGGCTGCACACAATGGCCCGGCACTGCCGCCGGGCCACGGCATCAACCGTGGGCAATCGCCAGCAAGGGTTCGATTTCAACCTGGTCAATCTGGCTGGGGTTGAGGCAGAGATCTGCGTACTCCTGCCATACCCCGGCGCGGATGAACACATCGAACAGATCAGGATCGATATGCTGATCCTTGCACATGCGCGCCAGGATGGTCAGCGCCTGCGATAGCTTCATGCCCTGCTTGTACGGCCGGTCGCGTGCGGTCAGTGCCTCGAAGATATCGGCAATGCCCATCATGCGCGCCTGTACGCTCATCTGCTCGCGTGTCAGCCCGCGCGGGTAGCCCTTGCCATCCATGCGCTCGTGGTGTCCGCCCGCATACTCGGGCACGCGCATCAGGTGCTTCGGCCACGGCAGCGCCTCCAGCATCTGGATGGTGACTTCGATATGGTGGTTGATGATCTGCCGTTCCGCCTCGGTCAGCGTGCCCTTGCGGATGGTCAGGTTTTCCAGCTCATCGTCGCTGAGAAACGGCCGCTCGATGCCGTCCGGGCCACGCCATACGCGGCTGGCAATCCCGCGGACGCGCGCGATGGCTTCATCATGCAGGAACTCGCCACCCACATTGGTCTGGCGCACGAACGCCCGATCGTCATCCAGACCGGCAATCAATCCAGCGAAATCGGCATCGCTGATCTGCCCCTTGAGCAGCGCGATTTCCGCATCGCGCTTGAGCACCTCGAAACGTGTATCGATCAGGTCGATCCGGTCGCAAATGGTTTGCAGCTTGGTGGCCTTGTCCACCACATGCACCGGCGTGGTGACCTTGCCGCAATCATGCAACAGTCCGGCAATTTTCAGCTCGTAGCGGTCGCGCTCGGTCATGCGGAAATCGGCCAGTGGCCCGCTGCTTGCCCGCTCTGCTGCGGTGGCAATCATCATGGTCAGCATGGGTACCCGCTGGCAATGGCCACCGGTATACGGCGACTTGTCGTCGATGGCCAGGTTGATCAGCCCGATGAAGCCCTCGAACAGTTGTTCCAGCGACTGGATCAACTGCCGGTTGGTCAGCGCAATGGCCGCCTGCGACGCCAGCGCCTCCAGCAGGCGCTGATGGTCCCCGGTAAAGCCGATCACCTTGCCATCCGCGTCGCGCGCGTTGATCAGCTGCAGCGCGGCGATGACTTCGCCCTCATGGTTCTTCATCGGCACGCACAAAAACGATTGCGAATGGTAGCCATTGGCAGCATCGAAGCGCTTGGTGCCGGAAAAGTCGTAGCCTTCCTCGCTATAGGCATCCTGGATATTGATGGTGCGGTTCTGGTTGACCGCCGACGCCACTACATTGTTGTGATTGGGCCGGCCATCCGCGTGGCATAACGGTACCAGCGGGAAATTCACCGGGATGCCGGAGGTGCCGCCCAGCCGGATGCCCAGCGATTCGGTGATGACCATCTCGAACTTGAGCTGCCCGTCATCGGTCACGCGATAGAGCGTGCCCGCATCTGCATCGGCCAACTCCCGCGCTGCATCCAGGATGCGCTGCATCAGGCGATTGACATCGGTTTCGCCAGATAGCGCCACACCGATATCGAGCAGTGCCGTAATCTGTTCACGCAGATCGCCCATATCAATCCACTCCTTCGCCCATGTGGCAAGCATTCACCACCGTGGCGCAAGCTGCAGCAAACGGGTTGGACGCCAGCCGCCCGGCAGGTCGCGGCCTCATTTGATGCACACCGCGCGTACCTGCGCCATGTCGGTCAACCCGCCCAGCACCTTCTCGATACCGTCCTGCTTGAGCGTGCGCATGCCGTCCTGCAGGCCCTGGCCCAGAATGGCGGGAACGCGGGCATGCTCCTGGATCAATGCCTTGACGGCATCGGAACCGACCAGCAACTCGTGCAGCCCCACCCGCCCCTTGTAGCCGGTGTTGGCACATTTGTCGCAGCCGGCCGGCCGGTACAGCGTGAACTTGCCCGCATCGTCGGCAAAACGCATCACCCACTCCTGCTGCAGCTCGGCCAGCGCAGCGCGCGGATCGGCCTGCCACGCGGGCAAATTGGCCAGCTCGGCGCTGTATTCCTTCGCCAGCTGCTGCACTTCGTGCTGATCGGCCACATAGGCGGTCTTGCAGCTGCACAGCCGTTTGGCCAGCCGTTGCGCCAGGATACCCAGCATCGCATCGGCAAAATTGAATGGGTCCATGCCCATGTCCAGCAGCCGGATGATGGATTCGGGCGCACTGTTGGTATGCAGCGTGGCGAGCACCAGGTGGCCGGTGAGCGAGGCTTCGATGCCGATGCCGGTGGTTTCGGCATCGCGCATTTCACCCACCATGATGATGTCCGGATCGGCACGCAGGAACGAGCGCATGATGCTGGCAAACGTCAGCCCCGCCTTCACGTTCACCTGCACCTGGCGCAGCCCCTTCTGGGTGATTTCCACCGGGTCTTCCGCGGTCCAGATCTTGGTTTCCTCGGTATTGAGGTGCTTGAGGATCGAGTGCAGCGTGGTGGTCTTGCCCGAACCCGTCGGGCCGCAAACGAAGAACAGCCCGTATGGCTTGGCGATCACTTCCTTGAGCGTGCTCAGATTGTGCGGTGACAGTGCCAGCTTCTCCAGCGGCAGCGGCTCGCCGGCGGCGAGGATACGCATCACCACGTCTTCCACGCCGCCGGCAGTAGGAATGGTGGCCACGCGCAGTTCGATATCCAGCCCCGGCACGTATTTCTTGAACTTGATCTTGCCGTCCTGCGGCTTGCGGCGCTCCGAGATATCGAGGTCGCACATGATTTTCAGCCGCGTCACCATCGGGTTGCGGTAGGCGGCCGGCACTTCGCGGTATTGCATCAGCGAACCATCGCGGCGAAAGCGGATGCGGGTCTTGTCGTTGCCCGGCGATGGCTCGATGTGGATGTCGGATGCGCCCTGCTTGTGCGCCTCGACGATCAGCTGGTTTACCAGTTTGACGAGCTCGTTGTCCTGCGCCAGCGAGATTTCCTCGGCCGACAGCGTATCGACCTCATCTTCGCCGCCCATGCCGGACAACAGCTCGTCCACCGATTCGCCCGCGCCCACGCCGCTGGCGGTGCCGAAAAACTGATCCAGTATCTGGCGGAAATCCTGCACCGTGCATACGCGGAATTCGGCCTTCCGGCCCGGGAACACATGCCCCACGGTATGGCTGGCGCGGGCTTTTTCCGGATCGGGGCTGATCACCACGATGCTGCCATTGCCCTCGTCCACCGGCAGCCAGCAGTTCTCGGCAGCAAAATCACGCTTGATGCTGCGCAACAGCTCCACCGGCTTGAGGCGATCAGGCTTGAATGGCTCGTAGGGTACGCCGTAGAAGCTGGCGTAACTGGCACCCAGCACCGCAGGCTTGATCTGGTAGTTGGTCATCAACAGCGATTCGAGATCCACGCGCGAGCGCTGCGATTCCTTCACCGCCACCTGCAGTGCCGCCGGCTTGATCGCACCGGATGCCACCAGGCCCTGATATTTGTTGGATGCGGTAAAAGGAAACGGCGTCTGCCGCTGGCGCAATGCCACCGCCAGGGTCTTGGCCAGCAGCTTGATGCCCTCTTCCGCCAGCGTACCGAACGGTGTTTTCGGCACATGGTTGATCAACTGGATCACGCCAACCAGCGTGCCATCCGCCTCGGCCACAATGGGTGCCGCCAGCATCTCGCGTGCGCGAAAACCGGTCTGCTTGTCTACCGTCTGCAGGAACTGCAAGGTGGTGCTATGCGCCGCCAGCTCCTGGATATCGTAGACATCACGCAGGTTGACCAGCCTTTTCTGGTTGGCCACGTAGCCGGCCACGCTGCGGTCGTTCACCGGAATGCGCAATTCCTTGAATCCTTCCAGCCCGGTTTTCACGCGCGACACGATCTCGCGCCCGTCGTCACCCACTACGTAAATGGTAAGGCGCTCGGCAGCAAAGACCTCGCAAACGTCGGAGCTGATCTCCAGCAACAGCTCATCCAGATGGCCGGTGGCGTGCACACGATTGGTCAGCGCCTGCAGCTGGCGCATGAAATTCAATGCTTGCTGTTGATCGACAGGATTGGCAGTCATCGGCTCAGAACTCAAGGGTCTGCCCCTGTTCGAGGCGTGAGAAAGGATAAAGGGCACCGTCACGCAGGATTTCCTGCATGGTCAGATCGGCATCCTGCGGCTTGAGATGGGTAATGAGGATTTCGGCATCGCCGCTGTAGCGTGCCAGCGAGGCCAGCATGGTGCCGGGCGAAAAGTGTCGCGATACGCGCGCCAGCTCGTGCTCACGGTTGCTGAACGCGGTTTCCAAGATCACGTACCTGAGCTTTTCCACGCCGGCCAGCGCGTGCCAGAACGTCGGGCAATCGGCCGAGTCGCCGCTGAATGCCAGCGCACCGGTAGCGCTTTCGATCAGGTAACCGACGGCGGGAATGGTATGCAGCGCCGGCAAAGCGGTGATCATGCCGCCAGTCACCGCCCGGCGCTCACCCAGTGCCATCGGTGCAAACCGGAGTATCGGCGCCTCCGGGCTGGGTATCGTCGAGAAATCCGGCCATATCTGCCAGTTGAAGACATGGGTTTTCAGTATGGCCAGCGTTTCCGCCGTGGCATGCACGGTAACCGGCGTGCTGCGGCTGCCGACAATGGTATCGAGCAGCATGGGCAGACAGGCGATGTGATCCATGTGTGCGTGGGTGACGAACACGTGGTCGATGCGCAGCAGTTCTTCATGCGTGAGCGAGCCCAGCCCCGTGCCGGCATCGATCAGCACTGCGTCACCCAGCAGGAAACAGGTGGTTCTGTTGCTGCCACCAATGCCGCCACTGCAGCCAAGTATCTTCAAACGCATAGGCTACTTGCCCTCGAATACATAAATGCCATCCCAGTCCAGCGGCGGCGGGTTCTGCCGGAAAGCAGCGATGCGCGCATGGAACACCTGGTACAGCCTGCTTTCGGGCTCTGCATCCAGCAAACCCATCAGCTGGATTTCGGCAAGGCCCCATTGCCTGGCACGGTAAAAGCGCAGCACATCCCGGAAGCGGGCAGCGCGCTCCTCCTCGACCGGATCGGCTGTGGCGCTCAGCGGCTCGTAGATCGCCACGGCCTCATCGCGCCCATGTACCTTCACCCAGTCAATTTCACGATACACCACGCCCGGGGTGGCATCGCGGGTTTCCTCGCCAACCAGCACACCGACGCCGTAATGCTTGGTCAGGCTCTCCAGCCGCGATGCCAGATTGACTGCATCGCCAAACACCGTATACGTCATGCGGAACTGTGATCCCAGATCACCCACCGTCATGTGGCCGGTATTGACGCCCACGCCAACGCTGATCTGTGGCCACCCCTGCGCTTCCAGCCGGGGGTTGAGTGCGGTAATTGCCTGCTGGATTTCCAGCGCCGCCTGCACGGCACTGACCGCATGATCCGGGTCGAAAACCGGCGCACCCCAGAAGGCCATCACGCAATCGCCCATGTATTTGTCGATGGTGCCCAGATGCTGGCTGCGGATCACGCGTGAAATCTCGGTCAGGAATGCATTCATGTAATGCGCCAGCTCATCGGCCGGCATGCCTTCGGAAATCTTGGTGAAGCTGCGCACGTCGGTAAACAGCACCGACAGCTGGCGGCTCTGGCCGGTCATCGTGTATTTCTGTGGGTCATCACTCATTTTTTCGACGAGTTCAGGCACCACATACTGGCCGAACAGCTGGGTCAACTGGCGCTTGCGCCGGGATTCAAAGAAGTAACCATAGGCCATGTTCAGTACATAGAGACCGCACACCAGTGCCAGCACGCTGGCAAACGGCATGTCCAGCCGCGCGCCATGCCACAGCCACACATCACCCGCTGCCAGCAACAACAGCGTGGCCAGGCAAGTCAGCGACGCCTGCAGCGGCGCAAACGACAGCAGCACCCATACCAGCAACGGGCCGATCAGCGACAGCAGCAGAAACTCGGCGCCCAGCAGGTAATCAGGCCGCTGCGGCAGATTCTGGTCGAGGATGCCGGCAATCAGGTTGGCGTGGATTTCCACACCGGGATAGGTTTCGCCCACTGGCGTCACCCGCAGATCCTTGAGGCCTGGCGCGGTGGTACCCACCAGTACGATGCGGTCGCGCAGCACATCGGGCGCTACCTTGCCCTGCAATACGTCGATGACCGACACATAGGGGAAAGCGTGTTCACCGCCGCGATAGGGCACCAGCGCCTGCGCATGCTGATCGGTGGCCAGCAGGCGATCACCCAGTTGCAGTCCTTCCAGTGCGATGCCACCGCTGCTGCTGATGACGGGATCAAGCGGCGCATCGCCCAGCGCGGCACGCGCCAGCGCCAGTGACAGTGCCGGGTAGTAACGATTGCCTATGCGGGCCAGCAGGGAAACACGCCGTGTTGCGCCGTCAGTGTCAATTTGCGGCACAAAGTGACCACCATGGCGCACTGCTGCCTGTATCTGCGGCAGGTTGGCGCCATAGTAGCCAGCGGTGACGATGCCATCGGCAACCGGCGCCATCTCGTCGCTGTCCATGACCGGTGGCGGCAACTTGCCACTCGATGCCACGGTTGCATCGCTGCCAAAGTAGAACCCGGTCACCACGTTGCGACCATTCAATGCCTTGGCAAAACGCTGGTCACTATCGAGTTGCGGACCGAGTTTATCCAGCGCGGACCGGAAAGCGGCATTGTCTTTCAGCTCACCGGCGGCCAGCCTGCGCAGCACCGGCAAACCCGAACTGTCGTCCGGTTCGGCAAACACGATGTCGAAACCGGCCGCGCGCACCTGATAGCGGTCGAACAGGGTATCGATCAGGTCAGCCAGCTTGTCGCGCCGCCACGGCCAGCGGCCCAGCGCGGCCAGGCTTTTCTCGTCGATATCGACGATGACCACACGCGGATCCTGCCCGTGTGGTGCGGCCAGCCGCAGCCTGACGTCGTACAGGTAGGCATCGAGACGCTCGAGCACCGGCACCTGTACCGCGCCGATCACATGCGCCAGCAACAACAGGATGCATACACCGCTCAACAACAGCTGGGGCAGGAAGCGCGACAGGCGGCGGAACATGCTGTTGACCCGGTCGCTGGGTGGGTCAGTGGGTGAAGAAAGCCATCTGCACGCCCAACAGCTCGATCAGGTCTTCTTCTTCCAGCTTGCGCGGGCTCTGGCCGATCTGGCTGCCGTTGACCTTGGGCGTCTGCTCGCCCTCCACATGGGTAATGAAGTATCCCAGCGGCCGGCGTGTGATCACCGCCACCTGCACGCCAGCCTTGCCCAGCGTGGTCAGGTTCTTGGTCAGCAGCAGCTCGCGCCCCGAGTTTGCACCGGTCAGCACCTTGATGACGCCGGCACGCACCGGCTCTGCGCTTGCCGCAGCCGGCGCACGGGCTGCGGCGGGCGAGGGTGCCGGGGGGGCCGGAATGGTGGGTGGCACGCGCAACATCATGGTTTTCTCAAAATCGGTGCCGCTGTCGCCACTGGCGGCGTTCTCGCGCCAGAACTTGAGCACGTACTTGCCGATGGTGATTTCGTCGCCATCCTGCAGCAACTGGCGCCGGGTCGGCTTGCCGTTGACCAGCGTGCCATTAGTGCTATCCAGATCCTCGACAAAAACATCCCCGCCAACAGTCAGCAACGCTGCATGCTCGCCGGACACGGCCAGGTTATCGATCTGGATATCGTTATTGGGCCGGCGGCCAACAGTAAACCGGTCACGGGTAAGCCTGAATTCCTTGACGACCGCGCCATCCAGGCAAAGCAGCAATTTGGCCATAAATCTGATCTCTCTAAAAACGTCTCGGCTGTTGTATGCAAAACGCGTGCCATACGTCATTGCAGCAACAGATACGGCATTGCGATGAAGCCGTCATTAACTTAACCAGGATGTCAGCCGCGACCACAGGCCGCCGGGGGCCGGGTATTCGCTCTTGATGGCAACCAGGATCACTGAAATATTGTCGCGCCCGCCCGCATCGTTGGCCATCTGCACCAGTTGCTCGGCAGCCACCGGCAGGTTGGCGCGCAGGGTGCTTAGTGTATCGGCAATGTCAGCGTCTTCCAGCATGTCGGATAAGCCATCCGAGCAGAAAAGATACAGATCGCCGGGTATCACTGCGTGTTCGTGCAGCTCCACGTTCACATCGGGGTCTATGCCCACGGCGCGCGTGACCAGATTGCGGTTGGCCGAATAGCGTGCCTCTTCCTCGGTGATCAGCCCGGAATCGAGCTGCTCCTGCAGCAGCGAATGGTCACGGGTGACCTGCACCAGCACACCGTCGCGCAAACGGTACAGGCGCGAATCACCCACATGCGCCACCACCATGCGGTTGTCAAAAAACAGCGTCGCCACCACCGTGGTACCCATGCCCGCGCATTGCGGCTGACTTTGCGCGGTACCGTAAATCGACAGATTGGCCTGGTGGATCGCATGCGACAGCAAATCGAATGCCGCCGGTTGCGCGTGGCCCGGCAAGGGGCGCTCGGGCGCACTCTTGGGCAACATTTCGCGCAACAGGTGGGTGACGACCTCGACGGCGATGCCGCTGGCCACTTCACCTGCGTTATAGCCGCCCATGCCGTCGGCCAACACCACGAAGCCATCCGCAGCATCGAAGCCGATGGCGTCTTCATTGTGCTCTCGCACGAGCCCGGAATGGGTCAGGCCGGTGATTTCCAGCGCCTGGGTGAGATTAAGCATTGTTTTTGGCCTGTCTGGCACGAAGCCCGGCTTCCAGCTTGGCCAGCGCCGCAGCGAAGTGCGCGCCGGTCTGGAAGCGGGTATCGGCTTTTTTCTGCATCGCTTTCATGATAATTGCTGACAGCATGCTGGGCAGCCTGGGGTTGAGTGTGCGCGGATCTGCGGCGTCGGTATTGGCGATGCGGTACATCAACTCCGCCATCGATTCACCGATGAACGGCAGCGCACCGGTCACCATCTGATACAGCATCACGCCCAGCGAGAACAGATCCGAGCGCCCGTCTATCTTCTGGCCGGACAATTGCTCGGGCGACATATACGACGGCGTACCCAGCACCATGCCGGTCTTGGTTCTGGAGGAGTCGGTGATGCGGGCGATGCCGAAGTCCGTCACCTTGACGATCTTGCTGCCCGGCTCGTACATGATGTTGGCGGGCTTGATATCCCGGTGCACCACGCTTTGCTGGTGCGCGTAATCGAGTGCCTCGGCCACCTGGCGCACCACCGCCAGCGCTTCGAGCAGCGGCAGCAATTCACCGGCCTTGGTATACGGCAGCAGATCGCGCCCCTTGAGGAACTCCATCGCGATATACGCCAGGTCGTGCTCTTCGCCGGCATCGAAAATGGTCACGATATTGGGGTGATTCAGCCGGCCGGCGGTTTCGGCCTCGCGGAAGAAACGGCTGCGTGCCTCGTCCAGCAGCTCCGCTTCGAACTCCTGGCTGAGCGCCATGGTCTTGATCGCCACCACGCGGCCAATCTTGGGATCCACGCCCTGGTAGACCACGCCCATCGCCCCTTTGCCCAGCTCTTTCTGGATCTGGTAGCGGCCCAGCATGGGTTTTTCCACGTCGCCACCGTCCAGCAGCACGGTGCCGCCCGGGCTGCCGCCGCCGCCGCCCAGGATCACCGTTTCGGATAGCTGCCGCGCGCGCTTGAGCTTCTGGTCAAGATCCCTGAATTTGGCATCGAAGCCCGCCATGTAGCGGTAGACGTTTTCTGCCTTGTTGAACTGGCGCTTGCGCTCGAAATCGAGCGCCAGGTTGTAGAGGATTTCCATCAGCGAATCGTCCAGCTCCACCTTGCGGAACTTGTCGAACGCGGCATCGAGCTGCCCTTGCCCCTGGAAGGCTAACCCGAGCATGCGGTTGGATTCGGACGATTCCGCACTGCTCTTCTGGTGTTTTTCCTCGGTCAGCAGGTACTGCTTGGTGGTGAGCACGCCATGCCCCAGCAACAACAGCAGCGCGGGGCCGATCAATGGCACCCACAGCATGCCCTGTGTAAGCAACAAGAAATGCACCGCCAGCAGCAGCACGAACAGGCCGCCGGTAAGCATGGCCGCCGGCCCGGCCTTCAGCCTGGGCAATGCCAGCGTGAGATAAAGGCCGATCACCAGCACCACCAGCATGGCGATGGCCGGCGCCCAGCGCGGCGATACGAAATAGTGCTGCTCCAGCAATGCCGATATCGCGTTGGCCGTGAGCAGGACCGGGGATTCGGATGGCGATACCGGCGTGACCAGCGAGGCCCCCACGCCCAGTGCAGTGGCGCCGATCAGTACGATCTTGCCACGGTATTTCTCCACCGGGATCTTGCCCGAATACACGTCGTAGAACGAATCCACCGCAAACGCCGGCTGACCACCCTCACCACGGTAGAAATACGGACGGAAGCGCGCATCACTGCTGATGGGTATGGTGACATTGCCCAGCGAAATCGATTCACCCAGCGCCAGCCTGATCTGCTGCGGCTTGAGGTTGAGCCCGTAGGCAGCGGCCAGCAGCGGATAAGTGGGGAATACCTGGTCGAAATAGCGTACTGCCAGCGGCACGCTGCGCACCACGCCATCGCTATCCGGCAGTTGGGTATCGGTGGCGATGCCACGTGCGGTGGTGCCCAGTGCAGGGATGGGCCAGGTGGCGGCATTGACCGGCAACGGCCAGCCATTGGCCGGGTCGCCGGCGGGCTCCAGCTCGGTACGGGCGATGAAATCGGGCAACGGTTTATCCGGCTCGCCGCGTGGCTCGCCTACCTCGAACAGCATCGGCAGCATCACGTTGCCGGCCTTGGCAAAGCTGCCGGCCAACTGGGTATCCACATCCAGCGATTTGATCGATGCATCCATCTCGCTGGCGATCTCGGCCGGAAACGATGCCTGCTGCGCAGCCAGCGCCTTGAGCTTCTGCAGTGCCAGCAACCCGCGGTCCTGCTGCGGTTCGGTAAAGAATATCGTACTGGCGATCACGCCGGGCTGGGCGGCAGCGATCTTGCTGATGAATTGCGCATGGATATCACGCGACCACGGCCAGCGGCCGATATTGTCGAGGCTCTGCTGATCGATGGCGATCACCGCGATCTTGGCGTTGGGTACGCGGCTAGTCATGCGCACGCCGATGTCGTAGCCACGGCGCTCGATACCGGAGACCACCGGCGTCAGCAACCAGACGGCCAGGTACACCAGCACCACGGCCAGTGCGGTCACCCAGTCGCGCCGCCATATCCCACGCTTCATCCCGCGTCCCGCCGATTTTCTAGTCATCTATTGATAGCCGATCAGGCCCAGTTTGGACAGCGTGGGGCGCGCCGCTGGCAGCGGCAGGCGCAGATAGGTTCATGGAAGGATGAGGTGCGCAACACCCGGCGCATTTCAGCGCCCCCCATCATGGCACCTCTGCATACGGCAGCCGGCGCTGGATGATGGCGGCCTTGCGCAACAGGCGGCGGTCGCTGCGGTGTGCATCGTAATAGCGCGGGTTGGTCACCATGGCCGCCAGCCGCGCCGCTTGCGCGGCGCTGAGCTGGCTGGCCGGCACCTTGTAGTAATGCCGCGCAGCCGCTTCGGCACCGAACACGCCATTGCCCCATTCGATCACGTTCAGGTAAAGCTCGAAAATGCGCCGCTTGTCCATCACCGCCTCCAGCATCACGGTGATGATGGCTTCCTCCGCCTTGCGCCACGGCGTGCGGCGGCTGGACAGGAACAGGTTCTTGGCCAGTTGCTGGCTGATGGTGGAACCACCCGCCACGATGCGGCCTTTCTTCAGGTTTTTTTCCCACGCGGTCTGGATGCCTTCCCAGTCGAACCCGTCGTGATCAAGGAACTTGGCATCCTCGGATGCCACCAGCGCGCGCTTGAGGTTGGGCGAGATCTGCGCGTAGCCCACCCATTCATGGCGCAGCTCGGCATCCGGATTGGTGGCCTCCAGCCGCGACAGCTGTTCGTCCATGAACGAGGTATCGGACGGGTTGGTCCACTTCCACGCCAGCACATGCAGGAAAATCCACAAGTTCCAGGCAAGGAACAAGCCGAGCAGGCACAGCGTAATACGTGCCAGCCACCAGCCGAATGAATGCCTTGCTCTTGCCATGACCATGCCCTGAATGCAAACGGCCCGGATTATACCGGGCCGCAGCGATTGCCTTACAACGCCGTGCGCAAGGTGTGCAAAACCGGCGCCACCGCCGGCCGCTGGCCGGTCCACAGGAAGAACGCTTCCGCCGCCTGGCCCACCAGCATGCCCAGCCCGTCCACGCATTGCGCGGCACCTGCGCTGCGCGCCTGTGCCAGGAAGGCCGTTTCTTCCCGGCCATACATCATGTCGTACGCAATGGCGCCCGGCTCGAACACGCCGGCCGGCAGCGCAATGGCCTCGCCCCCCAGGCTGGCCGAGGTGGCATTGATGATCACGTCGAACGATCCTGCCACGGCATCGACACCGCACCCCGCCAGCGGCACCGCGATGCGACTGCGGAATTCATCCGCCAGCGCCAGGGCCTTGGCTGCGGTGCGGTTGGCCAGCATGATCGAAGCGGGCTGTTCAGCAGCCAGCGGCAGCAACACGCCGCGCGCTGCGCCACCAGCGCCCAGCAGCAGCACGCGCTTGCCGGCCAGCGTGGTGTGGCGCAACAGATCAGCCACCAGGCCAGCGCCATCGGTATTGTCCCCCAGCACGCGCCCGTCCGCCTGCACCTTCAGCGTATTCACCGCGCCCGCTGCCTGCGCACGCTCGGTCAGCGCATCGGCAAAGCGGAAGGCATCTTCCTTGAACGGCACGGTGACATTGCAGCCCCTGCCACCTGCAGCAAGAAAATCACGCACAGCGGCATCGAAGCCACCCAGCGGTGCCAGCAGGCGCTCATAGGAAAATCCATCCAGCTTGCATTGCGCGGCAAATGCGGCATGGATCTGCGGTGATTTGCTGTGGGCAATCGGGTTGCCGACGACGACATAATTCATGGCTAAACACTTCCGGGATTCAACAGGTTGAAAGTACCGTAAGCCGGCACCGCGTGGTACCGGCTGCGGCATTGCACAATCACGCTACGCGGTCGGCCGATACCAGCAGCGATTCGATGGCACGCTCGAACAGCGGTGCGGATTCCAGGAATTTCGCCCGGCCGCTGGCCAGCAGGCGGCGCAACACCTTGGCGGCAATCACCATGGGCTGGCGGTCTTCACCCATGGTCAGGATCATGGTGGATGCATCCTGGTTCACCCAGTTCAGCCTGGCCACCGCCGGCTTGCCGGCGATATTCACTTCGATGGAAACGCCGCTCTGCAGGGTGGCCAACACATCGGCGTCCTCGTTCTGCACCATGGATGCCGGCTCCTCATCGCCCAGCTCCTGCGCCACCACGCGGTCAAACACCTGCAGGTCCACCTCCAGTTCCCTGATCGCTTCATCAAGGAAACGGGGATCAACGTACGTGCCGCCCTCGGACATTGGGGCAGGGCCGGCTTCCTCGCGCGCAAAGACCGGGGCAAAGCGTTCATGCATCAGCGACAACGGCGGCACGGGCGCCGGGATTTCGCTCACGCGCAATGCGTCCTTGTGTGCCTCCACCAGCCAGTGCACAAAATCCTGCCGCTGCGCCGGGGTCCAGCCGATCAGCGTCAGCCCTTCCTGCAGCGTGGGCAGCAGCGACGGAATCAGCGCAAACAGCTGCTTGCGCTCCGCAGGATCAACCTTGGGGGCGATACTCCAGATCAGATCCGGAATCGCCAGCCGGTAGGACTGCGCGCGCCGGGCATCGGTGCGGCCAGCCTGCTCTATCGCCAGTGGCCAGGTTTTGACGAGGAAATCACGCAGATAGGGTTCCAGCGTCAGGCCCGCCAGGCCATCGGCAACCATCGCCGTGGTACGGGCGTACTGCAGCGTGCGGTTCTCCGAATTCTCCACCGCCTGCGCGGCCTGGCTGACGCGCGCATCGGCGGCACGCAACTCATGCGCAATGAAGGCATCGAGCTGATCGAGCATGGCGGTAAACAGCGAGACGTCGTCATTCGGCTCGGCCAGCAGCGTTTCGATGATGCGGCGGATTTCCGTCACCACCCGTTCACCGCTCGGATCCACTTTCTGCAGGCCGGCGGAAATCGAGCCAATGCGGTTGACCAGCATTCGCGCCGGGTGGTTCTTGTGCGAAAACAGCGCCGGGTCCAGCAGCGCGATCTTCAGTACCGAGAACTGCAACCGGCCCAGTTGCGCGCGTACTTCAGCCGGCACCTGGTTATCGCGCAGGATGAACTCGAACAGCATGCCGACGATGTCGATGATCATCTGTTCGTTGCTATCGCTGGCTACCTGGCTCAGCACCGGTCGCTGCTCGATGATCAGGTTGCGTAGCGCGCCATCCGGATCGGCGATGAGGTCGGGCTGGAAGCTGCGTGCCTGCAACAGCTTCACATCCAGCACATCGACCAGTTGCGAATGTGCCTGCAAAGGCCCGGTGGGAATGGCCGGCTGATGGCGGCCGGAGAACAGCCCGCGCAGCACCTCGCCAACGGACTGTGCGCCACCGAGCCAGCTGGTCCTGGGGGGCGCACTGGCTGCTGCCGCAGCGGCGGCACCGCCCGCGTGCATTGCCTGCACCAGTTGTTCGACCGTTCCGGCATCCACGCGGCCCAGCTGCGCGGCAACAGCGCCACCGGGGTGTTGCACTTGCTGGAACAACGCATCCAGCCGGGTTTGCGCATTGAGCATTTCACCCAGTTGCGCCAGCAGCGCGGCGGAAACCTGCGGATCGGCACTATCGGCGGGTGCCGCACCAACACCGGCCGGCCCGGAATCAGCAGTTGATGCATCGACACTATCGCCAGACGGGATGTCGCCGGCATCGGCACTGCTTGCTGCACCGCCAGCGCCGGGTGTTTTCCTGATCTTGAGCTGCAATTCCGCAGCAATGCCATGCTTGGCCAGCAGCGCATTCAGCCGCTCGTAGATACCGGCCACCCGGTTGAGCATGGCGAGCGAAAAGTGCTCGGTCAGTGCCGTGATCACCTCGGGGCTGTCACTCAACCCTTCAGCCACGCTGACCATGCAACGGGAAAACAGGTAGGGACGAAACGGGTTTTCCCGCTCCTTGATATTGTCCTGCTCGAACAGCAGCGCAACGCGGATGTTCAGATCACGCAGCGCTTCTTCCGCCACATTGCGGAAGCGTGCGGTGGCGGCATCCAGCCGCAATTCGCCTTCGACGGTATTCACGTCGATCAAGGACAGCGAGTTGCCGGAAAAGGAATCGGAAAAGGACGGGCGAAAGGTGCTGTATGCCGTCTGGAAGCTGCGGTTGAGCAACCGCTCCATCGTGTCGAACACCTGGGCATTCAGGCTTTGCGTATGCGTAAGCAATATGGTGCGCGCGTCCAGCAGTTTCCGCTGTTCGAGCATGGACGACGCGTGGTCTGCGCGCTCGAACAGGCTGGCAGCAGCGCGGTCGGCCAAACCATCGAGGTCGGCGGCAAACGCGCGCAAGAACTCGCTGCGTGTAGCAGCCAGCAGATCGTTACGGTCCATACCACCCCATCCCCGCAGCCCGCATCAGTCTGACGGAGCAATCTCCGTGACCGGCTTCACGCCATGCGTGCTGGAATTTATTCTAGTTGATGTTTTTTTATTGCAAATCAGGCTGGTACGGCTGGTTTGCACCCGGACAGATGGCGCACCGCAGCCCAACCTTGCAAGGGCATGATTTTAGCATGGCCGGCCCACGCCATACCGGGCCAAACTTACAATCTCACAATACGCCATCGTCGGGGCCGAGGATCAGCGCCGACGGGTAGAGCTGGTTGCGCACACGCTTGCGGGTCAGCAGCTTCGATTGCGCTTCGGGCGGCAAATCGGTGATGCGCAAGACATTCTTGTGGATCAGCACGTCCACCAGATCTTCCAGCACGCGGATCAGATCCTGATCGAGCCCGCTCAGCGGTGCCGGATCGGCATCCAGCCCGACAAAGGCGAGCACTTCTGGGCTGCGTTGCGGCAAGTATTCGTATACGCCCCCTTCCGGGCTTTGAAACAACGCACTGATGTGACCATCCGGCCCGCGCAGCACATAAGGCATGAATTTCTCCTGCAACATTTGCGCAACTGAGGCGTTGCACAGGCCTTGGCCCAAGATAGGCGAATCTGCTGAAAAACAAAGCCTTTCCATCAACCGGCCATCAGGACGCCTGTTCTGCCGCACCCAGCAGCGACGCAATCGCACGTTCGAACAGCGGTGACGGCTCGGCAAAACGGGCCTGCCCCTGTTCATGCAATTGCACCAGGGTTTCCATCGACATCAGCACCGGTTTGCGTGCGCCTGCGATATGCAGCAACAGCATGCGCTTGTCGGCACTTACCCAGCCCAGTATCGCGTGCGCCGGTGTGCCGTTCACCGCCAGGGCCAGGGCAACGCCGCACGCCACGCGCTCAAGCACGGCGGCAGTACGCTCGACCAGTGGCGCCTGCTGCGCGCTGGCAGCAGCAATCACTTGCCCGATGCGGATATCCGCCACCGCTTGCGCAACGAAGTCAACCTCGACCCCGTGCTCGCGCAGCGCTTCATCCAGAAAGGGCTGCAATACCGCCGGCGCGATCGCAGCTTGCCCGGCCCCGCCGGCAAACACGCGCTCGAAGTGCGGCGCAAAACGCGCACGCAGCATATCCAGCGATGGCACCTGCACCGGATCTTCAGGCGAGCGCAATGCCACCTTGTGTGCATCCACCAGCCAGCGCTGCATTTCATCCAGCTGCGCTGCGTTCCAGCCGGCCTGTACCAGCCCGGCCTTGAGCATGGGCAACAATCTGGGGATCAGTGTGAGCAGCAGTTTGCGCTCGGCAGCATCGCTCTTGGGCGCGATGCTCCAGATCAGCTCGGGAACCATGTGCAGCCAGCTTTCAGCCAGTTGGTGATCGCGGCGGCTGGCCTTTTCTATCGCCCGTGGCCACGCCTCCTGCAGCAGCGATTCAACATAAGGCATGAAGCGCAAGCCGGCCATACCCTGGCGGATGGCATCGCTGGCAGCAAGGTGCACCGCCACGCGCTGCGTTGCAGCGTGCCGGGCTTGCAGCGCACGCTGCGCCAGCACGGCATCATCGCTGAACAGGGAGCGCACCCAGGCTTCGAAGCGGTCCAGCATCACCGTGATCAGCGGCGGATTATCGCCCCGGTCGGCCAGCAAGGGATTGAGCGTACGGCCCACCTCGGCCAGCACGTGCGTGCTGCGCACCATGTCGTTATCGACGGCAAGCGCGACCTCGGCGATGCGGTTGATCAACAATCTGAGCGGGTGCGTTTTGCGTGTGAACAGGTCCGGCTCGATCAGGCCGATCCTGAGCACCAGGAACTGCATGCGCGCCAGTTGCACGCGCACAGTGCGCGGCAGCAGCTCATCGCGCAGCACGTAGGCAAACAGCAGCCCTACCACATCGATCACCATTTGCCTGGCATCCCCTCCGGCAACGGCACTGAGTTCGGCGTGATGTTGCATGATCAGGTTGGGCAAGGCGCTGCCATCCTCGGGCAGCGCCAGATCTGCCGCACCGGCGCCGAGGCTATCGAGCAGCTTTTCCAGTTGCGCGGCCGGGTTCCTGAACGCCAGCGTACTGCCGGCTGCGACACCCTCGCCCGAAAAAACGGCCTGCAGTGTCTGCTGGATGGCGCGGCCGGCAACCGGCACTGTTCCCGCAGCTTGCGCCACAGGCAGGCTGCCCGTCGCCTGCCCTTGTGCGGCCAGCACCTGTTGCAGCAAGGATTCCAAACGACTTTGCGTCGCCAGCAAGGCACCGGGAGACAATGCCTCTTGCCCGGACAATAAAGCCGCTACCGCCTGATCAGGCGAGGCCGGGCCGGCAGTGGCGCCAGCGGGTGTGGCTGCCGCCACGCTGGCGGGGGCCGGGCCGGGCGAGGCCGCCGGTACAGGCTCGGCCTGTTTCTTGATGGTCAGGCGCAGCTCTGCATCCACACCGCGCTGCGCCAGCGCCTCATTCAACTGGGCATAGATCTCTACCACCTGATCGGTGATCGTCACACCCAATGCCTCGGTCAGCGCGGCGGTGACATCGCCAGGCAACTCGAGCAGATCCACCGCACTGACAATGCAGCGTGCAAACATATAGGGACGGAACGGGTTTTCGCGCTCATGGATCTGTTGCTGGCTGAACAACTGGGCAATACGGATATTCAGATCGCGCAACGCCACCTCGGATGCATTGCGAAAACGCGTGGCCAGCCAGTCCAGGCGCAATTCCGATTCAACCGCACCGGTATCGATCAATGACAGCGACGGGGCCTTGGCGGCGCTGGCGAAAGACGGGCGAAACGCATTGTATGCTGTCTCGAAACCGCGATCGATCAAGCGCACCATGCCGCCAGACAGATGCTGCTTGAGCGCCCTGTCGGCATTGCGCAGCGCCTTGCCGGCATCCAGCATCACGCGCTGCGCTTCACCACTGCTTTGCGCGGCACGATCAGACAACTGCACCGCGCAGCGGTGCAGCCATTCATCAACGCCCTGGGAAAACGCCCTGAGGAACAGTCCCTTGGTTGTAGCGAGTAAATCGTTGCGATCCATGCAGGCACTCTTGATCTGGGCCGCGGCGCAGCGCGCGGTTCTGGATAAACCCGGTCAGCCCGACCGGCAAAATGGCATGGCGCCTATCGCCCGCAACACAACTCAGCCCTGCACCCAGGGCAGTCCCGCTGCTTTCCAGCCGTTGACTTCGTTGCGGTGCTGCGCGCCATTCCTGTCACCCTCGAAACCTTCGAGCACGTTATATACCTCGCTATAGCCGTTTTGTGCGGCCAGTGTGGCGGCATCGTTGCTGCGCGCACCGGAGCGGCACATGAACAGCACCACGTGCTGCGGATCGACCTGCTGCGTGAGCTGGCTCAGAAAATCCGGATTGGCCTGCATACCGGGGAAGCGCTTCCACTCCAGCAGCACACTGCCCGGTACGGTACCGACGAATTGCCATTCAGCTTGTGTGCGCACGTCCACCAGGCGTGCATTTGGCAATTCGCCAAGCAGCGCTTGTGCTTCGCGCGGGGTAACGGCACCGGAATAAGGCAACTGCAACTCGGCCGCGCGCTGACGCGCTGTCTGCAGGATGGTATTGGCTTGGCTCATCGCCGCTTGCTCCTTGTTGCAATGGGGTGCTGACGATTTTCTGTCAGCCGCCCGGCGAAGGCAATGCACAACAACAGCAACAGCATTTGCGCCAACAGTATCCGGCCCTGTCCGGGCGTCAAAGCGCAGGCGCAGTGCATGCCCGCAGCACAAAGGGGCGACTCGCACCAAACCGGTGCATTCATCGATAAAATTGCACCAATAAATGGCGCCCGTCGCAGCAGCCAGACGGTTGCAAAGCGACATCAGCAGCGGCAAGTGTTTATGGCACAATGGGCGCGCCCTGCGAATTTCCTCTGGCACGCTTCATGCTTCCCAGAGAGGCCATTCCAGCGCCCGCACGGTCAGCCGTGTGGCGTGTGAATAAACATCGAATTCGCTTTAAATGACTACTTTACGCAACCAGGAGCACTAGCATGGCGGCAGCCGACGTTCTCAAGCTGATCAAGGACAACGATATCCGTTTCGTTGACCTGCGTTTCACCGACACTATTGGTAAAGAGCAGCACGTAACCGTGCCGTCTCATGTGGTTGACGAAGACTGGTTCGTCAATGGCCACGCTTTCGACGGTTCGTCGATTACCGGCTGGAAGGGCATTCAGGCTTCCGACATGCTGCTGCTGCCGGATCCGTCCACCGCCAAGATCGACCCGTTCTACGACGAGCCGACCGTATTCATCACATGTGACGTGCTCGAGCCGGCAACCGGCAAGGGTTACGACCGCGACCCGCGTTCGCTGGCCAAGCGCGCTGAAGCCTACCTGAAGGCTTCGGGTATCGGCGATACCGCTTACTTCGGTCCGGAACCGGAATTCTTCATCTTCGACAGCGTACGCTGGAATGCTGACCTGTCCGGCTCGTTCGTGAAGATCGGCTCGGAAGAAGGCGCCTGGGCAACCGGCGAAGAATTCGAAGGCGGCAACCTGGGCCACCGTCCGCGCCTGAAGGGCGGCTACTTCCCGGTTCCCCCGGTTGACAGCCATCAAGACATCCGCGCCACCATGGTGATCGTGCTCGAAGAGCTGGGCGTACCGGTTGAAGTGTTCCACCACGAAGTGGCGAACGCTGGCCAGAACGAAATCGGCACCAAGTTCAGCACCCTGACCCAACGCGCTGACTGGACCCAGATCCTGAAGTACGTGGTGCACAACGTTGCCAACCAGTACGGCAAGACAGCCACCTTCATGCCCAAGCCCATCGTTGGCGACAACGGTTCCGGCATGCACGTTCACCAGTCGATCTGGAAAGACGGCAAGAACCTGTTCGCAGGCAATGGCTACGCTGGCCTGTCCGAAACCGCGCTGTTCTACATCGGCGGTATCATCAAGCACGCCAAGGCACTGAACGCCATCACCAACCCGGGTACCAACTCGTACAAGCGTCTGGTTCCGCACTACGAAGCACCGGTAAAGCTGGCTTACTCCGCCAAGAACCGTTCGGCTTCCATCCGTATCCCGCACGTGGCATCGGACAAGGGCCGTCGTATCGAAGCGCGTTTCCCGGATCCGTTGGCTAACCCGTACCTGTGCTTTGCCGCGCTGCTGATGGCCGGCCTTGACGGTATCCAGAACAAGATCCACCCGGGCGATCCGGCAGACAAGAACCTGTACGATCTGCCGCCGGAAGAAGACAAGCTGATCCCGACCGTTTGCGCATCGCTGGACGAAGCGCTCGACGCACTCGACAAGGATCGCGAGTTCCTGACCCGTGGTGGCGTGTTCACCGACGAGTGGATCGATGCCTACCTCGAACTCAAGCAGAACGACGTGAACCGCATCCGCATGTGGACTCACCCGGTCGAGTTCGACATGTACTACTCGCTGTAACAGAGTTTGGCCCGTGCTTACACGGGCCGGCAGCGACAAAAAACCCGTACCGGCTTTGCTGGTACGGGTTTTTTTCTGGTGCGGCGCTGACTGCCGATGGCCGTTGCGGCACACAGGCAGTAGACCTTGCCGATCAACCTTGAGCCTGCGCGGATCAAACGGGCTTGGCCCACCCCGAACCAAGGCCATAGCCGCATACAATGCGTGCTGGCCCCCGCTATGGCACGCCGATCTCCTGGCGTGGTAACGGATTTGAATCATGCGCCGGATGCAGACCACAGGTCTTGCTGTCCAGGCAATTACCGGCCCTATTCATGCATTTACGCCCCGCCACCGCTGACGACGCCGCAGCTACTGCCGAGCGCTACCTCGCCGCACGCAAGACCTTCCTGCCCGCTGACCCATGCCGACGACGCGGTGCGGGCATGGATACGCGATTATCTGCTGCCTGCAGGCGACGTAACGGTTGCGGAAATGGATGGCGTGACCAGCGGCTTTGTCGCCACCTCGTACGCAGATGGCTGCTCGTGGATCGATCAGCTGTACCTGCAGCCAAACACCGTGGGGCAAGGCATCGGGGCGGCGTTGCTCACGCATGCACTGGCAGACATAAAAGCGCAGGTGCGCCTGCATACCTTCCAGGCCAATCACGGTGCACGGCGGTTTTACGAGCGCTTCGGCTTTATGGCGATTGCATTTGGCGATGGCAGCAGCAATGAAGAGCACTGCCCGGACGTGCTGTATGAGCGCGGCCGCAATCAACTCACCACCAGTTGACCACGCTCATCAGGCCTTGCCGCGCCAGGTATCCAAAGGGCGGTGACGCTACACATCCCGCGCCAGCCGCACCCCGCTGAACTGCCAGCGCGCAGCGGGCGGGAAGAAGTTGCGGTAGCTATTCCTTGCATGCCCGCCCGGCGTGGCGCATGAGCTGCCGCGCAGTACCATCTGGTTGATCATGAACTTGCCGTTGTATTCGCCCACCGCACCTTCCGGCAGGCGGAAGCCCGGGTATGGCAGGTAGGCGCTGCCGGTCCACTCCCAGACATCACCCGTTGCCGCCACCAGCCCTTGCCGCGCCGCATGCTCCCACTCCTGTTCGCTGGGCAGCCGGGCACCGGCCCAGCGCGCATAGGCATCGGCCTCGTAGTAGCTGATCTGCGCAACAGGCGCATGCGGATCAAGCGGCGTATCGCCGTGCAGGCCGAACACCTGCCAGCCATCTTGCTGCCGCCAGTACAGCGGCGCCTGCCAGCCTTCGCGGCTGCAAGCATCCCAGCCATCCGACAGCCACAGCGTGGGGGTGCGGTAGCCGCCATCGTTGATGAAATCGAGATACTCGCTCTGGCTGACCGGGCGCGAGGCAATTTCGAACGGGGCCAGCCAGATGCGGTGCGCAGGCCTTTCGTTATCGAAGGCAAAATCCGCCCCCTCGTGGCCGATATGCGCATCGCCGCCAGCCAATGGCTGCCATTGCATGGCCGCTGGCTGCGGGGCAGCGGGCTGGCCGGGCCGATAAGCCGGGTGCAGCGGGTTGCACCAGAAGTGGTGCAGCAGGTCGGTTACGATCAGCTCCTGATGCTGCTGCTCGTGGTGCAGGCCCAGCTCCAGCAGATCGAGCACGGCATCGGCGAGCGGCTGCGCCAGCAGTGCGTCGATGCGTGCATCCACCTGCTGCCGGTACGCCAGCACGGTCGCCAGGCCGGGGCGCGACAGCACGCCGCGTGCCGCACGCGGGTGACGCGCGCCCACGCCAACGTAATACGAGTTGAACAGCATGCGGAACGCCGGATCGAATGGCTGGAAACCGGCCTCGTGCTGTTCCAGGATAAAGGTCTCGAAAAACCACGTCACATGTGCCAGATGCCATTTAACCGGGCTGGCATCGGCCATCGATTGCACCATGCAGTCTTCCGCACTCAGGCCCGCTACCAACTGCTGCGTATGCTGGCGCACGGCGGCGTAGGCGGTGCGCAAGCTGGCCTGGCGCGATCCGGGCAGCACGGTGGCAATGGCTTCGCGCTTCATGCCTGCGCTCCGGGCGCAGCCACGTAGACGTTGAACCAGCCACGCTCATCGCTCCAGCGGCGCACGTCGCCAAAGCCGGCTTGGGCCAGCAGCGCCTCGAAGCGCTCGGGCGTGTACTTGTACGAGTGCTCGGTGATGATGGCCTCGCCCGCGGCAAACTGGCGGATGGCATCGCCCACCGTCACCTGATGGCTGCGCCGTGCCACCAGCTGCATCTCGATGCGGCTGGCAGCGGCATTGAATACCGCGCGGTGCTCGAAATCGCCCGGCGCAAAGTGACTGCCCAATTCACGATTCACCACGCGCAGCACGTTCAGGTTGAAGGCTGCGGTCACACCCAGCGCATCGGCATAGGCGGCTTCCAGCAATGGCTGCGGCTTGGTGGTGGTATTGCATGGGGCATCCGCGCCGATCAGCAGCCGGCCGTGGCTGCCCAGGTGCGCACGCATGGTACGCAGCATGCTCAGCGCCTGCCCGGGCTCGAAGTTGCCGATGGATGAACCCGGGTAAAAGAACACCGCCGGCTTGTCTGCCTGCGTGCCCAGCACATCGGTAATCGAAAATGGCCGGGTGAAATCGGTAACGACTCCGGTAAAGCCGATATGCGGAAAGCGCTTGTGCCCGGCCTGCAAGGTGGCGGCCAGCCAGCCCTCGGCAATATCGATTCCGATATAACGGGCGGCCTGCACGGCATCGAGCCAGCCCCAGGCTTTTTCACCATCGCCGCACCCCAGGTCCACCCATTGCGCGCCGGTGGGCAGGCAGGCGGCAATCGCCTGGCGGTTTTTGGCAAAAATGCCGGTTTCGGTACGCGTGGGGTAATACTCGTCCAGCGTACAGATTGCACCGTAGATGGCACACCCTTGCGCATCGTAGAAAAACTTGGGGCTGATGCGGGCGGGCTCGGCAAGCAAGCCCGCAATCAGCCCGGCACGGCGCTCTGCCGGGCTCTCTATGGTATCGACCAGTATTTCCGGCGCGAGCGCCGGTGCGGGCTCGTCCGCAGGCGGATAGGCAAAATAGAAGCGGGGCAATCTGGTGCTGAACGGTAAATCCATCGGCGCAAACATACGGTCAGGTTCCTGTCGGCTAACAGCACGGCCCCCGCAATTTTGTACGGGCAAAAGCCAAGCAATTTTTCCGTTCTAGCCTAAAAACATTTCGATCTATACCGCCAAAATTCACGCCGCGACGAACGTAGCAGCTGTGGGCAGACGCCGACAGGGCAAGGCTGCATTGCCCTGCATCGGCGCCGTTGCCACGGCGCTACAGTGGCGTGATGCTGCGCCGCAGGTGCGCCGCACAAAGGAGAGCGCCATGGAACCCGCAGCGCAGCCACCGTCACTCGAGCCCGTTACCGGGCAAGCGCCCGGCGATGTATCGCGCATCACCTTCCACCAGCGCTTTGGCGCGCAATTCAGCGATCCGCTGTTCGCCCCCGAGCAGGCCGCGCTGGAACGGCTGGAGGCGATCGCATGGGAAGCCTACAAGGCCGGCCGCAAGGCACCACGCACGCAGAAAGCAGGCGCCGGCTATGCCGACCCGGATTACGACCTGTCTATCGACTGGATCAATATCCGCCGGCAACTGGATGACGCTGCCCGCACGCAGCAAGATCCGGCCACGCAATCGCGCGTATTGGTGATTTGCGCATCCGCACGCAACGACGGCACCTGTCCGGGCGAGGTCTCCAAAACCTGGCGCATGACGCAGCAGATCAGCACGTTGCTGAGCGCCGCCGGCATCACCGTAGACCTGCTGGACCTCAGCCTGCTGACCAGCGAATACGGCCGCAAGATCTACCCGTGCAAGGCATGCGTATCCACCGCCATGCCGCTGTGCCACTGGCCCTGCAGCTGCTACCCCAACCATGCGCTCAACCAGGCGGATGACTGGATGAACGAGATCTACGCCCGCTGGGTAGCGGCGCACGGGGTGATCATCGTGACCCCCGTGTACTGGTACCAGGCACCCAGCCCGCTCAAGCTGATGATAGACCGGCTGGTATGCGCGGACGGCGGCAATCCGGACCCGACCAGCACGCACGGCAAGAGCGCGGTCAAGGCCAAGGAGATCGAACTGGCCGGCTGGGACTATCCCAAGCACCTGGCAGGCCGTGCGTATGGTGTGGTGGTGCACGGCGACGTGGCCGGCATCGAAGGCGTGCGGCGCGGGCTGTGCGACTGGCTGGACTGGATGGGCCTGATCGACGCGGGCAACAGCGCGCAGCTGGACCGCTATATCGGCTACTACAAGCCCTACGCCACCAGCCACGCCGAATTCGACGCCGATGAAGATGTGCAGGAAGAGGTACGCAATGTGGCACGCGCAGTAGCCAGCACCGTTGCCAGGATACGCAAAGGCGAGCTCATCCCGCCGGATGCCGCTTTGCAGCGACCCCGCCCCAAATAAGCACGAGGAGCCCACATTACATGACTACCGAATTGACCCTGCTGGCCTGGAGCGTCGTGATCGGCGTGGTGCAACTGATGCTCGCCTCGCTGGCCATTCGCCGGCAAAACGGCCTGCAATGGGCGGTGAGCGCACGCGATGGCGAATCACGGCCACCGCAGGGCGTGGCCGGCCGCTTGCAGCGTGCCGAAGACAATCTGATGGAAACCTGGCCATTCTTTGCCGCGCTGGTGCTGATCGCCCATGTGGCCGGCCTCCATACCGGCACCATCCTGCTGGGCTGCCAGCTGTACGTGGCTGCGCGCGTGGTCTACCTGCCGCTGTATGCACTCGGCGTGCCGGTGCTGCGCTCGCTGGTGTGGATGGTGTCGTTCATCGGCCTGCTGATGGTGCTGTATGGTGTGCTGAGCTACTGAAACCCGCCAGGCTTGGCCGATGGGCAAGCTGCGGGCTGGTGAACCAATCCCGCGCCGCGTGGGTCTAGCCGTTCGGTATGTAATCTGGTCGACGCGGTGATCTGGTCGACACGCATGCGGATCAGCCGCAAGCAGATCGAGCATCGCCGGATCGGCCATAGCCGGATCAACGCTTTATGGACAGGAGGTGCCCATGCTGCCCGCAAACCTGCAACAACTTGAAACCATACGCGATGAATGCAAGGCGATGGTGACGCGCCGCGCCGGCTGGTCGGCCGGTGCCGCGCTGGTGCCGATTCCCGGTATCGACGTCGGCACCGATGTGGCCGTGCTGCTGCAGCTGATTCCCGCCATCAACCAGCGCTTCGGGCTGAGCCCGGCACAGCTGCGCGAGCTGGATCCGCAGATCGAAAAACTGGTGTGGGTGGGCATCAGCAGCGTGGGCAGCGAACTGGCCGGCCGCTGGATCAGCCGCAAGCTGGTACTGCGTATCCTGCAAAAAATGGGCGTTCGCGTGGCGACCAAATCGGTGGTGCGCTTCATCCCGTTGCTGGGGCAGGCGATTGCCGCCGGCATCAGCTTTGGCGCCATGAAAATGGTGGGTAATGCGCATGTGGAGGATTGCTATCAGGTGGCCAAACGGGCATTGTTGGCAGCCCCGGCGGCGCTGTTGCCCGCGCCGGGAATGATAACCAACGAGAGCTGACATGCAAACGATCTCCGACCCCATCGTCGTTTTCGACCTGGGCGGTGTGTTGTTCGAATGGAACCCGGATTACCTGTTCCGCGAGCTGATTCCCGATGAACAGCAACGCAAGTGGTTTCTGGGCGAAGTATGCAATGGCGACTGGAACCTGCAGCAGGATGCCGGCCGCAGCATTGCCGAGGCCAATGCACTGCTGCATGCGCAGTATCCGGAACACGCGGCGCTGATCAGCGCGTTCTACGGCCGCTGGCCGGAAACCCTGCGCGGCACGCTGCCCGGGGGCATGGCGATCTTCGAGGGCCTGGAGGCCGCCGGCGTGCCGCTGTATGCACTGACCAACTGGTCTGCGGAGACTTTTCCCTACGCGTGGGACAACTACCCGTTCATGCGGCGCTTCAAGGATGTGCTGGTATCCGGGCGTGAAAAGCTGATCAAGCCCGACCCGCGCATCTACGCGCTGATGCTGCAGCGCATCCGCCAGCATCATCCGCATGCGCAACCGGCGCAGCTGATCTTCATCGATGACGTGCAGAAGAACGTGCAGGGTGCACAAGCCTGCGGCTGGCATGCCATCCATCACACCGATCCGGCTGCAACCAAGGCACAATTGCAGGCTTGGAGCGTACTGCCATGAGCAGCAAACCCCGCGTGAGCATCCTGTATTGCACGCAATGCCAGTGGCTGTTGCGCTCGGCGTGGCTGGCGCAGGAACTCCTGTCCACATTCAGCGACGAACTGGCAGAAGTCGCACTGATGCCGGGCACAGGTGGCATTTTTGAAATCCGCTGCAATGATGTGCTGGTATGGGAGCGCAAACGCGATGGCGGATTTCCGGAAGCCAAGGAACTCAAGCAGCGGGTGCGTGATCAAATCGCCCCGGACAAGCCGTTAGGCCACAGTGACCGACAACCGTAAGAAACCGGTGTCAGCTTCGCTGTGTTAAGGTTGAACCATGAAATCCCGTATCGTCGCCCTTCTTCCACTGCTGCTTGCTGCACCGCTGGCCCTTGCCGACATCTACAAATATGTGGATGACGAAGGCCGCGTCACGTTCTCGAATATCCCCATGCGCGGTGCGCAGCGCATCTATACCGACCCGGCCCCGGCCGTGCCTGCACCGAAACCGCGCAGCAAGGGCGGCACCACCGAGCGGGTGAACGCGCCCTCGCCCGGCAACTTCCCCAAAGTAGATGCTGCCACGCAGAAAAGCCGCGATTCCAACCGCAAGCTCATCCTGCAGGAAGAACTCAATGCCGAGCAGCAGGCACTGGCCGACGCCCGCCGCGCGCTGGGCGACGCCGATGCCAACCGCACGCCGGAAGAACGCAGCAATATCAGCAAGTACACCGAACGGCTGGGCCGGCTGCGCGATGCTGTGGTCACGCACGAGAAAAATGTGACGGCGCTCACCAACGAGCTGGCGCGCGCCCGCTGAAACGGCCGCATGTTCGCTGCTTGCAGGTTAGCAAGCACACCCCGCTGCCCCAATCCGTAGCCCGTAAACATCCGACGCGCCAAAGTGCCGCCATAATGGCACCGTATTGGTGCAAAACTTCGCTACCATGACCTGATCATGCCGTGCATCGTGTGCGGCAATGGCACCCGGCCTTGCCCGGCGGCGCTTTGCAGCGGCTGGCCTGCTAATTGCTTGGTCGTGCCCAGATGCATACAGGTGGTAGCGCCCGATGAAATACCCTCCCCCATCCCCGTTCTTCTCCGGACTGGATTTCCTGGACACCGCCATCATCGCGGTCAGGAAAAACGGCGAAGTTGCGTACTTCAACCCCGCCGCAGCCGATCTGCTCGGCCTCAAGGAAGAAGAGCTGGGGTTGACGCTGTCTGCGTGCCTGGCGCCGGAAAGCCCGCTGGTACAGGCGGCGATCACCGCGCTGAATGAGAACATCAGCATCACCGAGCACGAACTGCTGCTGAACTCGGCGCATGGCGAAATCTATGTGTCGATGAGCGCCAGCCCGATCGAATCGCCGGAGGCCGATGCGCTGCTGGAAGTACGGCAGATCGACCAGCAACGCCGCATTGCCAACGAAGAGCGGCTGCAGGCACAGCAGCAGGCCAACCGCGAGCTGATCCGCAACCTGGCACACGAGATCAAGAACCCGCTGGGTGGCATCCGCGGCGCCGCGCAACTGCTGTCGAGCGAACTGGCCGATCCGCAGCTCAAGGAATACACGCAGGTCATCATCGAGGAATCGCAGCGGCTGCAAGGCCTGCTGGACCGGCTGCTGACGCCGCACCGCTTGCCCAAGCTCTCCGAGCTGAGCATCCACGAGGTGCTGGAGCGCGTGCGCAGCCTGGTGCTGGCCGAAACCCCGAACGGCCTGGCGGTGCGCCGCGATTACGATACCAGCCTGCCCGGCCTGATCGGCGACCGCGAACAACTGATACAGGCCACGCTCAATATCGTGCGCAACGCTGTGCAGGCGATGTCCGGCATTGGCGAGGTGATCCTGAAAACCCGCATCACGCGGCAGGCCACGCTCAACCGCAAGCGCTTCCCGCTGGCGATCATGGTGCAGATCATCGACAACGGCCCCGGCATTCCGGATGCGCTGAAGGAAACGCTGTTCTACCCGCTGGTATCGGGCCGCCCGGGCGGCACCGGCATCGGCCTGCACCTGGCGCACACCTATATCAGCCAGCACCACGGCGCGATCGAGTTCGACAGCCGACCTGGCTACACCTGTTTCACATTGATCCTGCCGCTTAACGGCTGGCAAACCAACCTTGTACCGGAGAAAGCATGAGCAACGTCTGGGTCATCGACGACGACCGTTCCATCCGCTGGGTTTTCGAGAAAGTCCTCGCCCGCGAGGGCATTGCGCACAGCACGTTTTCCTCCGCCACCGAAGCACTGGAGCGGCTGCGCCGCGAAACCCCGGCAGCCGTGGTGTGTGATATCCGCATGCCCGGTGAATCGGGCCTGACCTTCCTCGAGCTGGTGAAGGCCGAGCACCCCAGCCTGCCGGTGATCATCATGACCGCGCATTCCGATCTGGAAAGCGCGGTGGCTGCCTTCCAGGGCGGCGCGTTCGAATACCTGCCCAAGCCGTTCGATGTCGACCAGGCGGTGGCACTGGTACAGCGTGCACTGGCCGAAGGCCAGCGCCAGCATGCGGAGGAAGTGCCGGCAGTCGATACCCCGGACATCCTCGGCCAGGCACCGGCGATGCAGGACGTGTTCCGCGCCATTGGCCGGCTGTCGCAATCGTCTGCCACGGTGATGATCACCGGTGAATCGGGCAGCGGCAAGGAGCTGGTGGCACGCGCTTTGCACCGCCACAGCCCGCGCAGCGCCAAACCGTTCATTGCCATCAATACCGCTGCCATCCCCAAGGATTTGCTGGAATCGGAGCTGTTCGGCCACGAGCGCGGCTCGTTCACCGGTGCCGAGGCGCGCCGCCAGGGGCGTTTCGAGCAGGCCGAGGGCGGCACGCTGTTCCTCGATGAAATCGGCGACATGCCGGCCGACCTGCAAACCCGGTTGCTGCGCGTGCTCTCGGATGGCTTCTACTACCGCGTGGGCGGCCACCAGCCAATCCGCGCCAATGTGCGCGTGATTGCCGCCACGCACCAGAATCTGGAAGAGCATGTAAAGTTGGGGCGCTTCCGTGAAGACCTGTTCCACCGGCTGAATGTGATCCGGCTGCGGCTGCCGGCATTGCGCGAACGCCCGCAGGATATCCCGCTGCTGGCTCGGCATTTCCTGCAGCGTAGCGCCGTGGAGCTGGGGGTGGAATCCAAGCGCTTGTCTGACGATGCGATGAGCAAGCTCACCGCCTTCCCGTTTCCGGGCAATGTGCGCCAGCTGGAAAACCTCTGTCACTGGATGACGGTGATGGCGCCGGGCGCAGTGGTGGAAGCCAATGACCTGCCACCGGAAGTGAGCGAGAGCGCACAACCCGGCGCATTGCCGCTGGCATTCGGTGACTGGCGCGCGGCACTCGCTGAGGAAATCGGCAGCCGGCTGGCACGGGGCGAGCTGCGCGTGCTGGACGAAATCATGCCGGATTTCGAGCGCACGGTGATCGAGCGCGCGCTGGCGCATACCGGCGGCAAGCGCATCGAAGCGGCCGAATTGCTGGGCTGGGGCCGCAATACGCTGACGCGCAAAATCCAGGAGCTGGGGATGGATAACCGCTAAGTACCCACCCGCTGCGACCGTGACACACTGTAACCCGACAGCACTGTAGGTTTTATTGCGTTTCCGGGCACAGTTGTTAGACTGGGCTTGTCAGCGTGCATTGCAGCATGGCTGGCAAGCCCCGTCCATTGCCCCGGAATACTGAAGCCACCATGCAAGCCACACTGACTGTGAACGACGGCCGCGCACTGATCGAACTGGAAGGCAACTTCACCTACGAAGCGCACCGCGAGTTCAAGCAGACCACCACCAACGCCATTGCCGCGCCGGGCATCACGCTGATCGAAATCGATTTCGACAAGGTCGGTTACATGGATTCGGCCGCGCTGGGCATGCTGTTGCTGTTGAACGAGCGCGCTGCCGGCCGCAAGGTGGTGCTGACCAACTGCCGTGGCACGGTGCGTACCGTGCTCGACATTGCCAACTTCAGCAAGATTTTCGAGATCCGCTGAGCGCGCCAGTGGCAAGCAAAAGGCCAGTCATTGCGACTGGCCTTTGTTTTTGATGCATGGCCCTACGCGAGCAGTAGCCGGATCAACGCCACCACAGCGTGGCCAGCAAGCCCGCCAGCAGCGCAGCAATGGCCGCCAGCAGCCAGTTGCGCTTCTTCTGCTCCCACATCAGCCCGCGGTAGCCGTACACCAGCAGCTCGGTGGGGTTCTGGCGCGTCAGCTCGGCCAGCTGCCGTGGCAATACCGGCAGCAGCGCCGCCCATTGCGGTGCTTCGCGCTTGAGGTTGCGCCACATGGCGCGCCAGCCGATCTGCTCGTTCATCCAGCGCTCCAGGAACGGCTTGGCGGTTTGCCACAGGTCCAGGTCGGGATCGAGCTGGCGGCCCAGCCCCTCGATATTGAGCAAGGTTTTCTGCAACAGCACCAGCTGCGGCTGGATTTCGATATTGAAGCGGCGGCTGGTTTCAAACAGCCGCAGCAATACCTGCCCGAAGGAAATCTGCGAGATCGGCTTGTCGAAAATGGGCTCACAGGCGGTGCGGATGGCCGCTTCCAGCTCTTCGGCGCGCGTCTCCTTGGGCACCCAGCCCGATTCGATGTGCGCGGTGGCCACACGGTGGTAATCGCGGTTGAAGAACGCCAGGAAATTGATTGCCAGATACTGCTTGTCTTTCTCGGACAGCGAGCCGACGATGCCGAAATCGAGCGCGATATAGCGGTTGTCGGCCGCCACGAAGATATTGCCCGGATGCATGTCGGCATGGAAAAAGCCATCGCGGAACACCTGCGTGAAGAAGATTTCCACGCCGTAGCGGCTGAGTTTCTTCAGGTCGATGCCTGCGGCGCGCAGCTCATCGATGCGGCTGATCGGCGTGCCGTCCATCCATTCCAGCGTCAGCACTTCGCGGCTGGTCCAGTCGTAGAACACTTCCGGAACCAGCAACTGATCGGAGTTGAGGAAATTGCGCCGCAACTGGCTGGCATTGCCGGCCTCGATCATCAGGTCCAGCTCATCGTGCAGGTATTTGTCGAACTCGGCCACCACCTCGCGCGGCTTCAGGCGCTTGCCGTCGGCAAACAGCTTTTCCACCAGTGCGGCCATCACGCGCATCAGCGCCAGATCGGATTCGATCACCGCCAGAATATCCGGGCGCAGCACCTTCACCGCCACGCTGCGGCCACCGTGTACACCATCATCGTGCAGGCGCGCCTTGTGCACCTGCGCAATCGATGCCGATGCTACCGGCACCCGGTCAAACTCGGCATACAGCTCGGCCAGCGGCTTGCCGAGGCCGCGTTCGATCACCGCGACCGCAATCTCTGCCGGGAAGGGTGGCACCCGGTCCTGCAGGTGCGCCAGCTCATCAGCAATATCGAGCGGCAGCAGATCACGCCGCGTCGACAGCACCTGGCCGAACTTGACGAAGATCGGCCCCAGGTCTTCCAGCGCCAACCGCAGCCGCTCGCCGCGCGGACGGCTGAGCGTGCGCCAGAAGAACAGCGCGTCCAGTACCCGGCGCAGCCCGTGCACGCGCTCGTGGCCGAGCAGAAATTCATCCAGCCCGTAGTGCACGACGACACGGGCAATTTTAAACAGACGGAACAGGCGCATCAGGCGGTTTTCTGGGTAAGGAGGGCGAGGCGCTGTTCCAGCCTGGCCAGATCGTCGCGCAGGGTATCGACCCCGGCGCAGTAGCGCTCGACATCGGCTTTGTTGGCAAGCAGTGGCGCTTCATCGCGCCAGTACTCAACCAGGTGCACCAGCATGCGCGAGCCGATGGCAGCGGGTATGCCCCCCACCTTGCCGGCCAGCCATACCAGCCGCTGCGCGGCCACGTCGCCCACCAGTTGCGACAGCTCCTCGGCCGCATCCCAGCGCACCTGGCCCAGCACACGGCCGATGCCGGCAGCCAGCTCGGCATCGCCGGTGATCTGCAATTGCTTTTGCGCGGCCACGCGATCGAACGCGAAGGTCATGAAAAACGCCAGCGGCAGCGTGAGCGTGGCTTCGGATACTACGTCGGCGGCGGCGGCCTGCCAGCGGCCATCGTCGCCGATGGTGAGCGTCGCAGCCAGCGCCGGGAACACCAGGCGCAAGGTGCGCCCGCGATAGCCGGCCAGCTCGCTGCGGGCGGCAGCGTCGGCATCGAACAAGTGGTTGAGCAGTCTGACCAGCATGGTGATCGCCCTCAGGCCTTGATACCCTTGTGCAGCGCCACCACACCGGCGCTCATGTTGTGGAAATCGGCGCGGATGAAACCGGCGTCCAGCATCATCTGCTTGAGGGTCTCCTGATCCGGATGCATGCGGATCGACTCGGCCAGGTACTGATAGGAGTCGGCATCGTTGGCCACCAGCTTGCCCATGAACGGCAGCAGCTTGAACGAATACAGGTCATACGCGGGCTTGAGCGGCGTCCACACCTTGGAGAACTCCAACACCAGCAGGCGGCCACCAGGCTTGAGCACGCGATGCATTTCCTTCAGCGCCGCATCCTTGTGCGTCATGTTGCGCAGGCCAAACGCCACCGACACGATATCGAAGTAGTTGTCCGGGAATGGCAGCTTTTCGGCATCGCATTGCGCGACCGGCGTAGCGATGCCCTTGTCCAGCAGGCGGTCACGGCCTACACCCAGCATCGAGCTGTTGATATCGGTCAACCACACCTGGCCGGTCTTGCCGACCTTTTTCGCAAATGCCTTGGAAAGGTCGCCGGTGCCGCCGGCAATGTCGAGCACCTTGTCGCCCGGGCGGGCGCCACTGGTCTCGATGGTGAAGAACTTCCATGCGCGATGCAGGCCCGCGCTCATCAGGTCGTTCATCACATCGTACTTCTGCGCGACGGAATGGAAGACCTCGGCCACTTTCTGGGCCTTGTCTGTTTCGTTGACGGTCTTGAAGCCGAAATGGGTATCGGACATGGGTTTCCTTGTCAGTCGCGTGTGGCGCCGGCCGCAGCCAGCCGTTGCAGATAATCCTGCCAGCGGGCCGCCTGATCGCGCCCCAGTTCGTACAGGTAATCCCAGGAATACAGGCCGGAATCGTGGCCGTCGTCGAACACCAGTTTCACCGCGTAATGGCCCACCTGGATCACATCGACGACGCCGACGTTCTTCTTGCCCACCTGCAGCACCCCGGGGCCGATACCGTGGCCGCGTACTTCGGCCGACGGCGAAAAGACCCGCAGGTACTCACACGGCAGACTGAAACGGCTACCGTCGTCGAAGGCTATTTCGAGCACACGCGAAATTTGATGTAACTGTATTTCAACGGGCAGCGGCGTCGCCGCATTCAAGCCAGCCATGGTTTTCCGGGGATTTTTGTATGAAGACGAATGATAACGCGCGCAGGCAACTGCCGGATACCTCGGCACCAATACGACGACTTGTCATATTAGGTTCACAATAGGGTACTAATCTCGCAACAAATCCAAATTGTGAGCCCGCCATGCCCGCCAACATCCTGCTCGTTGAAGACGAACCCGCCATCCAGGAACTGATCGCTTTCAACCTCACGCAAGCGGGCCACCACGTGATGCGCGCCGACTCGGCCGAATCCGCCCAGAACATCGTGCGCAATGCGCTACCTGACCTGATCCTGCTGGACTGGATGCTGCCCGGCATGACCGGCATCGAACTGGCCAAGAAGCTGCGCGCGGAAGAGCGCACCAAGACCATTCCGCTCATCATGCTGACTGCACGCAGCGATGAACAGGACAAGATTACCGGCCTCGATACCGGTGCCGATGATTACATCACCAAGCCATTCAGCCCGCGCGAGCTGCAGGCCCGCATCAAGGCCGTGCTGCGCCGCCGTGCACCGCAGGTCACCGATGATCTGGTGGAAGTGCAGGGCCTGAAGCTGGACCCGACCACGCATCGCGTAACCGGCAACGGCGAGCATATCGACCTGGGCCCGACCGAATTCCGCCTGTTGCACTACTTCATGACCCACCCGGAGCGCGTGCATTCGCGTGCCCAGTTGCTCGACCAGGTGTGGGGCGACCATGTGTTTGTGGAAGAACGCACGGTGGATGTGCATATCCGCCGCCTGCGCTCGGCACTGGAAGCCACCAACTTCGACCGCCTGATCCAGACAGTGCGTGGCACCGGTTATCGCCTCTCGGCACAATGATTGCCAGCTAGGTTCATCAAAACTTAAAGCCGGATCGCTCTAAAATGGGGCAGGCTGCCGTGTCGGCGCTTGCCCACCCTCTCCCTATCGGTTGAATTCCATGCTCTGGCTGCGTTCCATCATTTATTACCTGATCATCACGCTGATCGCGCTGATGGTGGGCGCGGTATATGGCACCTTGTGGGCACTGGTTTTTGCACTGGTGGTGATTTCCGGTTCGTTGCTGTTCCACCTGTACAACCTGGGGCGGCTATACCGCTGGGCGCAGCACCCCCGCGTGGAAACCGTGCCACAAAGCTTCTTGCTGTGGCAGGAAGTGTTCGACAAGTTCTATGACCAGGTACGCCTGCAGAAAAAACAGCAGGACCGGCTGGCCAACACGCTGGACCGCTTCACCAGCGCTGGCGAGGCATTGCCGGACGGCGTGATCATCCTTGATGAGCATGACCGTATCGAATGGTGCAACCAGGCAGCCAGCGTACATCTGGGCATCGATCGTATTGCCGACATCTGGCAGGTGGTCACCAACATCCTGCGCCAGCCCAGCCTGCGCGAATACCTGCGTACGCAAGACTTTGCCCACCCGCTGATGCTGCGCACCGCGCGGCCGACCGAGCAGGTACTGTCGGTACAACTGGTGCCGTTCGATTCCACCCGCAAGCTGCTGCTCAGCCGCGACATCACGCAGCTGGACCGCGTGCAGACCGTGCACCGAGATTTCATCGCCAACGTATCGCACGAGCTGCGCACGCCGCTGACCGTAGTGGGCGGCTTCATCGAGACCATGATCGACATCCCCGATCTGGACGCCACCACGCGCTCGCAGCAATTGCAGCTGATGTACGAGCAAACCCAGCGCATGCAACGGCTGGTGGAAGACCTGCTGACACTGTCCAAGCTGGAAAACGGCCAGCAACTGCGTGAAGAAGAAGTGGACGTGCCGCAACTGATGCGCCTGCTGGCGGCAGAGGCCGAAGGCTTGTCGCAAGGCCGGCACCAGATCCGCATCGGTACCATTGCCACCGCGCGGCTGATCGGCAATCACGATGAATTGCATTCTGCATTCGGCAACCTGGTTTCCAACGCCATCCGTTACACGCCGGCCGGGGGTACCATCACGCTGAACTGGCGCGCCGAGGGCGAGCATGCCTGCTTCGGCGTGGAAGACACCGGCATCGGCATTGCCCCCGAGCATGTCCCCCGCCTGACCGAGCGCTTTTACCGCGTGGACCGCGGCCGCTCGCGCTCCACTGGCGGCACGGGTTTGGGCCTGGCCATCGTCAAGCACATCCTGCAGCGCCATCAGGCGCAGATGGTGATCCGCTCCCGGCTGGGTGAGGGCAGCGAATTTGCGGTGAAGTTTCCCATGCAGCGGCTGATCACCGACTGAGCGCGACCGCCGCCCGGCAGGCATGAAAACAGACCGTGCAAGCCGCGTTTTTCCGTCATGTTCGTCGGGTAAATTGCGCGATGGATTGCACAGTGCATGGGCGCAGTGTCAAACTCTTGAGTCTGCCCGATTTCCGGGCCTGTCCGATCAATAAACGAGGTGCACGCAATGAGTAGAATCGCCGCCATCAAACCCTTCGGTCAACGCATCTGGCTGGACAATCTGTCCCGTGGCCTGCTGCAATCGGGCGAGCTGCAAAAGCTGCTCGACGAAGATGCGATCGCTGGTGTGACATCGAACCCGGCCATTTTTTACAAGTCGATTTCGAGTGATCCGCTCTACGCTGCCGACCTCGCCGCACTGAAGGCGCAGGACCTGACCGCTGAACAGCGCTACGAAGCACTGGTCATTCCGGACATCCAGGCCACTTGCGACCTGAACCTGCCGCAATACAACAGCAGCAACAAGCTCGACGGTTATGTGAGCCTGGAAGTATCGCCGTTCCTCGCCAACGACACCCAGGGCACGGTCGACAACGCCAAGCGCCTGTGGGCCGCGGTGAACCGCCCGAACGCTATGATCAAGGTACCGGCTACCCACGCTGGCGTACTGGCATTCGAGCAACTGATCGCTGCCGGCATCAACGTGAACATCACGCTGATGTTCAGCCTGAAGCAGACCGACGACGTACTGACCGCGTACATCCGCGGCCTGGAAAGCCGTCTGCACGCCGGCGAGCCGGTTGACCACATCCACGCCGTGGCATCCGTGTTCCTGTCGCGCGTTGACGTGCTGCTGGACAAGGCGCTGGAAAACATCGGTACCCCGGAAGCACTGGCGCTGCGCGGCAAGAGCGCCATTGCCTTCGTGAAGGTGGCCTACCAGCACTACAAGCAACTGTTCCACGGCAACCGCTTTGCCAAGCTGAAGGCTGCCGGTGCCAACCCGCAACGCCTGCTGTGGGCATCTACCGGCACCAAGAACCCGACTTACCGCGATGTGCTGTACGTGGAAGAACTGATCGGGCCGGAAACCGTCAACACCGTGCCGGATGCCACCCTGAACGCATTCCGCGATCACGGCGATGCCGCCGACAAGCTCGAAGCCAACACCGACGAAGCGATCCAGACCCTGGTGACCCTGCGCAAGCTGGGCATCGACTTCAACAGCGTGGGCGAACAACTGCAAAGCGACGGCCTGAAGCTGTTCGACGAAGCTTTTGAAAAGCTGCTGGAATTGACCAAGTAAGCACGGTCAGCCGGAAGACCAGAAAGGCCAATCTGCGGATTGGCCTTTTTGTTGCCTGCCAATTGCGTGCTGCCGTTGTGTAAACGCCGACCATGCAGGCCACATGGCACCGCTGGTAGCCGGTTGCGGCCTTGCCGGAGGGCGGCACCGCTTACCGGGCGTGCCGGCAACAACGCGGCCCTGATGCCGCCGTAGCCACCCCTGCCGTTACCAGCCGCCTGCACAGCACCGTGATCATTCATCCATGCATTGGCAGTCATGGCACGGGCCGGATGCCGCCATGGACCTCTGCCCTGCATTGCCACAAGCACGGCCAATCCGGCAAAACGCAGCCAGCGCCGGGCAAATAAAAAACGGGCGAGTCTTGCGACTCGCCCGTTTCAGAGACTGGCTACCCCGATATTACTGGAGTGTGCCGGCCGGCAGGTTTGGATATTCCTGCTTGATCACGTACTTCTTGCCACCCAGTGTCACAACATAGTTGGACGGGCCGGAGATAGGCAGGTAGTAGTTCAAGGTCAGATCGAGCGTGCCACCAGCTGCAACAGTGGTCCAGTTCGGCGTGTGAAGCTTCACGTGATGGAAGTCACCCTTGAAACCACCGATGTTGTTGCCAGTGTGCTCGGACGATACAACAGTCAGCTCGGCAGACGACTGATCAGCCATATTGTTCGGCGCAGCAACCGGGTAATCGAATTCGATTACGGTACCCGGTGGCAGTGCAACACCGGTGTTGTTGGTTATGCGCAGATACGGGTTGATCGGGTAGTTCTGATCGCCCAGCTTGAAGTTGGTCAGATCAAACTTCAGGTCGATTTGCTGAGTCGGCAACGTGGTCTTCGCGCGCTTGTTGCCATACGGCGACGCACTGCGGAAGTTGGTTGCAAACAGCTTGGTCAACGTGGAGCCCGGTACGTACTGACCCTTGGTGCCATTCAGGTTGGTCTTGTTGGCGTCGTAATCGTAGTCGCCAGCCAGTTCCCAGAACATCGCACCACCGATGCCGTTGCTGATGATCCACTCGGCCTTGCGCTGGACAGATTGCTCGTCCTCGGTCGAGATGAATACCTTCTTGCTGGCGTTCCACAGCCACGGAGCAACCAGGGTTGCGTCGTAGTTACGGACATAAGTGCCAGTCAGGTCAGCAGCAGCCAGGCCGAACAGCGGCAGGTAGTCACCAGCGACACCCTTTTCAAGGTTCTTGGCGTGCCACATCGGGTTGGAGCCAGCACCCATTTCCTTGCCGTTCTGATCCAGGTCATGCCAGATGTTATCGATACCGATTGCACCCAGGCCGCACTCTGTCAGGCCAGGACCGCAGTTGGCCGACTTCGGCGATGTACCCCACAGACCGTTGTTGCCACCAACCACATCCTTGTGACCACGGGTGTAATACGGTACGCCGGCGTTGATACGGCCGGACTGCACGCTGCCGCGGAAGTAGCGGTAGGCCCAGTCTGTGTTCAGGTAACCGATGCCACCGTATTGGGCGGACGAGTACACCGACCACTTGGCGAGCTCGGCATCCTTGCCGTCATCGAACAGCGCAGCGTTAGGACCGACGAACTCGTTCCATGCACCGTGCAGGTCATACGACATGATGTTCACGTAGTCGAGGTACTGGGTACCCTGGAAGGCTTCCATGCCACGCAGCATGTATGCCGACGACGGCGATGCGATGGTCATCATGTAGTACTTGCCATCAGCAACCGAAGCCAGATCCAGCTTGTTGCGCAGAACCTTAAGCAGTTCGCGGTACGACGCTTGCAGGCCTGCCAGACGCGGGCTGGAAACTGCCCAGTCGAGCGGGTTGCCGGCCTTGTCCATCGTGGTCGGATATTCGTAATCGAGATCCGCGCCATCGAAGCCGTACTTGCGCAGGAACGCAACGGTGGAATCAGCAAACGCATTGATACCTGCGGTGTTGATCGAGCCATTGGCGTTGGTCGTCATGGTGTAGTAGCCACCCGACGATACGCGGTTGCCGTCGGCGCCGAAGTAGCCACCGGTTTCAGCCCAGCCACCGATCGAAACCAGTGTCTTCACGCCAGGATGCTGCTTCTTGAACTTGTTCAGCAGGTTGAAGTTGCCCTTGTACGGCAGGCTCGGGTCCATTGCCGCTGCAGGAACAACCGGCTTGCCATCGGAACCGTCCCACACCATGCCGGTGGATTCGTTACCGGCCACGTCTTCGTTCACCGACACCTTGTTGCTGCTGTCGATGTGCGCGAATGCGTAGTTGATGTGCGAAATGTCGTTCCATGGAATATCGGACGGCAGGTAGCCTGGCAGGCCGTTCTTGCCGGTGCGCCAGTTGGTGTAGTAACCGATGATGCGGCGCTTCAGGCCGTTCGGCAGGATTTCGCGGCCGTTGGCGTCGTACACGGTGCAATACGGTACGTTGGCAACAGTGCTGGTCAGGCCATCCGGACGGCAATCAGTACCCGGAACCACGGTCGGTGTCGGGGTTGCTGTCGGGCCAACCGGTGTCGGGGTGACAGTCGGGCCAGTGGTCGGTGTCGGGGTGACGGTCGGCTTCTGGGTCGGTGTCGGGGTAACAGTCGGGCCGGTTGTCGGTGTCGGAGTGACAGTCGGCTTCTGGGTCGGTGTCGGGGTAACAGTCGGGCCGACCGGTGTCGGGGTGACTGTCGGCTTCAGTGTCGGTGTCGGGCCGGTTGTCGGGGTCGGGGTGGCATTGCCACCGCAAACGCCGAGATCAGTCCATGGCTTGCCGTCGCCAGTATTGGCCGACGGGATATCGCCGCTGGTCCACCACTTGGCTTGATAGTTGCGACCGTTGTAGGTCACTTGTGCGCCGCCGTTGTAGGCGGTGCCGCTGCTCCATGCCTGGTAACAGACAGTGCCGGGAACCGGGGTAGCTGTCGGTGCAGTTGTTGCAGTCGGGGCTACTGTCGGTGTCGGGCCAGTTGTCGGTGTGACGCTCGGCTTGGTAGTCGGTGTCGGTGCAGTTGTCGGCGTCGGAGCTGTAGTCGGTGTAGGTACCGGTGTATTGCCGCTGGTTACGCCTTGATCTGCCCACAGGGTCGGTGTGGAAGCCGGGTTCCAGCCAGCGCCTACATAAGCGGTGTGGGTAACCAGCGCTTTGTAGTCATGGCCGTTGTAGCTGACGAAGGTGCCAGCAGCGTATGTATTGCCTTCTTGCCATGCCGGATAAGCGGCATATGCGTGGACGGCAATCAGCGCAGCAGGGATCACCGCGAGGGCGAAGCGTTGCATCATGGTAAAAGTCTCCTCCAACCTTGGAATTGGCATTGTTTATGCACCGTAACTGGTCTGGTGCAGTTTGCCGCCCTGTAATAATCAAGAAAGAATATTGTTTTTGGCGGCGCACAAACCGACTCGAACAGGCACAAATCGGCTCAGGCAATTTGATTAGCAGACAGCACCAAATCCTTGTCAAGGGGTGTGGCAAAGCGCTGACGGGGCGCTGTAGGGCATAGTCGTGACTACATTTCACAGCGACTACACAATTACCCTAACGACCAATGCTGCACCGCAACACAAACCTTATTCACTTCCAATGAAATAAGGTGCTGCAGCCCGCAATTTTTGCTCTGCAGCACATCATTAGCGCCGCCTGATGTAAGTATTTGCCCTGACAAAATGTAGTTTTCGCAGAAAAAAATTTGTGGGAAATCGCAAAAAAATGCTTTTTCCATACAACAGCGATCGAAGCCTGCTCCCAGCATCGCGCAATATGCTTTCCATAAAATTACTCAAACAAAACATGAATCATCAGCACCCGGCGCTGACTGGGCGGCACCATTTCCGGGCGATGACGCACCATGGCAATGATATGGCTGTCATGGAGTGGTCTCATCCTGCATGGGCAGAACTTGCCTTGAAGCCGCCATGCGCATCTGTTAAAACCGCTTATCAGAGGAAAGCCGCCCATGTTGATCCGCAAACTGTTCAAATTTGAAAACGCGCACATCGTGCGCAACTGCTCCAGCGATCGCTGCCGGCGCTCGATTCACGGCCACAGCTACAAGGTGGAAGTGCTGCTGGAAGCACACGCGCTGGATCACGGGCAGATGGTGTATGACTTTGGCTTGATGAAGGGCACGATCAAGGATGTGATCGATGCGTTTGACCATGCGATCTGTTATTGGGATAAGGACGACGCCGAGTACATCCGGCTATGCCAGCAGTTTTCGGCCCGCCATATTGCTTTGCCGGTGTCTCCGTCGGCCGAGCAGTTTGCACGGCTGTTCTTCGTACTGATCGATGCCATCCTCAAGCAGACGGTGATGAAGAACAACGAGGCGGACGTGCTGCTGCATTCGGTAATCGCCCACGAAACCGATACCGGCTACGCGCAGGCCTTCCGCGATGACGCCTACAACCCGCGCATGGGCCTGATCAAGCTGGAAGAGATCTTGTTTTCCGAGCAGATCCGCGCCGAATGGGGCGACCCGCAACTGTACGATAAGCTGCTGGCCGGCACGCCGCTGATCAATCCGGATGTGGCGCTGCAAGTGCAGCCCTGACAGGCGCTCCGATCGTCTTCATTCAGGGCGCGGCTTAGGTCACCAGTGATCGCCGTGCCCGCCACGACGCAGTACCAGACACAACAGGATGATGATGGCGCCGTACGGCCATATATCTCCGATCACGGCGGCCAGCCCGGAAAAATGCATCAGGTGGCCGTAGTGCCAGCGGAACAGCGGCAGCGTAGCCGAGAGCTGTGGTGACAACGGCCAGATCCAGCTCACCGCCGCCGCCGCAGCCAAGGCCAGCACGCCGCACAGTGCGCGCCAGCGCCATTGCAGCCGCCACAACCCCCACAGCAATACACTACCCGCCACGCCCCCGATCACCACGTTGCGGTTGACCCAGGCAAAGAACTGCGCCGGTTGCAGCAGCATGCCGGCAAACGCCAGTTTGACCACCAGCGCGGTGAGCAGCGTGATGCGGATGGCTGCGGGTACCTCGCGCGGGTGGCGCATCAACGTCGCCACGAACAGCGCCACACCCACCATCTGCAGCATCATGCCACCGGCTTCGAGCAGATGCAGGAACAGCTCTGCATTGGCAATGGGCGAATCGAACGGCTGCGGCAAGCCGCGCGCCTCCACCACCACCCCCAGGAAAGGCACGGTAGGATCAAACTGGGTGACAAACCACAAGCCCAGCCAGACCACGCCCCATTCCACTGCCGTACCTTCGCGCATATGGCTATAGCGGTATACCTGCCAGCGCCGCTGCCAGCTGCGGCTGGATAGCAATAATGCCAGCAGGCCGCCCAGCAGCGCACCGAAACCATTGCTGAGGATATCCAGATTGGAGGCAATCCGGCCCGGAATGAATTGCTGGATGAATTCCACCGCTCCCGATAGCAGCGCGCCAGCCACGGCTGCCACCAGCCATGAGATACCACGCTTGCGCACCGTGAGCCCTACACCCACGCCAACCGGCACATAGGCCAGCACGTTCACCAGGTTATCGAACAGCGTGAAGTAATACGGCAGCGGATAGGTGTAAAAGGCAAGAACCGGCTCGCCAGTAAAACGCCAGCCAGAGAACGGATAGAAGCTGACCACCAGGATGACCAGCAAATAGCAGATCAGGAAAAAGCGCGATACGCGAGACGGCGCAACGTCGCGGGCAAGGTAGGCGATGGGGGGAAAGGCACGCATCGTCGTCTGGGTGGCTTTGAGAGCGGGATCGAATCCGGATCGGCATAGAAAAAAGGGGCGACCTTGCGGCCACCCCTTCATTCTAACGCGGACTAAGCAAAACCCACGTTGCTCTTACCTGGACGTTTTCACTTGCGTCCACAGTTTGTTCAGGTCACGCAGCTGCTTGCCTTCCAGCGCGTTGAGCTGTTGCAGCTTTTTCAGCGCGGCCGCATCCGGGAACACGGCGCTGATCTTCTGGATTTCCGGCTGCACGAACTTGGCAGCCGCCGCATTCGGGTTGCCCGAACCGATCATGTTGGTGAGATCGGCCGCGTTCTTGCCATCAAGCATGAAGTTGATGAACTTGTGGGCCAGATCCGCGCGCGGCGCGTTTTTCAGGATCATCACATTGTCTACCGACAGCGTGTTGCCTTCCTTCTGCAGATTATAAGCAATGCCGAAGGGGCGCTTGGCGGCCTTGGCATCGATGTTGGCCTGGAACATGTCGCTGGAATAGCCATGCGCTACCCAGATATTACCCAAGGTCAGCTCCTTGATATAGCTCTGGCCGTTGAACGCCGCCCAATATGGCTTGGCCGCCTTGATGGTTTCAGCAGCTTTCTTCCACTCGTCCGGATTGACCGAGTTGGCCGAGTAACCGTTGTACATCAGCGCAGCGGCGAACACTTCGCGGCTGTCATCCAGCACGGTGACCTTGCCCTTGACCTTCTCCAGCACCTTCGGATCGAAGATCAGCGCCCAGCTCGACGCATCAACACCCAGCTCCTTGAGCTTCTTGTCGTTGTAGCCGATCAGCGTGGTGGTGAATGCGTACGGCACCGAGAACTTGTTGCCGGCATCGAACTGGCTGTTCAGGAACGAAGCGTTCACGTTCTTGAAGTTGGGCAGCTTGGCCTTGTCCAGCGGCTGCACCAGGTTTTGCTTGGTGAGCGGCGGAATGGCGAAGCCGGTAGGGATCACCACATCGTAGCCCTTGGCACCGGCCGACAGCTTGGCCAGCATTTCTTCCATGGCGCCGTAGTAATCTTGCACCACGCGGCACTTGCAGTCCGCTTCGAACCGCTTCACGGTTTCCGGCGCGATATAGTTGTTCCAGTTGTATACGTGCAACACGTCTTCCGCCTGGGCAACGCCAGTGGCCAGACACAAGGCCAGCAACAGTTTTTTCATCGCTCTAACAACCCCTGAAAATGAATAAAAAGCCAGAAAATCGGGCGCGGAACCGGGGTACCGCGGGTGTGAGGATAATTATGCCTTAAACATCCGGGATGTAAGTTGCTGGAGCGCGGCGACATGGGCGCGGCGGGCCCGAATGGCGACCAGTTTATTAGGGGACTGGGCGCCACTTGGTTATACCTCGGAGTGCGGTTCAGCCCCGTTAATGCAGGAAACAAACGTCGGCACCTTCTTCCACCGCGCCGGAATCCGGTTCATCCCCGCTGGTGCGGGGAACAGGAACATATCAACCTGACCACGGTAAAACGCCGCGGTTCATCCCCGCTGGTGCGGGGAACAGCCGAGTTTTTTCCAGATCGCCTGGCGTTGTTTCGGTTCATCCCCGCTGGTGCGGGGAACAGTCCACCAGGTCTTTGGCTGCTGCTTCCAACACCGGTTCATCCCCGCTGGTGCGGGGAACAGCGACCGCCAGCCGGTTCTATCGCAGGTGGCGCCGGTTCATCCCCGCTGGTGCGGGGAACAGATCGCCACCGAAAGGCTGGGCGAGGAAGACCACGGTTCATCCCCGCTGGTGCGGGGAACAGCTGGCCCACGAGCTGACGCACGCCGCTGCCGGCGGTTCATCCCCGCTGGTGCGGGGAACAGCCCACGGAACAGGTTGATGTGCGTTTCGGGGTCGGTTCATCCCCGCTGGTGCGGGGAACAGCTCCCGGCGCTGCTCCAACTCGGCAATACGCGCGGTTCATCCCCGCTGGTGCGGGGAACAGTCCACCCGGCGCTTCACCTGTTCACGCGTGGCGCAGGCATGCGTTTCGACCACATCGCCAGTGACCTGCGTGGCAAGGGGGTAACGTGCATCTGGCGAAATCGGTGCGTCAACGCCCAGCCCACGCTGGAAGGCAGACAGCAGTTTGGCACGGGTGGTGGCGGGTACGGTCGCGGACAACAGGATGGCAGACCCGCCCTGCCGCGCATGTGCGGCGAGCAGTTTTTCCAGCAGCTCGATCATATACGGGTCATACGCGTGGACTTCATCAATGATCAGCACCTTGCGCGCCAATCCCAGCAGCCGCAGCGCCTGATGCCGTACCGGCAACGCAACCAGCAGTGCCTGGTCGATCGACCCCCACGCCGATATCCGCCAGTAGTGCCTTTTTGCGGTTGTCGGCCAGCCACGCGTTGCATTGCAGCGTGGCGCTGGGTTCATCCTGCGCGTAGCCCCTATCCCGCGGCTGGATGGACTGCTGGAAATCCGCGATCAGGTCGCGCGCGCCATGGGCCAGCATGATCGAGGGCCGTTCACCCTCCTGATAGAAGCCACGATAGACATTGCCTACCCGCTGGTACATCTGGTTGGCAGTTGCCATGGTGGGCAGGCCGAAATAGAAACCATGTGCCAGCCCTTGTGCCATCAGGCGGTGCGCCAGGATCAGCGCGGCCTCGGTCTTGCCAGCACCGGTTACGTCTTCCAGCAGGAACAATTGCGGCCCGCTGCCGAGCTGCACGCTCGCGGCATGGCGTTGCAACGGGGTGGGCTCATGCAGGTAATGAAACAGCCGGGTCAGGTGCGCTGCGCCGGGGAAAGGTGCAACAGCATGTGCACCAACACCGGCCGCAGCCACGGCCCGCGCGGCGGCCGGCTGCGCAACCTGCTGCCAGTAATCAGCCAGCGAGTGGGTAGGCCGGTCATGATAAGGAAAATGCTGCTGGTCCGACCCCAGCCAATCGGCCAGTACGGCCAGCCCGGCCAGGAGCCAGCTGTGCCGCTGCAACGCCTGGTGTTGCTGCCTGGTGGGTGCCGGCAACTGAACGGGCAGCAGCAGGCCGGCTACGTCGGCAACAAACCTGGTGGCGACGTCGATATCTTCATCCACGAAGAAATCTTCGATCGACAAGCTGCTACGCTCATCCTTCGGCGGCATGCCATGGTGCCCGGTAACGATCTTGATCCAGTCAGCCCAATATCCATTGGCAGGATCTGCAAGCAGCCCGGGCGGCAGTTGGCTGACAAGCGCCTGCTGCCACAGCAAACAGCCCAGCGTATCGTGGCGTTGCGTGTAGCAACGCTGCCCCACCTTGCCGGCGACAAGATCAGGTGACAAATCCTTTGCCAGCAACTGGAATACCCTGGCAAATTTGCCGAGGTCATGCAGCACCAGAAAAAACACCAGCAACGCACGGAGCTGCGTAGCGCTCAGGCCCAGTTCGGCAGCAATCCCATCCAGCGCCAGGCCAAGCCGCTGCAACAACACATCGCCAACCGCCGCGACATCCAGGCAATGGTAGGCAAGCAGGTGATAGCGTACGGCCGCTTCAAGCGGCTTGGCCTTGCCCCAGTATTGCCAGTATGTGGCGCCCACGAACACCCCCTTCTGTGTAGGACGAATCCTAACGCTGCCGGCACTTTTCTTGCAAAACACAAAATATATTCAATCCATGCTTTTCAATTAAATTTCCAAAAAAGTCAGAATTTGCACGCCAAAATCCCATACCGGCCATGTACGTATTTCAGGCCATCGCCATAAAAAACCTTTCATAACAGCAACATACCGGCACGGAACACGCGCTGTAGCTGGCATGACTACAAAGAAAAGGGCTCCGTCCGGAGCCCTTTTGCCTGCAGGTCACTGTGCTTCAATTACAACAACCGTCAATCTCCTGCCCGCAACGCACTCGGCGCCACCTTGCTCACAATCAGGATCAGCGACAAGGTCAGCAACATCAGCAAGGTGGAGACCGCGTTCACTTCGGGGTTGAGTTTTACCGGTACCTTCACGCGGCTGTAGATTTCCAGCGGCAGCGTGTTGGAGCCCACGCCGGCGGTGAAGAAGGAGATCACGAAGTCGTCGATCGACAGCGTGAACGCCATCAGCGCGCCGGCGATGATGCCGGGCATGATCAGCGGCAGCGTGATGCGGCGGAAGGCGGTGATGGGGCTGGCGCCCAAGTCGCGCGCGGCTTCCACCAGCGATTCGTCCATGCCCTGCAGCCGCGAGCGCACCACGATGGCCACAAAGCCGATGCAGAAGGCAATGTGCGACAGCGTGATCGATACCAGCCCCAGCGTCATGTTGAGCATCACGAAGAAGATCAGCAGCGATACGCCCATCAGGATTTCCGGGATGGCGATCGGGGTAAGCACCAGCACCGGCAGCAGGCGCAGCCGGTACTTGTACATGGCGTAGCCGGCCAGCGTGCCCAGCACGGTGGCCACCACGCAGGTGACGAAGCCGATCAGCAGCGTGTGCGTGGCGGCTTCGATCATCACATCGTCCCTGAACAGCAGCCGGTACCAGTCCAGGGTGAAGCCCACCCATTCGGCATTGAGCGCCGAATCGTTGAACGAGAACGCCACCACGATGGCCAGCGGCAGATACAGGAAGGCATAGACGACGATGGCGGCGCCCCATACCCAGCGGGAAACTTTCATGCGCGCTCCTTCTTGCTTCTGCCGGCCCAGCCGGCAATGGCGGCCATCAGCAGCACGCTGAGCGTGAGCATGATGGAAAGTACCGAGCCGAACGGCCAGTCGCGGCTATCCAGGAACTGCTGCTTGATCAGGTTGCCGATCATGATGCTGTTGGTGCCACCCAAAAGATCGGGGATGGCAAACATGCCCAGCGCGGGGATGAACACCAGCGCGGTGCCAGCCCATACGCCCGGCAGGCTCAGCGGCCAGGTAATGCGCCAGAAGCGCTGCCAGGCATTGGCACCCAGGTCTTGCGCGGCATCGAGCAAGGCCATGTCGTGCTTTTCCAGGTTGGCGTACAGCGGCAGCACCATGAAGGGCAGGTGCACGTACACCAGGCCGATGATCACCGCAAACTGCGAAAACAGCAGCGACACCGGTTCGATGCCCACCAGCGCCAGCAGGTGGTTGAGCGCCACACTGAAGTAGCTTTGCGGGCCAAGGATGATCATCCACGCGTACACGCGGATCAGGAAGTTGGACCAGAACGGCAGGATCACCAGCAGCACCAAGAGATCACGCGTTTTCTTGTTGCTGCGTGCGATCAGCCACGCCAGCGGATAGGCCAGCACGATGCAGATGAGGGTGGTGATGCCCGCATACCAGAATGACTTGAGAAACAGCTCGGCGTAGATGCTGTCTTCAAAAAAGCGGCCGAAGTTTTCGAAAGTGATGAAATCGTGCCAGTTGCCGGCGTTGATCAGTACTTCGGTCTTGCCGGCATCGTCGGTTTGCAGCAGCGGCAGCAGGCCGCCGTAATCACCGGGGATGCGGAACGCGGCAAACACCATGATCAGCGTGGGCGCGGCAAAGAAAATCAGCAGATACAGCAGCGGCGGCCCGGAAATCAGCCACCGGCTTAGCCGGCTGGAAAGGTTACGCATCGCAGCTACTCCTTAGCCGAGCAGGAAGTGGCCGGCATCGAAGCGCCATGCCAGCTCTACCGCATCGTTGTCGTCAAAGAAGCGGGCCCGGCCCGGCGCGGAGTTGGGCAGCATGGTTTCCACCAGCGTGCCGTTTTCCAGCTCGACGATATAGATGGTCACGTCACCCAGGTACAGGCAATCGTGCACCTTGCCCTTGAAGTGCACTTCGTCCGCATCGTGCGTGACTGCGGCGGCCAGGCGGATTTTTTCCGGGCGCAGCGTGAGCGTACCGCTCTGCCCCACCTGCGCGCCTTCCACCGGCAGCGCTTCGCACAGGCCCACGCCGGGGATTTCCAGCTTCATGCGGCTGCCGCCCACTTCCGCCACCTTGGCATCCAGCAGGTTGCACTGGCCGATGAAATCGGCCACGAAGCGATTCTTCGGATAGCTGTAGATGGTTTCCGGCGCATCCAGCTGTGCCACTTCGCCCTTGTTCATCACCGCGATGCGGTGGCTCAGTGCCAGCGCTTCGCCCTGATCGTGCGTGACGTACACAAAGGTGATGCCCACTTCTTTCTGCAGGTTGATCAGCTCCAGCTGCATTTCTTCCCGCAGCTTGGCATCCAGTGCGGACAACGGCTCATCCAGCAGCAAGAGGCGCGGGCGGTTGACGAGGGCACGGGCGATGGCCACGCGCTGGCGCTGGCCGCCAGAGAGTTCATGCGGCAGGCGCTTGGCAAACTGCTGCAGGCGCACGTCTTCCAGCACTTCATCCACACGGGCGGGGATATCGGCCTTGGCCACGCCGGCCATCTGCAGCGGGAAGGCAATGTTCTGCGCCACGGTCATGTGCGGAAACAGCGCATAGCTCTGGAATACCGTGTGCACCGGGCGTTTTTCCGGCGGCACCTGGCTCATGTCCTTGCCATCGAGCAGGATCTGCCCGGCGTTGGGTTGCTCGAAGCCGGCCAGCATGCGCAGCAGCGTGGTCTTGCCGCAGCCCGACGGCCCCAGCAACGTGAAAAACTCGCCGGCTTCCACCGACAGGCTCACATGATTGACGGCGGTAAAGTCGCCAAAGGTCTTCACCACGTCACGGATTTCGAGCAGCGCCATCGCAGCATTCGTCCCAAGTAAAATTTTGCGGGCGATTCTAACAAAATCCACCCCTGCGGGCAGGGTTAAACAGGCGTTTTCCTGCCAGCCGGAGCACGGGCTGGCCACACGCCAGCGCAACGCCGGCCCAACTGTTGGCAATTGCCCACAACAGCCGATGCACGCGCCAGCGTGGTGATTTGCCAGATCGATGCAAAGCCGCCACATGGGCCGCATATAATCGGGCCATCAACCTACCCCCACAGCGAGCAACCCCGGCAATGATGGACTGGAACAGACTGCTTTCGGCCGAGCGCCTTGGTGCATCCCCCGGCGGCCATACGCCGCTGGAAAGCGGCCGCAGCAACTTCCACAAAGACCACGACCGCATCGTGTTCTGCTCGCCGTTCCGGCGTATGGGCCGCAAGACGCAAGTGCACCCGATGACCGAGAACGACCACGTGCATACGCGGCTGACGCACAGCATCGAGGTGGCGTGCGTGGGGCGCTCGCTGGGTGTGCTGACTGGCGAGGCGCTGCGCGGCAAGATCCCCGCCGATATCACGCCGTATGACCTGGGCGCCATCGTGCAGGCAGCGTGCCTGGCGCACGATATCGGCAACCCGCCGTTCGGCCATGCGGGCGAATATGCGATCCGCGACTGGTTCCGCCGCGATGAGCACGCCTACCTGCTGCAGCATCTGAACACCGCAGAGCGCCGTGACCTGATGACCTACGAGGGCAATGCGCAGGGCTTCCGCATCATTACCCAGCTGGAGAACCACCGCTTCGAAGGCGGCCTGCGGCTGACGCACGCCACGCTGGGCACCACGATGAAATACCCGTGGACCAGCGATCACGCCAGCGAGAAAGGCAAGTTCAGCTGCTACCAGAGCGAAACCGCCCAATTGATCGAGGTGGCCAGCCAGCTGGGCCTGCCGGAGCTGGAAACGGGCCGCTGGGCGCGCCACCCGCTGTCTTACCTGATGGAGGCGGCAGACGACATCTGTTATGCCATTCTCGATCTGGAAGACGGCATCGAGATCGGCATGCTGCCGTATGAAACGGTGGAGCCCATCCTGATGAAGATCTGCGGTGGCGATCACGATCTGCTGGCACTGGAAGTTGCCGCCGCGCCATCCAGCCGCCGCAAGATCTCGCTGCTGCGCGGCAAGGCCATCGACCGCTGCGTGCGTGATGTAGCCGCTACCTTCATTGCCCAGTACGACAGGCTGATGGACGGCCGCTACCAGGGAGATTTGCTGAATGATTCCCCGCCCGGCATGCGCCACGGCATCAACGAGGCCAAGCAGTTGGCACGCGACCGCATTTTCAACGAACGGCGCAAGATCGAGATCGAAGTGGGCTCGTTCACCTGCCTGGATATCCTGCTGGATGCATTCTGCAAGGCGGCTTACCAGCAGAAAGTCAGTGCAGAAATGCCATTCCGGCTGAAACGCGTGCTGGACCTGATGGAATACAATGCCCCCAGGAAGGAATGGGGCATGTACGAAACGTACCGGCGCGTGCTCGATTTCATCGGCGGAATGACGGACAACTACGCCACCTACCTTGCCCAGCAAGTGGGTGGCATGGGGCGATAAGTGCGGTTACACACAGTTTTACTGGTGGCGGGTGCAGTGACGGCGTTGCAAGGCTGCGCGGTGGTCACCACCACGGTGGCGGTCGGTTCTGCCGCCGTCAGCGTGGCCAGTACTGCCGTCAATGTGGGCACTACTGCCGCCGGCATGGCTTGGGATGTGGGCAAGGCCGGCGTGAATGCCACCACCACGGTGGCTGGCTGGGCGGTTGATTCCGCGCAGGCGCCATCTGCCGGCACCCCGCTGGCACTGCCGGCCCGCTCTGCCACGCCCAAGGGTAATGGCGGCGATATCAAGATACAACCGCTGGACAGCGAGTAAGCCCACCCTAACCGGCCGCTCTACTGGCTAAACCGGATACCCCGCGCGGCCCGGGCGCAGTATGGTGATGGTTTGACGCCCCCGGACCGACCCGATGACCGCCCCCTTGCGTGTAGCCCTGCTGGGCTACGGTTATGCCAGCAAAACTTTTCATGCCCCGCTGATCGTTGCCACCGGCATGCAACTGGCGGCCGTGCAATCGTCCAGCGCCGCCAAGGTGCATGCAGACTGGCCGGATGCGGTGGTGCACGCCGATGCGGCAGCCGTGTTTGCCGACCCGGCCATCAACCTGGTGGTGATCGCCACCCCGAACGACACGCACTATCCGCTGGCCCACGCCGCGCTGCTGGCCGGCAAGCATGTGGTGGTGGATAAGCCATTCACGCTGACCGTGGCCGAAGCGCGCAAGCTGGACGCACTGGCTGCCACGCAGCAGCGGGTGCTGTCGGTCTTCCACAACCGCCGCTGGGACGCAGACTTCCTTACCATCAAGGCGCTGATCGAAGCCGGTGCGCTGGGCGAGGTAGCGCAGTTTGAATCACATTTCGACCGTTTCCGCCCCGAGGTCCGCCAGCGCTGGCGCGAAGGCGCCGGGCCGGGTGCGGGGCTGTGGTACGACCTGGGCCCGCATATCATCGACCAGGCATTGCAGCTGTTCGGCCCGCCACTGGCAGTGTTCGCCGATCTGGCACAACGCCGCAGCGGTGCGCAATCGGTGGACGATGCACACGTGTTGCTGCGCTACGCCAACCGCCGGGTGGTGCTCTCCGCCAGCATGCTGGTGGCCGGCGGCAGCCCGCGCTTCGTGGTGCATGGCGCGCAAGCCAGCTTCATCAAATACGGGCTGGATACGCAGGAAGACATGCTCAAGGCCGGCGCCCGGCCCGGCTGCACCGGCTGGGGCCACGATACACGCCACGGCGAGCTGCTGATCGGTACAGCAGGTGAGCCGGAACGTCAGGCACTGCCCACGCTGCCGGGCGATTACCGCCAATATTATGCCGGCGTGCGGGATGCGATCAGCCAAGGTACAGCCAACCCGGTGCCAGCCCACCAGGCCATCATGGTGATGGAAGTGCTGGAACTGGCAATGCGCAGCGGTGAGGCCCGCCAGGAGCTGGCCTATATTCCCGCAAACTGATAGACAGGCCAGATTACTCCTGCTTGCAGGCTCTCTATCTCAAACCAAGATGCACGTTCTTGCTTTCCCATCACTCAAGATCAAACACCAGCGGCCGGTGATCCGATCCCAGCGATGGCCCCAGCCAAACGTTGACCGGCCGCACTGCGCCCGCGAACAATGCCCGATCCAGCGGTAACAGATGATTCCAGCTGGGCCACAGGCCAGCGCCCGCCTCCCGCAGGCCAGCTTCATCCACAAAATGGCGGTACACCGGCGAGAACGGTGTGACGTTGAAATCACCCAGCAGCAGCACTGGCGCGCGCTCGGCCTGTAATCGCTGCGCAATCAGCTGCAGGCTGGCATTGCGCGCGAGGGCCAGATCAGCTCCGAGCGGCGGTGGCGGGTGCACGCCATAGACGACGCGGCCGTCGGCCAGCTCGGCACGCACATAAGGGTAGCCGCGCAGCGCAGCGTCGCCGTTGATCTGGCAGCTACGCAATGCCTGGCGCGACAGTAGCGCCAGGCCGGCCGTGCCATCCGCCCACGCAGCGCATCCATGCGGGTAAGTCTGCAACAACACAGATAGCCCGCTGGCCCAAGCGGGCGTTGCCTCGGTCAGCACGATCACATCGGCATGGCTGCCGGCCAGCCATGTGCCGACCTCATGATAGCGGGTGTTGGAGAACAGCAGATTGAAGCTGGCCGCGCGCAATGGGCTGGCAGCGTGATTGCTGCTGGCCGCCCTATCGAACAGCCGCAATGGCTGCGCCACCACCCAGCACTGCAGCAGCATGGCCACCGTCAACACCACGCGTGGCAAACCGCGCTGGGCCACCAGCACGCCACACAGCAGCAAGGGCAGGTACAGCAACGCAAAATGGCTGAAGAGTTCCGGCACCCAATGCCAGCGCCCCAGCAAGCCCAGCAGCGATGCCCCGGTTGCCAGCCAGGCCAGCGTGACCAGCCCCCTCCCCGGCCAGCCCGGCACTACAGCACCACGCTGCGCCCGCCATCCACCGGCATCACCACCCCGGTCAGGTAGGGCGCGTTCAGCAGGAATTCGATCGCCTGCGCCAGATCGGCCGGTTCGCCAATGCGTTGCAGCGGAATGGTATCGACGATGCGCTGCTGCTCGGCGGCATCGAATGCCTTGCCGTGTTCCGGCCACAAATTGCTGCCGGGGGCGACGGCGTTTACCCGCACATCCGGCGCCAGCTCGCGCGCCAGGCCGCGCGTCATCGCCACGAGGCCGGCCTTGGCTACCGTATACAGTATGTATTGCGGATAAGGCCGCTCGGTGTGGATGTCCGCAATGCTGACGATGCTGCCGCGGGTGCGGGCGAGCACCGGCGCGGCGGCTTGTGCCAGGAACAGCGGGGCTTTCAGGTTGGAGCCCAGCAGGTCATCCCACGCAGCCTCGCTGAACGTGCCCACCGGCGTGGCAAAGAACGATGATGCATTGTTGATCAACGCATCCAGCCGGCCAAAATGCGCGGTGGCGGTGGCCACCAGCTCGGGCAGGCGTACGGTATCGAGCAGGTCGAGCTGGACGGTGACCACGGAACCGGCGCGTGTGGCATTGAGCGCATCCGCCAGTGCATCGGCCTCTGCACTGCTGGCGCGGTAGTGCAGCACCACCCGCCAGCCGACCGCGTGCAACCGCCGTACGATGGCCGCGCCCACGCGCTTTGCCCCACCGGTAATCAATGCCACGCGTTCTTCTGCCCTGCCGTCTTCTGCCGCCATGCCTGCATCCCCGGTTTACAATGCGTCAAACCGACGATTCTCACGCGACTATGAATACCCCGCAACTCCCCGCCCCCACTCCCGAAGCATTTGCCGCCAGCAATATGCTGCAAGCGCGCATCCGCGCTGCCATCACGCAGGCCGATGGCTGGTTGCCGTTTGACGACTATATGCGCATGGCGCTGTATGAGCCCGGCCTGGGTTATTACTCGGGCGGGGCCACCAAGTTTGGCGAAGCGGGCGATTTTGTTACCGCACCGGAAATGTCGCCGCTATTCGGCGCCTGCATTGCCGAAACGGCTGCGGCGGTACTGGGCGCACTGGATGGCCATGGCGATATCCTGGAATTTGGCGCCGGCACCGGCGTGCTGGCGGCGCAGATCCTGGCCGAGCTGGAACGGCTGGGCAGCCTGCCGCAGCGCTATTGCATCGTCGACCTGTCTGCAGAGCTGAAACAGCGGCAAATGCAAACGCTGCAGGCGCGCGTGCCGCATCTGCTAGCGCATGTGGTGTGGCTGGAGCAACTACCGGGCGAGTTCCGCGGCTTCATCATCGGCAACGAGGTGCTGGACGCCATGCCATGCGCGCTGGTGCATACCGATGACGAAGGCGAAATCTGGCAACGCGGCGTGGCGTGGCAGGATGGCTTTGCCTGGCAGGACCGGCCGGCCAGCGGCGCGCTGCGTGACGCTGCCGCAGAGCTCGACCTGCCACCTGGCTACACCACCGAAATCTCGCTGGAAGCACGCGGCTTTACCGCCAGCCTGGCCGGCGTGCTGGGCGCGGGTGCCGCGCTGCTGATCGATTACGGCTTTCCGGCCCGCGAGTATTACCATCCGGAACGCCACATGGGCACGCTGATCGGCCACTACCGCCACCACAGCATCCACGACCCGTTCTTCCTGCCCGGCCTGACCGACCTGACCTGCCATGTGGATTTTTCGGCCATTTTCGAAGCTGGTAGCGATGCAGGGCTGATGCTGGAAGGCTACGTATCGCAAGCGCAATACCTGCTCGATACCGGCCTGCTGCAACGGCTGGAAACGCTGGGGGCAGACAACACCGCCCTTTACCTGCCGGCAGTGGGTGCCGCACAAAAACTCACCAGCCCGGCCGAGATGGGCGAGCTGTTCAAGGCCATCGCGTTCTCGCGCAACCTGGCGCTGCCTGCATTGCTGCCGGGCTTCCGGCAGGGGGATGATTCGTACCGGCTGTGAACAGGCTTGACAGCATGCAGGGATTCAAAGAGAATATCGGGCTCCCATGGCTATGTAGCTCAGTCGGTTAGAGCACAGCACTCATAATGCTGGGGTCGCAGGTTCGAGTCCCGCCATAGCCACCAAGATGTAAAGCCCAAGTCCGCAAGGACTTGGGCTTTTTCATTTCCGCTCTCCGCGGGTGCAATATGCGTTGTTCAGGCAGGCCTTCTCTATTTCTCTATTGAAAACCCGCGCCTCCGCGCAAACCGGATCACCCGGCCAGCAAACTGCCCGGTCAGGCCTTGCCGCGATGCCGGCTCAGGCCACCCTTGCGGCCTGCTTCACGTGCTTCGGCAGAGTTGAATTCGTGGCCGGCGCCATTGCGATGCGATGCCTTGCCGCCTTCGCTGGCAATCTTGCGACGGCGTTCCGGGTCCATCGCAGCAAAGCCGCGTTTGCCGGCGGGGGCTTTGTGAGGTTTGCTTGGAGATGCCATTGCGGCCCTCCTCGTCGATGCGCATGCACGGGCATGCACATCGAGTGTGCTGCCATTGCGGCAGCCTGCCTGTCGGCAAGCCGCGCTTATGGCAGTCAGCAGGGGCGGTGCATGGCGCCAGACCTTATACGAAGCCCAGGTTCCAGCTACTGGCGTTGAAGTTGCGCAGATTGGGCAATACCGTCAACAGATCGCTATCCGGAATACCGAACCAGCTACCCAGCGTGGCCGCGTACTGATCTACCGAGGTGGTGGGCAGCAGCCGGCCCTGGCCGACATCATCCGGGCCGTTGTTGGCAACCACCGGCGCAGTGCCGTAGAAACGCTGGCCTTTCACCGCACCGCCCAGCACGAAGTGCATGCTGCCCCAGCCGTGGTCGGAGCCATCCTTGTTGCCGGTGAGCGTGCGGCCGAAATCCGATGCGGTAAACGTGGTGACCTGGTTGGCCACGCCCATGTCCACCGTAGCCTGATGGAATGCCGCCAGCGCGGCAGACAGGTTGCCCATCAGCCCGGGGTGTACGGTAAGCAGGCCATCGTGGGTATCGAAACCGCCCATCGATACAAAAAACACCTGCCGCCTGGTGCCCAGCGTGCCGGCACTGGCAATCATGCGTGCCACCATCTTCAGTTGATCCCCCAGGCTGTTAGCGCCGGGGAATGGGGTAGTGATGCTGGTGGCGGGCGCCAGGCCGCTGGCCAACTGGCTGCCGGCATCGAGCGCACGCTTGGTGACGCGGTTGTACTCGGCCTCCAGCAAGTGCGTGCGTGGCTGGGTGATCAGGCTTTGCAGCGCGGCCGAGCATGCGCTGGAACCGAACAGCGGCGCGCTGCCGGCGCGCAATGCGACCGGGCCGTTCACCGTCATCTGGTATTGCACCGCGTTATTGCCGGACAGGTACACCGCATTGCCAGATACATTGATGCAGGTGAAGGTAGCGTTGCCGTTACTGGACATCAACAGATCGCCCATGCGCCCGCCCCAGCCACTGTTGGCCCCTTCGGCAGCGGATGATTGCCATACCGATTGCTGATCGTTGTGCGAGAACAGCTTGGGCGGCAACAACACCGTCTTCTTCTGGTACTGCAGCTTGGTGGTGGGCTGCACCAATGTACCCACATTGAGCACCGCAGCCATCCTGCCGGTATTGAAGAGGTCGGCCATCTGCGTCATTGCCGGCGCCAGCGCGTACTGGCGTGCATCGGCCAGCGCCACGGCCGGCTTGAGCAGGGTGGCGTCCAGCGCGCCGCGGCCATAGGCCAGCGTAGGGCGCTGCGCGTTGTAGAGGTTGTAATTGACCAGGTCATACGGGATCAGCGTATTGGCATAGTCATTGCCGCCGTACAGGAAAACGCACACCAGTGCCTTGTAATCGGTAGCGCCCGCGGCAGCAGCTTCGCCCAGCGAAGCCAAGCTCAGCGCCCACGGCGTGGCGGCACTGGCCAGCGACAGCGCCGAGGCGCGTTTCAGGAACTCGCGGCGCGAGGCATCGACAGCATGGGATTTGCTCATGTTCGGGCTCCTACTTCTGCACCAGGAATTCGGGGGCGGCCATCACCATCAGGATGGCGGCATACAGGCGGTTGGGGCGCGTTGCCACGCTCACCTTGATGCTGTTCAGCGCGGTCTGCAGCGTGCCCAGCGTGGCGCTGCCAAGCTGACCGGCGGCCAGCAGCAGGTTCAGCTGTGCCAGCAAGGCCGCAGCATCGTCCGCCAGCACCAGCCAGGCATCGTATTTCCCCTTTACATCCCCCACACCACTGCTGATCACCGTCTGCATGTAGTTGAGATAACCGATCACCGATGATTCATTGGTGATCTGGAACTCGGGTGCCACCATGGCGGCACCGGCCATGCTGCTGTCTGGCGGCACATAGCCGGGGCGGAAAAAGTTGAACACGCTGGATGCGCGCAGCGGGCTCTGCCCCAGCCGGGTGCCGGGATCGGAGGTATCGCCGATCGCCCATGCATCGCTGGGCGACGTAGCGCCGAACGCACGTGCCCAGCCGGTCAGCCGCAGGATGGGCTCACGCAGTTTGCCGAAGCTGTTGCTGGCGCTACTGGCGGGGTTGCGTGCTTCGTCATCGAGCAACAGCGTGCGGATCACCGCCTTCAGGTTGCCCTTTACGCCACTGCCGTCGTTCTGGAATATGCTGGCCACGCGCTGCACATAGGCCGGGCTGGGGTTGCTGGTCACCAGGCGCTGGATCAGTTGGCGGCTGATGAAGGGCGCAATATTGGGGTGCGCAAAGAGGATATCGAGCGCGGCAGTGAGCGCGGCGGTGCCATCGAGTCCACCGGCAACGGTACTGCCCAGAAAGGGACTGGCGCCGGTTTCGTGCCGGCTGGCCACCTGCACCATGGGGCGGCGCTGGAAATCCGGCGTGTTGCCGTTGCCCAGCGAAAGATCCCACTCCCAGCCGGTAAATACACGGGCAAGGCCGGTGATGTCTTCCAGCATATAGGTTTCCTGCACCTTGCCGTTGCTGATTTTCGGCGTGCCGTCCGGGTTGAGCTGCACCAGGCCGACGGTGAACAGCTGCATTAGCTCGCGCGCGTAGTTCTCGTCCGGCTGCGCGCCAGTGCTGGCGTTGTATTTGACGTTGCCACGATAGGTCAGGTACTCGCCCATCGCCGCGCTGGTCGATACCTGCTGCAGCAGCGTGCGGTAATTGCCGAACGCGTTGTTCTCCAGGATATCCAGGTAGTTGGCGGCGGAAAACTGCCGCCAGCCGCCGGACAGGCCGTTGACCGATACCACGAGGATTTCCGACAGCGCCAGTGTCACACGCTGGCGCAAGGTATCCGGCGACGACAGCAAGGTGCGCCACACGCAGGCATCGAAGCCGTTGACGCCGTTCTTGTTGACGTTATTGGCCCCTGCCTGGTCGTAGCCCTTGCTGACCAGCCAGTCGCAACGGCTGATGCCTTGCGGCAACGCCATCTGCTCATCGATCCAGCCTGCATAGCCCAGCGCCTGCACGCGGGCGATCTGCGTACTGTCCGCTCCCATGCTGGCCTGCGCGAGGAAACGTGCGGCACCGGTGGCAGCAAGCGCCGCGCCCGGTGCATCCGGAGGAACGATGCCGGGTACGGGTGTGGGCGAGCTGCCACCGTTCGGTACTGGCGTGGGCGTAACGGCATTGCCATTCTCCCCGCCACCACCGCCACCACAAGCAGCGAGCGTGGTTGCCGCCAGCGCAAGCAACGCGGCAGTCTGGCCGCCGTGCGATGACGCAGGGGATTCGTCGGCAAAGAGTTCCAACTGGCTGGAAGCAGGTTCGAACATGATGGGTCCGGTAGAAAGAAAGGGGGCTGGCAGTGCGTGAAGGAGGGGCATATTGCCCATCTCCACAGCCCTTTGCCAAGGGTGCCAACTTCCGCCTATCGACCATCATTTCAAGTTCAATAGCTACCGTTCATCTGCCTGCCAACGGGGCTGCGCAGCGCTTAGCTCGACCATGGGCACGCCTGAAAGCTTCGCTTAAACGGCGTTTGCCAAATGGCCGCCCGACTGGCGCAATGCTTCGCAACCGCCGTCAGATTGATGGTTACAGTGTTGTTATCTGCATCCGCACAAGAAAACGGCACGCGTTCTGCGTGCCGTCATCGCTCTGCGTTGCCAGTGTGAACAGGCTCACACCGTTCGTCGGGTCATACCTGTGGTGGATCGCTCTCGCGCGAGTGATCACGCGGCTGGCCCAGCAACTTGATGAAGGGCTCGATGCCTTTTTCCATTGCGGGCACCACCAGCAACGCCGGATCCGCCTTGCCGCTGGCCAGTTGCGTGGCGATGCCGGCCTTCTGCAGCAGGGCCTTGCCATCGCCCACCACCAGGATGGGTTTGCAGTGCCGGTATTGCTCGCGCAGGAAGTCCAGCGCCAGCGCGTTGTTGCCCAGCGTGGTAGCTGACTTGGGCCCGGACGGAATCACCACCGCATCGAACAGCACCGATGGCATGGCTTCCAGCGTGCCTTCCACCACGATGGGCGCATCTTTCAGGTTGTTCACCTTGCCCAGCCGGTGGCTGATCACGCGTGGCACGCCGCCGCCGGCCAGTACCGCGTTGTACAGCGCGTGCACGCCATCGGTATCCACGCCATCCGCCACCAGGATGGCCACCTTGCGCGTCTTGATGCTGCCATCGCCGGGGTAGAAGCTGAGCGACAGTGCCGGTGAGGGCGGCAGCTCGGGGAAGCTGATATCGCTGGCCAGCGGCGCCGCAGCCGGCACCTCGAAACCCAGCCCATGCGCCACGCCCTGCGCCAGCTTGCCATCCACGTGTACCAGCAGCGAGACCACGCGCTCACGTATCGCCTGCGTCTGCACGCGGGTCAGCTCGAAGCGGAATGCATTGATGATGTGCTGCTGCTCCACCGGCGTCTGGCTGTGCCAGAACAATTTCGCTTGCGAGTAATGATCGGCAAACTTCTCAGGCTTGCCGCGCACCTTGTCCTCTGCCACCGGCTCGGGGAAGCTGGTGAACCCGGCCGCACCAGCCTGGAACGGACAGCCACCGCCCAGCGAATTGGGCTCGTATGCCACCCGGCCACGCGGAATGGTCTGGCGATGCATGCCGTCGCGCTGGTTGTTGTGTACCGCCCGCAGCGGGGTATTGATCGGCAGCTCGTGGAAGTTGGCCCCCCCCAGCCGCGAGATCTGCGTATCCACATACGAATGGATGCGCCCTTGCAGCAAGGGGTCGTTGGAGAAATCGATGCCCGGGATCACATGCGCAGCGCAGAACGCCACCTGTTCGGTCTCGGCAAAAAAATTGTCCGGGTTGCGGTTGAGCACCAGCTTGCCGACTGGCAGCAGCGGCACCAGCTCGACCGGAATCAGCTTGGTAGGGTCGAGCACATCGAACGCGAATTCGTTAGCCTGCTCTTCGGTGAAGATCTGCAGGTTCAGCTCCCACTCGGGGTAGGCGCCTGCCTCGATCGCTTCCCACAGATCACGGCGGTGGAAATCGGAATCCGCGCCGCTGATCTTCACTGCTTCATCCCATGCCAGCGAATGCGTGCCGGCCAGCGGGTTCCAGTGGAATTTGCAGAACACCGCTTCATTCTGCTCGTTGATCAGGCGGAAGGTATGCACGCCAAAGCCCTGCATGGTGCGGTAGCTGCGCGGAATGGCGCGATCCGACATCGCCCACAGCAGCATGTGGGTCATTTCCGGCATCAGCGAGGCAAAATCCCAGAAGGTATCGTGCGCGGAGGCGGCTTGCGGGATGCCGTTGTGCGGTTCCGGCTTGACCGCGTGGATCAGGTCCGGAAACTTCATCGCATCCTGGATGAAGAAGATCGGGATATTGTTGCCCACCAGATCCCAGTTGCCGGCATCGCTATAGAACTTGACCGCAAAGCCGCGCACATCGCGCGCGGTATCGGTAGAGCCGCGCTCGCCCGCCACGGTGGAAAAGCGCACGAACACCGGCGTGCGCTTGCCGGCCTCGGCAAACGGGGCGGCCTTGGTGTGCTGCGGAATGGCCTGGTAGTTTTCAAAGTAGCCATGCGCGGCGGAGCCACGCGCATGCACGATGCGTTCCGGAATGCGCTCATGATCGAAATGCGTGATTTTTTCGCGCAGGATGAAGTCTTCCAGCGCGGTGGGGCCACGCAGGCCGATCTTCAGCGAATTCTGGTTATCGGCAATCGCCACGCCCTGGTTGGTGGTGAGCACCTGGCCAGTGCTGTCGGCGCGTACACGGTCCAGATCACCACCTGCATGGTTTGCGCCTTGCGGCGGTTTGCCGCTGCCCACCTTGTCCGAACCATTGCTTTCCGACACGGTGCTGCTCCCTGGCAACGGCGACTTGGCCGCATGGCTGGCGCCAGTGAACGGGCAGCGGGCGGCTTCGCCCACCTCGTGCGGCTTACCAGGGTTATCGGTGGTTTGCGCCGAAAGTGCGCTGCTTTCCCGTACTTTTTCCAGCAGCGCCGCCGGGGTGGCGTTGTCTGCAGCGGCCTTGGCAGGCAACGGTACCGATGGAGCGGAAATCGTCGACAACACAGAGCCCAGGCCTATCTGATCTTTTGCTTTTTCGGTCATCGCAACACCCGTGATTTGATTGGACATGGTGGACACAGCAAGCCTCACCCGTGGCGCAAGCGATACGGGGAGCAGTGGGACGATCATAGGGACTGCGGCGCGCGGCCATCAGCAGACGTAGCCGGGAAATCGGTAGGAAGAAATGCCCGGCGCATGTAGGACATTCCTCGCTACCTCAGCAGGCAGCACAGCACTGCCCAGCCGCAGCACTGCAACGACAGGCGTACTCGCCTGCGGCAGCGATCTGCCTTATAATTAGGCAGATGGCAAGAGCCCGGGTCCACGCTGACTCGGGCTTTTTGCGTTGCCGGCCGCGCATGGCAGGCGTGCTACCATGAATCTTGCGATTTCCTACGGAGACCTTGATGCGCAAGCTGCTGTTTTCATTACTGTTGCTACCCTGCTTGTGTGTTGCATTTGACCGGCCGCTGCCGCCCAACGCCATACAGGGCAACATGCAGGCGTATACCGCGCAAGCCATCAAGATCGACGGCAAGGTTTACCGTGGTGGCGCTGGCCTGCGGGTATACAACACCAACGGGCAGATCATCCTGCCCCAGTCAGTGCCGCAGGAAAGCGCGGTGCTGTATCAACTGGAAGCCAACGGCTTCATGTGGAAAATCTGGCTGCTGACCAAGGCGGAAGCCGAAGCGGTCAAACTCCGGAAAAAAGCATTGAAAGAGGCGGCAACAACGCAATGAGCAAGAAAGTATTCATCAAGACCTTCGGCTGCCAGATGAACGAGTACGACTCGGACAAAATGGTCGACCTGTTGAACGCCACCGAAGGGCTGACCAAGACCGACAAACCGGAAGAGGCGCACGTGATCCTCTTCAACACCTGTAGCGTGCGCGAAAAAGCGCAGGAGAAGGTGTTCTCCGACTTGGGCCGCATCAAGGAGCTCAAGCTTGCCAACCCCGACCTGGTGATCGGTGTGGGCGGCTGCGTGGCCAGCCAGGAAGGCGAAGCCATCGTCAAGCGCGCGCCATATGTGGACATCGTGTTCGGCCCGCAAACGCTGCACCGCCTGCCGGAGCTGATTGCCAAGCGGCGCTCGTCCGGTGTATCGCAGGTGGATATCTCGTTCCCGGAAATAGAAAAGTTCGATCACCTGCCGCCGGCCAAGGTGGAAGGCGGCACGGCCTTCGTATCGATCATGGAAGGCTGTTCCAAGTTCTGCTCGTTCTGCATTGTGCCGTATACGCGTGGCCAGGAAGTATCGCGCCCGTTCGAGGACGTGCTGACCGAAGTGGCGCTGCTGGCGCAGCAGGGCGTAAAGGAAGTGACACTGCTGGGCCAGAACGTGAACGCTTATCGCGGCAAGATACTGGATGGCGACGAAGGCGATATCGCCGACTTTGCGATGCTGCTCGAATACGTGCACGACATTCCCGGCATCGAGCGCATGCGCTACACCACCAGCCACCCGCGTGAAATGACCCAGCGCATCATCGATTGCTACCGCACGCTGCCCAAGCTGGTTTCGCACCTGCACCTGCCGGTACAAGCCGGATCGGACCGCACGCTGGTGAACATGAAGCGCGGCTACACCACGCTGGAATACAAATCGCTGGTGCGCAAGCTCAAGGAAGCGCGGCCGGGCATCTGCCTGTCCAGCGACTTCATCATCGGCTTCCCCGGTGAAACCGACGAAGACTTCGAGAAAACCATGAAGCTGATCGAGGATGTGCAGTTCGATGCCAGCTTCAGCTTCATCTACAGCATGCGCCCCGGCACGCCGGCGGCAGACCTGCCGGACGACGTGGCGCCGGAAGTGAAAACCAGGCGTCTGATGCGGCTGCAGGCACGCATCGAAGAATTTGCGCAGCAGGTGAACCGCGACATGGTGGGCACCGTACAGCGCGTGCTGGTGGAAGGCTTTGCCCGCCGCAATGTGGAAGAACTGGCCGGCCGTACCGACAACAACCGCATCGTCAACTTTGCCGGCAACCCGCGCCTGATCAACCAGTTTACCGAAGTGCTGATCACCGAAGCCTACCCGCACAGCCTGCGCGGCGAGATCATCACCAAGGAAACCATCGCGGCCTGATGCCCGGTGCATGAGGGAGAAACACAATGCGCCGCGCCGTCATTGTCTACCTCAGGCAGCACCCGCTGATAACCGTACTGGTGATGGCCGTGGCTTTCATCGGCTTTGCATCCAGTTCGGTCACACTACTGATGCTGCTGCATGCCAATGCGCGCTTCATCTGGCAATCCGGCTGGTGGGCCGTGCGTGAAGGCGCGCTGGAGCAACTGGCGGGACTGCTGGGCAGCGGCGCACTGGCCCTCGCGCTTTACCTCGTATTCAAGACCTGCGAGAAACTGCTGGTCGAAAAAATCACCGATACCGCTGCCCCGGTGGCAGCGGCAACCAAAGGACAAATCGAGCATGGCGAAAGACCTGGAACTGATTGCCCCGCTGAATGATGCGGAACTCGATGAACTGGCCGGCTTCCTGGAGTCCGATGCGTCGCCGGAACAGGCCATGGACCTTTCCATGCTGCACGGCTTCCTGACCTCCCAACTGGTTGCGCCGGAAGAGCCGCTGCCGGATGCCTGGTTTGGCCTGGTGTGGGGCGAGCATGGCGAAAAACCGCAATGGGCATCGCCCGCGCAGCAACAGCGCATCGAAGACCTGATCCTGCGCCTGTACAACCAGCTGTCCGACGACATCGGGGCGGAGCCGCCGACGTTCTCGCCCATGGTGTACCTGGATGAAGAACGCCAGCTCGATATCGTCCAGCAGTGGTGCTACGGCTTCATGCTGGGCACCTCGCTGAACCCGGACGGCTGGCAGGTATTGCTGGACGATGACGATGCGGTGGAACTGATCGCCCCCATCATCGATTGCGCGGACGACGAAGCACGCGCCAGCCTGGAAGAGGCCGGCGACGATATTGCCCAGTTCGAACACGAACTGGCCGCCGCCCTGCCGGACATCATTCCCGCCATCAAGGATTACTGGGCGCAGAACAAGCCGGCGCCCCGCCCGGGCCGCCGCCGCTAAACGGCAGCGGCAGCGGCCATGGAAAGCCGGGTAGCCCATGCACTGCTGTCGGCCTGCTTTGCCGGGCTGGTGGCAGTATCGGCCAAGGCCGGGCGCCTGGATGCAGCCGCACTGGCGCGCAGCGATGCACGCATCCGGCTGTGGCAACAGCGGCCAGCCACGGCAGTCCCCTGATTGCCCCGGCCTGCAGCGTATCCCCCGGCGATATAGCCCCCTCCGTTTTCAAGGAACCTGATTTGTACAACGACACGATTTCCTTCCTGCCCGCCGACAACAGCCGGCTGGCCAACCTGTGCGGCCCGCTGGACGAAAACCTCAAGCAGATCGAAACCGCGCTGGACGTGAACATTGCCCGGCGTGACGCCAATTTCCGCGTAACCGGCAAGCCCAAGCAGATCAAGCTGGCGCTCGATGCGCTGGAATACTTCTACAACGAGGCGCTGATCCCGCTCGATATCGACTACATCCAGCTGGGCATGGTGGAAATGACGCGCGCCAGCGACGATACGCCCATCGATCCGGATGCGCCGGTGCTGAAAACCCGCCGCAGCGACCTGCGCGGCCGCACGCCGCGCCAGACCGAATACATCAAGGCAGTGATGGCGCACGACATCACCTTCGGCATCGGCCCGGCCGGTACCGGCAAGACTTACCTGGCCGTTGCCTGTGCGGTGGATGCGCTGGAGCGCGACGTGGTGAAGCGGCTGGTACTGGTACGCCCTGCGGTGGAAGCGGGTGAAAAACTTGGCTTCCTGCCCGGCGACCTGATTCAGAAAGTGGACCCGTATTTGCGTCCGCTGTACGACGCGCTGTACGACCTGATGGGCGTGGACAAGGTGACCAAGCTGTTCGAGAAAGGCATCATCGAGATCGCACCGCTGGCCTTCATGCGCGGGCGCACGCTCAACCACGCGTTCGTGATCCTGGATGAAGCGCAGAACACCTCGCCCGAACAGATGAAGATGTTCCTGACGCGGATCGGCTTTGGCTCCAAGGCGGTGATCACCGGTGACCCGACGCAGATCGACCTGCCGAAGAACCAGAAATCCGGCCTCATCGACGCGCAGGAAGTGCTCGACGGCATCCGTGGCATTGCGCTGCATTACTTCACCAGCGCCGACGTGGTGCGCCATCCGCTGGTGCAGAAAATCGTCGATGCGTACGACAAGAAAGGCAAGGAGCGCGAAGCCGAGGCGGAGAAAAGACAAGCCGCGCGTGATGCGGCACGTGCCGCCGAGCAAGGCCACCAGCCATGAGCCGCAAGCTGAAATTGGCGGTGCAGGTTGAATCCAGCGCCAATGGCCTGCCGGGCAAACTGCAGCTCAAATGCTGGGCGCAAACCGCGTTGCAGCCGGGCATCAGGCGCGCCGAAGTCACCGTGCGCTTTGTCGATGCCGAAGAGGGCCGGCAACTGAACCGCGATTATCGCGGCAAGGATTACGCCACCAATGTGCTGACGTTCACCTTTGACGAGGACATGCCGCAAATCGACGACATGCCGCTGGTGGGTGATCTGGTGCTGTGCGCACCGGTGGTGGCACGAGAAGCGGCCGAGCAGGGCCTGTTGCTGGCCGCGCACTACGCACACCTGATCGTGCACGGCATGCTGCACCTGCAGGGCTTCGACCATCTCGACGATATCGAGGCCGATGCGATGGAAGCGCTGGAAACGCGCTTGCTGGCATCGCTGGGGATTGCCGACCCGTACCGGAGTGAAAAATCCGCCGATCAAACCGGCGCGATTGACGACTGACAGCGCGCCAGCAACAGACATGGTGCGCGGAATGAAAAACGGCGGGGGTTAACCCCGCCGTTTTTGCATCCGCATCTAGCGCTTACAGCCCGGTATATACCTTGGCATCGCGCGGGTTCAGCCAAACGGCCTCGCCCACTTTCCACTCGCCTTCCGCATAGCGTTCGCGCGTCAGCTCCACCTCGACTGCATCGTGGTCGGCGACGTCCACTTCAAGGCGCACCGTCGAGCCCAGCAGGCGCACGTGGGTGATCTTGCCGGCAATGGCCGCTTCGCTCGCCACGCGCGACAGGTCGATTTCATGCGGGCGCACGTAGATGGTGGCCTTGGCGGCATCCGGGCTGTCGGTAGCGGCAATGCGCGCGCCGGCCACTTCCGCCCAGCCGTCGTGCACGCGCGAGTGGAACAGGTTGATGTCGCCCAGGAACTGGTACACGAACGGCGAAGCCGGCGTGTCGTACACCTGCGACGGCGTGCCGATCTGCTCGATCTGCCCCTTGTTCATCACCACCACGCGGTCGGCCACTTCCAGCGCCTCTTCCTGATCGTGGGTGACGAATACCGACGTGACATGGATTTCATCATGCAAGCGGCGCAGCCAGCGGCGCAGTTCCTTGCGCACCTTGGTATCGAGCGCACCGAACGGCTCATCCAGCAGCAGCACGCGCGGCTCTACCGCCAGTGCGCGCGCCAGTGCAATCCGCTGACGCTGGCCACCGGATAGCTGGGCAGGGAAGCGGTCTGCCAGCCAGTCCAGCTGCACCAGTTCCAGCAGGCGGTGCACCTTCTTCCTGATCTCTGCATCGGAAGGGCGGGTTTTCTTCGGCCGCACGCGCAGGCCGAACGCCACGTTCTCGAACACCGTCATATGGCGGAACAGTGCGTAATGCTGGAACACGAAGCCGACCTGGCGCTCGCGCACGTGGGTATCGGTGGTGTCTTCACCGTGGAACAGGATCTGGCCGTTATCGGGCGTTTCCAGCCCGGCAATCACGCGCAGCAGGCTGGTCTTGCCGCAGCCGGACGGCCCCAGCAGCGCCAGCAGCTCACCCGATGCCACTTCCAGGTTGATATTGTCCAGCGCCTTGAAGTCGCCGAACTGCTTGGAGATATTCTTGATTTCGATGCTCATGTTCTTTCCTCAATCACAAAGCGCCACGGCGCAATGGTGCGGCCCGGCGCGCAAGCGGTGCGCGCAGCCGGCAGGTTGTCATGCGTGGCGATCATTCGACGGCATCGCGGCGGGCGGCGGCTTCCTGCTGCTCGGCACGCCATTCCACGAAGGACTTGGCCGCCAGCGTCACCAGTGCCAGCAAGGCCAGCAGCGACGCGCACGCAAAAGCGCCGACGAAGTTGTATTCGTTGTAAAGAATCTCGACATGCAACGGCAGCGTGTTGGTTTCGCCGCGGATATGGCCCGATACCACCGATACCGCGCCGAACTCGCCCATGGCCCTTGCATTGGCGAGGATCACGCCATACAGCAGGCCCCACTTGATATTGGGCAGGGTCACGCGCCAGAAGGTCTGGAAGCCCGATGCGCCCAATGTCATCGCCGCCTGTTCTTCCTCGCTGCCCTGCGCTTCCATCAGCGGGATCAGCTCGCGCGCAATGAACGGGAAGGTTACGAACACGGTCGCCAGCACGATGCCGGGAATCGCAAAGATGATCTTGATGTCGTGATCCATCAGCCACGGCCCCCACCAGCCCTGCGCACCGAACATCAGCACGTAGATCAGGCCGGCCACCACCGGGGATACCGCGAACGGCAGATCGATCAAGGTGATCAGCACGCTTTTGCCGCGGAAATCAAACTTGGCGATCGCCCATGCTGCAGCCACGCCGAACACCAGGTTCAGCGGTACCGAAATGGCTGCGGCAATCAGCGTGAGCTTGATGGCGGACAGCGCATCGGGCTCGATCATCGCTTCGAAGTACAGCGCCCAGCCTTTCTTGAGCGCCTCGTAAAACACCGTGAACAACGGCACCACCAGGAAGAGCCCGATCAGCAGCAATGCGATCGCGGTCAGCGTATAGCGCACCCATGGCGCTTCGGTGGTGACGATGGAACGGTGAACATTTGTTGCGCCAGCCATCGTGTTATCTCCGTCCCATGCGTTTGGCCGACCACCACTGCAGGCCGTTGATCAGCAGCAGCAGCGTGAACGACACCACCAGCATCACCACGGCAATCGCGGTGGCGCCCAGGTAATCGTATTGTTCCAGTTTGGAAATGATCATCAGCGGGGTGATTTCCGATACATACGGCATGTTGCCGGCGATGAAGATCACCGAGCCGTATTCACCGATCGCCCGTGCAAACGCCAGCGCAAAACCGGTCAGCAGTGCCGGCAGCAAGGTAGGCAGGATCACCTTCCAGAAAATCTGCAGGCGTGTGGCGCCCAGGCTGGAGGCGGCTTCTTCAAGCTCCGGCTCCAGATCCTGCAGCACCGGCTGCACGGTACGCACCACGAAGGGCAAGGTGATGAAGGTCAGCGCCAGTACGATGCCGATGGGGCTGAATGCCACCTTGATGCCCAGCGGCTCGAACCACTGGCCGATGGAGCCATTGGGTGCATAGATGGTGGCGAGCGCGATACCGGCCACCGCAGTAGGCAGCGCAAACGGCAGGTCCACCAGCGCATCGATGAAGCGCTTGCCGGGGAAGGAGTAACGCACCAGCACCCACGAAATCAGCAGACCGGTGATCAGGTTGATGGTGGCGGCAATCAGCGAAGCGCCGAAGGTCACCTTGTAGCTGGCCACCACGCGCGGCTCGGACACCGCATGCCAGAATGCCTCTGCCGTCAGCCCGGTGCTCTTGAGCACCAGCGCGGAGAGCGGCAGCAACACGATGATGGAGAGATAAAGCAACGTGTAGCCCAGCGCCAGGTTGAACCCCGGCAACACGCTATGTTTTTTGAAAGCCATGAGCGGCAACATCCTTGTTGTTATGCCGGCCAGCCCATGCAGGGCCGGCCGGAGTACTACGCGGCCAGACTGCGGCAATTACTTCTTGGCGATGCTGGCAGCGATCTGGTCGTACACGCCGCCGTCGTCAAAGTGCACCTTCTGCGCTTTTTGCAGGCCGCCGAAATCGCTCACGCCGAACAGTTTCACATTGGGAAATTGCTTGGCGTACTTGGCTGCAACCGCAGGGTCACGCGGGCGCAGGTAGTTTTGCGCGGCGATTTCCTGGCCTTCCGGGCTCCACAGGTATTTCAGGTATTCCTCGGCCGCCTTGCGGGTGCCCTTCTTGTCCACCACCTTGTCCACCACCGCCACCGGCAGATCGGCATCGATGGATACACTCGGGTACACCACTTCGAAACCGCCACGGCCAAATTCGCGCGCAATCATTTCAGCTTCGTTCTCGAATGTCACCAGCACGTCGCCGATCTGGCGCTGCATGAAGGTGGTGGTGGCGCCACGGCCACCGGCATCGAGCACCGGCACATTCTTGAATACATCGGTAACGAACTGGCGTGCCTTGGCATCGGTGCCGCCTGCCTGCTTCAGCGCATAGCCCCATGCAGCCAGATAGGTGTAGCGGCCATTGCCCGAGGTTTTCGGATTGGGCACGATCACCTGTACACCCGGCTTGGTGAGGTCGTTCCAGTCCTTGATGCCCTTGGGGTTGCCCTTGCGCACGATCAGCACCTGCAGGCTGGAGAACGGCGCAGCCTCGTTGGGCAGGCGCTTTTCCCAGCCGGCATTGATCTGCTTGCCTTTCTCGACAATGGCATCGATGTCGGTGCTCTGGTTCATCGTCACCACGTCAGCCTCGAGGCCGTCGATCACCGAGCGTGCCTGCTTGCTGGAGCCACCATGCGATTGCTGCAGCGTCACCTTGTCCTTGAACTTGGCATCGTAATACTTGGCAAAAGCCGGGTTGTAGTCTTTGTAGAAGTCGCGCATCACGTCGTAGCTGACGTTGAGCAAGGTGACATCGGCAAAGGCCGGCACGGCAATGAAGGCAGCCAGTACGGCGGCAAGCAGGCGGGACATGGAGTACTCCTTGTAAGCTGATAGCGCGATTGTCGCCAATGCATATAGTTCTGCAAAGACGTTCCGGTTAAAAACTGCATGCGAAATTGCATAAACAAACAGGGGCGCGGTTTGCGCCCCTGTCGGGAGATCGGAACAGCCCGAGGAAGCTGTAGATCAGAGCGTAGCGATCGACACTTCTGTCGATTTTACAAAGGCAATCACTTCACGGCCCGGCTTCAGATCAAGCTCCTTGACCGAACGGGTGGTGATGACCGAAGTCACGATGCCCGACGGTGTGGTGACGTCCACTTCCGACAGCACCGGGCCTTCGATGATTTCCTTGATGGTGCCACGGAACTGGTTACGCACGTTGATCGATTGAATCGCCATGATGTTTCTCCAAGAATGAATTGAACGGCTGGAACAGCTGTTGACAAACACACAGTAACAACTCGCCAACATCTCTTAAAGTAATTTGATATTAGTTCGTTATTACTTTTTACGATTTAGATTCAAGAATGAAAAAATGCAGCGCGCAACGCGGCCTCAAAGCGCCCAGCGCAATGCACCCAGCGCGATCGGTGCCGGCTCGGGAATCGCTTCCTTGCCCGGCAAAGACAGCACGCGCGACAGCACCTGTTCTTCCAGCGCCGCAAAGCCGGCCGCGCCACGCGAGCGCGTACGGTGCAGCGGCACCTGCAGATCAAGCCCTACCTGACCTTTCTCGATCAGCAGTACGCGGTCGCCCAATGCCACCGCTTCCTCCACATCATGGGTAACCAGCAGCACGGTAAAGCGGTGCTGCTGCCACAGGCGTTCGATCAGTTGCTGCATCTCGATGCGCGTGAGTGCGTCCAGCGCGCCCAGCGGTTCGTCCAGCAGCAGCAATTGCGGTTCGTGTATCAGTGCGCGCGCCAAAGCCACGCGCTGGCGCTGGCCGCCCGATAGCTGGCTGGGCCACTTACCGGCATGGTCGGTGAGGCCCACTTCGGCCAGTGCCGCCAGCGCCTTGGGCTGCCAGTTGCCGGTGAGCCCCAGGCCCACGTTCTGCAGCACCGTTTTCCACGGCAGCAACCGCGCATCCTGGAACATCATGCGGGTATCGAAATGGCCGGTATCCATCGGGCTGCCGTCGGCCAGCACCTGGCCGGTGGAGGCGGTTTCCAGCCCGGCAATCAGCCGCAGCAGCGTGGATTTGCCGCAACCCGAGCGCCCGACAATGGCGACGAATTCGCCGGCACGGATATCCAGATCCAGCGCCTGCAATACCGTCTGGTCGCCAAAGCGCTTGGAAAGATTGCGGATGGTCAGTGCTACGCCCAAGGCGGGTTCTACAGTTGTCTGCGTCATTGATGCCGCCTTATTGATATGCAGGGTGCCAGCGCAGCCACAGCCGCTCCAGCTTGCGGGCGCCGTAGTCGCTGAGCTTGCCCAGCAATGCGTACAGCAGGATGGCCAGCACCACCACATCGGTCTGCAGGAACTCGCGCGCATTCATCGCCAGGTAGCCGATGCCCGAGCTGGCCGAAATGGTTTCCGCCACGATCAGCAAGATCCACGCAAAGCCCAGTGCAAAGCGCACGCCCACCAGAATGCTGGGCAAGGCGCCCGGCAGGATCACGTCGCGGAACAGCGGCCAGCCACGCAGGCCGTAGCTTTTGGCCATTTCCACCAGATCCTTGTCCACCGATTTGATGCCGTGATACGTGTTGATGTACACCGGGAACAAGGTACCGAACGCCACCAGGAACAGCTTGGCGGCTTCATCGATGCCGAACCACAGGATAACCAGCGGGATCAGCGCCAGCGGCGGCACGTTGCGGATCATCTGCACGGTGGTATCGAGCAGCAGTTCTCCGCGCTTGGACAAGCCGGTGATCAGCCCCAGCAGCAGGCCAATGCCCCCCCCGACTGAAAAACCGATGGCAGCACGCCAGAAGCTGATTTTCAGGTGCGCCCACAGCTCGCCCGATTGCCACAGCCGCGCGCCCGCTTCCAGTACCGCCAGCGGCGCCGGCAGGATGCGGCTGGTCAGCACTCCATGCGTAGCCGCCCATTGCCATACCACCACCAGCAAGGCGGGCACCACCCAGGGCGCGGCGCGGCGCGCCAGCTGCGTGCCGACGCTGTTGAACGAAATGGCCATGTCAGCTCGCCGCAGCCGCAAGGCCTGGTTCCGCAACCGGTGCGGCGGCAGCCCGCGCGGTCGGCACGATATCATTGGCAATCACCTCGCCAAACGGCCCGGTCAGGTTGGCCTTGCCCGCCGGCTTGACGATATCCAGCGGCAGCAGCGGGAACAGCAGTTCCGCGGTGCGGTAGGCTTCTTCCAGGTGCGGGTAGCCGGAGAAAATGAAGGTTTCGATGCCCAGTGCCGCGTATTCCTTGATGCGGTCGGCCACTTCCTGTGCGCTGCCCACCAGCGCAGTACCAGCCCCACCCCGTACCAGGCCAACGCCAGCCCACAGGTTGGGGGAGATTTCCAGGTTGTCGCGCCGGCCACCATGCAGCTCGGCCATGCGGCGCTGGCCCACCGAATCGAAGCGGGCAAAGGCTTTCTGGGCGGCGGCGATGGTGTCATCAGTGACATGGCTGATCAGTTCATCCGCAGCTTTCCAGGCTTGTTCGCTGGTTTCGCGCACGATCACGTGCAGGCGGATGCCGAACTTGACGATACGGCCCAGTGCATCGGCCTTGTCCTTGACCGCCTTGATCTTCTCCGCCACCGCTGCCGGGGGTTCGCCCCAGGTGAGGTAGACGTCGACCTGCTCTGCAGCAAGGTCCACTGCCGGTTCGGATGAACCACCGAAGAACAGTGGCGGGTAGGGGGTTTGCACTGGCGGGTACAGCGTCTTGGCGTTTGCCACCTTGAGGTGCTTGCCGCTGAAATTGACGGTTTCACCCGCGGCCACGCCACGCCAGATTTTCAGGAATTCATCGGTGACTTCGTAGCGTTCGCTATGGGTGAGGAAGCTGCCATCGCCATGCTGTTCATCCGGGTCACCGCCGGTGACCACATTGATCAGCAGCCGGCCGTTGGAAATGCGGTCCAAGGTGCTGGCCATGCGGGCCGATACGGTGGGCGAAATGATGCCGGGGCGGATGGCGACCAGGAACTTGAGTTTCTCGGTGAACGGCACCAAGGAAGACGCCACCACCCAGGAATCTTCGCAAGAGCGGCCGGTGGGGATCAGGACGCCTTCGAAGCCGAGTTGATCTGCCGCCTGGGCGATCTGCTTGAGGTAGCCGTGATCGACGGTGCGGGCACCGACGGAAGTACCCAGGTAGCGGCTGTCGCCGTGGGTGGGCAGGAACCAGAACAATTTCATATTTCTCTCCATGGCGCGGGTACGCAGCGCCTTGTGACTGCTATTCAGAGGGCAGGCACCCCGCGCATGACATCACCCGGGGGCAACGGCGTGTTGGTGCCTGCGAGCCATCGCGGGTTTTACTGCGGTGGCAATACGATGTCTTTGACGTTGATCGCCTTGGGGATCAGTTTCAGTTCGGTAAAGCGGTCGGCAATTTTTTGCTGATCACTGATCACCTGCGGGGTGAGCCAGCTGACGCGGAAGCTCGGGCGGCGGTTCACCACGGTTTCGAAGGTGGCCACATCGAGGCCGATGGCCTTGCTGAGTATCTGCGCGGTGTCTTTCGGCTGCTTGTCGAGGAAATCATCGTTGTCACTCAGCGCATCGAACACCACCTGCAACTGCTTGCCCTGCTGTGTGGCAAACTGGCGCGAGGCCAGATAGAAGGTGTAGTTGGCGCTCAGCCCTTCGCCGGTGGCCAGCACGCGCGGTTTCAGCGCACGCTCCGCCGCGGCATAGTACGGATCCCAGATCGCCCAGGCATCGACGGCCTTGGTTTCATAGGCAGCGCGGGCATCGGCCGGCGCCAGGTATACGGGCTGGATGTCTTCCCACTTCAGCCCGTTCTGATCGAGTGCGCGCACCAGCAGCCAGTGCGCACTGGAGCCCTTTTGCAGCGCGATTTTCTTGCCTTTCAGGTCGCTCAGTTTTTTCAGCGGCGAATCAGCCGGCACGAGGATGGCGGATGCCTGCGGCTTGGGCGGCTCGTAGCCGACGTAAACCAGCTGCGTGCCACCGGATTGCGCGAAGATCGGCGGAGTATCACCCGTCATGCCGAAATCGATGCTGCCCACATTGAGCGCTTCCAAGAGCTGCGGGCCGGCAGCGAACTCCGTCCACTTCACGGTATTGCCCTGCGCCGCCAGCTTTTTTTCCAGCAGGCCACGGCTTTTGAGCACGATCAGGTTGAGCGAGCTTTTCTGGTAGCCGATATGGATTTCAGCAGCGGCGGCGCTACCAGCCAGGGCCAGCGCAGCAAGCGCCAGGCCGATTTTTGTTGCATATGTCATTGCAGGCATCCTGTGACACCGGGGCGGGCAAGCCCGCCCCCGGCGCAATTACTTGTTGGCAACCAGCGCGTCCTTGATCTGGATCGGCTTGGGGATCAGGCCCAGCTTGTGGAAGGTATCGGCGATCTTCTGCTGTGCTTCTGCTGTCTTGGCGGTGATCGGTTCGACGTTGTACGAGTAGCGCGATACTGCCAGTGCCACGATCTCCGGTGCCAGGCCCAGGATAGGCGCCAGTTCCTTCACCACGTCAGCCTGGTTCTTGCTCGCCCACAGGTCGGTCTTGTCGAGTTCGTCCAGTACCGCGGCGATCACCTTGGGGTTTTTCTCGGCATACGGGCGGGCCGCCAGGAAGAACTGCGTGTTGGAAACCAGGCCTTTGCCATCGGTGATGATCTGCGCGCCCAGCTGTTTTTCAGCAGCGGCCAGGAACGGATCCCAGATCACCCATGCATCGACCGAGCCACGCTCGAACGCGGCACGCGCATCGGCCGGGGTCAGGTACACGGTCTGGATGTCGGTGTAGGCAACGCCGGCTTTTTCCAGTGCCTTCACCAGCAGGTAATGCACGTTGGAGCCCTTGTTGAGCGCAACCTTCTTGCCCTTCAGGTCTGCCACGGTCTTGATGGGCGAGCCCTTGGGCACCACGATGGCTTCCGCAGTCGGGGTGGGCGGCTCGTTACCGACGTAAACCAGGTTGGCGCCGGCGGCCTGCGCAAAGACCGGTGGGGCCTCACCGGTGGTGCCGAAGTCGATGGCACCCACATTCAGGCCTTCCAGCAACTGCGGGCCGGCCGGGAATTCGGTCCACTTGATATCCCAGCCCAGTGCTTTCAGGCGTGGCTCCAGCGTGCCACGTGCTTTCAGGATGGTGAGCGTGCCGTACTTCTGATAACCGATACGCAGCGTTTCAGCATGTGCAGCGGTGGCAATCAGGCCGGTGGCAGCCAGCAGCAGGGTGACCAGGGTCTTTTTCATTGTTGTCTCCAGATTTTCGAGCGGTTCAGGTTTTCAGTGCGCGGTACGTGGCCGCGCCGTGTTCAAAACTGTTTCGGTGCTCAGACGGATATCCCGCCGATGCGGATTTGGGCAGTCAGCTGATGCGGATCGAGCTGCACCAGGCCCGGGTTGGGCAAATGGGCAATGAAGCGGGCCACGGCGGCGTTGAGGCGCGCGGCAATGTCTTCAGCCACGTTCAACTCGCCGTTCTCGCCCCACACCAGTTCCTTGTCGGTGGCGTAGATGCCACCCAGGATGTGGCGCGCTTTCAGCGCAGTCAGCACCGGCTGCAGTGCGTAATCGACTGCCAGCATGTGCGCCGGGCTGCCGCCGGTGGCCAGCGGCAACACCGCGTGGTGCGACAGCGCACGCTCGGGCAGCAGATCCAGCATCACCTTGAGCGCGCCGCTGTAGGCGGACTTGTAGACCGGGGTGGAAATCAGCAGGCCATCGGCCTCGGCAATGGTTTGCTGCAGGTGCTGGATCGATGGGTGATCGAAATGCGCATACAGCAAGGATTCGGCCGGGAAATCAGCCAGCGAGAACGCCTTGACCGTTACCCCGAATGATTCGAGCAGATGCGATGCACGGCGTAGCAGACCTTCCGAACGCGAACGGGCGCTGGGGCTACCGGAGAGAGTCACGACTGTAGGCATGCAAATTCCTTTAAACGCTTAAAAGTGCAATTTATGTATCCAAACGGAATTTATGGGAAGTCTTTTATCACCACAAATACTTTTAAATTCATTTGAAATAACCAGTTGTTGATTTTTGAACAGCGGCACGCTGACAAGTGGCGCATCGCGGCCCTTGTAATTAATAAGCAGGATTATCATAATCACGATTATGAAAAAGACGGATTTCACCCAGCGCTTCGGCTTCCTGGTCAACGATGTGGCGCGGCTATACAGCCGCCGTTTTGACCAGTTGGCCCGCCAGGTGCACCTGTCCCGCGCGCAATGCCGGGTGATCGGTGCGCTGTACATCAAGGATGGCCAGTCACAGGTGGCGCTGGCCGAGCAGCTGGAACTCACCCCGATGGCGATCGCGCGCATGACCGACCGCATGGAAAGCGCCGGCTGGATACGCCGCGAGCCGCATCCGGACGACCGGCGCGTGAAGCTGCTGTACCTGAATGCAGAAGCCGAAGGCGCATTGCAGAAAGCCATGGCCATCGGCGACGGCATCCAGGCAGAGGCGCTGGCAGGCCTGAGCAGCGCGGAAACCAATCAGCTGATCACACTGTTGCAGAAGGCCCGCGCCAACCTGGCGCAGCTGGACCGCCCGGCCGAAAACGCAGCAGACGAAGACTGAGCGATGAGCGAACAGAACCATTACAACGTGGCCCACAAGGGCATGATCACCATTTCCATCATGCTGGCCACCATCATGCAGGCGCTGGATACCACCATCGCCAACGTGGCGCTGCCGCATATGCAGGGTGCATTGCAGGCGTCGCAGGACCAGATCACCTGGGTGCTGACGTCGTACATCGTTGCCGCCGCCATTGCCACGCCGCTGACCGGCTGGCTGTGCGGCCGCTATGGGCGCAAGCAGGTGTTCCTGGCCGCGGTGGTGGGGTTCACCGTGGCATCCGCGTTGTGCGGGCTGGCGGAATCGCTGACGCAGATCGTGCTGGCGCGCTTGCTTCAAGGCGTCTTCGGTGCCGCGCTGGTGCCGCTGTCGCAAGCAGTGCTGCTGGACATCAACCCCAAGGAAAAAATCGGCCAGGCGATGGCATTGTGGGGGGCCGGTATCATGATCGGCCCCATCATGGGACCGATGCTGGGTGGCTGGCTGACCGATGCCTATGACTGGCGCTGGGTGTTCTATATCAACCTGCCGGTGGGCATCTTTGCGTTCTACGGCATCTGGCGCTACCTGCCCGATAGCCGGCCGGCCAGCACCAAGCTCGATCTGTTCGGCTTTGCCATGCTCAGCCTGTCGGTGGGCTTCTTGCAGCTGTTCCTCGACCGTGGCGAGCAGATGGACTGGTTCAGCTCACCGGAAATCTGCGTCGAGGCCATCGGCGCAGTGGTGTGCTTCATCTACTTCGTGATCCATACCTGGACGGCGGGCGCCAATTCATTCTTCAACCGCGCGTTGCTGCGCGACCGCAACTTCGTCACCGGCCTGCTGTTCGCGTTCATCGTCGGCGTGATCCTGTATGCCACCATGGCGCTGCTGCCCGCGCTGCTACAAGGCTTGCTGAACTACCCGGTGATCGATACCGGCATCATCACCGCACCATCCGGCATCGGCACCATGCTGGCAATGATGCTGGTGGGGCGGCTGATCCACCGTTTCGATATCCGCGCCATCATGGCATTCGGCTTTGCACTGACTGCGTTCTCGCTGTGGCAAATGGCGCAGATGACACTGGATATGGGCACCAGCCTGGTGGTGTGGTCGGGCTTCATCCGGGGTGTGGGCATCGGCTTCGTGTTCGTGCCGCTCTCCACTGCCACCTTCGCCACGCTGGCGCCACAACTGCGCAACGAAGGTACGCCCATCTACAGCCTGCTGCGCAACCTGGGCAGCAGCGTGGGCATCTCCATCGTGCAGACGCTGCTCACGCAGGGCACCAGCCGCGCGCACGCCAATCTGGCGGTGGCCGTCAATGCGGCCAACCCGGCGCTGGCCAACGTACCCGCAATGCTCGACCCTTCCACGCCGGCGGGGCTGGCATTACTCAATAGCGAAGTGAGCCGGCAAGCGGCGATGATCGGCTACCTGGACGATTTCCACGTAATGATGTGGGTAACGCTGCTGGCCATGCCATTGCTGCTGCTGATCCGCATGCCCAAGCGCAGCGCCGCGCAGAAGCCGGAAGAAGAAATGGCGCATGCAGTGCTGGAATAGCACGGCAGCGCGCCGCCCTTACGCGCTGGCCGCCACCCTGGGTCGCAGGAAATCGATCAGCGCGCGCACCTTGGCCGGCAGGTATTGCGCGGCCGGGTATACCGCGTAGATGCCGCCGGGCGTGAGCGACCACGCGGGCAGCAACTGCACCAGCACGCCGCTGGCGATATCGTCCGCCACCATGAAATCCGGCAGTACCGATGCGCCCACCCCGGCACGCACCATGTGGCGGACCAGGCTGGCGCTGTTGGCGCGCAGCACCGGGCGCATGCGTACCGGCTGCGCATCGCCGCTTGCCGGGGTAAACAGCCAGTTGAGCGGCGATTTGAGCTGAGACAGTACCACCCATGGTATGCCAGCCAGGTCTGCCGGCTGCTGCACCGGCGCACCGCGCGCCAGCAATGCCGGCGCGGCGATCACGATCTGCCTGAAATCCCCCAGCTTGCTGGCATGCAGGCTGGAATCCTTCAGCACCCCCATGCGGATGGCCAGATCCAGCCCCTCCCCCACCAGGTCCAGCACGTGATCGCTGACGATGATTTCGATTTCCAGCGCCGGATGCAGCAACGCAAACTCGGCCAGCCACGGCCCCAGTGCGTTGCCGGCGTAATCGGCCGGTGCGGTCAGCCGCAAGCGCCCTTCCAGCGCGCCGCGCACCTCTCCTGCCCTTGTGACCGCCTGAGTCAATGCAGCTAGCAATGGCGTGCAATCCTGGTACAGCGCCACCCCGGCTTCGGTGGGTGCCACGCGGCGCGTGCTGCGGGTGAACAGTGCCACGCCCAGTTCGGCCTCCAGCTTCGCAACCTGCTGGCTGACCAGCGACTTGGCCACACCCAGCCGGTCTGCAGCGGCGCTGAAGCCGCTGGCTTCGAAGACGGCGACAAAAAATTCAAGGCGGTTGAGGTCAGGCAGGGCCATGGGCAGCAGGCGTGAGGCAAAAACCAAGTATCACATGGCAGCCTGTGCACCGGGGGCCACACCCTGCAGCCGGGACCAGCGCGCAGGCGCAAAACAGCCGCACAGCAGCCTGTGCAACCGCCCGTCCGGCAACGCCGATAATGCCGTCTGTGCTGTAACACTGGTTTCCGCGATCTTTTGGTATGATCCCGGTATCTTCGTTACCGGATGTACATCCCCCAATGGACGACCCTGCGCAGGCGACAAGCAAACCCAGTTGGCTTGAGCGCCTGACCCACTTCCTGCTGCGGGAGCCAGAAGACCGCGGCGAACTCGTAGACATACTCCACTCCGCCTTCGAGCGGCATCTGCTCGACGCCGATGCACTCGGCATGATCGAAGGCGTGCTCAACGTGGGCGACATGCAGGTGCGCGACGTCATGGTGCCGCGCAGCCAGATGGATGTCATCGACATCGCCCAGTCGCCCGACCAGTTCATTCCCTTCGTGATGCAAACCGCGCACTCGCGCTTTCCGGTCATCGACGGCAACAAGGATGATGTGCTGGGCGTGCTGCTGGCCAAGGATCTGCTGCGCTACTACGCAGAAGGCGAAGACAACTTCAGTGTGCGCGACATGCTGCGCCCGGCGGTGTACATCCCCGAGTCCAAGCGGCTGAACGTGTTGCTCAAGGATTTCCGCAACAATCGCAACCACATGGCCATCGTGGTGGATGAATACGGCGGCGTGGCCGGCCTGATCACCATCGAAGACGTAATGGAACAGATCGTCGGCGATATCGAAGACGAATACGACTACGACGAAACCGAAGACAACATCATCGTCGACCGTCGCGGCCACTGGCGCGTGAAAGGCGTGACCGAGATCGCCGATCTCAACGAGGCACTGAAGACCGAATTTTCCGATGCCGAGTTCGATACCGTGGCTGGCCTCATCACGCAGCAGTTTGGCCATGTGCCCAAGCGCGGCGAGAAAATCGCGTTTGAAGGCTACCAGTTCCAGATCGTGCGCGCGGATAGCCGCCGCGTGCATTCGGTATTGATAGAGCGACTGCCGGAAGAAGAGGAAGCCGTTTGATCCGCACGCTGCTGCTCTGGCTCACACTGGCCGCCTGCGGGGCGGCCAGTGTTTTTGCATACGCCCCCGTCAACATCGTGCCCTTGCTGCCGCTGTCGCTGGCGGCGCTGTTTTTCGCGGTGGAGATAGCCCCCACCAAGCGCCAGGCAGCGCTGGCCGGCTTCGTCTGGGGGCTGGGTTATTTCGTCGGCAATGTGCACTGGATCTACATCAGCCTGCATACCTTTGGCGGCATGCCCGCGTGGATGGCGGCGGGCTGCATCCTGCTGTTCTCGGCTTACCTGGCGTTGTTTCCCGCGCTGGCCGCCTGGCTGAGCCGCCGGCTGCCCTGCCCGCCACGCTGGCGACTGCCACTGTTGCTGCCAACCGCGTATATCGCCACCGAATGGTTGCGTGGCTGGCTGTTTACCGGTTTCCCGTGGGCGGCCACCGGCAATAGCCAAGTGGTGGCGCTGGCGGGTTTCTTCCCGCTGTTCGGCGTGTATGGCGCCGGGTGGCTGGCAGCGCTGGCCACCGCGCAATGGCTGGTCAACTGGAAGCGCGGGCTGATCGCCACCGCCGCACTGCTATTGGCGAGTGCCGGCCTGGCGCAGATCGCCTGGACCACGCCGAGCGGCCCCAAGGTCAGCGTGAGCATCGCGCAGGGCAATATCCGCCAGGATGAAAAGTGGGATGCCAAACATTACGTGGACGCATTGCGCGTGAATCTGGCGCAGGTGGCACAGGCACGCGGCGAAGTGATCATCCTGCCGGAAACCGCCATCCCATCGTTCTACCAGGATACGCCGCCCGCCTATCTGGCACAGCTGCGCGCCACCGCGCGGGAGAAAAACGCCGCGTTGCTGTCCGGCTTTGCCATGAGCGATCCGGACCCGAACGTGTACTACAACGGTGTACTCAATATCGAAACGCCCACACATTTCTATGCCAAATCCCACCTGGTGCCGTTCGGAGAATACGTGCCGCTGCCGTGGCTATTTGGCTGGATGTACAACTACCTGAACATGCCGCTGTCCGGCTTTGCACGTGGTGCGGCGCAACAGTCGCCACTGCTGGCAGGCAAGCTGAAGATTGCCGCCAACGTCTGCTATGAAGATGCATTTGGCGACGAGCTGCGGCGCAACAGTGCCGACGCCGGCCTGATGGCCAATTTCTCCAACATGGCATGGTTCGATGGCTCATGGGCGGCCGAGCAGCATGCGCAGATGAGCAGTGCGCGCGCGCTGGAAAACGGCCGCTGGATGCTGCGTGCCACCAATACCGGCCTTACCGCGGTGATCGACCAGCACGGGCGCCGCGTGGCGCAATTGCCGGAACGCAAGCGCGATGTACTGGAAACCAGCGTGCAACCGATGAGCGGCCATACTCCGTACATGCGCTGGGGTGATTACCCGGTTTTGCTGGCCTTGCTGGCGGTATTGCTGGCAGCGCCACTGGCCGGCCGCCGCCGGTCCTGAGCGGCTTTGCATTTGGCATCCAGGTTGTAAGCTGAATCGAAGGGCGAGACCGTCCTGCCGATTCATGTTTATCGCCCCGCGGTGCGCAGCATGGCTGCCGCTACCAAGCGGGCAAGGGAGAGCGCGATGGATGCACGCGGCTTCTTCGCCACGCTCTGGCACGATTATGCCCGGCTCGCTCCGCAGGCCCTGACCATCCGCGCGCTGTTCGGTGGCCAGCAGGTGATCAACGATCACGTGGCGTTCCGCACCTTCGATAGCAGCCCGATTGCGCTGGCCCGGCTGGAGCCCGTGCTGTTCGCACTGGGCTATCAGCGCCACGCACCCTACGAGTTCCCCGACAAACACCTGAGCGCCCGGGGTTACACGTCGGCAGATGCAGATCTGCCACTGGTGTTCCTGTCCGAGCTGCATGTGCGCAGGCTGTCCACCCCGAGTCAGCTGATCGTCGAGCGCGCCATCGCAGCCATCCCGCCACGACTGGCAATCGGCGCAAGCACGCTCAACGCTGGCCGCCTGTGGCCGGCCGTCAGCCGTGATGACTATCAACGCGTTGCCGACGAGAGTGAATACGCGGGCTGGCTGCTGGCCCATGGCCTGCACGCCAATCACTTCACCGTGGCTGTGCACCGCCTGCAGCCGCAACTTTCACTACCCGCAGTCATCGCCAGGGTGGAAGCAGCCGGCTACGCCATCAATGCAGCAGGCGGAAAAATCAAGGGCAGCCCGGACGAGTTGCTGGAACAGGCCAGCACGCTGGCGGACCGCATCAGCGTCCGGTTTGCCGATGGCGCACTGACAGTGCCGTCGTGTTACTACGAATTCGCCCGCCGCTACCCGGATGGCAGTGGCAGGTTGTACCAGGGCTTCGTGGCCGCCAGCGCCAGCCGGATCTTTGAATCAACCGACCGGCCGGGAGCATCGTGAACCACACCCTGCTGCCGGGCCTGCTACTGGCAATCAGCACTGTCGCCGCCGCCAGCGATGCCAGGGTGCTGACCTGGGCCATCCGCGACTGGCCACCGGTGTTCATCGTGCCCACGCAAACCGCACCGAAAAGCGTGACGCAACTGGGCAATGGCGTGGCCGACCAGAACATGGCGGCGCTGATTGCACACATGCCCGAGTATGAGCACCGCTTTGTGTACGCCAACATCAACCGCATTTTTGCCGATATGGCCGCAGGTACACCCGAGTGTTTTGCGGTGGCGCTGAAAACGCCAGAGCGCGAAAAGGCCGCCTGGTTCACCCGCAATTTCCTGTTGCCCCCGATGCACATGGTGGTGCGCAAGGATCAGCTGGCGCGCATCACCGCAGGCAGCAACGGCATGGCTGTAGAAGCACTGAGCAAGCGCAGCGATCTGGCCGCCTATGTCGAAAACGGCCGCAGCTACGGTGCAGCAGTGGATAGTCTGGTGAAAACAGCACCCGGCGTCTTCCGCAGCATGACCGTTACCGAAAGCGGCCAGCTGATCCGCATGCTCGATGCCGGACGCATGGACTACACCTTCGAATACCCGTACGTGGTCGAGTACATGCAACGCCAGTTTCCGTTCCGCAATGAACTGGCACTGCTGCCCATCGCAGAAGCAGCCACGCCCCTGACCAGCTACGTGGCCTGCACCCGTAATGCCTGGGGCTTGCAGGCAATTCGTGATATCGACCGCGCCATCCGCATGCTGGCCAGAACCCAGGCATTCCGCCAGCCGCTTTACGATTGGCTATCGCCCGAGCTGCGCGATCGCTACCGGCCACAAATCGAGAGATTCTATGACGAACGCGCCCGCCGGCCAGACCTGCCGGCCAACCCGTAAGGGGTCCGCATGAAACCGCACCTGGTTCTTGCCCTGATACTGCTGCCCGCGCTGGCATGCGCGGAACCACAACGGGAAATCACCTGGGTGCTGCTCAACTGGCCACCGGTATTCATCCTGTTCGATGGCCAGACACCGGCAGCCCCGAACGAGCTGGGCAGCGGCATGGGCGAGCAACAGCTGCGCATGATGGCCGAGCGCCTGCCGCAATACCGCCATCGCTACGTACGCAGCGATCCGCAACGCGCATTTGGCGAAATGCGCCGCGGCATGTCGTTGTGCTTCTACCCGGCGCTGAAAACGGAAGACCGCCGCACATACAGCTACGCGTTGCCCGCAGCCATCACCACGCCGTTGCAACTGGTGGTGCGCGAAGACCAGCGTGCCCGCATCGCGCCAGGCCCGGCTGGCGTCAGCCTGCCCGCGCTGCTGGCCCGCAACGATCTCAAAGGCTATGTGCAGAAGGGCCGTTCTTATGCACAGGCGGTGGATACCATTCTCGATGCGCCTGCCAGCCAGGCCAAACGCATCACGCTGCCACGCGTGGGGCATTTGCAGCAATTGATCGACAGCGGCCAGGTCGACTACACGCTGGAATACCCGTACGTGATCGAATACGAGAACAAGGTGGCCCGCTTCCATAACGATCTGGTTTCCGTGCCCATTGCCGAACTGGAAGAACCGGTGGTCTGGCATGTGGCCTGTACCCGCAACAACTGGGGCAAGAACCTGATGCGGGATCTCGATCCGGTATTGCGTGAACTTGCCACCAATGCAGACTGGCGCGAGATCTCCGGCCAATGGCTGGATCCGGCTACGCAGCGGCTCTACCACGCGCGTTTCAAGGCGTTTTACGACTGGCGCCAGCGCGTCACCCTCAAGGAGCTGCAGCCGTGAAGACCGGTCTGCAAAGCGTTTGGGCATGGAAAGACCCGCCAGTATGGCGCCCTGCGCTGCCGGCGATGGCTTTTGCGCAACCCAAAAACATCAGACCTGCCGCAACCATAAATGCCCGCCCCGGCGAAGCAAGGAATAGCCATGGAAAAGGTCATCGTGATCGGTGCCGGCAAGATCGGCGCCAGCATTGCCAAGCTGCTCGTGCATAGTGGCGACTATGACGTTACCGTGGCCGATCGCGACGAAGCCAGCCTGGCGCGCCTTGCAGCTCGCGCACCGCTGCGCACAGTGCAACTGGATGTGAAAAACCGCGACAGCCTGGCAAGCGCCATGAAAAACCGGCGCGCGGTGCTGTCGGCCACCAGCTTCGACGTCAACCCGACGATTGCCCGCGCCGCGCTGGCAGCAGGCTGCAGCTACTTTGACCTGACCGAGGACGTCGCCACCACGCGGGCAGTACGCCGCGTGGCCGAATCCGCCGCCCCGGGCCAGGTGTTCATGCCGCAATGCGGGCTGGCGCCCGGCTTCATCGGCATCCTGGCCGCTGACCTCAGCCGCCGTTTCGACCTGCTCGATACCGTGAAGATGCGCGTGGGCGCCTTGCCGCAATATCCGAGCAATGCCATCAAGTACAACCTGACCTGGTCTACCGACGGGCTGATCAACGAATACTGCAACACCTGCGAAGCCATCGTTGAGGGGCAGCGGATCGATGTGCTGGCACTGGAAGGGCTGGAGCATTTTGCATTGGACGGGCTTGAATACGAAGCCTTCAATACCTCGGGCGGGTTGGGCACGCTGTGTGAAACGCTGGCCGGTCGCGTGCATACGCTCAACTACAAAACGGTGCGTTACAGTGGTCATCAGTACCTGATGGACTTTTTGGTCAATGGCCTGCGCCTAGGGGCCACCCGCGCCAGCCGGCGCCTGATGAAACGCATGCTGGAAACCGCCGTACCCATCACGCTGCAGGACGTGGTGCTGGTGTTCGTATCGGTATCCGGCCAGTTGCACGGGCAGTTCCGGCAGATTACCGATGCCCGCAAGCTCTACCACCGCGAGCTGTTCGGTGAGGTCTGGAGCGCGATACAGCTCACCACCGCCGCCAGTGCCGCTGCGGTGCTTGATCTGCACCTGGCCGGGCAGTTGCCTGAAGCAGGCTTTGTCAGACAGGAGGATGTGGTGCTGGCAGACTTCCTCGCCAACCGCTTTGGCCGTTACTACGCCACCGACCGCTACGCAGAAGAAATCCCTGTTTGACCGCAGTCTGGGCACCCCACGGAAAGGAGACTGGCGATGCACACACTCGAGCAACTGCTTGCCCCGCTGGGGCTGGCCGACTGGCGGCACGGCGATACCTGGCCGGCCGCCATCATCAGCGGCCAGGCACATTACCCACCCACGCAGAGCAATGCGCTGTCCAGCCCGATCGACCAAGCCGGTCACGGCATGCTGCTGACCGCCAGCCAATCCGATAGCGAGCACGCCATCCACGCAGCCAGCCAGGCTTTTGCTCAGTGGCGCTGCGTGCCCTCCCCGCTGCGGGGCGAACTGGTCCGGCGCATTGCTGTACTGGTACGCGAACGCAAACAGGCGCTGGCGACACTGATCACGCTGGAATCGGGCAAGATCGGCAGTGAAGCTGCCGGCGAAGTGCAGGAGTGGATCGATATCTGTGATTTTGCCGTGGGCCTTTCGCGTCAGCTATATGGACAGACAATCGCCAGCGAGCGGCCCAGCCACCGGCTGATGGAACAGTGGTTGCCGCTGGGGCCGGTGGGGGTGATCAGCGCCTTCAATTTTCCGGTGGCGGTGTGGGCGTGGAACGCCATGCTGGCGCTGGTATGCGGCGATACGGTGATCTGGAAGCCATCTGCGCAAACCCCGTTGACCGCATTGGCAGCCAGCCGCGTGGTGCTCGATGCAATCGCCGACTTCCCCGCTGCGCCCGTCGGCCTGATCAGCGTGCTGCAGGGTGATGCCGATATCGGACAGCAGTTGGCAGGTGACCGCCGCCTGCCGCTGATCTCCGCCACCGGCTCGGTGCGCATGGGGCGGGCAGTGGCACAAACCGTTGCAGCACGGCTGGGGCGCAGCTTGCTGGAGTTGGGTGGCAACAATGCGGCCATCGTCACACCCAGCGCAGACCTTGATCTGGCGCTGCGCGGCATCGTGTTTGGCGCCGCCGGCACCTGTGGCCAGCGCTGCACCACGCTGCGCCGGCTGATCGTGCACGAATCCATTGCCGATGCATTGACCACCAGGCTCATCAACGCCTACGCCAGCCTGAAAATCGGTGACCCGCGCGATCCCGCCGTGCTGGTCGGGCCGTTGATCAACCAGCGTGCGCTCACCGCCATGCAGCACGCACTGGCTAGCGCCGTGGCGCAAGGCGGGCACACCCTGTACGGCGGCGAAAACGTCAGCGAGCAAGTTCCTGCCGGGGGCAGCTATGTGCGGCCTGCCATTGTTTCCATGCTGGCGCAAAGCGCCATCGTGCGCGAGGAAACCTTTGCTCCCATCCTGTACCTGCTGCGTTACAGCCATCTGGATGAAGCGATTGCATTGCAGAACGCCGTGCCACAGGGGCTATCAAGCGCGATTTTCACTACCGATCTGCGCGAGATGGAAGCGTTCATCGGCCCCGCGGGCTCCGATTGCGGCATCGCCAATGTCAATGCAGGCACCTCGGGTGCAGAAATCGGCGGTGCTTTCGGTGGCGAAAAGGACACCGGCGGCGGGCGTGAATCCGGCTCCGATTCGTGGAAAGCCTACATGCGTCGCAGCACCAATACCATCAACTACGGCAGCGGCCTGCCGCTGGCGCAAGGCGTACAGTTCTGATGCCATGGTGCCGTACCCGGCACACCACTCCGTGCATCCATGCTTAGCAATGCACGGCAATCGCAACATCCGGCATCACCTTGCTTGTCGCGACAAAATGATATGTTATAACATATTAAATATTCGACCTCATCACCAAGCCAGGAACGCCCATGCACCTTCGATCCGCTCTTCCCGATTCCCGCCTGCCGGTCACCGTGCTGTCGGGCTTCCTTGGTGCCGGAAAAACCACCTTGCTCAACCACATCCTGAACAACCGCGATGGCCTGCGCGTGGCCGTCATCGTCAACGACATGTCCGAGGTCAATATCGATGCACAGCTGGTACGTGACGGCGGTGCGGCACTCGCGCGAGCCGATGAAAAACTGGTGGAAATGAGCAATGGCTGCATCTGCTGCACGCTGCGCGAAGACTTGCTGATCGAAATACGCCAGCTGGCAAAGGCTGGCCGGTTTGATTACCTGCTGATCGAATCCACCGGCATCGCAGAACCGTTGCCGGTAGCGGAAACCTTTACCTTCCGCGATGAAGACGGACAGAGTCTGGCCGACATCGCCCGGCTCGATACCATGGTGACCGTAGTCGATGCATGCAATTTCCTGCGTGATTACAGCAGCATCGACCTGCTGGCAGACCGGGGAAGCGCACTGGGTGCGGATGACCAGCGCGCGCTGGTCGATCTGCTGGTGGAGCAAGTTGAGTTCTGCGATGTGCTGGTACTGAACAAGACCGATCTTGTCAGTGCGGCGGAGCTGGCCCGGCTGGAGCACATGCTGCACGCGCTGAACCCGCGCGCCGATATCGTGCACAGCCAGTTCGGCGCGCTGCCGCTGCCGCGCGTGCTGGATACCCGGCGCTTTGATTTCGAAGCGGCCGCCAATGCACCGGGCTGGCTGCAGCAACTGCGCGGCGAATACCTGCCGGAGAGCGCTGAATACGGCATCAGCAGCGTTGTGTACCGCGCCCGCCGGCCATTTCACCCGCAACGGTTCTGGCAACTGATCCACCAGTCGTGGCCGGGCGTGATCCGCTCGAAGGGTTATTTCTGGCTGGCCTCACGCCCGCAGTGGGTAGGCAGCTGGTCGCAGGCCGGCGTGCATTCCAGCCATGGTGCTGCCGGCATGTGGTGGGCTGCGGTGCCGCGCAAGGATTGGCCGCAGGATGCCGATACGCTACACGAGATCAATACGGACTGGGATGCGCGCTATGGTGACCGGCAGCAGGAAATCGTACTGATTGGCCAGCATCTGGATCAGGCCGCACTGTGTGCAGCGCTGGATGCCTGCCTGCTCGATGATTGCGAAGCCATGCTGCCCGGCGATATGCTGCCCGATCCATTTCCCGCCTGGCAGCCGGCGGAACAGTGATCCATAGCGGCCGCCGGAACGTCGCTACGCCACCGTCAGGCCAGCGGATCGAAAGGCTTGCGTTTCGATGGCGCGAACACCAGCCGCGTACCGGCCAGACGATCATGCAGCAGCTGTTTTTCGCGGTCGGCAAACGCCCAGAAAAAAGGCGCCAGGAACAAACCGAAGGAGAACCATGCGTACGGAATCCATTGCGGATCGCGCCTTGCCAGCATCCACAGCGGGATCAGAGGAAACCAGCAAGCAAAGGCCGCAAAAAAGCGTATTGCCGCAGCACGCAGCGATACCGGCTGTCCGTTCACCGCCAGAATGCGCACGCGCCAGGTTTTCATCGCCAACGTCTGCCCGCCACGCCGCCAGCACCATGCAAAATAGAAGAAACTCACCGCCATCAACCAGGCGAAGTTGAGCATATGCGCAAACGGCGTATCGATCACGCCATCTACCTTGACGCCACCCAGCAGCGATTGCAGCACCGCCTGCAAGGCCAGCGCGGGAATGCCCGCCAGCAGGATCACCGGAACCAGCAGCAGCAGCTCGTACAGCCAGGCAAAAAAACGGCGCCACCAGCCGGCAAGGCGGGGCGCACCGGCAACATTCGCCGGTGCAGGAGTATCTGGGGTCATTGTTGATCGTTCTTGGAGCGGCGTGGTTTAGCGGTTTCGGCCTGATGCTCGGCGCGCAGCCTGTCTACGGTGCGCCGGCGCTCTTCTGCCGGCATCGCCTGCAATCGCAGGTAATTGGCATGCGCCTGATCGCGCTGTGCCGGGGTGAAGCTGGCCCAGCGCGAAATGCGCTCGCGTACACGCGCCTGTTGCTCTGCTTGCAACGTCGGATAGCGCTTGGCCACCTTGACGAGGTGCTCGCGCTGCTGCTCGGGCAATGTATTCCATTCGGCGGCCAGCGGCATCAGCAACTGGCGCTGGTCGGCAGGCAACGCCTGCCACGATGGCACTGCCGCCGAGGCAAACGCCGCGGTAAGCAACAATGCAATAATCAGTGCAAATCTGCTGACCATGCCTGCATCCGGTTATTGGCAAGCGCTTCCAGCGGAATATCATCCGCCAGCAGCATGGTTTCCAGTTCGCTGTCGCCCTCGCGGCCATGCATCTGCCATGCACCGCCGATGGCCGCCAGCACGCACAGGGTCACCGCACTGCCCCAGGCAGCCGGATGCGCATGCCAATGCTGGTTGACCCAGCCAGCGATGCCTGCCCAGCGCGGCTGGTTGGCCGCATGCGACAGCGCCAGCGCCTGGATTTGGTTCAGGCGCGCTTGCGCACGCGCAGACACCGGCAGTTTGTCCAGTTGCTCGGTCACGCGCCGGGCGACTTCCGGCTTGGCTTGTTCGGCATTCATTTGGGCACCTCGTTTCATTGGCTGGACCAGCTCACGCCATGCAGGTTGAGCCAAGTGGCCAATGCAGCATTTGCGCGTGAACAGTGCGTCTTCACGCTGCCTTCGGAACATCCCATCACGGCAGCGGTTTCTGCAACATCCATCTCCTCCCAGTAACGCAGAAGGAAAGCCTCGCGTTGACGGGTTGGCAACTTGGCAATGCCTTCTTCGATCAGCGCCATCATGCGCGCCTGATCGTGCTCCATCTCGGGGCTGGGCGCCACTGGCTGATTCGGCAACCATTCGAGTGGATCACTGGTATCGGCTTCCGCATCATCGGACTGGAAAGCCGACAGCAGCACCGTCCAGAACCCGCGGGTTTTCTGGCGGCGGAAATGATCGCGGATCACGTTCTGCAGGATGCGCTGGAACAACAACGGCAACTCTTCGGCTGGCTTGCCCGCATAGCGGTCGGCCAGGCGCAGCATGGCGTCCTGCACCAGATCGAGTGCAGTGTCTTCGTCCTGGACGGCAAACATCGCCTGGCGGAACGCCCTGCGTTGCACCGCGCCCAGAAAATCGGACAGCTCTTGCTGCGTTGCCAGAAATTTCTCCTCAAGCCATATGACCGCCAGGCTGCGCCGTGCAGCCTGCACGCAATGAGACAGCCCGATTGCATTGCCTGCCTGGCCGGGCAAGCTGCGCGCCTGCGGGCGTCGATGCTAACAAACACCTGCCGTTCAAGCCAGAAGAACTTGCCAGATGCGGAATGATCGGCTATTTTCCCCGGTTCACACCCGAAACAGATTTGCACCGGCGCCCTACCCCGGGCGTCACACACCGACCAGCACACGCGCTTACCAGCGCAGCCGGCGTAGCGCATTCCACAAGAAAGTCGCCACGCAGCACGCCCGGGAATAGGGCTACGGCCCTAAAGAGCCAAGGGACAAGCGGCCTGCCGCAGTGACCGAACACCATGGGATACCCGCGCCACCGCGCGAGCATCCGACCCGCCAGCACGCCCGCAGGCGGATCACCCGGTGATGAGGCGCAGCATGCACGCAGACTCGAACTGAATGGACGGCAGTTTTTTCCGCCCAAACTGCATACTAGGGGTGCACCATGGAGATTTCAGGCGCTGAAATCGTCTCCCGCTGCCTTGCTGAAGAGAACGTCGAATTCGTATTCGGCTATCCCGGCGGCGCGGTCCTGGAAATTTACGATTCCATCTTCAAGCAAGAAAAATTCAAGCACGTGCTGGTTCGTCACGAGCAAGCCGCTGTCCACGCTGCCGATGCGTATTCGCGCTCGAGCAACAAGGTCGGCGTGGCCCTCGTCACATCCGGCCCGGGCGCAACCAATGCACTGACCGGCATTGCCACTGCCTATATGGATTCGATTCCGCTGGTGGTGATTTCCGGCCAGGTGCCATCGAACGCCATCGGCCTCGATGCATTCCAGGAAGTGGACATGATCGGCTGCTCGCGCCCGATCGTGAAACACAACTTCCTGGTGAAGGACGTGCGCGATCTCGCCACCACTTTCAAGAAAGCCTTCCATATCGCCGCAACCGGCCGCCCCGGCCCGGTGGTCATCGACATCCCCAAGGATGTAACGATGGCCAAGACCGAGTTCAGCTACCCGGAATCGGTCACCATCCGCAGCTACAACCCGCCGGTGAAAGGCCATCCAGGCCAGATCAAGAAAGCGGCCCAGCTGCTGGCTGAAGCCAAGCGCCCGTATATCTACGTGGGCGGCGGCGCCGTACAGGGCGGCGCATCCGCGCAGGTTACCGAGCTGGTGCGCCTGCTGGGTGTGCCGTGCACCAACACGCTGATGGGCCTGGGCGCGCTCGACGGCAACGATCCGCACTTCGTCGGCATGCTGGGCATGCACGGCACCTACGAAGCCAACCTGGCGATGCAGTACTGTGACGTGCTGATCGCCATCGGCGCCCGCTTCGACGACCGCGTGATCTCGTCGCCCAGCCAGTTCCTGTCCAGCCCGAAGAAGATCGTCCACATCGACATCGATCCGTCCTCGATCGCCAAGCGCGTGAAAGTGGACGTGCCCATCGTCGGCGATGTGAAATACGTGCTGAACGACCTGATCGCGGTGCTGAAAGAACAGAACATGCGCCCGAACGCGGATGCGCTGGCCAACTGGTGGAAGCAGATCGACGAATGGCGCAAACCCAATTCGCTGCTGTACACGCCATCGACCGAAGTGATCAAGCCGCAATCGGTGATCGAAGCACTGTGGCAGGTAACCAATGGCGAAGCCATCGTCACGTCCGACGTCGGCCAGCACCAGATGTGGGCGGCGCAGTACTACAAGTTCCGCCGTCCCAAGCAGTGGATCAACTCCGGCGGCCTCGGCACCATGGGCTTCGGTCTGCCTGCCGCGATGGGCGCGCAACTGGCCAACCCGAACGCGCAGGTGGCCTGCGTGACCGGTGAAGGCTCGATCCAGATGAACATCCAGGAACTGTCCACCTGCAAGCAGTACCACACCCCGGTGAAGGTGCTGTCGCTGAACAACCGCTACCTGGGCATGGTGCGCCAGTGGCAGGAGTTCTTCTACGGCACGCGTTATTCCGAGTCGTACATGGATGCGCTGCCCGACTTCGTGAAGATCGCCGAGGCCTATGGCCACGTCGGCTTCAAGGTCGAGAACCCGGCCGATGTGGAGCCGGTACTGAAAGAAGCTTTCGGCCCGTCACTGAAAGAGCGCCTGGTGTTCATCGACTTCCGTACCGATCAGCGCGAGAACGTGTTCCCGATGATCCAGAACGGCCGTGGCCTGAACCAGATGGACCTGCCTGAACATATGCGCGGCATGCAGCAGACGCCGTTTGAAAACAACCGTGACTACGGCAACCTGTGCTGAGGAAGGAGTGAACATGCGACATATTCTTTCCGTCCTGATCGAAAACGAAGCCGGCGCGCTATCGCGCGTTACCGGGCTGTTTTCCGCACGCGGCTACAACATCGATTCGCTGACGGTGCAAACCACCGAAGACCCGACGCTGAGCCGCATGACCATCGTCACGCACGGTTCGGACGACGTGATCGAGCAGATCACCAAGCAGCTCAACAAGCTGATCGAAGTGGTGAAGGTCATCGACCTGAACGAGGCCGATCACATCGAGCGCGAGCTGATGCTGATCAAGGTACGTGCCGCCGGCAAGGACCGCGAGGAGATCAAGCGTACTGCCGATATCTTCCGCGGCCGCATCATCGATGTGACCGACAAGACCTACACCATCGAACTGACCGGCACCGGCAGCAAGCTCGACGCGTTCATCAACGCCATCGATGCCGCAGCCATCCTTGAAACCGTGCGTACCGGTGCCTCCGGCATCGCCCGCGGCGAACGCATTCTGAAGATTTAACGGCGGGCAAGGGCATACAGCCCGCCCCGGACAACCCTGAAAGGAAAAGCAAAATGAAAGTTTATTACGACAAAGACGCCGACATCAGCCTGATCAAGGGCAAGCAAGTCACCATCGTCGGCTACGGCTCGCAAGGCCATGCACACGCACAGAACCTGAAGGATTCGGGCGTGAACGTCACCATCGCGCTGCGCAAGAACGGCGCATCGTGGGCCAAGGCGGAAACCGCCGGCTTCAAGGTGCAGGAAGTGGCTGAAGCCGTGAAGGGCGCCGATGTGGTCATGATCCTGCTGCCGGATGAATCGCAACCGGACGTCTACCACCGCGACATCGCGCCGAACCTGAAGGATGGCGCAGCGCTGGCGTTCGCACACGGCTTCAACATCCATTACAACCAGATCGTTCCGCCGGCCAACGTCGACGTGATCATGGTTGCCCCGAAAGGCCCGGGCCACACCGTGCGTTCGGAATACCTGAAGGGCGGCGGCGTACCGAGCCTGATCGCCATCTACCAGGACAAGTCGGGCAAGGCCCGCGACGTAGCGCTGTCGTATGCTGCTGCCAACGGCGGCACCAAGGGTGGCGTGATCGAAACCAACTTCCGCGAAGAAACCGAAACCGACCTGTTCGGCGAACAGGCCGTGTTGTGTGGCGGCGCGGTCGAGCTGGTGAAGGCCGGCTTCGAAACCCTGACCGAAGCGGGCTACGCGCCGGAAATGGCTTACTTCGAATGCCTGCACGAACTGAAGCTGATCGTTGACCTCATGTACGAAGGCGGCATCGCCAACATGAACTACTCGATCTCGAACAACGCTGAATACGGCGAATACGTGACCGGTCCGGAAGTCGTGACTTCCGCCACCAAGGAAGCGATGAAGAAAGCGCTGTACCGTATCCAGTCGGGCGAATACGCGAAGATGTTCATCCAGGAAGGCAAGACCAACTACCCGTCGATGACGGCACGTCGCCGCCTGAACTCGGTGCATCCGATCGAAACCGTGGGCGCAGAACTGCGCGCCATGATGCCGTGGATCGCCAAGAACAAGCTGGTTGACCAGTCCAAGAACTGATCCAACCCGATCAGTTGTCAGCAGAACGGCCAGCCACAAGCTGGCCGTTTTTCATTCTTGCCGCCCCGGATAAACAACCGATGCGAAACAGGGTGATCTGGCATGTGTCGCGCGTAGCCTGACCCGGGAAAAACAACCGGCAGTTCACTCAAAAACTGACAAACGCCGCTTCATCCACTTCTTCATCACCGGAATCGAGCGAGATCACGCGCTGGCGCTCGTCACTGTCTGCCGCCGCCCTGGTCTTGCTGCGTTTGGCGGTAGCGCTCACCCGTTGCCCGGTACGGAAGAAGCCGATCACTTCCTGCAGCTGCAACGCCTGCGCGCTCATTTCCTCGGCAGTCGCGGAAAGCTGTTCGGAGGCAGATGCATTCATCTGCGTGGTCTGCGCCAATTGGGTGACTGCCGAGTTGATCTGTGTGAGGCCTGTGGTCTGCTCGCGTGATGCAGCAGAGATTTCCTGCACCAGATCCGCGGTCTTGCGGATGGCCGGCACCATCGCCCCCAGCAGCGATCCGGCACGCTCGGCCAGCTCCACGCTATCTGTCGCCAGCGTGCCGATTTCCTGTGCGGCCACCTGGCTGCGCTCGGCAAGCTTGCGCACTTCCACTGCCACCACCGCAAAGCCCTTGCCATGTTCGCCGGCCCTTGCCGCTTCGATCGCAGCATTGAGCGCCAGCAGGTTGGTCTGATAGGCAATGTCGTCGACGATGCCGATCTTGCCGGCAATCTGCCGCATGGCAGCGACTGTCTGGCGTACCGCATCGCCGCCGTCGCCCGCATCGCTGGCAGACTGGCTGGCCATGCCATCGGTCACCTTGGCGTTGTCCGAGTTCTGCGCCACCGTGGCGGTGATTTCCTCGACCGCGGCGCTGGTCTCCTCCACGTTGGCCGCCTGCTCGGATGCATTTTGCGACAGCGACTGCGCAGATGCCGATATCTGCTCGGATGCCGATGCCAATGCCCCGGCAGAGGTACTGACGTCACCGATCACCTGCTTGAGCTGCCGCACCATCTGGCGGATGTTGTACAGCATGCTGATGGTATCGCCCTGGCGTACCGGCACGGTCACGGTGAGATCGCCTTTGGCAACCTGCGCCAGGATATTGGATGCAGTCTGCAATTGCAGGATCAGTTGCTGCACGCTGTACATCATGCTGCGGGTGTCATCGCCACGCAGCTGCACATTGAGCGATGTATCGCCGTCGGCCACTTTTTTCATGATGCGCATCGCATCGGCCGGCTCGCCACCGATCTGGCGCAGGATCATGCGCGTCACCACGATGCCGATCAGCAAGGCCAGGATGAAGCCACCCACGATGGCGCTGGTCAGCAGGCGCGTCATTTCCGCGGTCATCACTGTGGCCTGCTCGTTGGCCTTCAGCGCGGCTTCGTCATTGGCCTTGACGAGCTGCGCGATGGTCGAGAGCAACGTATCGAACATCGGCCGGGTTTCACCCCGTACCAGCGTGACTGCCTCGGCATGCTGGCCAGCCTGCAGCAGCGTCACCACCTTTCTGGATGAGGCGAGATAGCTGGCCCAGTGCTGCTCGTACACGCTCAGCAAGCGCTTTTCTTCTTCCAGCGTCACGCCCTTGCGATATTCCGCAAAGGTTTCGTTGACGAACTTCTCGGAGGCCAGATTCTGCTCGGCCAGCTTGGCGGTTTCTTCAGCGTCGTTCAATGCCAGTTCCACATACACACGTCGATAGTGCTGGATGGTTTCTTTCTCCAGCCGGCCCAGATCGCGCACGGGCACCAGCCTGTCGTTATACATGCTGTCGAGCATCTGGTTTGCTTCACGCAATTTGCCGATGCCGATCACGCCGATGGCCACCGAAACCAGCGCGACCAGGATAAAGGCACAGATCAATCTGGTGATCAGCTTCATGTTCGTCAGCCACTGCATGATGTCTCTCCTTGCTGCGGTAGGGCGGTCAGGCCATCGGAGCCGGGCGCAGGCTTGCCCGGCCGGCGGTGGCGCTTTGTGCATTGGCTGTATTTTGGCGTGGCGCAACCATTGCAATATTTCATCGGACGTAAAGATCAGACTAGGCAATACACAAATGTTTTCAAACATTATTTACCCATGAATTACCCGCATTTCGTGGCTGTATGACCAAGCCTGTAGCGCACGCCCGCGCGCCACGCAGTGGCCCGCAGCACATGCAGCGATGCCATGAACATGGCATGCTGGAAAATAATTCGTCGCTGCTGTCATATCCGGGTGAATGGCACGACCTAAGCTGCAGGAGGCCACGCGGCCCCCGCCACTGCACTCACCAAACCTGTTGAACAATTCTGGAGATCGATCATGAACAAGCAACTTCTTGCCGCATCCGCATTGACAGCCATCCTTGGCGCCACCCTGGCTGCACCGGCCCTCGCCGCTGATCAGGAAAAGTGTTACGGCATTGCCAAGGCCGGTCAGAACGACTGCAAGGCCAATAGCCACTCGTGCGCGGGCCAGGCCAGCACCGATATGGACCCGAAGGAATTCAAGGCGGTTGCCACCGGCACCTGCACCAAGATGGGCGGCACGCTGAAAGCCATGTGATCGCGCGGCATGGCTGCGGGTGGCAATACCCTCGCCCGCAGCCAGCCCGCACCGCTGTCATGGTTGCATCCTGCAGCGCTATCCAGTATCCCCATCGCTTACCTCGCGGATTGAAATGATCATGCATGCCCCCTCTCTTCCCGTTGCTGCCGGCCTGGGCCTGCGCTCGCCGCATATCGGCAGCGTGCTGGCCGAACGCCCGGCCGTGGGGTGGTGGGAAGTGCATAGCGAAAACTACTTCGGCGGTGGCGAACCGATTGCCGCGCTGGAGGCCATACGTGCCGATTACCCGATCAGCCTGCACGGTGTGGGCTTGGGGTTGGGCAGCATCGAGCCGCTCGATGCCGCGCATCTGGCCGCACTCAAACAGCTGGTACAGCGCATCGCGCCGGTACTGATATCCGAACACCTGTGCTGGAACCGCCACCAGCAACGCTTTTTCAACGACCTGCTGCCGGTGCCACGGCTGGAAGGCGCGCTGCCCTTGCTGGCGGAGCGCATCAACCAGGTACAGCACGCACTGGGCCGGCAAATCCTGATCGAAAACGTATCCAGCTACGTGGGCTTCCAGCACGAAACCTGCAGCGAGGCCGAACTGCTGGCCGAACTCGTCGCCCGCACCGGCTGCGGCGTGCTGCTGGACGTGAACAACCTGTACGTGAATGCGCTCAACCTGGGCACCGATCCGCTGGCGGAAATCGCCCGCATCCCGCCAGGCTGTGTGGGCGAAATCCATGTTGCCGGCTTCGAAACCGTCAACGGTGTCAGCATTGATACGCACGGTGCGCCCGTCTGCGCCGAAGTGTGGGCGCTGCTTGACGTTGCGCTGGCGCATGTCGGCCCCACGCCGGTACTGCTGGAGCGTGATTGCAACCTGCCGCCACTGGCCACGCTGCTGGATGAATACGCGCAACTGGCTGCGCGTATTGCCCCGCAACAAGCGGCGCAGGCCCTGCCATGCTGAGCTACGCGGAAGCCATCGCCGATTTTGCCCTCGGCCTGGCGGACAGCAACCATGTGCCCGGCAGCCTGACCGGGCAAACGCAGCAGCATCTCGCCATCTACCGCAACAACGTACGCCTCAACCGCATCGATGCGCTACCGGCTGCCTTTCCCACCGTGGCAGCGCTGGTCGGCGAAGATTACTTCCGCGCGCTGGCACGCGAATACGTGAAAGCCGTACCTGCCAGCTCGGCCAACCTGCATGACGATGGCGCAGCACTGGCTGCCTTTATTGCCACCTTTGCGCCTGCGACAGCACTGCCCTATCTGCCTGACGTAGCGCGGCTGGACTGGGCGCTGCACCGCGCCTATCACGCCGCGGATGCCGCACCACTGGATACCGCCACGCTCGCCGCGCTGCAACCGGCCCAATTTGCCGCGTTACAGCTGCAGTTCCACCCTGCCGTTGCGCTGGTCCGGTCCAGCGCGTGGCCGATTGCCGACATCCTCACCATGCATCAGGGTGGCGCCACAGCCATGCTCGATGCTGGCGGCCAGAGCGTACTGGTGTGGCGCAATGCCACGGGCGTGCAACACCTGCCCGTTGCCGATCCAGCCTGGCTGGCAGCCCTGCTGGGCGGGCAGTCGCTGGGCGATACACTGGCACAGGCAACGCAGGACCCCAACCCATTGCTGGCCCGGCTGTTTGCCGAGGGCCTGATCAGCGCCATCCGGGATACCACACCATGAAAGCCATTCACCTCACCTGCCGCGCGTATGCGCTGTTTGAAAAAATCGCCGCCAGCCTGCAGCCGCTGTTTGCGCTGGCCGTGCGCCTGTACGTGGCGCGGGTGTTCTTCCTGTCCGGCCTCACCAAAATCCGCGACTGGAACAGCACCCTTTACCTGTTTACCGAGGAATATCACGTGCCCATCCTGCCGCCCCCGCTGGCGGCGGCCATGGGTGCCGGCGGCGAGCTGATCCTGCCGGTGTTGCTGGTGCTGGGCTTAGGCGGGCGCTTTGCCGCCGCCGGGCTGTTCATCCTCAATGCCGTTGCGGTGATTTCCTACCCGGGGCTGGAAGCGGTGATGATCAAGGATCACGTGCTGTGGGGCGTATTGCTGGCCTATCTGCTGATCCACGGCACCGGTTGCTGGTCGCTGGAGCGGCGGCTGTGCCGCAAGCACCTTCAGCCCCAGGCGCAAGCATGATTGCGCAAACGAAGCCGCCGGCTACTGGCACTGCAGCTCCCTGGCACGACGATGCCGGCTACCTGCACAAGCTGCGCCGTGACCTGCTGCGCTTTGCCCAGCTGCAGCTGCGCGACAGCGCCGCAGCGGAAGACGCCGTGCAGGAAGCGCTGGCCGCCGCCTGGGCAAGCGAGCAGCATTTTGCCGGTCAGTCGCAGCACAAGACCTGGGTGTTCGGCATCTTGCGCCACAAGCTGATCGACACCATGCGGGCCAAGAAGCGCACTATCAACCTGTCGTCACTGAGCAGCGAAATCGAAGGAGAGGAAATCCTCGACAGCCTGCTGTTCGACCCCGGCGGCCACTGGGCACAGCACAGCAAACCACAGCCGTGGCCCAAACCGGAAACGGCGCTGCAGCAAAAACAGTTCTGGGTGTTGTTCGAAACCTGCCTGGATCATCTGCCGGAGCAAACCGGCCGGGTGTTCATGATGCGCGAATTCCTCGGGCTGGAAACTGGCGATATCTGCGACGAGCTGACCGTCAGCGCCAACCACTGCAGCGTGCTGCTGTACCGCGCGCGGCTGAAGCTGCGTACCTGCCTGAGTGAAAAAGGCTACTGCGAGGAGGATGGCAATGGCGAATTGTAAAAAGGTATCGCGGCTGTTATCCGATGCGCAGGATCGCCAGCTTAATGCCGGCGAGTGGCTGCTGGTGCAAACGCACCTGCCGATCTGCAACAACTGCCGCAACTATCGCCGGCAGCTCAGCGTGCTGCAGCAGGCCACGCGTGCACTGCGCGAAGGGCTTGCCGCCGGTACGGAGAGCGAGGAGTAGCGGCTGGGCCTGCTCTGGCTGCGCCGGTCAGTCTGCCGGTACGGCGCTGGCAACAGCCACCGCCACATCGGCGGCGCCTGCAGCGCCGGCTGCCGCTTCTACACCACTGCCCGCACCGCCAGCCTCTGCCTTGGCGGTATCGGCCAGCATTTTCTCGATCTCCGCCATGGCCTTGTCAGCCTTGTCGGTGTCGTCATTGCGGCCATTGCGCAGCTGTGAGCGAACCAGCGCCAGCAATGCCTTGAGCTTGTTGGCGGTTTCGCGCACCAGCGCCCGGTCAGAAGCTTCCTGATCGCCCCCTTGCTGGCCTTGCCGGCCCACCTGGCCAGCGTGTTCTTCCTGCGGTGATTCATCCCTCGCAGCATCGCCATCGCCAGCGCCTTCCGCATCGGCGGCCGCATCATTGGCCGATGCCGACGCTGCCGATGCATCCGCCCTGGCCGCCGCAGCTTCAGCAGCGGCTGCAGCCTTGGCACCGGCATCGGCCTGGCTATCCGCCCCCTCGGTCGTGCCCGCGCTACTGCTGCCACCCGGATTCACCGGCGGCACCGTCACGGCACCGCCGCCCCCACCAGTCAGCTCCGCGGCGGCCGCCTTCAGTTGCTGCGCCAGCATCCTGATCTGGTTGGCCATGGCCTTGGCCGACTTGGGGTCGAGCGATGTTGCAAACTTGCGCATCTGCTCGATCTGCTCCTTGATCTGCGCCACCCGTGCCCGCGCGGCCGCCTTGCGCTGCGGGCTGGACGCACTGGTGGCCTGGCGCAGCGACGACAGCGTGCTCAGCAGCGAGCTGTACGGGGAATCGCTTTTCTTTTCCTGCCCGCCCAGCGTGACGGTAAACGATGCGCGCAGCGCGCTCAGGTCGATTTTCAGCCCGCCAGCCTGCGCTGGGACGCCGGCATCGGTATTCGCTGCCTGGCGCTTGCCAGCTGATTCCGGCGGTACGAAGGGCGGGGTGTTGGCGTTGATTTTCATTTGAGTACTAGCCGGTATGTATCCACATCTTATCGGCCAGCTGTCAGCAAACATAAGCTTTTATTTCCACTTCGGCATGCGCGCTTCCCGCCATGACCGGCTGCCAAAGAAAAACCCGCCAGCAGGCGGGTTTTTCATCACTGCGATGCCGGCTTACTGCCAAGGCGCAGTCAGCTCTATCCACTTTTGCGCGGTATCGAGCTTGATCGGCGAATACACCTGATAGTAGATATCCAGCAGGCTGTTCGTCAGCGGGTCCACGTTGGCAGCGGTATACCCGCGCGCCTTGTAGTAGTGGTACGCGCCCTGGCCATCAATACGGAACACCAGCGCATTGGCCTGGTAGGTACCGGTGCCCTGCCACTGGCTGTAGCCATTGATGGGGTCGCTGTGCGGCGGTACCGGCTTGGCGGTATCCACCAGCGCCAGTGGTGAGCTGGTGCTGACGCGGAAATCGTCAAAGTACGCGTACTGGTCGGTAGCTGGCGCCCAGTCGGTGCTGGAGCCCCCAAAGAAGGTATCCATCTTGATCGCGGATACGCCCACCGCAGCCGCATTGCGGAACAGCAGGCCGCTTTGCTGCAGCACCAGCACGCCGTCCACCCACTGGCGGAATTCACCGTTGGATGCACCGGCATCGTTGATGATCACCTGTTGCGTCAGTGTGTACCACACGCCCGGCTTGAATCTGGTGGCCACTGCATAGTAGTCGCCGCATTCTTCCTTCTTGCCCGGATAGTACTGGTAGCTGAACGCCACGCCGTTTTCACGCCACATCATACGGGTGGTAAAGCCATCGAAGGTGCCGTTGGCAATGCAGCCGGTGGGGGTATCTCCGCCGCCAAGGCCCGGCAGCTTGCCACCCTTCACCCAGTTGAACGCGTTGTCGAAGCGCAGCTTGTACTGCAGCCACAGCGACTTGTAGGTGCCCGACAGCGGCGCATCAAACGTCATTGCCGAATCACCGCCCACCTGCCCGGCCTTGTACGCTACCCGCAATGCCTTGTTGGCGCCGTTATCCGGATCAGACACGATGGACAGCCGGCCAGCGGCCACGCCGGTGGAGTTCTGTGGAGCTACCCCCCAGTCAGCCTGGAAGGCGCTGGCGCTGTAGAGGCCGATGGCATCGTTCTCGAACGTGTTCTGCAGCACCCAGCTGCCCGGCACCGGAGTCACCGACGGGGCTGGCGTCACGGTCGGTGCCAGCGTGGGCACAGGTGTTGCGCTGGGTACGGGGGTTGCGGTCGGTGCCAGTGTAGGAATGGCTGTCGGAGTGGCGGTAGGCGCAATGGTGGGCGTCACGCTCGGGCGCGGTGTGGCGCTCGGTACCGGTGTTGCGCTTGGGGTGAGGGTCGGTATCGGCGTTGCTGTCGGCACCGCAGTCACACCGCCGCATGCGCCCAGATCCTGCCATGGCTTGGCATCACCCGCATTACTGGCCGGTATATCGCCTTGCGTCCACCACTTGGCCTTGTAGACCCGGCCGTTGTATTGCACCAGTGCGCCGCCATTGTATGCGGTACCGGATGCCCAGGCCGGGTAGCAGGCGCCAACCGGGCCGGCCGGCGTTGGCGTGACAGTGGGAGTAGCGGTTGGCACCAGCGTAGGCACTGGCGTGGCGGTCGGGGCGGGCGTTGCCGTGGGTTTGGGGGTTGCCGGCACCGGTGTTGCAGTTGGTACCAGCGTGGGGATGACGGTCGGAATCACTGTCGGGCCTGGCGTCGGCACCGGGGTGGCGCCACAGCTGCCACCGTTCTTCCACAGCGTGGGTGTGGCGGCCGGGTTCCAGTTGGCGCCGGCGTAGGCGGTATGCGTGGTCAACGCGGAGTAGTTGACACCGTTGTAGCTGACGACATCGCCGGTTTGATAGGTATTGCCTTCGCCCCACGCACCGCGGCAAGCCGCCTGCACGTCGAGCGCGAACAGCGCGGCAAAGGCTGCCGCGCCCAGGATTGTCTTGCGCATGATTCTCTCTCCATCCCGGTCACCGCAAGGCGGCGCCGCTTTATTTGCACGGCTCATTCCGGCCGCATGTCTGTAAGCGTGCAGCAGTAAGAAAGTAGCGTCAATCGTGCGGGCGCTGCTGTTGCGGCTGTACCGACAGGCGGTAGCGCCGGGCTAGGCATTGCGTTGTTGCACCGCTTGCAACGCAATCGGTGCCCGGATCACGACGTACCGATTGCAATCCGCAACAAACCCATGAAAATGACCTGCATTGCAACGAAAAACGGGATAGGCCCATGGACAGGCTGGCAGCCATGCAGGTGTTCAACAAGGTGGTGGAAGCAGGCAGCTTCGTGCGTGCGGCGGCACTGCTGGGCATTTCCACCACGGCGGCATCGCGGCTGGTGGCCGATCTGGAAAGCCATCTGGGCGCGCGCCTGCTGCAAAGAACCACGCGCCGGCTCAGCCTGACCGAAGCAGGCCGCGCGTATCACGAACGCGCCATGCAGATCCTGGCAGATATTGCCGAAGCCGAAGCCGCGCTTGATGACGAAACCGCGCAGCCGGGCGGCCTGCTGCGCGTGAATGCGCCGGTATCGTTCGGCGTACGCCACCTGGCCACGCTGTTGCCGCGCTACCAGGCGGCCCATCCGGCCGTGAAACTGGAGCTCACCCTATCGGACCGCACCGTGGATCTGGTCGAGGAAGGCTACGATCTGGCGCTGCGTATCAGCGGCCAGCTGGCGGGTAACCTGATCACGCGCCGGCTTGCCCCCATCCGCATTGCCGCGTGCGCCGCCCCCGCCTACCTTGCCAGGCACGGCGCACCACAAACGCCGCAAGAGCTGCTGCAGCACAACTGCCTGATCTATACCTATGGCGCAGGGGGCGATGAATGGCGTTTCACCCAAGGCGGTACCGTGCATACCATCAAGGTGCAAGGCACATTGCGCGCCAACAATGGCGATCTGCTGGTGGCTGCGGCCCGTGCGGGTGCCGGGCTGATCAACGAGCCCACCTTCCTGGTGGGCGATGACCTGCAAGCGGGCACGCTCGAGTGCGTGCTGCCCGGGTTTGCTTCACCCGAGCTGGCGCTGTACGCGGTCTACCCCAGCCGGCGGCACCTGTCGGCCAAGGTGCGCAGCTTCATCGATTTCCTGCGGGCTGAATGGGGTGATACACCGCCGTGGGATGCCTGGATGCACAGCGTGCACACAGCACCGCAATAAAAAACGGCAGCATCATGGCTGCCGTTCGGCTGAAGCTGGCGCTATCGATCAATAGGCAGCAGTAAAGCGCCTCTGGATATGCTTGGGTGCTTCAAGCTCATCAATGATCGCTACCGCCAGGTCGGCGGTGCTGATCTTGGCCGGCGCAGCACCATCGAACAGCGGCTCTTCCAGACCCAGCCGGTACTTGCCGGTACGCTCGCCCGGTTCCAGCAGGATGGCCGGCGATACAAACGACCAATCCAGCGTGGTTTCACCCTTGATCAGGTTCAGTGCTTCACGCGCACCCAGTGCGCCTTCCTTCCACTCGGCCGGGAAATCAGGCGTATCCACCAGTTGCAGGCCCGGTGCGATATACAGGCTGCCAGCACCGCCGATCACGATATAGCGCTTCACACCGGCCGCTTTCACGCCTGCGGTGATGGCATGGTAACCATCCAGCGACAGTTGGCGGATATCCGGCTTGCCCCAGCCCGGATTGAACGCACTGATCACCGCATCGTGGCCGGCAACGGCAGCGGCCACTTCATCCGCGTTGTATACATCGGCCTTGTGCGCAGTGAGTGCCGCGTGCTGCGGCAACTTGTCCACGTTGCGGACGATGGCGGTGACCTGGTGACCGCGCGCCAGCGCTTCGGTCAAAAGGGCACTGCCGACATAACCTGTGGCACCGATCAGGGCGATTTTCATGATGACTCCTGGTGTGGGATGGATAACGCAAAAGCACAACGCCATGATGCGTCGTTCATTGATGCAGATAAACCACGCAATTCAGAATTTAATGTTCATCAAAATCGCACAATGCCGATGCCGCTGGCCAGTGATCAATCCGCCATCGCCTCACCCAGCCGCACCGATCTTGCCGGCTCCCACGCCGGGTTGAACTGCCGCTGCTGGCCGGGGAACAGCATCACCACGGTGGAACCCAGCAGGAAGCGGCCCATTTCCTCGCCCTTGCGCAGCGTGACCGGCGCATCGTCGTAGCGCCATTCGCGCACACTGCCGCCACGTGGCGGGTTGATCACGCCATGCCATACCGTTTCCATGCTGCCCACGATGGTGGCGCCCACCAGCACCAGCACGAACGGCCCGGCCGCCGAATCGAATACGCATACCACGCGCTCGTTGCGCGCGAACAGGCCGGGTACGCCACGCGCAGTGGCCGGGTTGACCGAAAACAGTTCGCCCGGCACATAGATCATGCGCTTGAGCGTGCCATCACAGGGCATATGGATACGGTGATAGTCCCGCGGGCTCAGGTAAATGGTTGCAAACTGGCCATCCTGGAACTGCTGTGCCAACGCCGCATCGCCCCCCACCAGCGCAGTCGCGGTATACAAATGGCCCTTGGCCTGGAAAATCTGCCCGCCGTTGATGCGGCCAAACTGGCTGATGGCGCCATCGACGGGGCTGACCAACTGCGCATCCGCGATCGGCCGCGCGTCATCACGCAGCGCGCGGGTGAAAAATGCGTTGAAGGTTCGGTAGTGGCGCACGTCCGGCTGTGCCGCTTCGTTCATGTCTACCGCATATTTGCGGACAAAGCGGCGAATGATCCACTGCGTGATCGCGCCCCAGTCATTACCGGCCACGAACCCGGCAAATCGGGTCAGGGCACCTTTGGGAATCAGGTATTGCAACAAAACGAACGCGCGATCAGACACAAAGCACCCAAGCATGACAGAAGTTGAATGGTAGATTGTAACGCAGCCCCTGCCCGGTCTGCCGCCACTGCAAACAGCAAACTGCGGTTAGAATGACCAGACACGCGGAATTCAAACCGCCTTTCCCACAAGAGGCCCGTATGCACCTGCCGACCAAGCGACCGCTCAACCTGCGCCGCCAGAGCATTTACCTGCTGCCCAATCTGTTCACGCTGGGTGCGCTGTTTGGTGGTTTCTACGCCATTGTTTCGGCGATGAACGGCAAGTTCGAACACGCCGCTGTCGCGATTTTCGTGTCGATGATCCTCGATTCGCTCGATGGTCGCGTTGCCCGCATGACGCATACCCAGTCCGAATTCGGTGCGCAGTTCGACAGCCTGTCCGACATGGTGAGCTTCGGCGTCGCCCCCGCGCTGGTGGCCTACGAATGGCAGCTGCACACCTTCGGCAAGCCCGGCTGGATGGTGGCGTTCATCTATTGCGCGTGCGCGGCACTGCGCCTGGCGCGCTTCAACGCCAATATCGCGGTGGTCGATAAACGCTGGTTCCAGGGCTTGCCCAGCCCGGCGGCAGCAGCCCTCGTTGCCGGCCTGGTATGGATATCCCGCGCGTTTACCGAGGACCTCAGCCCGGTATCGCATCTGCTGCCGTATGCCGCATTTGCCATCACGCTGTTTGCCGGCCTGACCATGGTATCCAACGTACGCTTCTGGAGCTTCAAGGAATTCAACGCGCGCAAGACGGTGCCGTTCATGGCCATGGTGGTGGCGGTATTGCTGCTGCTGGTTGGCGTATCGAAGCCGGAACTGGTGTTCTTCCTGTTCTTCCTTGGTTATGCGGTATCGGGATACGTGTACTGGGCCTGGCGCAAGATCAAACCGCTCAAGACCGTTTCGCCCACCGAATAGCGACTTAATGTCCAAATCCAGACATACACGAAGTCCAATTGCCTTCTTTTTCATCAAAAATATCGACAAATAGTTGACGAAATCGATCGCACGGTCGTACTCTCGAAGCACTTCTTTCGAGGAATACACCGTGCAATTCGACATCGACCGCCTTATCGCTGATTTCGGCGGCCCAGCCAGACTGGGCGATGCGCTCAATCACGCCTTCCCCGAAGACCCGGTCAGCCGCGCCGCCATCTACAAATGGCGCGAGCGTGGCAGCCTGCCGCTTTCCCAGATCAACAAGCTTGCGCAACTGGCGGCCAGCCAGGGCCGCAGCTTCAATATCCATTCCTATGCTGCGGGTGCCGCCAGCCCGGCCGCTGCAGTATCCACGCCAGGGAGCATCAATATGGGCGACCGTCTGTTCATTTTCGACACCACCTTGCGCGACGGCGAGCAATCGCCCGGCGCATCGATGACCAAGGAAGAAAAAATCCGCGTGGCACGCCAGCTGGAAAAGCTGGGCGTCGACATCATCGAAGCCGGCTTTGCCGCGGCCAGCCCCGGCGACGCCGATGCCATCCGCACCATTGCCAGCATTGTCGAAAATTCCACCGTCTGTTCACTGGCGCGCGCGAATGAACGCGACGTGCGCGCCGCAGGCGAAGCCATTACCCCGGCAAAAAGCGGCCGCATCCATACCTTCATCGCCACCAGCCCCATCCACATGCAGCACAAGCTGCGCATGGCGCCGGAGCAAGTGGTGGAAGCCGCAGTCAAGGCGGTGAAGATCGCGCTGGAATACACCGATGATGTCGAATTCTCCGCCGAGGATGCATTGCGCTCGGATATCGACTTCCTCGCACATATCTTCGACGAGGTGATCAAGGCCGGCGCCAAGACCATCAACGTACCCGATACCGTCGGCTATGCTGTGCCGCTGCTGACCGAACGCTTTTTCCGCGAGCTGATCGCCAAAACCCCGGGCAGCGACAAGGTGGTGTGGTCCGCACATTGCCATGACGACCTCGGCATGGCAGTGGCCAATTCGCTGGCGGCGGTACTGGGCGGCGCACGCCAGGTCGAATGCACCATCAACGGCCTGGGCGAACGCGCCGGCAATGCCTCGCTGGAAGAAGTGGTGATGGCGGTGCGCACGCGCAAGGATGTATTCGGGGTGGAAACACGCGTGGATGCCACGCAGATCGTGCCCGCCAGCAAGCTGGTCTCCACCGTCACCGGCTATCCGGTGCAGCCCAACAAGGCCATCGTGGGCGCCAATGCATTCGCGCATGAATCGGGCATCCATCAGGATGGCGTGCTCAAGCACCGCGAAACGTATGAAATCATGAGTGCTGAATCGGTCGGCTGGTCCACCAACCGGCTGACGCTGGGCAAATTATCCGGCCGCAACGCCTTCAGGACCAAGCTGGGCGAACTGGGCATCACGCTGGATAGCGAAGAAGCACTGAACGCCGCATTTGCACGTTTCAAGGCACTGGCCGACAAGAAGCGCGAGATCTTCGACGAAGACCTGCACGCACTGGTATCCGATGAAATGGTCACCATCGAGCAGGAAACCTACCGGCTGACCGCGCTCAAGGTGGTATCGGAAACCGGCGAAACGCCGCAAGCCAACCTGGTGATGACCGACAACGGCGAAGAGAAGCGCAGCGACAGCCTGGGCGACGGCCCGGTGGACGCCACCTTCAAGGCCATCGAAGCCATCGTTGCCAGCGGCGCCGAGCTGATGCTGTACTCGGTGAACGCCATCACGCAGGGCACCGATAGCCAGGGCGAAGTGACCGTGCGCCTGGGCAAGGACGGCCGCATCGTCAACGGCCAGGGCGCGGATACCGACATCCTGGTGGCCAGCGCCAAGGCCTACATTTCTGCATTGAACAAGCTGGATAGCAAAATCGAGCGCACCCACCCGCAACCGGTTTAAGCCGTTTACCCGACGCCACCGTACGCGCTACGTCTTGCCGGCCGGCCCTCACGAGGGGCAGGCTACGGGGTCAACCACCACCCCGATGCGGATGCGGCAACCCACACCATGGGCCCACGCACACCGACCTGACGCTTTCTTTTTTACCCGGCAAGATGCACTGTTTTCCCGAAACGCCGGCTTAGCCGGCGTTTTGTTTTTCCAGCGCCAGCAAGCTGGGCCGGGTCCACTTGGCGTAATAGCAGATCGCCACGAAGGCGGTACTGGTCAGCAGCACTTCCAGTCCGGCCAGCCATTGCGACAAGCCATGATCGCTGTACGCGCGGGTCAGCCCCTCCGCCCACCAGATCAGCACATACATGCTCGCCCATTGATAGGTATAGCGCCGGCCATGCAGCAGTCCCCGCAGCGGCAGCAATAGCGGTACGGCCTTCAAAGCCAGCGACGAACCGCCCGGGCGCAACGGCGCCAGCCACAGCTCCCATGCCAGGCACAGCGCAATCAATGCCAGCCAGCTCACCACAGTAATGCGTTGCGCCCAGGCGCGATGTTGCGGGCTCATGCCTGCACCGCCAGCTTGAGGGCAATTTCCGCCAGCCGCCGGCCCTGCGCGATGCACAGCTGTTTTTCCGCATCGGAAACCGGCGCGCGCGATTCCGGCCCGGCAATGTGGCTGGGGCCATACGGTGTGCCACCTTGCGTGGTGGTGCTGAGCAATTGCTCGGTAAACGGCATCCCCACGATCACCATGCCATGGTGCAGCAGCGGCAACATCATGGTCAGCAGCGTGCTTTCATTGCCACCATGCATGGAACCGGTGCTGGTGAACACGCACGCCGGCTTGCCCACCAGCGTGCCGGCCAGCCAGTCACTGACGGTGCCATCAAGGAAGTACTTCATCGGCGCCGCCATATTGCCGAAGCGCGTGGGGCTGCCCAGCGCCAGGCCGATGCACTGCTGCAGATCGGCATGCGTGGCATACGGCGCACCGCTTTCGGGGATTTCACCCTCGGTGGCTTCGCATACCGTGGAGATCCTGGGTACCGTGCGCAGGCGCGCCACGGCACCGGGTACGGATTCGATGCCACGGGCAATCAATTGCGCCATCTGGCGCGTTGCGCCGTGGGTGGAGTAATACAAAACGAGGATATCGGCCATGGGTTCCGCCTGTCAGGTCGCGCTATTATAAGGGCTTGCCCCAAGAACGCGGACCGCGCATGGCTATCAGCATTCCCTATCAGCAATTCCTCACCGTCGCCTGGTGGCGCCGGGCGCTCGGTTTTTCACGCTTTGTCGGTCATCGGCTATTGGCAGACCGTTGCCTGCAAACCGCTGGCAGCCTCACCTACACCACCTTGCTGGCCATCGTGCCACTGTTCACCATCGCGCTGACGCTGTTCTCGGCCTTCCCGATGTTCAGTGATTACAGCGGCCGCTTCCGCTCGTTCATCATTTCCAACCTGGTGCCCGATACCGCCGGGCGCGTGGTAGGCACCTATATGCGGCAGTTTTCCGACAATGCCGAGCGGCTGACCGCATTCGGCATGATCGGCCTTGCGATCACCGCACTGTTGCTGGTGTTCACCATAGAGAAAACGCTGAACGAAATCTGGGGCGTACGCCGCCCGCGCCGTCTGCTGGCACGCACGCTGATCTACTGGGCCACGCTCACGCTGGGGCCATTGCTGCTGGGCATCAGCCTATCGCTCACTTCCTGGCTCTCGCAAACCACCGGGCTTTCCAGTGATTTCCCGCTGTTGCTGCGCCTGGGGCCCATGCTGCTGATGTTCGCCACCCTGACACTGCTTTATCTCACCGTGCCCAACTGTTACGTGCCGCGCAGCCACGCCGTCAGCGCCGCAGTGGCGGCCGGCGTGCTGCTGGAAATCATGAAAAACCTGTTCGGGCTGTATATCCGCCTGTTCGGCAACTACAAGCTGCTGTATGGCGCTTTTGCCGCAGTGCCGATCTTCCTGCTATGGCTATATGTGTGCTGGGTGATCGTACTGGGCGGCGCGGTGCTGTCAGCGTCGTTTTCGTACTGGCATGGCGATGGCTGGCGCTGGGAGCGCCATCACGGCACGCGCTTCGAGCAGGCCATCCGCATCCTGCTGACGCTGGCCCAAGCGCATGCCAACGGCGAAATCCTGCATATCGATACGCTGCGCCGGCGCGTGGGCCTCGGCATCGATGCCACCAACGGCCTGCTGGAGCGCATGGCGGAACGCGGCTGGGTGGACGCCAGCCGCGATGGTGAATGGATACTTGCTGCCTCCATCACCCATATCACGCTACTGGATATTTTCGAGCTGATGGTAACCCCGCTGACCGCCAAGGTCGAAACGGCGCTGGAAATCACCATCGCCGGTATGCGGGTACCGCTGATGCAGACACTGGCGGATTATGCGGCGCAGCCTGAACAGGAGTCCGCCCAGGAGGTTACCAAAGCTGCATGAGCCAGAAGGGGAAGCGAAGGGCGCGCTGCTGCGCAGCGCCACCGCAGCAGCAAGTCAGGCCGGCGCGCAGCCGGCGGTCAGCGCCGCCTGGATCACCGCGACCGGCAGTTCACCGATATACGAGGCACCCAGGTTGCGCAGCAGGATGAACTTGATCTTGCCCGCATCGACCTTCTTGTCCTGCGCCATCAGGTCCAGATAACGCTCGAAGCCCAGCGCCGGAGATACCACCGGCAAGCCCGCCTTTTCGATCAGGCGGATGATGCGCGCCAGGTCGTCATCGGAAATCTGCCCGAGTGCATGCGATGCATGCGCGGCCAGCACCATGCCGGCCGCCACGGCCTCGCCATGCAGCCAGGCGCCGTAGCCCAGGCCTGCTTCGATCGCATGGCCAAAGGTATGCCCCAGGTTCAGCAATGCGCGCTGCCCGTGCTCTTTTTCGTCCGCAGCCACGATGCGCGCCTTGTTCTGGCAACTGCGCTCCACCGCATACGCCAGCGCATCGGTATCGCGCGCAACCAGCGCATCGATGTTCGCTTCCAGCCATTCGAAGAATGCCAGATCATCGATCAAGCCGTACTTGATCACTTCGGCCAGCCCTGCAGACAATTCGCGTGCCGGCAAGGTATCGAGCGTGGCCAAGTCCGCCAGCACCAGCTGTGGCTGGTAGAACGCACCGATCATGTTCTTGCCTAGCGGGTGGTTAATGGCGGTCTTGCCGCCTACCGATGAATCAACCTGTGCCAGCAAGGTAGTCGGAATCTGGATGAAGGGCACGCCACGCTGGTAGACCGCAGCGGCAAAGCCCGTCATATCGCCGATCACGCCACCACCCAATGCGATCAGCGTGGTTTTGCGCTCGGCACGCGCGGCCAGCAATGCATCGAAAATCAGGTTGAGCGTTTCCCAGGTCTTGAAACGCTCGCCATCGGGCAGCACCACTGCCTCCACCTGCACGCCAGCCGCTTCCAGCGCATCCTGCAACGGCTCCAGGTACAGCGGCGCCACCGTTTCGTTGGTGACGATGGCAACGCGCTTCTGCGGCAGCAGCGCGGTAATCCGGTCCACGCTATCGAGCAAGTTGCGTGCAATCAGGATGTCGTATGGGGCGTGATCCAGGTCGAGCTTAACGGTGCGCATGGTTGGCTTTGAGTTCGAGTTCGTGCAACAGGTATTGACTGAGGTGCTGAACGGTCTGCCGGCTGGTATCAACGACCAGATCCGCCACTTCACGATACAGCGGGTCGCGTACTTCAAACAGTTCGCGCAAGCGTTCTCTGGGATTGGCTGTCTGCAGCAGCGGCCTGTTGCGATCATGCATGGTGCGCTGATACAGATCATCCACGTTGGCCCGCAGGTAGATCACCGTGCCACGTGCCCGCAGGCATGCGCGATTTTCCGTGCTCAGCACCGCGCCACCGCCAGTAGCCAGTACCACATCCTTGAGCGAACTGAGTTCGGCAATCATGGCGGTTTCGCGCTCGCGAAAGCCGCTTTCGCCTTCGACCTCGAAGATGATCGGAATCTTCACGCCCGTACGTGATTCAATCTCATGATCAGAATCGTAAAACGCATGGTCGGTCGCACGCGCAAGCGTGCGCCCAATTGTCGTTTTGCCGGCCCCCATGAGGCCCACCAAAAAAAAATTGCCCGGCAGTTTCATGCCGGGCATTGTAACCGATCTGACCGCCCCGTACGGGGCGATCGCTCAGCGTAGAGTCATGTCTTGCTGCAACACGCGTGGCGTGATGAAGATCAGCATTTCGGCTTTCTTGGTTTTGGTGGTGGTGTGCTTGAACAGATGGCCCACGCCCGGCAGATCACCCAGCAGTGGCACCTTCTCCACGTCATTGCTGTCGTCCTGGGTGTAGATACCGCCAATCACCACGGTGCCCCCGTTCTCGACCAGTACCTTGGTGGTGATCTGTTTGGTGTTGATGGCCGGGCCGGCAATGGTGTTTTCACCACGGCTATCCTTGTTCACCTTTACATCCAGCATCACATTGCCATCCGGTGTAATTTGCGGCGTCACCTTCAGCGACAGCGTGGCCTTCTTGAACGACACCGACGTTGCACCGTTTTGCGACGATTCGTTGTACGGAATTTCTTCGCCGTTTTCGATCAACGCTTCTACCTGGTCAGCCGTGATCAGGCGCGGGCTGGAAATGATCTTGCCCTTGTTGTCCGCTTCCAGCGCGCTCAGTTCCAGACCCAGCGCCCAGTTTGCACTGGATGCCAGCAGGGCCAGCGTGGCCGGTGCACCGCCGTTGAACCCAACCGCAGGCAGGTTGATGTTGGTGTTGTCCACCACGCCATCGGTGATCTTGGTATCCAGCGTCGGCTTGGTGGAGATCGTGGTATTCCCGATATGCCCAATCGAGATACCGCCGAACTTCACACCCAGATCACGCGAGAACCCGTCACTGGCTTCAACAATGCGCGCTTCGATCAGCACCTGGCGAACCGGAATATCGATCTTGGCAATCAACTCGCGGATCTGATCGAGCTTGCCAGGAATGTCCTGGATGATCAGCGTATTGGTACGCGGGTCGATCACGGCGCTGCCACGAGTCGACAGGATCTTTTGCTTGTCGTCCTTCAGGATCTTTTCAAAGTCAGCCGCTTTTTGATATTTGAGATTGAAGAACTCGGTGCGGGTCGGCTCAAGTTCTGCGATCTGCTTGCGTGCTTCAAGATCCTGCTTTTCCTTTGCAGCCAGCTCATCACGTGGCGCAATCCACATCACGTTGCCCGATTTGCGCTGATCCAGCCCCTTGGCTTGCAGGATGATATCCAGCGCTTCATCCCAAGGCACATCCTTCAGGCGCAGTGTCAGGTTACCGGTCACGGTATCGCTGGTGATGATATTGAGTCCGGTGAATTCGGCAATCACCTGCAGCACGGTGCGGATTTCCACGTTCTGGAAATTCAGCGACAGCTTTTCACCCTTGTAGGCAGGCTTCAGGCCGGTCACGCCGGCTTTGGGCTCGGCGGCGACGCGCACTTCCACAATGAAGCGGTTTTCCGTCTGATAAGCCGAATATTCCCAGTTACCCTTGGGCTCGATCACCATGCGTGCATTGCTGCCTTGCGCATAGGTATCCACTTTCTGGATCGGCGTGCCGAAATCGGTCACGTCCATACGGCGCTCAAGCGATTTGGGCAAGCTTGCCTTGGTGAAATCAACCACCAGCGTCTTGCCTTGCTGACGAATGTCGATGCCGACATTCGGGTTGCTCAGGTCGACGACGACCTTGCCCTCACCAGCGCTACCGCGACGGAAATCGATATTCTTGATCGATTCATTGCTGGTATCTGGCCTGGCCTCGGCAAACTTGGTATTGCTCTGCGCCGAAGCCACGGCTGCCTGCGCACCATCAACGGTAATCAACAGCGTATTACCGTCAACCTGGGTTTGATAAGTGGCTTGTTTCTGCAGGTTGAGCACCACGCGTGTACGCCCGTTGCCTTCCGCAATATTGACGACGCGCAATGCGGCGCCATTGACCTGAATCGCATTCTTGCCAAACTGCGAGGTGGTGTTCGGGAAATCGAACGCAATCCGCGGCGGTGTATTGACGGTAAAGCTCGTCGGTGCCGGAACGGCCCCGCTGAACGATACCTTGATCACCTGTTTATCAGCCGACAGCGAACCCACTTCCACATTGGTAATGGTGTTGTCCACCGCAAACGCAAATGTAGCAATCAGAGCGCAGCAACTGGCCGCAAGGCGCTGCAGGATCATGGTTTTATTCATTTTTTCTGCTCCGCGTCATCCAAGGAGAGGCCGGTCGAGCGCTCGACCCAATCACCCCCGCTATCTTCCACGATTTCTTTCAATTTAACTTCGGTTTCAGAGATTTCTGCAACCATGCCGAAATTCTGCCCCATATAACTGCCTACTTTGACCCGGTACAGATTACCGTCTGGCGCGCGGATCAAAGCCTGGATCGTCTTGCCTTGCTGCAGGGTGCCAACCATCCGGAGCTTTTCCAGATCATAGTTTTCAAGCACCTCTTTCGGGCGGTTCGGATTGGGCGCCAGACCAGAATTGGAACCCTTCTTCGCGACTTCCATCTTGGAAGGGCGGAATGGGTCCGGCAACGAGAAGGCATCATAAGTAAATGGCTGGTATGGCTTCACTTCGGGCAAGGGTTCCACCTTGCCCCGCAGTCCGTCGCTCTTTTCCCGCATCCATTCTTTCAGATCGCTGTTTTCTTCGCCAAAACACCCAGCCAAACCTAGCGTGGCCAGTACGAGTGCTAGATAGGTTTTCATTTATCCCCTCTTCGATCCATCTGGGCCGGGTTACCGGTTTTTCTTCTTGGCATCGGCCTCAGCCTGACGCATTGCCTGCAGCTCGGCGTCATCCAGCGAACGGTATGTTTTCGCAACGGCCTGCATCGCAAGGTTACCGTCCTTGCCAGCGGAAAGCTGCACGCTGCCCAGCGTAACAATACGGGACAACTGCGCCACATCACTGACAAAAGCAGACAAGTCGTGGTAGCTGCCGTTGATCTTGATATCGATCGGCAACTCGGCCAGTTCGGCCGTTTTCACCTCGGTTCCCGGCTTGAACAACTCAAACTGCAAACCGCGGCCGACACCCGCCTGGTTGACTTCGGTCAGCAACGTTTCCATTTCGGATTTGTTGGGCAACTGCTTGAGCAAGGCACCGAACGATTGCTGGATTTCCAGCAATTGCTGCTTGTACGCATCAAGGTTGACAGCCTTCACCTTTTTATCGAGGAATTCCTGCTTGAGCTGCTCTTCCTTGGCAATACCGGCGTCAAGCTCCTCCATCTTTCCCTGCCAGACGTAGAAGTAACCGCCAGTCAGCACAAGCGCAAAAATAATCACCAGCAAGCCCATCTGCACCGGCAACGGCCAGTCGCCGATTTCGCGCGGGTTCAGGCTGCGTAATTCATCCAATGTCATTTAAGCCCCCTTCGCCGCTTGCGGTGACTTCCTGGCCGGGGCAGATGCATCACCCGTCTGTTCCGCCGTGCGGGTAATCTTTATTTTGAGCGTGAACTCCGACAAGCGCTGATTGCCCACTTGCGCGGCCTTGACCTCGATCAGCAACGGCTGCTCGAACACGTCCGAATCATTCAGGTTACGCATCAGGGTAGATACGCGGGCATTCGACTGTGCATACCCGGAAAGCATCAGGGAATCGTCTGTCTGCTTGATGTCCTTGAGGTAAATGCCCTCGGGCGTCTGCCGGGTCAGCTGATCCATGACGCGCACGGTTTCGGAGCGATTGGATTGCAGCCGCTCGACAACGGTCTTGCGATCAAGCAACGACTGCTTTTCTGCCTTCAGCTTGTCGATTTCGGCGATTTCCCTGTCGAGCTTCTCATTTTCGCTGGTCAGGAACTGGTTACGTTCATTCTGGGTATCGATGCGGGCGGTGTAAAACATATAGCCAGCAACCAGCACGCCAACAGCAGCCAGGAACGTGACGCCGAGCATGGCCAGATAGCGGTGCTGCCGCGCCTGGCGCTTCTGCTCGCGGTGGGGAAGGAGGTTAATCCGGATCATGACGGGTCGAACCTCCGCATAGCGAGACCACATGCAATTAATAAAGAAGGTGCATCCAGCTGGATCTGCTTGCCACGGACCTTGCCGGTTGCCATGCCGAAGAACGGGTTGGCGCGCATGGTGCTGGGCACCTGTGCACGACTCGATACCGCTTCGTCAAGGCCATGAATTGCGCTACAACCGCCGGCGAGCAGGATATGATCGACGGAGTTGTAGTTGCTCGATGTATAGAAGAACTGCAGCGAGCGGGAAATTTCCAGTGCCAGCGTATCCATGAAGGGTTGCAGCACTTCAGGCTCGTAGTTTTCCGGCAAGCCACCGAAACGCTTGGCCTGCTCCGCTTCATCACCGGACATGTTGAACTTGCGCTGGATTTCCTGGGTCAACTGGTTACCAGCGTAGCCCTGATCACGGCTGTAGATCGATTGGCCATCCTTGAAGATGTTCATATGCATGGCTGTTGCGCCGATATCGACCACTGCAACAATCTGGTTTTCACCCTGATTGGGCAGTTGCGGACGCATCAGCTCAAACGCGGCCTGGGTCGCATAGGATTCGACATCAACCACAATGGCTTTCAGCCCGGCCGCCTCGATGACGGCAACCCGCTCATCCACCTTTTCTTTCTTGGCGGCGGCGATCAGCACTTCCGATTCGTCCGGCACGGCCGGAGAGGGGCCAAGCACCTGGAAGTCGAGGTTGACTTCATCCAGCGAGAACGGGATGTACTGGTTGGCTTCGGTCTCGACCTGGGTTTCCAGCTCACGCTCGGTCAGGTCACCGGGCACGAGGATCTTCTTGGCAATGACGGACGCAGCCGGCAACGCGATCGATACGTTCTTGACCTTGGAGCCAAGATGACGCCATGCACGTTTGACTGCTTCGGCCACCACATCATGGTTCGCAATATTGCCATCGGTGACAGCATCCTTGGGCAAGGATTCGATCACGTAGCGCTCGAGGCTGTAGTTACGCCCGGTTTGCCCAAGTTCGACCATCTTCACGGCCGAGGAGCTGATATCAACTCCAATCAGCGGTGGAGCCTTAGGCTTGAGAAAGTCGAGGTTCAACACGAATTTCCTTATAAAATATGGTGATAGGGCAATTCATTACCAAGCTACGTTAGATCGTAGCAGCGCGCCATGCTCCATGTAAAGCAAGCTAGTCAATAGCCTAGTTTTTTGCAACAACAACGCTTTAGCGTAAATTACGGCAAGCCCGTTTACCGACATCAAGCCAATGACCAAACGCATACTGTTAATCGTAACCGGAACGCTCGCCGGCCTCTTATTACTCATTGCCGGCCTGATTCTATTCGCGGTACTGATCAACTATCCACGCCTGCCTTCTCTGGAGGCTTTGACCGATTACCGCCCCAAAATGCCATTGCGCGTCTATACCTCGGATGCCGTGCTGATCGGCGAATTCGGCGAGGAACGGCGCGCATTCACGCCCATCGATCAGGTGCCGGTCCTGATGAAACAGGCGCTGCTGGCCGCGGAAGACGAACGATTCTATCAGCATGGTGGCATCGATTATCTCGGCGTGCTACGGGCAATGGCGGGCAACGTGCTTTCCGGCCATTCGCAGTCCGGTGCCAGCACAATTACCATGCAGGTGGCGCGCAATTTCTATCTTTCCAACGAAAAAACGTTTACACGAAAATTTAACGAAGCCTTATTGTCTTTCAAGATTGAACATAATTTGTCCAAGGACCAAATCCTTGAGCTGTACATCAATCAAATCTATCTGGGCCAGCGCGCGTATGGTTTCAGTTCCGCCGCACAGACTTATTTCGGCAAGGATCTGAAACAGCTGACGATCGCCGAGTATGCAATGCTTGCCGGCTTGCCCAAGGCACCGTCAGCTTACAACCCGGTAGTCAATCCCAAGCGTGCCGCCTTGCGCCAGCAATACGTGCTGCGCCGCATGCACGAGCTGCGCTTCATCGACGACGCGCAATATGCCGCCGCCCAGCAGGAGCCGCTGCAACTCAAGCGCAGCCGTCAGGAATATGCGGTTCATGCTGATTATGTGGCGGAAATGGTGCGCCAGATGATGACGGAGCGTTACAAGGAAGCGACCTATACCCAGGGCTTCAAGGTCTACACCACGCTCAATAGCCAGCAGCAGGAAGATGCTTACCAGGCATTACGCCAGGGTTTGCTCGATTATGACCAGCGCCACGGCTATCGTGGCCCGGAAGGTTTTATCGATGAAAACTTACTGGCCCCGGGCAAGGAAGAAGGTCTGGATGACGCCCTGGCAGAGATCAAGGAAGCCGATGATCTGATCCCGGCCATCGTGCTGGGTGCGTCGGCCAACAAGGTTCAGGTGTATCAGAAAGGCGGCGTACGTACGGAAATCGCCGCGGACGGCCTCAAGTTTGCCCGCAGCGCGCTGTCAGAAAAGGCCCCGCCAGCCAGCCGTATCCGCCCAAGCGCCATTGTGCGTGTACGCCTGACCGACAAAGGCTGGGCCATCACGCAGCTGCCGCAGGTCGAAGGTGCATTTGTGGCAATTGATCCACAAAATGGCGCACTGCGTGGCCTGGTTGGTGGCTTTGACTTCAACCGCAATCACTTCAACCATGTCACCCAGGCATGGCGCCAGCCGGGTTCCAGCTTCAAGCCATTCATTTATTCCGCTTCGCTCGAGCGGGGCGTTACCCCCGCCACGCTGATCAACGATGCACCGCTGGTCATCGATCCGGGCCAGGTGGGCGGGCAGAAATGGGAGCCGAAAAACTTCGATGGCCAGTACTCGGGCATGACCTCGGTACGCAACGCGCTCACGCTATCCAAGAACCTGGTATCCATCCGCATCCTGCAGGCCATCGGCACCGATTTTGCGCAGCAACACATCACGCGCTTCGGCTTCAGCCCCAAGCAGCACCCGGCCTATCTGACCATGGCGCTGGGCGCGGGCAGCGTTACGCCGCTGCAGATGGCCGAGGGCTATTCGGTGTTTGCCAATACCGGCTACCGCGTGCATTCGTATTTTGTCGATCGTATCGAGGATGCACGTGGCAAGGTGCTGGCCAAAACCCAGCCTGAAATCGCCGGGCAATCTGCCAAGCGCACACTGGATGCACGCAATGCTTTCGTGATGACCAGCATGATGCAGGACGTCGTACGCTTCGGTACCGCGGCACGCGCCAACCGCGCGCTTGGCCGCCCGGATCTTGCCGGCAAGACCGGCACCACCAATGATACCAACGATGCCTGGTTTGCCGGCTTCCAGCCCAGCCTGGTCGCCATTGCCTGGGTGGGCTTCGATCAGCCGCGCTCGCTGGGCGGGCGTGAAACCGGCGGCGCTGCAGCGCTGCCGATCTGGATCAATTTCATGAGCAAGGCACTGCGCAACGTGCCGGTTTACCAGTACCCTGTGCCTGAGGGTGTCAGCGCCCAGACCATCGAAGGCGAGAAGGGTAGCTTTACCGAATATTTCTTCAGCGAGTTCACGCAAACCAACCCAGAATTAGGATTGGGAAGTGGTGGAGGCGTCAGCCAGCCGCTGGATGAGATCAAGGATCAGTTGTTCTGAGTTGAATCTTGCAAGGGGGCGATGATGGGCAAGCATGCGGGTAGTGAACGTCAAGCAACGGCCTTACGATCGGAAATTGCCCATCAGGCCGCCCGGCTGATTGCCGAAGACCATGTGCTGGACTTCGCACAGGCCAAGAAGAAGGCGGCGCGGCAGCTCGGTGTGACGGAGGGCCGTGCGCTACCGTCCAACCAGGAGATAGAAAGCGCACTCGAAAGCTACCGCGCCATCTATCAGCCCGAGCATGGCCGGCATGTCGACCAGCTGCGCAGCAAGGCCATCGCGCTGATGCGCATGCTGGCCCAGTTCCAGCCCTATCTGACCGGCTCGGTGCTCTCTGGCATCGCCGGCCTGCATTCCGATATCAACCTGCTGCTCTACACCGATGATCCCAAGGCCATCGAGCTGTTCATGCTGAACCGGCAGATCGACTACCAGAATGCCGAACCGGACCCGGCACACCGCCATGCCGATTACCCGACACTGGTGGTGTGGTACGACGGCAGCGCAGTCAAGCTGCATGTGCGCCCGCTGGATGCGGAACGCAACAATCCCAAGCGCGAAGACCGCGAACGGATGCGGCTGGATCAGCTGGAAGCGATGCTGGCCAGCGAAGCGGCGCAGGCTGGCGCTGATTTCGCGCTGCTGCCCGTCTGATCCAGCATCCATGCAGCAACACCCGTCGCTGGAGCCCATCCTGCTGCAGGACCCATCGCCCTATATGCTGAGCGATGCAGACGAAATCGCCTACCTGCTGACACAACTGACCATGCAGCATGATCCGCTTTGCCTGTACCCGTATCTGCGGCGGGAGCCATTCTGCATCAGCACCCTGCTGGAAGCGGATGCTTGGCATGTGTATTTCGACCCGTCCAGCGTGCCGGAAACCAACCAGCGTTTCCTCAAGCATGGGTTGACCTGCGTCGGTACCGTCCAGCACGTGAAGATCCAGATTTCAGCACCCGAATGCGAAATGCATGCGCATGCCGGCCGCCAGGCGCTACGCATTGACCGTCCCGCCGCAATCTTGCAGCTGCAACGCCGGGAAAACTACCGGCAGGAGGTCCCGGCGTCCGAAGCGTTCTACTGCATCGGCCGTGATGGTCAACGCTGGCCCGTGCATGACCTTAGCCAGGAAGGCATCGGCCTGCTGTACACAGGCAATCCTGCAGAGGTGAGTACAGGCTACGCGGCATTGCTTGATGGTGCCCAGCTCGACGTGCCCGGCATGGGCCTGCTGGACGTAGACCTGCAGATCCGCACCCGCCGGGAAATCACCCTCAGGAGTGGACAACAAGCGACACGGCTGGGCTGTTGCTTCATCGATCTGCCCAGCAGATCCCGCGCTATCCTGTGCGGCTATCTCAACGCATTGCAGCGCAAGCGGCTTGCGCAGGGTAATGGATGAAACCGCTCTATCCCGTCGCCACGCTGCGACAAATCGAGCATCAGGCTGGCGATCTCGATCTCATCAGCCGTGCCGGCGCGGCCAGTGCCGGCCATCTGCTGTCCTGCCTGCCGGATGCACACCATTTCAGCATCATGATGGGGCCAGGCAATAACGGGCAGGATGCACTTGCCTGCGCACGCCTGCTGCAGCAGGCAGGCAAACACGTCACGCTGCAGCTGCTACCCGGCAAGCCGGTATCCGCTGAGCTTGCCAACGAGTTTGCCGATATCTCCAGCACCATGCCGCAACGCTGGGGCGATGTCATCGTCGATGGCCTGTTCGGCATCGGCTTCAATCGCGCCCTCGATACTGATACCTTGCACCTGCTGGCCAGCGCCAACCAGGCCAGTGCAATCCGCATCGCGCTGGATATTCCCAGCGGACTGGATGCGGATCTCGGCAGCGCCAGTCAGGACAGCTTCGTTGCCCATCAAACCCTGAGCTTCATCGCCGATAAACCGGGCTTCTATACCGCGCAGGGCCGCGACTATTGCGGCACCGTGCATACCTTCGACCTTGGTATCGCGCAGTTGCTACCTTCAGCCGATTTGCAGCTGATCAATCGGCGCAGCGACCTGCGCATGCTGCTACGCCCGCATGAAAGCCACAAGGGCAGTTACGGCACGGTAGCGGTAATCGGTGGGCAACGCGGCATGATCGGCGCCGCATTGCTGGCCGCTCGGGCCGCATTGCATGCTGGCGCCGGCAAAGTGCATGTCGGTTTGATCGACGCAGCGCTACAGGTCGATCCTGCCCAACCGGAATTGATGCTGGATGATGCAGCCAGCGTGCTCGGGCTGCCAGGCGTGGATGCCTATGTGATCGGTCCGGGGCTGGGCCGGGGTGAAGCAGCCAAATCCTGCCTGTTCACCGCATTGCAAAAAGGCCAGCCGCTACTGATCGATGCTGATGGACTCAACCTCATCAGTCAGGACAGCACGCTGGCCGAAGCGCTGGTTGCCCGGAAAGCGCCAACAGCACTGACGCCTCACCCTGCAGAAGCCGCACGCCTGCTGGCACGCAGCACACAGGACATCCAGGCACGGCGTATCGATGCCGCGCGGCAGCTGGCTACGCAATCGGGTGCGGCCGTTGCGCTCAAGGGCTCCGGCACCGTGTGTTCGGATGGCACAAGCACCAGCATCAATGGCAGCGGCAATGCATTGCTCGCCAATGCCGGGCAAGGCGATGTACTCGGCGGCATTGCCGGCGCCTTGCTCGCGCAAGG
>NZ_WXTX01000040.1 GCF_009848685.1 Andreprevotia sp. IGB-42
AGGCGCATTGGCCACCATCGCTGCAACCAGCAGCTTTGCGGGTCAAATCCAGTCGTCGTCCGTGTCGATCGCTCGTGAAGTCATCACGACCGACACACAAGATGTTACTTCGCCGACGATTTCCTATCGTTTTGCCGGTGACGTCGATGCACGTCTGCAAGACCAAACTTTCCAGATTCAGTTCACCCTGGCTGGCAATGCAACTTGGGCGTCGGCAGGTCTGGCACCGAGCATCACCGTAACTGACGGCGTGAGTGCTACGCCGGTCGTTCAAGGTGCCGCTGCAGGTCAGTTCCAAGTGACTACGCTGGCTCTGAGCGCAGACAAGAAAACCGTATTTGCAACGCTGACTGTCCACACCGGCGCCGCTGCGCTGATCAAGCAGCCGATCATTGCAATTGCCAGCTCGGGCACTTCGACTGACAATCAGGCTGTAGAAAACCTGAAGCAAGTTGTCGGCACCATCGAAGAGTGCGACACCACCGTCAAGACCCAAGCCGTTTCGTTCAAGCACTATGTTGCTCTGACCAATCCGACGGCACTGGCTACTGACGCAACTGCAACACCGGACGAACACAACCGTTCCGCTGCCACCAACACTGCAACCCTGATCACCTTCCCGACCAACATCCTGGTCAAGGTCACCAAGGCCAGCGGTAACGCCAAGCTGGACATCGCCGGCGGCAACCTGGCTTTCGCCGGTACCGTGACAGCCAACCCGGATGCAAGCGCACAGTACTCGTCCTACATCAGCGCAACCCAAGCCAACCTGGGTTATGTGTCGCTGGTGCAAAATGCAAACGGCTACGACTCCAACCTGCTGGATCAATACCTGCTGGCTGATGCCACCCTGCCAGGTCTGTCGGGTATTGCTACTGCAGTACAAGGTACAGGCGATGCACTCGGCGCTGCCGGTGCCCTGGAAGTCAAGCAAGTTGATGTGAAGGTTTCCGCTTCGCAAGGTTTCGTGGTTGGTGGCTCGGTATTCCTGAGCACCACCTTCGGTTGCGCAGCAGCAATCGCCGGCACCAACACACCGATCGTTGCCGGCAACGCAGCGGGTCCGCTCACGCTGAGCATTCCGGCAGCAGGTGTTAATGCAGCCTTCGGCGCTACCGGCCTGAACCCGGTTCATGTTTGCTACACCGCTCCTGGTGGCGTGATCATTCCGGGCAGCTCGTTCAACGTTGATGCAGCGACTCTGGTCAAGGCTGATCCGGGCGTAGACAAGAACGAACAGAACAACTACTGCAAGGGCCCGCTGTACCCGCTGTCCGGCTCGCTGAAGATTGATGTTCGCAACTACGCATCGAACGCCCGTACTGACGGCTGGCTGTCGGTGCTGCGCCTGATCAACAACAGCGAAGTGCGCACCATCGACGTGTACGGTCAGTACATCCTGGCTACCGGTCTGTACGGCAAGTGGGGCAAGCTGGCTACCCTGAAGCCGCGTGCTGTGCTGAACGTGACTCCGGATGTTGTTGCAAGCAAGCTGACCAGCGCACCGGCTCATGCTACAGCGGCCAACAACGATGCAAGTGGTGATCCGGCAACGACTGGTGATGCTCCGCGTCTGCGTATCACTTCGGAGAACGGCGATACCCTGCGCGTACAGAACTACCTGTACAACCCGGCTTCGCAGAACTTCATCGAAGCGTCCAGCAGCCAAGGTGTTGATTTCACTGGCACTACTTCGCGCGCTCCGGGCAGCGAAGGTCAGTACCAGGATCAAGACGCTCAAGTTGGCCTGAACGGCGGCAACTAAGC
>NZ_WXTX01000041.1 GCF_009848685.1 Andreprevotia sp. IGB-42
CATGGCGATATTCAAAGAAATTTAAACCCTCCAGTCAGGAGATAGATGCCGCTGAGTTTTTGGCCGCGCATCGAGGGGCAAAAATCTTTATTCGAGGAACCGGTGTACAAGGTGCTGACTTTCTGATGGATGGCGTAAAGTGGGAGGTTAAGACACTCGTGAGTGGAACTAATAATGCCGTTGCTAATAATATCAAGAAATCGATGAAAAGCGGCAATCAAGGTAGCCGATTTATTATTGACGGGCGCCGATGCAATCCACCATTGACCTTGGCTGAAGCAGAATCCGGTATTGCACGAGCACGGCGTGGTGGTGCTGAGCCAACGGAGGTTATGTTTATTCTCGGTGATAATTCAATTGTAATGTGGCCATAAAAAGGTAGATGAATGTCAGCCGAGCTTTGTTTGATATTTGATCACAATTTGACAAAAGGTCAGTTGGTTGAGATTGATGTTCTTCTTGAAAAGAACGCTTTTCGCCCATTGTTACTCACATCTAGAAAAGAGTGTGGTTGTCCTATTTTTGCAAGTAGTGCAAGTGGAGGGGAAGCCGATTGGGTTTTTGAAAAAAACTACTCTCTGAAAGAAGTTCGTGCGCTGTGCCTTCAGGGAGATGGGGAGAGTTCCTTTCTGGAGCTGGAAAATCGAAGTAAATTTCTAATGGATGTCTCAAATGACGCCGTTGTTTTGCACTGTCCGTCTGATTGGGTTGCTTTTTTGCAATGTGCAGCTGAGCAACCTTCTGCGCTGAATTTTACCAAAGACCTGGCGAAAATTTTGAAATCATCGGCCATAATAGGCGTGGCTGATAATCTGACTCTTGCTAGCGGTGCTGTAGAGCTTTTTTGGGATGGTTTTCCTTATAACGAATTGCTTGAATATCTTCAAAAGTATTGTGGTGAGCCAAAAGATTTGGATAAAATCTTCCGGACTGGTTCATTTGATGATTTGCGTGACGATATTGAGCAGCTTCCCGAGTTAGGTAGGGCGAAGACAATTGCCTTGTTCGACAAGATGAGTGTAAAGCACGAGGTTTCCTATTTTGAAGGATATTTTTTGTTGAGGCCTTAACATTGCGTTAGCCCTCCTCATTTATTGCTTTAGCAATGGTTGGAACATATCTACCTTCTTTGCTAGGCCGCCATCAATAAGCCGTGACTGGTCACTTTTTTCGTAGCGTCGTTTGATTACACCCGCTGGAGATTCCTCATAGTGGGACGTTAACCGCCGCATCACGCACGGAGTAATAGGGGACAGACCACGTTTTACGAAATATCTGCCCGGATTAGAACAATTCGCCCGATGCTGGCGCTATTACCCTGGATGGCCTACCGGCTTGACCTCGC
>NZ_WXTX01000042.1 GCF_009848685.1 Andreprevotia sp. IGB-42
GCCTCGCTGGTACTCATCCCCTCGAAGATCTCCGCTGCCCGCGCATACGGCACGCGGTTGAAGGTTTCTTCACCATGCTCGGCTCGGATCGCCGCCAGCACTTGCGGAATCAGTTCCCGTACGTAATCCGCCGTCACCTTGCGGCCATCGTCCAGCACGCCCTTGGGGGAGCGGATCCACTGCCACACCTGCGAGCGACTGATCTCCGCAGTAGCGGCATCTTCCATCAGGTTATGGATGGGCACGCAGCCATTGCCGGCCAGCCAGGAACCCAGGTACTGGATACCCACGTCGATGTTCATGCGCAGGCCGGCTTCGGTGATCGGTTGTGCGGGCTGGAAGTTGAGCAGGTCAGCAGCGGTCGTAGTGACATCATCACGCTGCTTGTCGATCTGGTTGGGGCGATCGCCCAATACCTTCAACCATTCTTCCATCGCAATCGGTACCAGCCCCGGGTGGGCCACCCAGCCGCCGTCAAAGCCATCGCCGGCATCACGGGTCTTGTCGGCCCGCACGGCCGCCATAGCCTTGCTGTTGGCTTCGGCATCGTGCTTGATCGGGATCAGTGCACTCATGCCGCCGATCGCCGGTGCACCGCGCTTGTGGCAGGTCTTGACCAGCTGCAGGGCATACGCACGCATGAACGGCACCGTCATGGTGATCTGGGCCCGGTTGGCCAGGCAGAAGTCCGCATCGGTCTTGAACTTCTTGATGCAGCTGAAGATGTAATCCCAGCGCCCGGCATTGAGCCCGGCCGAGTGCTCACGCAATTCGTAAAGGATTTCTTCCATCTCGAACGCCGCCAGGATGGTTTCCACCAGCACCGTGGCCTTGATGGTGCCCTGCGGGATACCCAGCTCGTGCTGCGCCAACACGAAGAGATCGTTCCACAAGCGGGCTTCCAGATGCGATTCCAGCTTGGGCAGGTAGAAGTACGGCCCGCTGCCGCGGGCCAGCAGCTCGTGCGCGTTGTGGAACAGGAACAGGGCGAAATCGAAGATGCCGCCGGAGACGCGTTCGCCATCGACGGTCACGTGCTTCTCGTCCAGATGCCAGCCGCGCGGGCGCACCAGCAAGGTCGCTACCGTTTCATTCAACTGATAACGCTTGCCGGCCTCATTGGTAAACCCCAGCGTACGGCGGATTGCCTGCTTGAGGTTCACCTGCCCCTGGATCTGGTTGCGCCAGTTGGGGGTATTCGAATCCTCGAAGTCGGTCATGTAGCTGTCTGCGCCGGAGTTGAGCGCATTGATGATCATCTTCTGCTCGACCGGGCCGGTGATTTCGACGCGGCGGCGTGCGAGGTCATCGGGCAGCGGGGCGATCTGCCAGGCGC
>NZ_WXTX01000043.1 GCF_009848685.1 Andreprevotia sp. IGB-42
GGCATCGTCCGAAAGCCTGTCGCCGAGGCCGCCCAGTTGGTCTTGTACTTCTTTGGTGCGCGGTTGCTGTTCTGAAAGTCTTTGCGCCTGCATGCCCTCAGTGCGCTGGCCAAGGCGGGAATACTTGGGGCGATCAGGGAAAAGCCGGGCGAATTCTTCGTCGCTCAGCTGTTCTTCTGTTGCTCCCTCTCCGCGAGGCGTTTCGCCAAGGATTCCTGCACTCTCTGCTCTTCGAGAATCCGTATCGCTTTCTCGCGCTGCCGGTGCAGGCGTTCCCTGCCGGTCAGCACGTCGGAGACTGTCCCAGCTGAGCTGCCTGTTCTGGATGAAGTCATCGCTTCTGCTTGTTTCATTTTCAATCTCCAGCTTGCGCCAGAACTCCCGCGACTGCGGGATCATATCGATAATTTGAACCGTATCCGGCTGGTTCGCAACTATGGATTCAACAATCCGTCGACCAACGCCGGCAGATCGCGCGTGTTCGCGCACCTCGATATCGTGTATCGCGGAGATTGAGCCGAACGGGTCAACTTGCGCGGTCAATGCGGCGACCCGTTGTCCATCCCGGTCATATATGGCGAAGTCGTAAACCTGCGAATCTGGGTCCAGATGAGCCGCATGGCCCATATGTAGCGCTGTTTCTCCAAAATCCCCCTCGTGTGCATCGGTCCGGTGCAAAGCCGACAAGATAGTGAACTCGCCGTTGCGGTACGTCGGGCCTACCTTGTTCATGCCCACATCCGTCCACTGCAACGCATCCCGCTCGGCCTGCGAGCGGCGCGCTTCGCCCGGCTGCGAGTAGGCCGGCGCCATCACCTGGGTGGATTGCTCGCCGGTCGGCTTGCCCTCGATATGGCGTTAGGCGCTGGCCAGCAGCTGCTCGATCTCGGCATCGCTCCACTTCGTCACCGCCCAGCCGAAGCCGTTCTGGCGCAGGTAGTTCTTGAAGGCCAGCATGATCTTCTGCCACCACGATGCCTCTCTGGCCTGGCCCATGGCCGCGCGATCCGCCAGCACTTCCTCTACCGCCAGCGCCTTGTCGTAACCGTATTGCTGCATCAACCGGTCGGCATCCTCGCGCACGTCCGCGTGATCACGGTAGATGCTGTTCATCAGCGGATTCAGGCCATCGCCAAACACACCGCGCAGGCCGGCATGCCCCAGTACTTCATGCAGCAGTACGAATGCCGCCTGTTGCGGGCTGCGCAGGTTGTCGCCCACCAGGTAAACCGAATCGCCGTCGTACAGCCCTTCCAGATCCTGCGCCCCATCGCGCTCGATCTGCGCCCGCAG
>NZ_WXTX01000044.1 GCF_009848685.1 Andreprevotia sp. IGB-42
TTGTAGTTGTTGGCTGGCGAGTAAGTCCAGTTGCCGTTGCCATCCACAGTCACCGTGCCATGGACCGGATCGGTCCCCTTGGCAAAGGTCAGTACATCGCCATCGACATCCGTGGCGGTGAGCGTACCGCTGACGGGGGTGTCTTCCGGTGTGGTCACGCTGGTACTGTTGCCCAACGGGCCGTTGTTGTCGGTGAACACCGGCGCATCGTTGACCGGGGTGACGCCCACGTTGACGGTCAGTGTATCCACGCCGCCCTTGCCGTCGCTGACAGTGACAGTGAAGCTGTCCGCGCCGTTGTAGTTATTGGCCGGGGTGTAGGTCCAGTTGCCGTTGCCATCCACAGTCACCGTGCCGTGGACCGGATCGGTCCCCTTGGCAAAGGTCAGTGCATCGCCATCGGCATCCGTAGCGGTCAATGCACCGCTGACGGGGGTGTCTTCCGGTGTGGTCACGCTGGTGCTGTTGCCCAACGGGCCGTTGTTGTCGGTGAACACTGGCGCGTTGTTAGGGCTGATACCAACCGAAACGGTCAGCGTGCTGGTGCCGCCATGACCATCATCGACCGTTACGTTGAAACTGTCCGCGCCGTTGTAGCCGGCCGCCGGGGTATAGGTATAGCTGCCATTGGCATTGACGGTCACCGTGCCGTGGGCCGGATCACCACCAGTAGCCAGCTTGAAGGTCAGCGTATCGCCATCGGCATCCGTGCCGGTGACCGAGCCATTGAACGGAGTGTCCTGGCGGGTGGTAATGCTTTCATCCTTGCCGACCGGTGCATCGTTGACCGGCGTGACGCCCACGTTGACGGTCACGGTATCGCTACCGCCCTTACCGTCGCTGACGGTGACAGTGAAGCTGTCTGCGCCGTTGTAGTTATTCGCAGGCGTGTAGGTCCAGTTGCCATTGATATCAACGGTGACGGTGCCATGTGCCGGATCGGTGCCCTTCACGAAGCTGAGTGCATCGCCATCGACATCGGTCGCCACCAGGGTGCCGCTGACCGGGGTGTCTTCCGGCGTGGTGATGGATTGGTTGTTGCCCAGCGGATCACCATTGCCGTCAACCAGTACCGGTGCATCGTTCACCGGGGTGACGCCCACATTGACGGTCACGGTATCGCTACCGCCCTTGCCGTCGCTGACAGTGATCGTGAAGCTGTCCGCGCCGGTGTAGTTGTTGGCCGGGGTG
>NZ_WXTX01000045.1 GCF_009848685.1 Andreprevotia sp. IGB-42
ATGGCTAAGGGTAAGTTTGAACGTACAAAGCCGCACGTAAACGTCGGCACCATCGGTCACGTTGACCACGGCAAGACCACACTGACCGCAGCGATCACCACGATCCTGTCGAAGAAGTTCGGTGGCGAAGCCAAAGACTACTCGCAGATCGACAGCGCGCCGGAAGAAAAGGCACGTGGTATTACCATCAATACCGCACACGTCGAATACGAAACAGAAAACCGCCACTACGCACACGTTGACTGCCCGGGCCACGCTGACTATGTGAAGAACATGATCACTGGCGCAGCGCAGATGGACGGCGCGATCCTGGTTTGCTCGGCCGCTGACGGCCCGATGCCGCAAACCCGCGAACACATCCTGCTGTCCCGCCAGGTTGGCGTGCCGTACATCATCGTCTTCCTGAACAAGGCTGACCTGGTTGACGACGCTGAACTGCTCGAACTGGTTGAAATGGAAGTGCGCGACCTGCTGTCGAAGTACGACTTCCCGGGCGACGACACACCGATCATCACCGGCTCCGCACGTCTGGCGCTGGAAGGCGACCAATCGGAATACGGCGAACCGGCCATCTTCCGTCTGGCTGAAGCCCTCGACACCTACATCCCGACACCGGAACGTGCCATCGACGGCGCATTCCTGATGCCGGTGGAAGACGTGTTCTCGATCTCCGGTCGCGGTACCGTGGTGACTGGCCGTATCGAACGCGGCATCGTCAAGGTTGGCGAAGATATCGAAATCGTGGGTATCTCCCCGACAGTGAAGACCACATGTACCGGCGTGGAAATGTTCCGCAAGCTGCTGGACCAGGGTCAGGCTGGCGACAACGTTGGCGCGCTGCTGCGCGGCACCAAGCGTGAAGACGTGCAGCGTGGCCAGGTTCTGGCCAAGCCGGGCTCGATCACACCGCACACCAAGTTCTCGGGTTCGGTGTACGTATTGAGCAAAGAAGAAGGCGGTCGTCACACCCCGTTCTTCAACGGCTACCGTCCGCAGTTTTACTTCCGTACCACTGACGTAACCGGTGCGGTTGAACTGCCGGCAGGTACAGAGATGGTGATGCCGGGCGACAACGTTGAAGTGGTTGTGTCGCTGATTGCACCGATCGCCATGGAGCAAGGTCTGCGTTTCG
>NZ_WXTX01000046.1 GCF_009848685.1 Andreprevotia sp. IGB-42
TGTCCGCCGAGCGCAAAGAAATTGTCGTGCACCCCCACGCGGTCGAGCTTGAGCACTTCCGCCCAGATGCTGACCAACTGTGCTTCGGTTGCATTGCGTGGCGCCACGTAGCCTGCATTGTCACGCTCACGTCCGGGTTTTGGCAGCGCCTTGCGGTCGACCTTGCCATTGGGGGTGAGCGGGAATTGCCCCAATACCACAAACTGTGCGGGCACCATGTAGTCAGGCAGGTGCTGCTGCAGGGTTGCGCGCAGCGCTGCTGCGCTTGGGGCCGGCTGGCCGGGATGCGCCACCAGGTAGGCCACCAGCTGTTTTGCACCCGGATCATCTTCGCGCGCCAGCACCACTGCATCGCGTACTGCCGGCACGGCCAGCAGGCCCGCCTCGATTTCACCCGGCTCGATGCGGAAGCCGCGGATCTTGACCTGCTGATCGATGCGGCCCAGGTAATCGATACGGCCATCGGGCAGATAGCGCGCCAGATCGCCGGAGCGATACATGCGGGTGCCCGGCAAGCCATGCGGATCGGGCACAAAACGCTCTGCCGTGAGATCCGGCCGGCCCAGATAACCACGTGCCAGTCCATCGCCGGCAATATACAGCTCACCTGCCACACCGACCGGTAGCGGTTGCAGGGCGGCATCGAGAATATAGGTCCGCGTATTGGCAATCGGCCGGCCGATTGGTGGCGCCATGCCGGCATCCGGCAGCGCCTGCCCGATGGTGGCGCAGACCGTCGTTTCGGTCGGGCCGTAGGCGTTGAAGAAACGCCGCCCCGGCGCCCAAGCCTCCACCAGTTCAGCCGGGCAGGCTTCGCCCGCAACGATCAGGGTGTGCAGCCGGGGCAGGGTGGACGGCGCCAGCCAGGGCAACACGACCGGGGGCAGGGTCGCCACCTGGATGCCCATGTCCTGTAGCGTATCCTGCAATGGCTGCCCCGGCGTCAGTGCCGGTTTGCTGGCAAGGCACAGCGTGGCGCCCGCAGCCAGCGCCATGAAGATTTCCCATGTTGCAGCATCGAAATTGAACGATGCGAACTGCAGCACCCGCTGGCCGGGTTCGATGGCAAACGTGGCGATCTGTGCCGCAGCCAGATTGCATAACCCGGCATGG
>NZ_WXTX01000047.1 GCF_009848685.1 Andreprevotia sp. IGB-42
GCTGGCGGCCTGCACTTCCTGCAGCCGGGTTTCACGCGTGTAGCCCAAGCGACGCGATTCGCTCTGGGTATACAGGCCATCGAACAGGATCTGCCGCAGCTCGACCGAGGCGCCAGGATGGTTGAAATCATAGGAGCCGGCGATGGGGCGGGTCTGCCATTCCTTGTTGTACGAAGCGGCCACATCGACGCGCGGCAGGTAGCGGCCCTTGATGGCTTTCTGGTCTTCGCCGGCAGCACGGTAATCGTAATAGCGCGAGCGCAGTTCCGGATGTTTGCTGATGGCCTTTGCCGTGGCTTCGTTCAGCGTTTCGGCATGGCCGTTTGCGGACATGACGCACAGTGGCAAACCGATCAAATACGCTGCAGCGAGCACCCTTGCCTGCTTGTAGTACATGGTACGTTCCCTTCGGTTATTTCAATGCGTGATGGCGGGCAGCACATGGGCACCTCCCTGAATGCGGAGCATGCAGGAGGGCGGCACGTTGCGCTGCAAAAAACGCTGGAAAGAAGTCGGATTGGCGAAACAGCGTGAAAATATCACGTAATTATTTTTCTTACAAAGAAAACCATCAAAATAAAACCATACAGTGGCGCATAGGTTGCTGATATACCTGAGTTAGTGCCATATTTTCACTAGCCTTCGCACCGGTGGCAGTTGCCATGCAACGCATGGTGAACGTCAGTATTGTCTTACATACCCGATCAGTGATGCTGTGTTTTTCATGCTCTGCCGCCGCAATCAACGGCCGTCAGAAAAAGCCGTCCATTCCAGCCATACAACCAGCTTTCCACAGCTTGCGCGGTCATTGACCTGAAGCATGTGCGCAGGAGGGTTCAAGGCCACTGTAGAACCTCGCCCGGGCGCTAGCCACCGGCAGAAATACCAGCCCGGTTCCACATGCGGGCCATTGCCCGCCGGCACGATCAAGCCGCGGGCCGTTCTGCCCGGCATATACGCAGTGCATTGCGTAATGGATGCAATGGGGAGCGGAAAAGCGAAAAGGCCGGGAAACCGGCCTTTTCGCAGTGAGACAAAACCCGTTTACTTCTTCGGGGTATCTACCTTGGTATTGGCCTTTTCGTAATCCTTCAGCGTGGCCAGCGGC
>NZ_WXTX01000048.1 GCF_009848685.1 Andreprevotia sp. IGB-42
GGATAATAGCGCCAGCATCGGGCGAATTGTTCTAATCCGGGCAGATATTTCGTAAAACGTGGTCTGTCCCTCTATTACTCTCGTACTCTCGTATTACTCTCGGGCAAGAGGGGTTCAAGCAGCAGCAAGGTTTGATCGGAGATGTCGTGGCGACGGCGTGCGGGTTTTGGGGGTGGTTCGCGCTTGTGAGAGGCAATGGTGTTCAGATTGCCGATGTCGGCAATGCCGTTTTAGACGGGAGGGTCATCTCTATCGAGGCACATCTGGCCGGACGATTTCAATGAAGTCACTAAAATTAAGTGATTTTGGCACAGGCCACCGAACCATACCTGCCTCGTCAAGCGCAGCCGTTGCTAATTCGCGGAGGCGTTTCCAATTCTCATCTTTCATGAAACTCTCGTACGATTGCCTATAGTCCATCGTCCATACTAGATCAAATAATTGTTGTGCAATAGGACAAGGCTCAAACTCATCGAGCCAACTCACATGAAGCGTTTGAACCGCTGTGAGAAAATAAGCCGCGCCATTCTCCGTCAAGTCGCTTTCGCTCGAATTACTTTCATGAGGAAGCCCGCCCATAATCGCTACTTGACGGCTCGGCTCAAGCGTCATCAACGAGAACAGAGCCCATAAAATTTCAGAGCTCGTCTCCGGTTTAAGCTTGTTCTCCATCATTGATTCCAGAATCGAACGTGGTAGTGGAAACTTCCGTCAACCCAGTTGACCATTTCCCCGCCTTGCAACCCCGATATGCCACCGTGACCTGGGGCCCAAGAATGGTAATCCATTCTGACCAACTGCCGCAAACTTCCCATCTCCATGCCGATGCCGGTCAGCTGGCCGGCTGCACCCGCAGGCCCCCCGAAGACAATCTTGATCGGGACTTTCTCCTGTCCAAATCGAACTTTCGCAGGAGTGGTAATTGCGACACCACCGCCTGGGCCTTTCATGACCAAGGGCATATAGATCAGGAAACCGGTAAGCTTTTTGCCTTTTTCTTTCGACGTTACATAACCTTTGGCCCAGTCGCCCACTCCAATTCCGATTGCACGAGGAAGATTAATCGCAGCGTTTTCCATTGCTTCGGAAAAATTGACCTGC
>NZ_WXTX01000049.1 GCF_009848685.1 Andreprevotia sp. IGB-42
CCCCATAAAGTACCACTACGACGATAGGTGCGATTCACATATTGCACATAGCGTTGCCCCAGTGCCTTCATCAGTGCACCCGCCCCATCAGTATGAGATGAAGACAACAGCAAATGAACATGATTGGTCATCAATGTATAACCGTGCACTTTGCAACCTGTCATCACTGCATAGTCTTTTAGCCATTCCAGATAGACCAGATAATCTTCATCGGCAAAGAAACAAGCCTGACGATTATTGCCCCGCTGGATCAGATGCAGTGGGACACCGGGTGGATAAACACGGGCGCGACGTGGCATAGGACATTCGAGTAAGTGAGCTCACTGGAAAAATAGACCATAAAACGTGGTCTGTCCCCTATTTTTTTATGGTACAATTAATGAAATGGTAGGTAGTGGAATCAATAATACTGAACCTGCAGAATCTTATTTGAGTAATGAAGAAAAGACTCGTGCAGTAGTTGTGGTAGATTTGCACACGGATGCCGCTGCGGATAAAGCAATTGCCGCTGTGTTTTCTAGTGTCAAGGAAAACAATAATAAATACAGTCTGTGTGGTAATAGCTGTGCAATCGTTGCGGCGAAGGCCTTAGTTGCGGCTGGGATACTTACTGAAAGTGACGTTAAAAATTGCACAACGCCGCTTCAGCTGTTGAATCTGGTAAAAAAGGCGATGCAAACCAAAGCAGATGCTTCCACATCAGATGATGCAAATCAGTCTTCCGTAGGGCAGGGAGGAAAGGCTGAGGGTACGTCTGAGGTGAAGAATGACGCTGTGTCAGGAGAAAACCCATAAAGCGCATATTAATATTGGCCCTGCTCTTGGTGGGGTGTGGGCCATGGATACGACATGAGGATGTGGCAGGGAAGCAATTTGTAGCTCCTTATGGTGGATTTCCTGTGCTTGATGAGAAAACGCATGTGGTTTCTTTCAGGCTTGCCAAAGAAGAGGTGTGCCTGATCGTTGGCGTAAATTACAAATCGATGTCGGCAGGAATTTATTACTTGAGGATTTCTTGTGAGCATGGGGACGGCATTGTGCATTACGGTGGAAAGTCAACAATAAAAGATTGATGAGTATTGTCAGGTCCC